>JADKIZ010000016.1 GCA_016722445.1 Flavobacteriales bacterium | reverse complement strand
ACATCTAACTTAGCAAAGGCTTCTGCATTGGCATCGCTGCGTTTTGTTTTTTCAAAACTGTCTTTAATAATTTTGGTTACTTCTTTTTTGGTTTTGGAAGCAGGTATTTTCAGTATCTCAATTTTGAGTTCCTTCATTTTTTCCTCTACCAATCCCTTTGTAATTTTTCCTTTCGCATTTTTTACTTCATTCAAAATCCAATCATCTTCCTCCACATTGTCCGGCAAGTTTTCTTCCAGTTCAGTCAATTGCACAGCAATGGCTTCTTTATCGGCTTCCAGTTGCTCTATGGCTTTTTTCTCAGTTAAGAAATAGCGGTCAATTACCAAAGATTTAGGAACCAGGTCGCAATCCCAAACGGTGGCCGATTTTGTTTGCTTGATAATACTTAGTTCTGCCTTCCAGCCATCGGCTGCTATCAAGTAGCAATCATCCTGCATTACTTCGTTCCAGTAATTCATCAAATGCTGGTACACATCGTATTTATCCATCAGGGCTTTATCGGTGTATGCTTTCAACACATCTTCCGAAACCTTGTAAATGGTTTGCTTGGGCTTTATGCCAACGGTAAGGGCTTTTAAGGTTTTGGTGTTACGGGTTTTCCAATAAGCAAACAGCGTATCCATTTCGCTGCTAAAACTTACAAATTCAGGGTGGTTGAAAATGGTTTGCTTAATGCTGTCTTTACTGATTTTTAACTGGCTGTAATTTTTGCGTTTGCTTGGTGAAAACAATTCGCCTTTCAGTGTTTTATATACTTCCCAATATTCTTTCAATGCTTCAATATCCGCATTGGGAATATCACCCAGCAAATGGGCTTCTATATCTTGTATGTCTTCTGCTTCCTGGCTATCAATGTAGCGGGGAATATTTAAGTTGAAATCGTTTTTAGGGTCACTTATTTCATCAATGCCTACCAACCTGCTAAAGCCCGGCACAGGAATTTGTTTGTTGAATACATCCACAATTTTGTGAATGTCCTGTTCCCTCAATCGGTTTTTGTTGCCGTCTTTGATGTAGCCTTTTCCGGCATCCATCATAAAAATATGTTTGCGGTCGGCTGCACCTTCTTTGTCAATTACAATAATGCAAGCGGGAATACCTGTACCATAAAACAAGTTGGCCGGTAAACCAATAATGCCTTTGATGTAACCCCGTTCAATTAAACTCTTACGAATTTCTGCCTCGGCATTGCCACGGAACAACACACCATGCGGCAAAATGCAAGCCCCTTTGCCAGTGCTTTTTAATGACTTGATGATGTGCAACAGAAAAGCATAATCGCCATTTTTATCGGGTGGGGTTTTGTAAGATGCTTTGCCTGTTTTCTTTGTTTCTTCTTCATCCTTTTCAAACCTGCCAAACAAATCATCCTGCGGATTAAAACCAGTAGCCCAGTTTTTAGAAGAGAACGGAGGATTAGCTACAACAAAGTCAAAGGTTTTGAGATAGCCGTTGCTGTCTTTAAAGAATGGGTCTGAAAGTGTGCTTTGCCCTCTGTGAATTTCAATCGCTTCCTGTCCGTGCAAAATCATATTCATACGAGCCAATGCAGCGGTTGCCACATCTTTTTCCTGCCCGTAAATAGTTCCCTTGCCATCAGCTTCATCCACTGCTTTCAACAACAATGAACCTGAACCACAAGTGGGGTCATAAAAAGTAGTTTTGTTAGTAGCGTTGTGAATGCTCAACACTTTTGCAATCACCCTGCTCACCTCACTTGGCGTATAGAATTGCCCTTTGCTTTTACCGCTTTCGGTAGCAAAGTTTTTCATCAGGTATTCAAAAGCATCACCGAGAATGTCATCACCTTCAGCACGGTTCTTACTAAAGTCTAATGCAGGGTTTTGGAAAATAGAAATCAGGTTGGTGAGTTTGTCCACCATTTCCTTTCCCTTACCCAGCTTTTCATCATCATTAAAATCAGCCACATCAATAACACCTACCAGGTCATTTGCTTTTGCTAATTCGCCAATGATGGTATTGATTTTATCGCCAATGTCTTTTTGATGTTTGAGTGCAATCATGTCTTTGAAACTACCACCTTCGGGTATTTCAATGATGGCATCGGGGTCGTTGGCATATTTGTCTGAAACGTATTTCACGAATAACAATACCAATACATAGTCTTTGTATTGGCTTGGGTCCATGCCGCCTCTTAGCTCGTCACAACTTGCCCATAGGGAACTGTATAATTCTGATTTTTTGATTGCCATTATTTCTTCTTACGTTTTATAAAATTTAGTTTTTGCTCTGCAACCTGCATTGCTTCATTTGCCATCTTTTCATCTTTTACCACATCATAAATTTGGTCGGCTAACCATAGTGTCATTAATTCATCGCTACTGGCTTTGAGTATTTCGGCAATGATGGGTATCTGTTCCCGTTTGAGTTGCCGCAGACCTTTTTCAATTTTACTCAGTTGAGCCGTGTCCATTTCAAGCAATGGTGCAACCTGCCGCAAATACAAATTTTGCTTCTCTCTGAGTGTCCTTACTCTCTCACCAAATTGACTTTTCATCGTTTTAATATTGACTTGTCAAATATTGGCAAATATAAGAAAAGAAAAGCAAGTAATTACTAAGGAAAATAGCAATGTGCAAAACTTGCAAAGTCTGCAAACAATGCAAAAACCCCATCCGTTTGGCGGCATGGGGAGCAATGCAGGAAAGGGAAATGTGCTTAGATTTTGCGGTAAAGCCCGGCCTTCAGCTTTTCCAAAGCCTTGCCAGTGGCATTGTGGAGTATATCATCCACAGTACGGGCAGAAAGCTGAAACTGCTTGCCGGTTTCAACGGCTTGTTGGCGGGTAAATTCTGCCGGTAAAGCATCAAAGAATTTGCGTTTGCTGTCGCCTGTTTTGAATTGGGTGGCTTCGCTTTGTTTTGGCAGGTTGTTGAACATTAAAATACTGTGGTGGAGGTAGATTTCGGCCAACCGCAAAGCGGTGCTGAAATCTTCATCGGTGCAAACTACCTGGTTTGCGGCCTCTCCATTCTCAAATTTCCGCAAGGCGGTAAATAGCATTGCCATACGGTACAGGATCAAGCCCAAACGTTTTACAATACTGGCGGCTTCTTCGGCTGTGAACATGGTTACTTCATTCAGCCATGCCTCACAGGTTTGGTTTAGCTGCTGCCATTGTTGATTGGTTAGGGTAACGATGGTTTCTTCCCGTTGCAGGAACTGGACCATGTTAAAGACCTTTAAGGACAATACTTTGAAATGCTCGGTGAGGTTGATATTATTGGCATTGGGAGAAACGTCTTTCCATTTTTGCTCCACCTTAAAAGCATAGAAAATAAAACGGCTGAATAAGCCATCTTCGGAAGAAGATATTAAGCCCGTTACCTGATTGGGTGTACCTGATAAAGCGATTGACAAGCTGGGTGCATTTACCTCTGTAAATTCATTGTTGCCTTTCCGGGAACTGGAAAGCCTTTCGTGATGAAACGATTTGCGAAGCATATCGGAATAGGAACCCCACTCTTGTTTAAATACATTGCCCAGGGTGTCGGCTTCGGTTTCGCAAATAATACCTGTGCCTTCGTTCTGCTCCAAGTGCCAAAGGATTTTTGCATAGCTTGTATTTGCCGGAATGTACACCACTTTAAAAGTAGGTTTGGTGGGCTGTTCTTCGGTGGAGGTGTCGCCCTTTTTCTTACTGCTTATTTTTTGTTTGTGTTCGGATAGTTCCTGATTGTATTGTGATTCTGCTTCACGGCTTGCTTTCAGCACAAAGCTGTGGTATTCGTCTGCCAGCATCTTTGCAAACTTCAATGCACCTTTCCACTGGCAGCAGGGGCAATAGCAAATGAAAAAACATTCGGGAAAACTTCGTTACCTGCATACACTCCTTTTACACCGGGCAAACATCCGCTGAGAATTGCCAATGCACCTGTAAGGAAAACATCCCGTTCTCTTTCATCTGTAAATGCCATTGCACCGTGCTGCAATATTTCAGGCATTTGCAAATACAGTTCTTCGGGAATGGTTGGCGTGGCTTTTAAATAGTCTTCCTGTGGTGTTTGCTGTTCTGTACTTTGCAGCTTTGCAGTGTTTGCAAACTTTGCAAACTCGGGTTTGTGATGAGAGTATGCACTTTTTACCGCCTCTTTAATTTCTCTTTCAGGTAGGTCAAAATGTTGCGTACATAAAAGTTCAGTATCGGACTGCGATAAACCAGCTCGGTTGCAATTAGAAGCAAGCCGATAAATATAATTGTTCCTGTTTCCATCGGTGTATTGGGTTTTTTGATTGGTGAATTGAATTTGTTGATTGAAAATAAAAGCGATGTTCAGATCCTCTTCGGGTTCTTCCTGAACTGGTGGGTTTACTGGTTCTGCTTTTGGCTGCACTTCCGGTTGGGTGAAGATTTCAGGCAACTGTACTTTGAACTTCTCGTTACGGATGTTCTTAAACAGCCCAGGGTGATAACTCATGAAGCAAAGCCTTGTGATGTCTTTGCAGCTTGGGTCTGCTTTTAAACCTGTTGCTTCTTCGTAATGCTTCTGCACCTGCAAATAGGCAATGTCGTGGTGTTCAATTTCAGTATTCACCTCAATGAACACTTTGAGGCCGTTACCGCTTGGGCTGATAAAGCATAAGAAGGTGTAATGGATTTCAGCAATGATTTTAAAAGCTGCATCCAATTGTTCCGGTGTCAGCTTGTCAAAATCAAGATGCACAAAGCCGCTGTACATTTCAAGGAATTGCATTTGCCTTTTCTCGCTAAATACTGCGGATGGAGTGAAGGCCAACAATTGTTTTTTCTTATTGGCAGCTTCTTCCGTTTTGCCTTGTTCCAGCAATGCCCTGATTTCTTCCACCTCCGCTTTGTATTTGCCGGAGGCAATATCATTGGCTATTAAAGCAATGATTTCTTTTCCACCGGCACGGTGAAATTTTTTAAATATGGTACTTGATGCCATTGTTCTGTTTTTTTAAATTAATAAAAAAAAACCTACTTCTTGCGTTTGTTGCGGATAACATAATCGGCAGCCATCTGATCAATTTCATCTGCTGCTGATTTGCGGTTACGTTGTAACCAGGTATCCAACTCCTCCCGTTTGAAGTAGAGTTTTTTGCCCTGAGGACAGAAATGGGGAATGTGCTTTGTACTGGTGAGTTTGTACAAATGCGATGGGCTTACATCTAAATATTTGCAAGCCTCATTAAAGTTCAGTACTGTTTTTTGTAACAGGTTTTGCTCATCCAGCTTGTTAGCGATTTCGGTGAGCTTGTCTAAGATTAATTCTTCGTGTGCCATTGTAAATTATTTTATGATTACAAGGCAAAACTGCGAAGCTGCGGAGGGGTAAAGGTTGAGTTACTAAGCACTCAATCTGCTATCTCAACCTACTCAATATTTTTTATTGCATTTGTTTTAGAATGTTGTCAATAGTGCCCTTTTCTTTGGGGTTATCTACCTTTCCTGCTGATAGATTCTGTGCAGTTATTTTCGTTCCATTCTTTGAGAAAAAGGCATCAGTCTTTTCAATTGTTTTCAGCTTCAGATTGGTGAAGTGAGGAGTAAGTTTATCAATGATGTAGCGGAATTGTGTTGTTTCACAACCTAAGTACACTTTGTCGGTAATTGCTTCTAGATCCCGACAAGTAAATATTTTGAACAGGGTATCAGAACTTGTCTGGTCCTCATTCAATAATTCAATCTTTTGGCAAAGCTGAACTATCACGGCTTTCAACCTTTCTTTATCACAAGTGAAGCCAAAGGAAAGTTTATCCTGAATGGTGTTGTTGGAGTTTTGTTCCTGGCTGTTATTAGTAGGTTCACCAACAAGTACCGGATAAACAATATTTGTAATTGGCTCTTCCAAATCCAGCAAGTAAAAATCTTCTATGGTTGTTGTTTGTGAAAGGCTTGCCTTGAACTGTTCCTGTATGCTGAAATAAAGCTCAATAAGGCTATGTTTTAAGTAATACAAACCGAAGTGAACAACGCTGCTTTCTGCATCAGGAACCGTTGTAAAACCTTGCTCGTTTAATTCTGTGGTAACCTGCTTGGCTAATACTCTCACATTGGTAAGGGTCTTGCCAACCTGATAGCGAATATCAACTAACTCTGTCCAGTTTGCAGCTTGCTGCAATACTGCATTGAAAACACGAAGTGTTTCTCCGGTGATTACGAAATAATAAAAGTGGGTAACAGCATCTTTATACTTTGGCAAATCCGTTTTGTATAAAAGCGGCTGCAATGCTGTATTGCCGATGGTTTCATCCGCGACTATTTTTTGAAGCGTTGGGTAATCAACCAACAATGCTGTGAGTTGCGAAAGCAACTCTGCATTGGTATTGGGTGAAGCTGCTTTTGCAGCTTTCACCAATTCAGTGTACCGCCTTGTGTTGGTGGTGTCTAATTTCCACGGCTTCAATACTCCGTGCATGATGCTGTCTAATACTTTTACTTCCATCGCTATAAGTCTAATTTAATTTTATTGGCTGCCTCCTGTTTTTTATGGTCAATTACCTTAGCGTAAATTTCGGTTGTTTTTAAATGCCTGTGACCTAAGAGTTTTGAAACCGTGTAAATATCTGTACCCAATGTAATTTGTAAAGTGGCGTAGGTATGCCTTGCACAGTGAAAAGTGATGTGCTTGGTGATACCGGCTTTCATTACCCATTCACGGAGTTTTAAGTTATGCCAGGCACTGTAATACAATCCTTCAAATACTTTATCATCCTGCTTTCTTCTTTCGCCTAAAAGTGAAAAGGCTTGTTCTGAAATGGGCAATGTTTCGGCTCCCTTTGTTTTCTTCTGCCTGAAACGGATGTAATACCCGGACTGCTCGGAGTGCTGCACTTCTGACCAAATCAACTTTTCTATATCCGACCAACGCAAACCACTCAATGCAGAAAAGATGAAAGCATTTTTGAGCACAGGCATTTCACACTCCACTTTTGCTGCTGCCTGTAATTCTTCCAAAGTGAGAAACTCTCTATCAGGATCATCTGACCTAATACCCTCCACTTGGTTTGCCGGATTGGTTTGTATGATGCCTTCTTTCACTGCTTCCTTCAAAGCTGCGGTTACTTTGCTGAAATAGGAGGACTGTGAATTTTGTGAAAGGTGTTTATTGGTTTTGCTCTTGGCTTCGGATATGAGATAGGTTTTGAAATCTTCCAACCAGTTTTTATCAATGTCTTTAAATGATGCACCATTCTTTGGCAAGCTTCTTCAGGTGTTTCAGTACACTATCCCAATTGCCCCAATTACCCTCGCTGCCTTTCTTTTTTCGGTAAGCCTTTCAAAGTAGGCAATGAAACTGCCTTTGGCTTTATCGGTATCCCGAAAGCCATATTCTTCATTCTTTATCTGGAGCAATCTTTTTGACCGGATGGCTTCTGCCAGGATCATTGTTTTACGGTTCTCTTCCTTCTGCTCTTTGGTGAGCTTGCCTTTCTCCGGCTCGGGTATGATGTATAATTGCAAATACTCATAGTCTCTTTTACCATCACCATAGTAATCAAGATATAGGCTGATTTTATCGCCCTTTTTGCGTTGTCTTAAAGTTACTGTCATGCTTCAGTTAATTTGAATAGTTCGTTGATAGCTGTTCGGGGGATTCGGGTACTTCTGCCCAGCTTACCTGCTTTGAGTTCGCCTTTGTCGATGAGCCTGTAAATGGTCCATCGGCTGGCGTTGATTAACTGGCAGGCTTCATCTACGGTTAGAAATTCCTTTTGAGAAATGGCAGGGTTGTACATGGCTTTCTCGGTTTCTTCCTTGATGGCCACTTCAATTTTTGCATCCCGCTTCCGTTGTTTGTATGCTCTCTTGGCACAGGTATCTGAGCAAAACTGAGTAACAGTAGTCTTGGCGGTAAACCGGTTACCGCAGTGCTGACAAGTTTTTTGTAGACGAATGTTGCTGCTCATTTTGTTGCCTGTTGTTGCTACATGTAGCAGCTTGTAGCTGTATGTAGCATGTTCTCTCTCCGAGTGTTGCCTGATTTGTGGGCAACAAATCTGGGCAACAATCAGGCAACAAATATAGGTAAAAAAGTGGAGTTGGGCAACAAATAAAAGAAAGATAAATCAGCTAAAAGCTAACAATAACAGGCATTTATGAAACAAAGGAAAGATAGTTACTTTCCGATACAAAAACTACTAAATATATTATTCAGCAAATCATCAGCATTGATCTGACCGGTGATTTCGCCGAGGTGGTAGAGGGATTTGCGGATATCGATCGCTAAGAAATCGCCGGTGATTCCGGATTGAACTCCATGCAACACTTCTTGCAAGGATGAAGAAGCTTTCGTGAGCGCTTCATAATGTCGCATGTTGGTGACGATTGTTTCACCTTGATTGATCTGACCAATATTGATGTGATGAATGAGCAAACTGCGCAATTCATCGAGGTTGAGTTTTTGTCTGGCTGAAATCAGAATGAGATGTTCGAGTCCTTCGAAAACAGACATGAATTTCGTCTTGTCGAAGTCGGGATGATCCGTCTTATTGGCAATGGTCACCATCAATTTGCCCTCACCCGCTTCTTTCCGGATGGTATTGTGAAGCGCAGTGAGTTCATCATAGGAAGTTGTCATCACGTCAAAAATGAGTAGGATCACTTCTGCAGATTTTACTTTCGCCATAGCGCGTTCAATACCGATGCGTTCAATTTCATCCGACGTATCCCGAATTCCGGCAGTGTCGATGAAATTAAACCTCACGCCTTCGATGGTCATGTGATCTTCGATGATATCGCGGGTTGTTCCGGCGATATCGGAAACAATGGCTCTTTCTTCATTGAGCAAAGCATTGAGGAGAGTGCTTTTGCCCGCATTTGGCGCACCGATGATGGCCACCGGCACGCCATTTTTCATGGCATTACCAAGTCGAAAGGAATCTTTTAACCTATTTACCACCTGAAGAATTTCAAGGAGTAATGCTTGCATTTGATCGCGGTTTGCAAACTCGACATCTTCTTCTGCAAAATCCAACTCCAATTCAACCATCGATGCAAAATGAATGAGTCTTTGACGGAGGCCGTTGATCTCTTGCGAAAATCCACCACGCATCTGATGTATGGCCTGCTTATGTGCAGCAGCAGTTTCAGAAGCGATGAGATCACCTATGGCTTCAGCCTGCGACAAGTCCATTTTACCACACAAAAATGCCCGCATGGTAAATTCTCCTGGTTGTGCCATTCGCGCACCAGCAGAGATCAATAATTCTATGATTCTCTGCCGGATGTATAAAGAACCATGGCAGGCAATTTCAACCGTGTCTTCACCGGTGAATGATGCAGGAGCTTTGAAGATGGTCACCACAACTTCATCGACTTTTTCTCCCTCCACTTCGATCCATCCATGCACGGCCATTCTGACTTTGACATTGCCAAGATTTTTGCTGAAGAATGGTTGTACCACATCCACAGCCCGATCACCGGATACACGAATCAACGCGATCGCTCCCAATCCCGGAGCAGTTGACAAAGCACAAATGGTTTCGTTCGTTTTTCCTTCGGACATCATAACTGCAAAAATCCGAAGGATGCACCATCATTACAACCTTGTAAATCGCGATGTTATCATTCCTTCATTGGTATGCACCAAAACGGTGTAAACTCCAGATGGCAATTCATTCACAAGTAAAGTGGATGCTGTTTCTGTAGCAACAAGATTCCCTGTTGCGTCAAATACTTCAAGCAAATTGATTTTTCCACAACCTACAAATTGAACCATTTCTTGAGCGGGGTTCGGGAAAGCCCGAATGACTGGAATCGCCGTTTCTCCAATAGATGCAGGCAATTCATTGATCCGAATCATATAGATGTCATAACTGCCACCTGATGTGAAATTCTGGACGCCAGATGTCGGATCGAGGTCTGCTGTACCCTGAAATCCTCCAGTGATGTAATGTGCGCCATTTCCATCTGTGACGATGTCATATGCTACTTCATCCAATGTACCACCGCATGTAACGGTCCAGTTGAAAGTACCATCTGTAGAAATGGAAGTCACGAAAATATCATGTAAGCCAGCCGAGGTAAACAAAGTTTCATTGTCGCCGGGTTCAAGATCAGCACTGCTGGTGAAATGCCCGGTGATAAATAACTGACCGTTGCTCAGATCAAGCGCGTGCGCACGATCCTGCTGAAATCCCCCCATCGATTGTGCCCACACAAAATTCCCTTGAGCATTCAACTTCAGGATAAACACATCCTGTGAACCCACGGCAGACATTAAAAAATCTGCGGCAGATGGATCGAAATCACTCAAAAAATTATAGCTACCTGTAAAATAAAAATCACCAGCTTCATCAATGATCATATCTTGAGCATTGCCATTTACACCGGCAAATTGTTTCACCCAAACAAGATTTCCATCGGTGTCCAATACCTGAAGAAAACTTGCGCCAGCAGGATTCAAGAAACTCACCGTACCCGATCCCGGATCCATGTCAGCATTGGCCGTAACCCAACCTGTTGAGCACAACTGGCCCGCCCCATCAAACAAAATTTCTGTCAGATAAACACCTGTACCGATAATTGGCGCTGACCATTGAAATTCCCCTTGTTCATCCATTTTGATGAGCGCCACCGCGGTTCCTGGGTTTTCAATCATATCCACTCCAGAACCAGGATCAGCATCCAGATTTCCGGAAAAAGACATGGAGAGTACAATTTCATTGGCATCATTTACGGCAATGGCTTGTGCCAAGGCAAAACTGGAGTCACCGAATTTTTTGACCCACAGAAAATCACCGTTCGAATCCAACTTGAGCAGGAAAACGTCATGATCACCGCTGATTTCAGCAGTGCCGCTACCCGGATCGAAATCAACATTACCATGAAAATATCCGGCCACATAGACATTGTCTTCATGGTCCACTTTAATCGCCATAGCTCGATCTTCATCATTGCTGCCAAATTTTTTGGCCCAAACCAAGTTTCCTTCCGCAGTGAGTTTACAGATATAGATATCATCTGTTTGATTCGCCGATGAAAGATTCGACACCCCGCTTCCCGGATCGAAGTCGACAGTACCTTGAAATTCCCCAGCATTGAAGACATTTCCTTGCGAATCGACATCAACGGAACCGCCTATGTCCCAAAATGAACCTGTTGATCCGACGAAATGTTTTGCCCAGCCAAGATACTGAGCATTGATGTTGCCTTGTGATAAAGCAATGACGATAAAAGTATTCAGGATATTTTTCATGATGGATAATCGATCCTCATTTAAAATGTGAACATCCCCAACAAATAATTTTTGAAAATCAATGTGGAGAAATTGGGTAGGCCAGAGATGGACATCATGCGTTATTTTCGCCCCCAAATTCTTGATCCATCTATGGGCGTATTAGTCGGCAAAAACTCAAAAGTCATTGTACAGGGTTTCACAGGAAGTGAAGGCTCCTTTCATGCAACACAAATGATCGAATTCGGCACCAACGTAGTTGGTGGTGTTACACCAGGCAAAGGTGGCACGTCGCATTTGGATCGACCAGTGTTCAACACAGTTTCCGATGCCGTGAAAAATACTGGCGCAGACGTGAGCATCATTTTCGTACCTCCGGCATTCGCTGCAGATGCGATCATGGAAGCCGCTGAAGCAGGGATCAAAGTGATCGTGACGATTACGGAAGGTATTCCGGTTGCGGATATGGTAAAAGCCAAGGAATACATCAAAGACCGCAACTGTACATTGATAGGCCCAAACTGTCCTGGAGTGATTACTGCAGGAGAAGCCAAAGTGGGAATCATGCCAGGTTTCGTCTTCAAATCAGGATCAGTAGGAATTGTCTCCAAATCAGGCACACTTACTTATGAGGCTGCTGACCAAATTGCCAAAGCAGGACTCGGTGTTACCACAGCCATAGGTATTGGCGGTGATCCGATCATCGGAACAACCACACTTGAAGCCATTCAATTGTTGATGAACGACCCTGAAACCAAGGGCATCGTGATGATTGGTGAGATTGGCGGTGAACTCGAACCAAAAGCGGCTCGCTGGATCAAAGAAAATGGAAACAAAAAACCTGTTGTCGGATTCATTGCCGGAGAAACTGCGCCTAAAGGCCGTACCATGGGACATGCCGGAGCGATTGTGAGTGGTGATGATGAAAGTGCTGCTGCCAAAAAGAAAATCATGCGCGATTGTGGCATTCACGTGGTAGATAGCCCTGCGATGATCGGCGCGAAGATGAAAGAAGTGTTGGGTTAAGTCGAACTTTCACAAGACAATCAAACGGTCATGCTTCTTGCCTCAATGCGGTGAATACCGCGTTGATACGGCTTATTGATGAGATTACTCAGGTAGAGATAATCTTCTCGATTTTTCACGAAATCTAATCCACTCGTATCGATGATGAGAATGCGCATGTCTTCATGCTGACGAATAAACTCCAGGTATTGCTTCTGGATATTGTCCAAATAATCATCCGTAATCTTTTGTTCGTATTCACGGCCACGCTTGCGGATATTCGCTTGAAGTTGGTCCACACTCAAATATAGATATACCAACAAATCAGGCTTAGGACAAGCGCCCTGAACAATTTCGAACATCTTCAGAAAAAGTTCATACTCATCCTTATTGAGATTGTTTTTCGCAAAAATCTGACACTTACTGATGAAATAATCAGATACAATCACTGGCGAAAATAGATCCCGTGTATTCATTTCACGTTTGAGTTGAGAATATCGTTCAGATAAAAAACTCAACTCAAGCGGAAAGGCATATCTCTCAGGATGCTCGTAAAATTTAGGTAGAAAAGCATTGTCTGCAAATTCTTCCAGGATTAATCTGGCTTGCAGATCCGCAGACACCATGTGGGCGAGCGACGTTTTGCCGGAACCAATATTTCCTTCTATGGCGATATAACGATACACGGCCTTACTCTACATTAATCAGTTTCACCTTTGAAGGATCGGTACAAACCTTCAGCAATTCTTCAATGGATTTCATCAATACAGGATGAATGAAATCCGGGGCCAATTCGCACATGGGTTCAAGCACAAAACGGCGTAAATGCAGACGAGGATGCGGAACCACCAAATGTTCGGTTTCGATTTTTGCATCTCCGATAAAAAGAATATCGACATCCATTTCTCTGTCGAGATAGTGTCCCTCCTCTCTTTCCCTGCCATAAAACTCTTCCAGTTCACTGATTTCTGCGAGGAGCTCCTCATCCGTCAACTCACTTTTGATGAGCACAACCTGATTGAGAAACGCAGGAGCATCGGACATTCCCCATGCCTCGGTTTCATAGACTGAAGATACAGACACGACATCTCCGAAATTGAAGTTCAGGAACATGCGGGTTTCCTCAAGATTGGCTTCCCTTTCACCGAGATTACCGCCGATACACAAATAGATGAGTCGTTCTGACATGGGAGGCGAAAATAGTTATTGTATGGTGCACTTCCACTGCGCCATATGCCAAACGAAAATGGCTGCACGATTTCAAAGCCGTTGAATAAGACAGCGTACCGTTGGTGTAAATCAATCCACAGGAAGACAAAAGTTCCTGTTAGGTTTGTATCATAATTCTTTAAGTCAATACCCATGAATTTTTTCAAAGCACTTATAGCTTCAACCATCGGCACATTGTTGGCGATGGTCCTGATCATCCTCATTTTCGTGATCATGATTGTTTCATCAGTGAGTGGATCAGATGAAAAGGTGAAAAAGCTCACCGACAATAGCATTTTGCACATTAAACTGGATGAAGTGATCACAGAGCGTTCATCAGAAGGTGAAATCAAATTTCAACCTGGTAGTTTCCAGTCTGAAGCCAACCTCGGACTCAACCAATTCATCGAAGATTTACAGGACGCCGCAAAAGATGAGAAGATCAAAGGAATTTTCCTTGAGCCTTCATCAGTGATGGCTTCTCCGAGCACCATGCTCGACGTTCACAAAGCCCTTGAAGATTTTCGCGCGAGCGGAAAATGGATTGTAGCTTATTCTGAGGATTATTCTCAAGGTACCTACTATTTGGCATCTACAGCCAATGAAGTTTACCTCTATCCAGAAGGATCGCTTGATTGGCGAGGCATCAACGCTGAAATCATGTTCTTCAAAAAGATGCTCGACAAACTCGAAATTGAAGCGCAGATCATCCGTGGTCCAAACAATAAATTCAAGAGTGCTGTCGAACCATTCATGTACGACCATATGTCTGAAGCCAATAAAGTTCAGGTCGAAACCTTCATCAGTGATATCTGGAGAATCATGCTCGAGGGCATTTCACAATCCAGAAACATCAGTATAGAGTCTCTGAATGCCTATGCCGATTCGCTCATGTTTGTGACTCCGGACAAAGTAGCTGAATACCACATGGTAGATGGTTTGAAATACCGCGATGAAGTGATTTCCATTCTAAAATCCAAAGTTGGAATGGATGCTACTGCAAAAGACGACGACATGAATCTGTTCTCACTGAACGAATATCATTCGAAAAAAAATGAAGATGATGACGACGATGATGAACCCGATTATAAAAAGGACAAAGTGGCTGTCGTGTATGCAGTCGGCGCAATTGAAAGTGGCGAAGGCAATGATGAGACCATTGGAAGCGAGCGTATCGCACGCGCTTTGAAAGAAGCAAGAGAAGATGAAAAAGTAAAAGCCATTGTTCTTCGTGTGAATTCACCAGGAGGTAGTGCATTGGCATCCGATGTCATTTGGAGAGAAACCAAACTCATTCGCGACAGCGGAAAAACATTCTATGTTTCCATGGGTGATTATGCAGCATCTGGTGGTTATTACATCAGTTGTAGTGCAGAAAAAATCTACGCCAATCCGAACACCATCACGGGTTCCATCGGTGTATTCGGCATAGTTCCAAACTTCCAGAAATTCTGGGACAACAAGCTTGGTATCACATTCGACAGATATGAGACCAATCCGCATGCTGACCTCATTTCAACCAACAAGCCATTTGATGAAAAAGAGATGCAGGCGATGCAATCCATGGTGACATCTATCTATGACGACTTCACCTCCAAAGTAGCCACAGGTCGTAATATGACACAGGCCAACGTGGATAGCATTGGTCAAGGCCGGGTTTGGAGTGGTGAAGATGCGAAGAACATTGGATTGGTAGATGAAATCGGCAATCTGGATGCTTGTGTCAAAGCCGCTGCTGCCAAAGCCGGTTTCACAGATTACGCGGTAAAAGATTTACCAAAAATGATTGATCCGTTTGAAGAATTTATGCAACAACTTACTGGACAAAAACAAGCTAAAATTCTACAAGAGATACTTGGCGATCAATATCATTCTCTGGCCAATTTCAAACACCTTACAGAGATGCGTGGAATCCAGGCGAGGTTGCCATTTTTCATGGAAATAAAATAAGTCAATTACAAGACACCATAAATAAGGAGCCGGCATCATGCCGGCTCTTTTAGTTTTGCAGCATGTTGCAAAAGCTCAGTATGTCGGAATTAGGCCGTATGAATGCCGAAGAATTCAAGGCTTCAGGAAAATTCCCCATTGTTTTGATATTGGATAATATCCGGAGTGGCTTGAATGTCGGAAGTATTTTTCGAAGTGCAGATGCCTTCAGAATCGCAAAAATCTATTGTTGCGGATACACCCCGGTTCCGCCACACCGAGAAGTATTGAAGAGTGCACTAGGTGCCACAACCACGGTCGATTGGGAATATGTTCAAGATGGTGCCGAGCTCGTGCAGATGCTCCGCAATGAAGGGATGGAGGTATTTGCCTTGGAACAAACCACAGGTAGCATCCCATTGGGTGAATTTGTTCCATCCACAAAGAATACGGCATATGTCTTAGGAAATGAAGTTCACGGTGTTGCTGAAGACATTCTGAAGAATTGCACAGGTTCAGTGGAAATCACCCAACATGGCACAAAACACTCCCTGAATGTGGCTGTTTGCGCGGGAATAGCCCTTTTTTCCGTTTCGGAAAAACTGGTCAACCGAAAAAACTTATGACCTGATCGGAAACTGATCCTGACCATTCAGCCGGTAAATTTCACTTCAGCGGTAGGAAAAGTTAACATCTTACATATCTTTGTGAGACGTGTTACGGAATTGCCTTACATTCTTAGCTGTACTGACGGTGTGTGTACTTCACGCACAGCGTTTCGACTTCTTCACGGAGGAGGCGTATCTGCGCCATCCTGATCACATCGAATTTGGTATTGGTGCATCCAATTTTCTAGGAGACCTTGGAGGTAAAGACAACGTAGGTACCAACGATTTTCGCGATCTGGAATTTACAGAATTCAATGTCGCCGGATTTGTAGGTTATCGTCACGCTTTTCACAAAAACTTTTATGGTCGTGTGAATTTCAATTACGGTCGAGTGAGTGGAAATGATAAACTCACCGAAGAGCAGTACAGAAACAATCGCAACCTCTCTTTTCGTTCGAATATTTTCGAAGTTGATTTGATGGCAGAACTTTTTATGCGCATCGGGTCGAAAAAAGGACACCAGTATAAATTGCAGAGGAGTAAAGAAAATGAAAGTGCACCATGGCATATCCGTGCCTCATACCTGACGGTTTTTGGTGGTGTTGGTGTTTTCCATTTTAATCCGAAAGTATATTTTCAAGACAGATGGATCATGCTCTCTCCACTGAGCACAGAAGGTCAGGGACTTCCAAACGGTGTAGATCCATATAAGCTCACGCAATTAAATATTCCTATTGGCTTTAGTTATATGGTGAGGATGCACAGACATTGGTCATTCGGAATTGAAGCGACTTACCGCTACACCTTCACCGATTATATCGATGATGTAAGTACCAGTTATTACAACGCCAATGATCTGAACCTCTATTTGGGAGAACAGAAAGGCGATATTGCTGCATACTTGTCCAATCCAGCGCAGGGTGCAGAAAATGAAGGCAAGCCTAATTTTGTGACCGCTACAGGACAACAGCGCGGGGATGAAACCGACAACGATGGATATTTTTATGCGTTGTTCAAAGTAGATTATCTCATCATCAACGAAGCGAAATTCACCAAGAAAAAAACCAAGCGAAGAGGAAATGTTCGATATCACAGGAGATCACGAACAACCATATAATTTGCAGAAAACATTACCTTGATTAATCGATCACTCGACCAAAACAAAAAAGGCGGCCCAATGGTCGCCTTTTTGTTGATCTTATGGATGAGTGATCATATTATTCGATCTGATTCAACACATGGCAACGTTATGTCGCCATTGAATCCAAGCACAGCAAAAGCTGCTTAGTCCTTTCTTCCACCAAAAATTCTGAGGAGGAAAAGGAAGAGATTGATAAAATCAAGATATAAGCTGAGTGCTCCCATGATAGCAAGTTTACCTGCTGTTGCACTTCCGTATTCCACACCAGCTCCAATCCGTTTGATCTTTTGTGTATCGTAAGCAGTAAGTCCTGTGAAAATCAACACACCGATACAGCTGATTACATAGTCCATTGCACTACTGTGCATGAAAAAATTCACGACTGAAGCGATGATAATTCCAATCAATGCCATCATGAGGATTGATCCCATCTTGGTTAAATCCGTTTTGGTGGTATAGCCAATAAAAGCCATGGTCACAAACAAACCGGCAGTGATGAAAAAGACTTTGGCAATGGACGACATGGCATAGATGAGGAAAATAGTACTCAGACTAATGCCATTGATGGCAGAATATGCGATAAACAAACCTGTGAGCGCTGCAACGGACAATTTATTGAGGGAAAAACTCATGATCATCACCAGACCAAGAGGAGCGAGTACAATTAACCAGAACAACAATTTCGATCCGCTGAGGATATTCACGATGAGACCGCTGCTTGCAAACCACCATGCAGTGGCGCCGGAAACGACGAGGGCGAGGGTCATCCAGGAAAAGACATTAGCAACGAAAGACTTGGCAATCGATTTCGATTCCAGATCAATGGTTTGTTGGTTGTATTCTTCGATATTCATGATTCAAAAATTTGATTACAAAGATAAATGGATGTTGAAGCGATGAATTTCCAAATGAATAGAAATTATGAGATTGTCGATGTCATGCGTAAAAAAGCAAAAAGCCGGGAATTCATCCCGGCTTCGATATCAAGTCACAGTATAATCAAGCCAAATGAGCCCCGATCAAATGGATGAATTCCTTACGTGTTTTATCATTGTGTAAAAATTCACCACTAAAAGCACTTGTAGTCGTAAAACAGTTTTGCTTGCTTACGCCGCGCATTTGCATACACAAGTGTTGGGCTTCGATGACCACCGCAACACCAAGTGGTTCAAGTGTTTCCTGAATACAATCGCGGATTTCGATGGTGAGTCTTTCTTGAACTTGTAATCTTCTTGAAAAAACATCCACCACACGCGGAATTTTACTTAGACCGACGATTTTGCCATTGGGAATGTAGGCCACGTGCGCTTTACCAAAAAATGGCAACATGTGATGTTCGCACAGACTATATAATTCAATGGCCTTCACCACCACCATTTCACTGTAATCCTCATCGAACATCGCACTCTGGAGAATTGCCTTTGCGTCCTGCTCGTAGCCTTGAGTGATAAAATCGTAGGCCTTCGCGACACGTTCCGGAGTCTTCAACAATCCTTGTCTTGCAGGATTTTCACCGATATTTTCAAGAATTTTTGTAACACTCTCAGCGATGACCTTTTGGCCAGCGGTAAGTTCGTCTTTTGGATTTTCGATCATAGGCGTTGTCATAACAGATAAACACACATGCACCGTTCCGGTTCATTTAGTGTCCACCAAAATATTCCACGATGCTATTTTCAGTTTCATACACCTTCACCGCGTGGAGCTGGCAGGACTGACCTTTCAGACCTTCTGCAAGTTGATCCCAGATGGCAATGGCAACATTTTCACAAGATGTCAATTTACCGGTCATAAAAGGGACATCCAGATTCAAGTTTTTGTGATCCATTTGTGAAATCACCTTTTCCTCGATGATTTCACTTAAGACTTTCAGATCAATACAATATCCGGTATCCGGATCAGGAATTCCTTTCACGGTCACGAACAATTCATAGTTATGTCCATGCCAATTGGGATTCGCACATTTAC
This sequence comes from Flavobacteriales bacterium, assembly GCA_016722445.1. Taxonomy (GTDB): domain Bacteria; phylum Bacteroidota; class Bacteroidia; order Flavobacteriales_D; family Sanyastnellaceae; genus JAIBBG01. Next base: position 82,456 of record JADKIZ010000016.1, on the reverse strand, counting down.
CAAATACTGCGAGGTTTTTTGTGTCATCCCAACCGGGATTCCACAATTTGTGAGCAGCATTGAAGCGCTCACGTCTGGTAACATATACAATACCTTGACTCATCGTGATTGTTGATGCAAAAATAGACTTTCCTTACGCAATGACGTGTTAACTGCGAACAACATTGATCGAAGCCAATTGTTCATCCACCTTGTCAATCATATCGAGATGAAGCGAGATGGTATTAATTTGCGGGCAATTCAAAGTCATGATAGTAGTTACAGGAGCCTCCGGATTTATCGCAAGTTGCCTCGTTACGAGGTTGAATGCAGATCGTTTTGTCGATCTCATATTGGTTGACGATTTCAAATCACTTTCCAAACATCCCAATCATGAAAGGACTGGGAAGAATTTTCAGGGAAAGCAATACAAACAATTGATCGATCGCACTGAATTTCCTGAGTGGCTCAGGGAAAATGAAAATCAAGTTGATTTTGTTTTTCATATCGGCGCACGCACCGATACCACAGAATTCGACTATGAAATTTTCCGAGAACTCAATTTGGACTATTCCAAACAAATATGGAATATCTGCGCAGAATACGCTATTCCATTGGTGTATGCGTCATCCGCAGCAACTTACGGGAATGGTGAATTCGGTTATCGCGATGATCATGATTTGTGTTCTCAATTGAAACCATTGAATCCATATGGTGAATCGAAAAATGATTTCGACATTTGGGCATTACAGCAGAAAGAAGCCCCATTCTTTTGGGCTGGACTGAAATTTTTCAATGTCTATGGTCCCAATGAATATCACAAAGAGCGCATGGCATCTGTGATTTTCCATGCCTACCGTCAGATTTCACAAAATGGCAAAATGAAATTGTTCCGATCGCATCGTGCCGATTATACAGATGGCGGACAAATGCGTGATTTCATTTATGTAAAAGACCTCACTGAAGTATGCATCTTTTTGATGCATCACAGAAAAAATTCAGGGATTTACAATTTGGGAACAGGTAAGGCGAGACCATTTATTGATCTGGCACATTCTACTTTCAGAAGCATGGGACGTGATCCACATGTTGAATTTATTGATACGCCTGCCGACATCCGCGACAAATACCAATATTTCACCGAAGCAGATATGACCAAGTTGATTTCCATCGGATATGACAAACCCTTTACATCACTAGAAGATGGAATAGACGACTACGTGAAAAATTATTTGAGTGAAGGAATGAAAATATACTAATTGGGATTAACCCTCTAGATAATCTTCCGGTTTTTCGTTGATTTCATCTGTTGGTGCAGGCCAATCGATTCTGGAAAGAATATCTTTCATGGCACCTTCTTTCAAGCTATAACCAGAATGATACAGTTTTTTGAAGTCGGCCATTTGAAGCACCGCCTGTACAAGGTAAGTTGACAATGGCATGTATTCCGCGCGAATACCGGGAATGGCCTTGTGGTTCAAACGTTCTTCGAGCGAACTTTTCATCAGCCATTGATGCATTTGTCGAAAAGCATTGAGTGGAATTTCACTGAACAATGAAGGTTCCAGCACTTCCCTCCCACTTTGAAAATGATACATCTCCAACATGGTATCGAACGAACCCGATGATCCTATCAGCTTGGAAACTGGAAATTTTGCCAATGCTTCTCGCAATGGACCCAATTCCTTATCGAGAAGATTTTTCAGGTAATCTTCATCGATATTTGAAATGCGATCTTCCGGTTTTACCAAATCAAAAATCCGGCTTACGCCTAACAAGAAACTCCTTTTCCAGTGGATCTTTTCACGATCTGCAATGATGAACTCTGTGCTACCACCGCCAATATCCATGATGAGAGATAAATCGCGATAGTCATCTGGTAATGTCTGACGTACACCGTCATAGATCAGTTCCGCTTCACGTTCACCGGTGATGAGTTCAATTTCGATACCAGTCAAAGCTTTCGCTTTGGCAATAAACTCCGGCCCATTGGATGATTCACGGATGGCAGAAGTCGCAAAAGCAAAAACCTTTTCACAAGAAAAATTACGCGTATTGATGGTGTGACAAACGAATGCATCCAATCCCCTAATGAATCTTGAGGGCATGATGGTGCGCTCTTCGAAACCACCAGCGCCCAGTTTCACCGGTAGCTTAGATTGGAAAACAACTTTCCACTCCACGGGAGTAGCATCTGCTACAAGCAAATTAAATGTATTGGTTCCGCAATCAATGACGGCGATTCTCATAATAATTAGGCTAGAACGGGCTTGGCAAAAATAGTCTGTTCACCACAAAATGCGAGAACTGTTTTAGGCATCACGAATTCAGTCCGTACATTCGTCCCATGAGCCGTTTCATTATTTCAGCTCTTGCACTCATCACATCTGTATTCACCCAAGCGCAAAGCGAGGTGAAAGATTCCCTGTTGTTTGATCCGCATATCACCATCAGTTATGCGCATCAGTTTCCCGGCGGTGATATGTCGTCGCGATTCAAGAACAACCACAATGTTGGAATGGGATTTCATTTCAAGGATAAAAAATCCTGGTATTATGGCGTAGAAGGAAGTTATTTCTTCGGATCGCACGTCATTGCACCAGCGGGATTTATGCAGAACCTATATGTAGATGGCAAGTATATTCTCGACAACGATGGACAGATTGCCACGATTTCACTTCAAGAAAGAGGATGGACATTGACTGCGAATGGTGGCAGGTTGTTCAATGTATTAGGCCCGAATGTCAATAGTGGAATTTTGGTTTATGCCGGACTTGGTTTTATGCAACACAAAATACGCATAGAACACCAGGAAACACATATCAAACAATTAGAAGAAGACTATTTGAAAGGATATGACCGTCTTACAAATGGTTTGATGGTAAGCGGATTCGCCGGATATTATCACATGAGCAATAACCGTTTGGTGAATTTTATGATCGGTCTGGAATTCATGAATGGATTTACACAAAGCCGTCGTGATTTGAATTTTGACACTGGAACAACAGACCAGCAAAAGCGCTCAGATTCTCTGCTGGGTTTGCGCGTTGGATGGACACTCCATTTGTATAAACGCATGGCCGACAATTACTATTACTATTGATTGCTTTGCATTTCTTCTATCAATTATCCATACGATTGTATGTTCTGGTGATCAACATCGCTTCGATGTTTAATCACAAAGCGAAGTTGTGGGTAAGCGGGCGCAGAGAATGGAAGAAGAAATTGCAAGCTTGGCGACAAAACAACACCGGTGAGCTCATCTGGGTACATTGTGCATCGTTGGGAGAATTTGAGCAAGGACGCCCTGTGATTGAAGCCATTCGGGAAAATTATCCCGAAAAAAAAATACTGTTGACGTTCTTCTCTCCTTCCGGTTATGAAATCAGAAAAAATTATGCTCATGCGGATCTTGTCATCTATCTGCCAGCAGATACCATTCGAAATGCGTCAACATTTATCAAGACCCTTCAACCTTCACTCGTATTGTTTGTGAAATATGAATACTGGGCCAATTATTTTTTCAACTTAAAAAAAGAAGGTATTCCATTATATATCATCAGCGGCATTCTTCGTCCGGAGCAAAGATTTTTTGGCGTCTTTTCATCCTATTGGAAAAAAGTTTTGGCTTGTGTGACCCACTTTTATGTGCAGGACAATCAAACCGCGGAATTACTCAAAGGAGTTGGCATTGACCATGTGACCATTGCCGGCGACACTCGATTTGATCGAGTAGCCAGAATACCAGAACAATCACAACCCGCGTCGATGAGCAAGTTCAAAAGCTATTGCAGTGATCGTTTCGTTTTGGTGGCAGGCAGCACGTGGCCAGAAGAAGACGCACTTTTGGAAACATGGAGAAAAGACAAGCGATATGACCAGGACGGATTGATCATTATCCCACATGAAACGGATGAAGAACACATCCAGCAGATCTGTCGACGATTCGAGCGTTCGGTGCGCTGGACACAAGCAGAAGGAGAAATACCTTGGAATTCAGTTTTAGTCATCGATACGATCGGTATGTTATCCTTCATTTACCAATATGCAGACCTGGTGCTCATCGGCGGTGGCTTTGGCAAAGGCATTCACAATACCCTTGAAGCGGCCACTTGGGGAGTGCCCATTCTATTCGGACCGCGACATGAAAAATTCCGTGAAGCACTGGGACTTTTGTCCGTAGGAGGTGCATATACCTTTCAGAATCAAGCCGGATTCCTTGAAATTGTTGAAAAACTGAGGGTTGACGCCTCATTGAGAGAAAAGAGCGGGCATCAGGCAAAAAAATTCGTCGAGGAAAATACTGGGGCTACTACAGTGATAATGAACGGAATTCGCTCATATTTCCCTTAGAAACCAAGAAAAAATTTCATTGGGTATTTTGCAAAGTTTAAATGCTTGTGTACATTTGCGGCCCTCAAAACGTTCATTTATCAAGCGGGAGTAGCTCAGTTGGTAGAGCATAACCTTGCCAAGGTTAGGGTCGCGAGTTCGAGTCTCGTCTCCCGCTCAGTTTGAATCCCGATCTGCTTGGATCGGGATTTTTTTTTTAGAAAGGATCATATTCGCGCTACCGGTGAATATGAGTTTGCCCGGGTGGCGGAACTGGTAGACGCACAGGACTTAAAATCCTGCGGACAGTAATGTCTGTACGGGTTCGATTCCCGTCCCGGGTACAAAAATCAGAATGGGAAAGAGAACGAGAGCGCAGCGATCGTACTCTTTTTCATTCTGATTTTTTCTTCATTCTCATTCTGTTTCTCATTCTTTATTCATTCACTTTTCCTTTCTCGAACGAGAGCGCAGCGATCGTACTCTTTTTCATTCTGATTTTTTCTTCATTCTCATTCTGTTTCTCATTCTTTATTCATTCGCTTTTCCTTTCTCGAACGAGAGCGCAGCGATCGTACTCTTTTTCATTCTGATTTTTTCTTCATTCTCATTCTTCGAGAGCGCAGCGATCGTACTCTTTTTCATTCTGATTTTTTCTTCATTCTCATGCACGCCCTGCCTTTTCTTATCCGTGAGCATCTGCTGCCGAAGTCAGAATTCCGACTTTTATTCTTGATGGGTTTTTAAACCCTATTTATGTTTACTTCATTCTTTACAGCTTTGAAAGCCATCAATGATTGCTTGTTTCGCATATGACAATTCCGACAGCATCAATTGGTTTTAAACGAAAGAAACTAAAACCACACAATCCACAATTGAATTTCAAAGAGCGAGCATCGAAGGAGAATTGCTTTCCCATCACCAAATATTAAACACTGCTTAAACATTCTAATTTCTATTCCAATCCAAAGCGACAATAAATCTCTTTGACGAAATTGATTGAATAATTTGGGTTTAATACTGAATTCTCTTAGATGATTGTACATTAAATCACTGGCAGGCCTTTGTGGTTTCATGAAGTTTCAAACTTGCCGAACATTCGATAAATATTCATAATTAGGTTCATTTGATGGCAACCTAATGTCCAAAACGAATAATTTCAGCCCTAAATCACATCTATGAAATCCACCATTTCTTCTCTAGCTTTGATATTGTTATCATTAACACTAATTTCACAAGCGAACTACTCAGAAGAGACACTGAAAAAAATCAGTGAAGTTGAATCATCACTCACCACGAATCTTGTCTTGAATGGTGAACCTCCCGCGACAATACCCCAACGTATGGCAGAATACAACGTGAAAGGCATGAGCATAGCTGTGATAAATGACTACAAAATTGTTTGGGCAAAAGGTTATGGCTGGGCGGATGAGGCAGCTAAAATTCCGGTGACCACGGAAACATTGTTCGAACCCGGATCCATCAGTAAAACTTTGAATGCCTTGGGTATTTTGAAACTGGCGCAAGAGAAAAAAGTTGATTTGAACACGGATATTAATACGTATCTCACTTCTTGGAAATTTCCATACGATTCTCTTTCTGATGGTAAAAAAATTACACTGTCGCATTTGTTGAGTCATACTGCCGGACTGACCGTTCACGGCTTTCCGGGACATGGAATCAATGATCCGAAACCTACAATATATCAAGTATTGAATGGAGATTCACCTTCGTTTACACCTGCCGTGCGCAGCATGTATGCGCCGGGGTTGCAATTTGAATACAGCGGTGGTGGCACATCCATTGCGCAGGTGATACTCACAGATGTAACCAGACAAGTATATGAAAGCTGGATGTATGAAAATGTATTGAAGCCAATTGGCATGATACATAGCACATATGAGCAACCGCCATCCAAGGAGATGCAACGTTTATGTGCTTCAGCTTACAGAGGTGACGGCACACCCGTCGAGGATCGTTTTCATGTTTATCCGGAACAAGCGGCCGCTGGATTGTGGATGACGCCCAGTGATTTGTGCCAATATATTATTGATATGCAATTGGCTTACAAAGGTCAGCCATCCAAGGTCTTGAGTGATGAGATGGTGAAGCTGCATTTGACTCCCTATAATAATGGACCAACTGCACTAGGTACATTCATCCAAAATTATGATGGGGCTTTATACTTTGAACATGGCGCCGGCAACGACGGTTTCTGTGGACAATTTTATGGTAGTCTGGAGGATGGAAATGGAGTGGTCGTTTTCTTGAATAGCGAAGACGGTAAGATTTTAGGAGAAGTGATTAATAGTGTTGCTAAAGTGTACAAATGGAAGAACTTTTATCAGGAACCAAGGCACAAAAAAACGATTCATGTTTCGGAAGAAGTAATTGAAACATATCACGGCATTTATCTTTATGATAATACCTGGGCTGCAATTGGTAAGAAGGATGGGAGGAGCCATTTTTTTACCAATAACATGTATGTCGATATGCACTTTATTACTCCCACACTCTTTGTGAACAGAGAATTTCAGGCGGAGAAAGAAATGATCAAGGATGAGATGGGAGCCATCACTGGATATACGCGCGTTGTTAATGGGAAAGCATATCCAAAATCTACCAAGGTTACTGATTTGAACATACTGGAATTGGAAAGTAATTTGTTTGCTGAAATCACTTGGTATTTATTCGAGACAAAAGAATTCGAAGAAGCGATTGGCTATTATAAACGCGCCATATTACTATATCCCGAAGATCTCAATATGAAAATGAACATGGCTCATGCCTATTTATTCAAAGGTGACTATTCGCAGGCCTTAGCGATATACAATGCTCATCTTGGTGAAATTATTCATGAAGGATTATCTTGGGAAGATTCGATGCGAAGTGATTTTAGATATTTCAAAGAGAATCATTATGACACCTCTGAGTTTGAAAAGGTTTTTCATGAACTGAAAGTTAGTTTACCAGAAGGAAAGTGATTGAAGTTTGAAAAAGTGAATAGGGAGGTTTATCACTAAAATCCAAAAGCATTGAATGCCATCTTTTTGAATTAATATTCTATCTAATGATTGGCGATTTTTTGCCTTATCAAAATGTGTAGGTAGTTCTGCGAGGATACTTGCTAAATGAGTTAAATCAATGGCAGATCAAAACAAAATCTTCATTAATTTATGGAATTCTGAAAGACCCACAGTCCTATATAGGCAAATTGTAACAAAATGAGAACAACACACATAGTATTATTCCTTCTGTTCATTTCACCATGCATTGCTCAATTCGAACATGAACTGGGAATCCTCGATGATTTCAGTTCGGCTTATTACACCTATACTTTGCCTGGCGATTGCGATGACGATGGTGATGTCGATGTTTTGGCTATGCTGACGACTGATAAGGTTGTTGCTTATCTTAATGACGGTACTGGGCAATTCAGTGAGCCTACGTCTCCCATCCACACGGATATAGAATTCATTATTTCACTTTTTCGGATATTCAATTTATCGATATGAATGGCGACGGTCAGACGGATATGCTATATAAAGATGGCAACGGATATGCCATTTTTATGCGGATTTCTGGCCTCAACTTCAATGCAGTATCTACCACGCCAGGAGAATTTTTCGAATACTTCCGAGACATGGATTCTGATGGTGATGTTGATCTGCTCCAACTTGACAACACTAGCAATTCCTGGTGGCTGAATGATGGAGCCGGACATTTTACTTCAACCATTCCATTGCCTGATATGGGTGATGCGTACATGTACTTGGATTTAAACAACGATGGGCTGCTTGACCTTACAGAACAGACAAGCACTTCAGAACCCATAACGATGATTTATTATGAACAACTACCAGATGGACAATTTGCAGCATCACAAACAATCAGTTTCCCTGCTCAACCAACTTGGTTGGTTGATCTGAATGGTGATGGGATGAAAGATCTTGTGAATCGAAAATCCTTTTTCATCCGGTATTTATTGGTATGCATGCACGAGTTTGCTTGAATTTGATACAGCTGCTCATTTTTTATCTGTAAATGACAACGTTGGTAGTGTCTTTCTTGACCTTGATGGAGACGGTGATACCGATCATTACAAACCTTCAGGAACTGTTGATGGGTGGTATGAATATGGAATCCGGAAATATGATATGAACGATGGGAATGGCAATTTTTCGCAATCAGCCAATCATCTTTTTCCTGGCTATGCCTATAAAATAAATCAGGCAACGGCGGATTTTAACGGTGATGGAATTACAGACTTCTTGCTAAATGGAAACTCCAATGTATATCGACTGGCATGGTACGATAACCTCGTATCAACAGGTAACATTCTGCAGCCAAGCAATATTCATCCAATTGTCAAGGACACTTATTATAATACAGATCTAACCACACAGGATGTTGACTTCGATGGTGATATAGACTTGGTCTTGATCTCCGGTGTGCATGAATTTGAATTGGTATGGATCGAGAATCTTGGCAACAATGAATTTGCAAAACCAGAATTATTCCCAGCAGATATTTGGCAATCGGTCGGAAGAGTTGGCGATTATGATTTCGCTGATATGAATGGAGATAATCAGGATGATCTTATTCTCTTGCTCGGCAGCCCCTTGTCAGAGACACTGGTAATGACCTTCAACACACAATCGGGACTATACGAAACCATTTACAGCGGGGACAATTTTTATTATGACCCTTCAAAGCCGAATCCATTGCTCATAGAAGACTGGAACCTTGATGGCTTCCTGGACATGGCGACTTACACAACAAGTCAGGTAAAAATTTTCATCAATGACGGCAATGGAGATTTTAGTATTACCGACTATGAATCTTTATCTCCGAATATGGGGATTGCATGTGATGTAGACAATGATGGATTACTAGACATTCTTTCAGGTTCACTGCCTGCAACCTATCCTGCTGGTCCAACCTTCCCCGTGAAATACATCAAGAATAATGGTGATGGAACATTCAATACCGCTGTATACTTGAATTTAGATGTGGTGCGCATTCGACTTTGCAAAGACATAGATAGTGATGGCGATCAGGATCTGTTGGTGCTAAATGCTGGCAATGATTTCTGGATGATGAATGATGGTTCCAGCAATTTTGTGCAAGGAGTCGATTTTTTAGGCTACCCAGTAAGTGGATATACTTCGTTGAACTCTGTGCGCATCACAGATGTCGATCATGATGGCATCGAAGAATTTATCGCCGAGAATTATTTTAGCCATAATGTCGATGTGGAATTATTTAGGGTACAGGAGAATGATGGTGTAATTCCTCTCTTTCATCAGTCATTCCTCATGCAACATAATGAACCAAACAATGCACAACCACGGTCAACTGCTCTTGGTGACCTTACCGGTGATGGATTTGATGACCTCATTACTTATCAATCGGAGCGAATTTTTTGGCGACCGAACTCTGCCGGCGGTGGTTGTATGAACGCAACCATTTGCAACTACAGTCCATTCGCAGATTGGGATGATGGATCGTGTTGTTCACTTTGTGGTTGTACTGACGCCACAGCTTACAACTTTAATCCAGCCGCTGATTGCAATGATTTCTCCTGTTTGTATGAAGTTACAGGAAGAGTATTTTATGACAACAATACAAATGGATCTCAACAGGTTGGTGAGCCTGGCCTTCCTTTTGAGACGCTCCTTGTTATGCCCGATAATATTTTAGTGACAACAGATGATAATGGTGATTTTTTTCTGCCCCTTGGAGCTGGTACTTATACTTTAAGTATGATAGACGATCCTGTTTACCCTAATTATACCACACTACAAACACAAACCGTGACCATATCATCAAGTCCTGCCTACTTGTTTTTCGGGGTGCACAACGAGGTTCCTGTTCACCAAGTGAATGCCTCGATAAATCCATACTATGATGCTTGCAACGACTACGGTATATTCTACATCGATCTTCAAAATCTAGGAAATGTTATTGATGATTATGATGTAGTGTTCACCTATGACGAACTTATTACTGATTATGTTTTAGAGAACCTGTTGATTCAAATATCAACCATCAAGTATTTTTAGTATTGATAACGTGATGCCTGCAAATTCAGGATCATTCTCGATCATGCTTCTAGTTCCTGATGCAAGCTATATGGGAAATGTACTCGACTTTTCGCTTGAAGTGACCAACAATGGGATAAGCATTGGCAATTTCATTTTGTCATATGAACATGCGTGTTCTTATGATCCAAATGAGAAGAGTGCATCTCCTGTTGGCTACACTGATCAACATTATATTGAGAACACAGATGAAATTGTTTATACCATACACTTCCAGAATACAGGAACAGCAACAGCGACGGATGTCATCATTCGGGATATTATCGATGAAAACCTCGACATTTCAACTCTCCAATTCGCAGCCTCATCACACAGTGCGATGCAAAGTCTTCATCCAGTCACTCGCGAGCTGATTTTCTATTTTAATAATATTTATCTCCCAGATAGTAGTTATGATGAAATGGGAAGTCAAGGTTTTGTAAGTTACCGCATCATGCCGGCTACAGGACTTCAGCAAGGAATGCAGATATCCAATACTGCAAGTATTTATTTCGATAACAATGATCCAGTTATGACCAATACCATGGTTCATTCCATATTTGATTGTGCCGCATACACATCACATATTTCATCCAACATCGATGGCATGTGCGCTGATCCCATGATCCATGCCAATGCAGATGTTTCATGGTCAGAGCAATATACTTGGACATGGAATGATCTTATGATTGGAAATGAGCCAATCACTTCATTCAATGCAACGGAAGAGAATTGGTTGAAACTTGAAATTTCAAATCCATTATGCGGAGCGCGTATTGATTCTATCTGGATTTCATTGCCAGAATTAGTAGAACTCAATATTACTCAGTCAGGAAATAATCTGTTTACTAATATTATTGATGGCTCAGCGTATCAATGGTATTTGGATGGCAGTATAATTGAAGGGAGTGTTTCATCCTCGATTGAAATACAAACATCAGGAAACTACGCGGTAGATATGATGACATCCGATGGATGTATTATAACAACTGAAATGGATGCAATTTATACCTCTATGGAAGAAGCGGAAGTCAAAGCAGTTGTAATTTTTCCGAATCCGGCATTTGATCAATTGAGCATGTTAATTCCAACAGATTATGTGAATGGAATGATGACTATTCACACCATTGAAGGTCGTCTTCTTTCCACTCGGAAATTGTTCCAGTCAAAAACGCAGATCGATATTTCCAAGCTTTCACAGGGTACATATTTCATAACCGTTTGGACTGAAGGTTTTGAGGCACTGCATGTTCCATTCCTGAAGAAATAGATTACACCAACAGGGGTGTGAGTGTTGAGAGGTAGAAGTGCCTTATTTAATTTTCGAGCAGTGATGGTAAACCGACATTTTGTTTCGGAATGATAATGGTGTGATGCAGAATTTCAGAGCGAGAAGCGGAATTCGAATGAGTAACAGTAATATTAATTAGTTAAATTGTGCATAGTCTGGATCGTTAATCGGAGGCGCGTTGAACTTAAATAAACTGCTTCAAGAGACTATGCGGGTTCGAATTCCATCCTTGGAATTTGGACGTGTGGTTGTTAATAAAAGCATGATCATAAGACATTCGAACTGTTTCTCCATTCGATAGATTTGCTGCGATCAAAGCATACTCATTTGAAGTATGCGTATGAATTAAGATAGAAGATGGTGAAGTTGTATGAGCAGCCAATACCTCAAGTTTATTTTATCGCATGAAAAAGACAGTCGAAAACCTTTCAAAAACCATATTCATTTGTACTTCCATCTTCATGGTCTCCTGCAAAAAGGACTATGTATGTAAATGTGTTCAGACAGTAACAGTACCCGGATACACCAATGGTAGCACAGTATATCCACAACAAGTTATTGTGAATTCCGTCACTAACACATTTCAATCCAAACCAAAGGAAGCTGAATCCGGATGCAATCAAGGTGAGTATATCAACTCTTATCCGTCGCCATATGAATCCGTGGGGCAAGGTCCAACCGTGGAGACAGTAACCTGTGGTGTGGAATAATTAGACATGCCGTTGTAAAGAAAATCTATCAAACCGAACCTTTGCAAGAGTTCGGGCATGAAGGAAGGTGTTGACTTAAATCGTCAAATAAATTCTAAGGAGTAATCATATTCGATTTCAGAAACAAAAAGCTTAAAATAATCAATGGCCCTGGTATAGATCCAGAGCCATTATTAATAAGTTACTAAATTTACTCATAAGCATTGATTTCATTTCAACGTCAATGCACACATGTTCATCCAAATTAATTCCTACCTCACCCTCGCAGTAGCCTTCAACACTTTTCGTACACGAATTCCAGATATACTGTCAAATTCGTCCAGAACAAGGATGTTGCCATCATAAGAGAGGACGGTGTATTCAATCCTGTCATTCCCTTCTTCACCATTTGAGATGAAAACAAAGTTTCCCCTTTTAGTCAATTTGAATAAATCGTCTGAAAGGGTGCTCACGAATTTCGGAGACTTTTTGCCGGCATCTGCAACCTTCACTTCATATTCACTCACACCGCCTTCACGACCAAAACGGTATAGTGGTGCTTCGGAGGAATTTCCCCAATACGATTCACCTTGATACCACATGAGTCCACCCAATTCCAACCAATCTGATTTAAACAATTCCTCATTCAATCCGGAAGTAATACGTTGTCCAGGGCGCAGCTCCATCAAATCCTCTTGCGGCAACATATCGCCAATTGCCGCGGGTTTGGCACATACCGCAACCTGAGGCCTGTTTATCTCCTCCGCCTCTTCCAACTCCTCCTCAACATATACAGGAGGTTTGGATTGATAGGCAGGTTTGGATTGATATACTGGTTTCGACGGACTACTGGTTCTTTTCACGTGAGGCTTCCATCCTCCGCCTTTTGTATCGAATTGGAGCAATTCCAAAGTTGAAGAAATTACTGGCATATTCGAAGCATTCGTTTCTTCCAAAAGAGCTTTAGGAATTCCCAATGCTGCGTATCTAAATCTTCTGAAGGTAGTAAAATCGCCTGGATTACCGCTGAAAGTATTTTCATAAAACATTACACCATCACGGTAATCCACAATCAATTGATAATCGCCGTCTGATTTGTTCTGTTTACCTTTTTCAGTGAGATAAAAATTGTTTTTCACTTTGGTGACCATCAATGGCTCATGATCAAATCCTCTCATAGCCCGGGCATCAATGACATGGCGAGATTCATCTTTCAGGTTATCGAACAGCATAAAAAGATTGCCTTGTTTGCGATCAGGGATATTCAGTCCAACAGATTGCCCTTCCGCTGTAGAATAATGGTCACCTTCCAGCCAACAGTATTCGGCAATGTTTAACCAAACATGATCAAAATAAATATCCTCCATGTTGGCCGGGATAGAAGAATTACGCGGCATGTCGCGCAATTCACTTTCGGAAGGTGTTTGGTATTGATGATCGAGATAATATTGATAAATCGTTTGAATGGTGCTGGACGGCAATTGATCTTCGCCTTGCATCTCATGGATATTCATGTTATCGAAAATGAGTGGCGACTGAGCAAGAATCATTTTTTCACATAACAATGAAACAATGAACAGAAGGATGTAATGCTTTTTCATGCTTGTAGAGTTTATTCCCGGAAATCAAACCGGTACATTTTCAAAGGCATAAGACAAGCACAATGCCAAAACCAAAATCACATTTTGCATGAATGGGTAGATCCTGATTATTTGGTGTAATTCCATCAACCCTATCATTTTGAAAAACCGATTTTCATTTTGATAGGGTTATTCATGCTGACAAGTTTGTAGTCCGTCAGTAACCACTTGATATTCTATAGATTACAAAACCACGCTCATTTGGTTCCAATGTTGGCATATGGCTGAAAAAAATAATCTATGCTCACAGTTGTACTTATACTCAGCGGTATTACAGCCTTCCTCCTATTCTATCTCAGTATTGAATTATTCGAAAAAATCTAATATGATATGATAATACTTTTTACCGTCGTACTGTTGGTGTTCGTCTATATCTGCTACGTCCTTCTCCGACCGGAAAAATTCTAATACAGACGACTCAAATAAAAAACCCTTGATCAGGAAATTGTGTCACACACATTCCAACATGAATGATGCATCAACACTTTTCTTGAAAACACACGCCCTAGAAACACCCAAAAAATCATGAACAACGAATTGGCCGGAATCATATTCATGTATGCACTTAGCATACTTCTGGCAATACCCCTTGGCAGATATATCGGCAAAATATTTTCCTATGAAGCCACTTGGCTTGATAAAATATTCAATCCGGTGGACAACATATTCTATAAACTCAGCGGTATTGATCCATCAAGAAAGATGAATTGGAAGGAACATTTGGTTGCATTACTCACGATCAATTTGGTTTGGTTCCTCATATGCATGTTGGTCCTTACCAATATGAGTTGGCTTCCATTGAATCCAGATTCAAACCCTTCCATGAGTGGAGATCTGGCCTTCAATACAGCAGTCAGTTTTGTGACCAATACCAATCTGCAGCACTATTCAGGAGAAACAGGTCTCTCCTATTTGGGTCAACTTACATTGATGTTATGGCAGTTCATTAGTGCAGGATGTGGCATTGCCATCGCGGCCGTTGTATTTCAATTGATGAAAACCAAAACAACAGAATCGATTGGAAACTTTTATTCCTTCTTCATCAGAAGCACGACGCGTATTCTGCTTCCGCTATCATTCATAGTTGCATTGATATTGATCTTCAACGGCACGCCCATGACGTTTGAAGGAAAAGCCCACATGACTACAATTGAAGGCGATTCAATCCAAGTAAGTCGTGGACCTGTAGCAGGATTTGTAGCCATCAAACAACTTGGAACAAATGGAGGAGGATTCTTCGGAACGAATTCTGCGCATCCACTTGAAAATCCGAACTACCTCACAAACATTGTCGAAACCATTTCAATTGTACTCATACCCATTTCTCTTGTATTTGCCTTAGGATATGTTTTGAAAAAGAAACATCTGTCGTGGATGATATTCAGCACGATGACCTTGGGATTTCTTTGTCTTTTACTACCCACCATTTATTATGAAATGCAAGGCAATCCCAACATCGATCATTTGGGAATTGCACAGTCCGCAGGTAGCATGGAAGGTAAAGAAATTCGATTTGGTGCTGGAGCATCAGCTTACTGGGCAATTCAAACCACATGCACAAGCAATGGATCGGTGAATGCCATGCACGATAGCATGACACCGCTATCAGGAATGTTTACGATGACAGGAATGATGATCAATAGTTTTTATGGAGGCGTTGGAGTTGGCTTCCTCAATTTCTATGTATTCATCATCCTTGCTGTATTCATCAGCGGACTTATGGTTGGCAGGACTCCGGAATTTCTCGGCAAAAAAATTGAAGCGCGAGAGATGAAGATTGCCATGATCATGGCATTCTGCACCCATTGTTGATCTTATCCGGTACCGCCATAACTTCTTATTTATACTCACGACATCCCGAAACGTATTCTGGCTGGCTCAACAATCCGGGATATCATGGCTTCAGTGAAATGTTGTATGAATTCACATCATCATCAGCGAATAATGGAAGTGGATTTGAAGGATTGGGAGACAATACACCATTTTGGAATATCGCATGCGGAATTGTCATGTTGTTAGCGCGGTATCTTCCAATCATCGGACCAGTGGCTATTGCCGGATTACTTGCTTCGAAAAAATACATTCCAGAAGGAGCAGGAACACTGAAGACAGATACCGGCACATTCGGATTTGTGGTATTCGTGGTGATACTCATAGTAGCCGCACTTTCATTCTTTCCTGCATTGGCGCTTGGTCCAATCGCAGAATATTTTACCATCTATTAATTCTTTGCGAAAATGAATCAGCATCAAAACACATCCATCTTTGATAAGAGGATTATGGCGGAATCACTCAAGCAGTCATTCGTCAAATTGAATCCTAGAATCATGTTCCGTAATCCAGTCATGTTTACGGTTGAAATCGGAACAACCATTATGCTTGGCGTTTGCATTTGGATATTATTTGGAGAAAAAAATCAAGGCAGTTTCATATACAATTTGGTTGTGTTTCTTGTTCTATTTCTCACCTTGCTATTCGCCAATTTTGCGGAAGCCATCGCTGAAGCGAGAGGCAAAGCACAAGCCGATAGCTTACGAAAACTACGAGCAGATACCCCTGCAAAACTGGTGGATGGCAAAGTCATTTCTTCCGCGCAGTTGAAAATTGGAGATGAATTTATTTGTGAAGCGGGAGACCATATTCCCTCCGATGGTGAGATTATTGAAGGCATTGCTACAATAGATGAAAGTGCCATCACCGGAGAAAGCGCACCTGTGATCAGAGAGAGCGGAGGAGATAAATCATCAGTGACCGGAGGTACAATTGTCCTTTCAGATAAAATCAAAGTGCGTGTAACAACACGTCAAGGTGAGAGCTTTCTAGATAAGATGATATCACTGGTTGAAGGAGCTTCAAGACAAAAAACACCCAATGAAATTGCACTAACTATTCTCCTTGCAGGTTTTACATTGGTATTCATCATTGTTTGTGTCACGCTAAAACCATTCGCGGATTATGCCAATACCCCAATTACGATTGCAGCATTTATTTCCTTGTTTGTTTGCCTCATACCGACAACGATAGGAGGACTTTTATCAGCGATAGGCATAGCAGGGATGGATCGCGCATTGCGAGCGAATGTTATTTCCAAATCAGGAAGAGCAGTTGAAACAGCTGGTGACATCGATGTTTTATTGTTGGATAAAACTGGAACAATTACAATAGGCAATAGAAAAGCGACCCACTTCTATCCTGCGAACGGTATAGACGAAAAAATAGCAGAGCAAGTAAAAATCATTTCCGAAAATGGAGGGACACCACTTGTAGTTTCAGAGAATGAAAACGTTCTTGGTGTAATAGAACTTCAGGATGTGATCAAACCGGGCATCCAAGAAAGATTTCAGCGCCTAAAAAAAATGGGCATCAAAACAGTGATGGTCACAGGAGACAATCCGTTGACAGCAAAATACATCGCGGAGAAAGCAGGTGTCGATGATTTCATTGCTGAAGCCAAACCGGAAGACAAGATGAATTATATCCGCAGAGAACAAAGTGAAGGAAGACTCATTGCGATGATGGGAGACGGTACAAACGACGCCCCAGCCCTTGCACAGGCGGATGTCGGTGTTGCCATGAACAGCGGCACACAAGCAGCCAAGGAAGCGGGCAATATGGTTGATCTGGATAATGATCCTACTAAACTTATTGAAGTGGTAGAAATAGGCAAACAACTTCTTATGACAAGAGGAACACTCACGACATTCTCAATTGCCAATGACGTTTGCCAAGTACTTTGCCATAGTACCTGCATTGTTTATGGCTTCCATACCCGCACTTCAGGGGTTGAATATCATGAAACTTTCAAGCCCAGAGAGTGCCATTTTATCGGCAATTATTTTCAATGCCATCATCATTCCATTGCTTATTCCCCTAGCTTTAAAAGGAGTCGCCTATAAGCCCATTGGTGCGAGTGCCCTTTTGAGAAGAAATCTGTTCGTGTATGGTCTAGGTGGAATTGTCACACCATTTGTAGGTATTAAGCTGATTGATTTATTGATCTCTGCGATGATATAAAACTCAAACAATATGAACATGAAACAACACATACTTCCAGCCATTAAACTCACCGTTCTGTTTGCGATACTCTTTCCGGTTTGTTATACAACTTGTCTTTGGAGTATTGCCCAATTGGCTACAAACAATGGCAAAGGCGAGGTTATTCAAGTCGAAGGAAAAGAACACTATCAAAACATTGCTCAGGAATTCAAACAAGATAAATATTTCACATCAAGACCTTCAGCCGTTCAATACAATGCATCCGCTTCTGGTGGAAGCAACAAAGGTCCCTCCAACGCAGAATATCTGGCGGTAATTGAATCGCGGATTGATTCCTTCCTGGTGCACAATCCGGGCACTAACAAAGCAGAAATACCCGCTGAACTGGTTACTGCAAGTGGATCAGGACTTGATCCTCATCTCAGCATTTCAGCCGCCATGATACAAGCCAAACGAATTGCGCAAAGCAGAGGTTTATCAGAAACAGTCATTGAAGAATTGATTCATAAACAAACTGAGCAGTCTCTATTCGGATTACTTGGACCTAAAAAAGTCAATGTACTAAAGTTGAACATAGCATTGGACGAAATGACGACTCAACAAAGCTCCACCAACAATCCAGTCCATTTATAAAATAGTTCCATCATCACTTTTCACCGAAGCATAAAATAAAAAAAACGAAATGAAAAGCAACATTCGCACATTCGCCTTGATCCTTTTGATGTACTGTATATTCCTTCCATATGTACACGCTCAACAAAAGGGAGAACCATTTGAAGGCATAGATGCCAGTTGGCAAAATGGAAGTGATCGTAGAGACTCTTCTGCATTCAAAAACATGAAGTACTTTACCCCATCGATATTAATGGATATCAATTACACTTATTCCTTTGAAGATCCGATAGACAACACAGTGGTGGGGTCAACCGCACTTGCAAGAAACAATGAAATCCAATTGCAGGCCTTGCACTTTGGAGGGGATTTCAATTATAAAAATGCCAGAGCACGCGTCATGACGCAATTTGGCATGCGCTCCATCGTCATTCCTCGGAATGATTATAGTCCGTACCGCGGGCAATATCAATTGGCCAATGTATATCGCTACTTAAGTGAAGCTTATGCTGGTTATCATTTTGAAAAAATGCATGGTATCAATGTTGACTTTGGAATGTTCATGTCATACATAGGATTGAACTCCTATTACCAACCTGAAAACTGGGAGTACCAGGCTTCATTTACATCGGACAACACACCTTGGTTTTTTAATGGAGTACGTGTTCAGATTCACCCGAATAAGTATTGGAAAATCGAACCATGGATTATCAATGGATGGCAGAGTTATGGCAAATTCAACAAGATGCCGGGATTGGGGGCGAACATCACCTATATGAATGATCGTGTGAAAGTGTTGACTAATGATTATATCGGTACGGATGCAGGAGGAATATCGGACAGAATAAGATTTCATTCTGACAACAGTCTTTTGGTTCGTTATTACAACAAACCAGAGTCAACAGGTATTAGTAGAATGGCATTTTCACTCACTGGAGATGTTGGTTTTGAAAAAGGAGGTGGTGTGAATGGATTTAAAGATGGCGATTCAATACAAGGACCAGCACAATATTTTGCGAGCGTCATGTTTTACCATAGATTGTGGTTTTCACAAAACAAAATCGCATGGACATTTGGAGGTGGATTAATGACCAATCCTGGCAGATACCTAGTCCTATATCCCACAGGGCAGGCGAGTCCATTGCCTAATCCGGCAAATCCATCTGTTTCAGAAGGAGCATATCCTTTCAGTGCAAATCCGGGAGATAAATTTCAAGGTTGGGATGCCTCAACTAACATAAGTTGGATGCCGAATCAAAGTATAGAGTTTCGACTTGAATATGTACATCGTGAAAGCAGTGTGCCATATTTTGCAGGACACGGAGGTGTAACATCACCAACAGGATATCAATGGACAACACTTCCGGCAGATTGGAGACCAGATCTTGTAAGAAGAGAAAACAGGGTATTGCTGGCTGTTCTGTTCAGGATATGAAATTTGTGATTTAGTAATCAATTGAATAAGGGTCTAGCTTTCACAACCTCATCCTATTTTTTTCATGGAAAAATGAATGATTCCTGATGAATGAACGTGATCAACATGCGGAACAATTCCTTAACCTGATCAAAAGATCACGCAGGGGAAAGTTCAAAGTCTACATCGGCATGAGCGCCGGTGTCGGCAAAACATTCCGTATGTTGCAGGAAGCACATGCTTTGATGCGCAATGGCATAGACATCAAGATTGGTTATGTGGAGACACATCTCAGAAAAGAAACCCATGAATTGCTGGATGGACTCACGATCATACCAAGACGAAAGCTTTTTTATAAAGGCAAAGAACTTGAAGAAATGGATGTTCAGGCCATCGTTAATTTACGACCGGAAGTCGTGATCATCGATGAACTTGCACATACCAACATTGAGGGCAGTAAACATGAAAAACGCTGGCAAGATGTATTAGAAGTTTTGGATGCAGGCATCAATGTCATTTCTGCAGTAAACATTCAGCATATCGAAAGTTTGAACGAAGAAATCAAATCCATTACAGGAGTAGAAGTTGCAGAACGCATTCCCGACAAAATACTGGCTCTTGCTGATGAGGTAGTAAATATTGATCTTACGGCAGACGAACTCATCACAAGACTTAAGGAAGGGAAGATATATCAGCAGGAAAAAATTCAGACCGCACTTGATCATTTTTTTAAACCTGAACACATTCTTCAATTGCGGGAATTGGCGCTAAAGGAAGTCGCTTCACAAGTGGAACGTAAAGTTGACATAGAAGTCCCAAAACATATAGCGCTACGTCATGAAAAATTCATGGCTTGTATCAGCAGCAATGAAAAGACCTCCAAGAACGTAATTCGCAAGACAGCCCGTCTGGCTAGCTATTATAATGCTAGCTGGTGTGTCATTTACGTACAAACTCCAAAGGAAAATGTGAATAAGATACCCTTAGACAGGCAAAGACATTTGATCAACAATTTCAAACTTTCAACTGAATTAGGGGCTGAAGTAATTCAGGTTCAGAGTTCATATATTGCACGCACCATCATATCAGAAGCAGAAAAACATCATGTAACGACAATTTGTATTGGCAAACCGCATTTCAATTTATTCAGAATCATTGTGGCCACTAATATTTTTAATCAGCTATTGAAAAAACTCACATCCTCCGATATTGATATTGTGATATTGTCATGAAAATAAAAGTAAAACTGACACTTGGCGTCGCACTTCTGTTTTCGTTGGTACTCATACTTGCGATTGTTGGAATGACATATTCACTCGCATTAAGTAACGACACAAAAAGCATACTTCAAGCCAATTACAACACCTTGGAGTATTGCCAGGAATATGCTCTCCGCTCTAGAACTATCTGATGAACAATCGAAAAAAGATCTTTTTCGGGAAAATCTGACATTACAACAAAACAACGTGACCGAAATCGGAGAGCAACAAGCGACAGATAATCTGGTTCATCAATATGAATTGTATGTCACACAATCCAATCAAGAAGCATTGGTCACTGGAATAAGGATTCACATCTATGAATTGATGAATCTGAACATGCAAGCCATGCACAGGAAGAGTCAGATGGCACAGAAAACGGCAGACAAGGCTACCATGTGGATTGCGATTACTGGAACACTCTGTTTCATCATTGCCTTATCTCTCATGTTGAATTTACCAGGCAGTATTGCTAACCCATTGCGACAGTTAACCAAATCCATCAAAGAAATTTCTGCGAAAAATTATGCACAACGGCTACATTTCGATTCGCGAGATGAGTTTGGAGAATTGGCATTTGCCTTTAACACCATGGCGGAAAAACTCGAGGAATATGACAATAGCAATCTTGCAAGTCTTTTGATGGAGAAGAAACGCATCGAAGCATTGATCAACAATATGCATGATCCAGTTATCGGGTTAGATGAGCACAATAAAATATTGTTTATGAATGACGAAGCGTTGAAAATATGTGGTTTGCGGCAGGGTGAAGCAATAGGCAGAATTGCACAGGACATTGCAGTACATAATGATCTCATGCGATCACTTATTACCGAGATGATTGCGCCACCAGAAAGCAAACAAAATCAACAAACCGGAGCATTAAAAATATTCGCCAATCAAAAAGAGAGTTATTTCGAAAAAGAAATTTTAGAGATAACGATCGTACCAACCGGTGAGCAGGAAAAAAAGAAAGTCGGTCATGTCATTCTCCTAAAAAATGTCACACCCTTCAAAGAGTTGGATATAGCCAAAACCAATTTCATCGCCACGGTATCACATGAGTTAAAGACACCCATCTCCTCCATCAAAATGAGTGTTCAACTTTTGGAGAAAAACAAGTCCGGACAGTTGAATGACGAACAAATGCAACTCATCAATAGCATTGGCGATGACAGCAATCGATTACTCAAAATCACCAGTGAACTATTGAATTTATCACAGGCAGAAACTGGAAACATTCAACTGACCTTGCAAACATGTCTGCCACTGGACATCTTGCAAAGATCAATGGCATCACTGAAAGTGATAGCAGAACAAAAGCAAATTACGCTTGACGTCCAAACCAACTCAACAGTGAAAGCTGTCAAGGCAGATCCGGAAAAAACGTCTTGGGTTTTGACTAATCTGTTGAATAACGCGATGAATCATTCCCCCATTGGATCAAAAATCAAGATTGAAGTAATTCAAAAAAACAAGCAGGTCATATTTAAGGTTCAGGATTTTGGTTCAGGGATACGGAAAGAATTTGCAGAGCGCATTTTTGATCGGTATTTCCAGGTGCCCGGGGGCAATGCAGGAAGCGGTTTGGGCTTGGCGATCTGCCGTGAGTTCATCGAAGCACAAGGAGGAAAAATCTCCGTTGATAGCACAGAAGGCATTGGTTCAACTTTTACTTTTTCGCTTAACGAAGCGGAATAAACTCCTGAAGCTCTGGATACATCCAGTGCTATCATGATAAAATGGCAATTGCTCAGCTCAATAAGATGTAATTATTCTCAGCACTGAAAGAACACAAAGCATTCATCCAGAAAACTGATCAAAATCGCTCTTCCAGCATTCACGGTTCAAATTTGATCTTCCCTTTTATTATGGATTCCTTGACCCGTTACACTCCATTCAAAATAGTCGTTTTCAAATTGTAACAATTCATACTGAAAACCCAGGCCTGTCTCACCACCTTTGCGCCTCAATTCACATTAAATGGAAATTATCGGTTACCTCTGTGCCATCTTCATTGGAGTATCTCTTGGACTCATTGGAAGTGGTGGCAGCATACTGACAGTACCTGTGCTTGTGTATCTATTTGGAATAGATGCAGTATCAGCCACTTCGTACTCACTCTTTATTGTGGGATTCACAGCTGCAATCGGTTCTGTAGGCTATTTCAAAAAGGGTTTGGTGAATGTAAAAACTGCGATAGTTTTTGGTTTGCCATCCATTGCGGCTGTCTTTATGACCCGGGCTTATATCGTTCCTGCCATCCCCAAAGAAATCATGAAGGTGGGGGATTTTGTATTGACCAAAAATATCATGCTGATGTTATTGTTTGCCGTCCTTATGGTGGCTGCTTCATATAGTATGATCAAGAAAGTTAAAAATAAAAGTCTGGAGCCGGATGGACCTCAAAAATTCAACTATCCAGTCATACTTGCAGAAGGATTGATCGTAGGATTGATCACCGGTTTGGTAGGAGCAGGTGGTGGCTTTTTGATTATTCCGGCATTGGTACTTTTGTCAAAGCTACCCATGAAGGAGGCTGTTGGAACATCACTTGTAATTATCGCGGCGAAATCACTCATTGGTTTCTTTGGCGAAAATGCAGAGACCAGCATCGATTGGCAACTATTAATGTTGATCTCGGTTATGGCTACAATAGGGATTTTCATCGGAATTTTCCTCTCGAAAAAAATAGATGGTGCAAAACTGAAAC
Organism: Flavobacteriales bacterium; assembly: GCA_016722445.1. Classification (GTDB taxonomy): domain Bacteria; phylum Bacteroidota; class Bacteroidia; order Flavobacteriales_D; family Sanyastnellaceae; genus JAIBBG01. The sequence continues at coordinate 58,448 of JADKIZ010000016.1, read as the reverse complement.
CAGCCTTCGGTTGGTTTGTTCTGGTTATGGGAATTTACATCATTACCAAAGAACTTTTTTTCACCACATCATAAATTGATCGTCAATCACCACACAAATGAAAATAGAACAGATTTATACCGGATGTCTTGCACAAGGTGCATATTACATCACCTCCAACGGCGAGGCAGCTATCATCGACCCACTTCGTGAAGTTCAACCTTATTTGGACCGAGCAGAAAAAGATGGCGTAAAAATCAAGTATGTATTTGAAACACACTTTCACGCAGATTTTGTTTCTGGGCATTTAGATCTCAGCAAAAAAACAGGCGCAGCGATTATTTACGGACCGAATGCGCAACCAGAATTCGATGCCATCATTGCGAAAGACAGTCAAGTATTTCAATTAGGGAATATAACGATACAGGTGTTGCATACACCTGGACACACCATGGAAAGCAGTTGCTTTTTATTGAAAGATGAAAACGGAAAGGACATTGCATTATTCAGTGGTGATACCTTGTTTTTGGGTGATGTAGGAAGACCGGATCTAGCACAAAAGTCAGCTTCCATGACACAGGAACAGCTCGCAGGGCTTTTGTACGACTCATTGCAGAACAAAATCATGCCACTTGCCGATGATGTAACGGTGTATCCTGCACATGGTGCCGGAAGTGCCTGTGGTAAAAACATGATGAAAGAAACGGTTGATACGCTTGGTAATCAAAAGAAAATGAACTATGCACTGAATCAGCCAAATAAAGAAGCATTTATCAAAGAAGTCACCGATGGACTTTTACCTCCTCCCGGTTATTTTGGATTGAATGTGATGATGAATAAAAAAGGCTACAGCAGTTTTGATGATGTGCTGGAACGCGGTCTCAAAGCACTGAGTGCAGTGGAGTTTGAAGCAGCCGCAGAAACAACAGATGCTATTGTTTTGGATGTTCGCACTGCAGGTGAATTCTGCAAAGGCTTTATTCCTAAATCCATCAATATTGGATTGAAAGGCGATTTTGCACCATGGGTAGGCGCTTTGATCATTGATGTGAAACAACCGATACTATTGGTGACTTCCGAAGGCGATGAACAAGAAGCTGTGACACGTTTGGCTCGCGTAGGATTTGATCATGTGGTTGGATACCTCAAAGGAGGATTTCAAACTTGGAAAGAATCGGGAAAAGAGATCGATCAGGTTGAACGAATTTCAGCGACTCAATTCAAGAACGAATTGAAAATTGGCGATTCCAAAGTGGTTGATGTGCGGAAAGAAAGTGAATACGCAGCTGAACATGTTGAAGAAGCTTATAGTCGACCACTATCAGACATCAATGCATGGTTTGCCGAATACACTTCGGATGAGCCATTCTACCTGCATTGTCAAGGTGGTTATCGCAGCATGATCGCAGCAAGTATTTTAAAAGCCAGAGGAATTCATCAATTTAAAGAAGTTGAAGGCGGTTTCAAAAGCATCGCAGAAACTGGTGTGCCTAAATCAGATTTTGTATGTCAAAGTAAAATGATTAAATCCTAAGTGCTTTTGAAATGAAATAAAATATTTAACCAGTATAGTTCTCCCTGTTCTTGGTCAAGAACTCCAGAAGACTATATAGATTGAATATCCTCATTGCATTCAAGAGTATTGGAACCACCAGTCCAATTGTTACGGCCATATTTTTCCCAAGGAATGTCTATCTACAACATCCACAGATGATCAACACCCTACTTTCAGACAAAACAATCAAATCAAAAGAAAAGACAGAAAAACTGAGTCTGTTCATTACATCAGGAGAAATAAGTGTTGCTCAATTGATCGATTATGCATCAATCAGCAAGGACCCGATAAAAGCAACTTGTATAGAAGCTTTGGAATTTGCCACACAAAAAGATGCATCACTCCTTGGCAAGTCCGGTTTCGAATTTGTGGTAGATCAACTTGCTGCCAAAGCACCGAGGATCAAATGGGAAAGTGCCAAGGTTATTGGAAATACAGCAAAGCAACACAGCAAATCGCTGGACAAAGCCATAGTAAACCTGTTGATCAATTCTGAACATGAAGGCACAGTGGTAAGGTGGGCTGCAGCATTTGCATTGGGTGAAATCATCAAACTCAAAACAGCACACAACAAAGAACTTGTACCTGCGTGTGAGGCCATTGTAGCTCGTGAAGAAAAAAACAGCATAAAGAAGATTTATCTCGCAGCTTTCAAAAAAATCTAAGTGAGTTAGACGGCACGTCGATTAGACCGAGATCATTCTGACGCTTCTCTGCGAATGCAGACAGAACACTACCATCTAGTTCAAATTCTATACTTACAACTATTACTTATCAGACATAATCCAGGATTGAATATCGCTTAGAACTGTTGGAGAAATTGTTTCGCGAATTTCTGAATATTCCGATGGCGCGCCTGTCGTACAAACTTGAAACAGGTGATTCATGGAAGGATACTTTTTGACGATGACCTTCGAATTCCCTCCCTTTTTGAGTGCAGCTTCAATGGCCTCGAGGTTGATGTCTGCGGGTACCTGCAAATCCATCGCGCCATTCAATGCAAGAACTGGACACGTTACCCGTTTCAATGAACTGGCTGGCTCATAACTCAGGAAATATTTCATCCAAGAACTGGTGAGTTGCTGCACTTGCATATCAACATATTGTTCCTTAGACATGCCTTGTGGCAATTCAGCTTCAGTAAGGTCCTTACAAGCATCTCTCAGCAACACTGTCAAATCCTGTTTTAGCTTCTGATCATCCTTTGAATTTCGAACCATTTCAAATGCCTTCTTATTGGTTACCCCTGCTGAACTAATTTCTTCCTTCGACACTCCGGCGGCGCCCAAAATCAATTCCTGTTGTAAAAGAAGAAGTTCGTCACCACGAATTCCTGTACCTGCAAGGAGAACAATGAAGCTCACGTCTTTGGATTCCGCGGCCACCATAGGCGCTATCATACCACCTTCGCTGTGCCCAATTAATCCAATCGAAGTCGGGTCAATGTCATTTCGTCCTTTTAAAAACTCTACTGCTGATTTCGCATCACTTGCAAAATCCAAAGATGTAGCAAGTTGAAAATCTCCTTGAGATTGGGCAACACCACGATCATCATATCTCAGAACAGCTATTCCATTTCGCGACAAATAATCGGCAATCACATGAAATGGTTTGTGCCCCATTAATTCTTCATCCCTGTTTTGAGGTCCGCTTCCAGAAATCAAAACCACTGCTGGAAATTTGCCCTTACCCGCTGGAACAGTTAGTGTGCCGGACAAATTAATTTTTGCAGTTGAGTTTGTGAAAACAACATTCTCTATGGTATAGGGATATGGAGGGCGAGGCGTTTGAGGGCGCATATTTTCCGTATCCTCTGCCATCCTCTTGAAAGTGAGAGGCAGGTTTAAAGGGCCTTGTTTGAAATTGCCTTCCATCTCATCAGACATGGGTTTTCCCAGATATTCTATTCTAGCCGCGGCAATTTTGATCATCAGCATACCATTTTCAAAACTCACTTCCGAGGCATCTATTCCAAAGACACCCTGATCCGGGCTATCCATTTTTGCAGAATAAACGCCATCCTTTTCCGCAACATGAAAAACGATATTTAAAGATTGGCCTTCCGCGGCAAGCACACCAGCCCAGCTTCCTGCTGGTTGCTGACCGAACATACATGCAGCAGAAAGCAAGATCAACGACATTGTTACAATATGAGATTTCATAAAAATGATTTCTTCAAATGTAAGTGACATGAGAAGTCAAGAGAACTCCCCATCATTCATTTTATCGAATCAAAACTTTTTATTCATTGACTTCACTGTGCATCCATTAACCCAAATTATGCAGTCGGGATCGTGATGAAGCGCTGAAAGCCAAAAAGGACGGGCGCTCTCGCAAGATTTTTATTTGAAAGCGTATCATTCATACGGTGAAAATAAAAATCGAGGAAGTGACCGTCATTGAAGGCTTTCAGCGCTGTAATAGATTTCGACTGCATGATTTGGGATTAAGACACAATGCAATCTGCCACTTAGAATAACGACAGGAAACCGCCGAACAATGACAAACAAGTGTTTTCCGTCCATGCGTCACTCAAGATGCATTCCCCTTTCATAGTTTAATTCATCGAAAGAATTCAGACTAAAACACAATCATTTTGAGATCTCAAATTTCACATGACGAGAGAATGATCAATGGATGAAAACTTCTTTTGAAGCAAAATACCGATGATCAAAAACCACGGTCACCGTGCACACCTGCGAAGGGATATCATTGGATGGAATATTCAAGCGATGTTCACCCGCACCAAAATCAATACCTTGTGATTCGGCAATTAACTGACCCAAGTGGTTTGTCACGAGATAAGTCACATTCATGGGTTGCTCAAGAATAAACTCAATAGTAAGTTGGTTCCCCGTTTGATTCTGAACAACGGTAAATTGATATGGATTAGCTCCGGGTATAAACTCATCAACATCATTGGCATTATCATTCACCAGCCAAACTCCATAGATATTGTTTTCAGCACTGGTGGACGAAGTTTGGTTCACTGAGAAAGGATTTCTGGTAGCACTATAAATACCGCCATAGATGTATCCTATAAATATTGAATCACCGGTCATTTCATTTAGTCTGATCACACCATTGTCATATTGTGGAATACCAGGAGCATAAAAGAACTCAGCACTTGCACCCTGAAAAGCAGGCATTTCCGTGGACATTTGATATTCTGACAAAGTTCCATCACCCGTTCTGGATAGTCTGCTGATTGTTTTGACAAATGGGACCAAATCGTCTTGTACCAAATCACTTCCATCAAAATAATACTAACTCATTCCACCAAAAAACAATGTGTGCATGCTGTTTGATGCTGCATCGTACATACCGGCATTGGCCGTATGATAGTGACATAGATATTGGTTAAACGAGGTTACTGCATTGTAACCACTAGCTGTAATATCCACAGGATACAAATAAGGCAGATCCACATCTGTTTGAAAAACTCCAGAAGAAATGGTGAAACCCAATTCCAAATCAGGAAAAACCTGAGGAATTAAGTTATAGTCACGGCGATGCAAATGCACTTCATCGGTGATGGGTTCATCATAGGTAAAAGACAATTGACTACCCGAATTATCAATATGGAACATTCTGATTTGATTGGTGTATGTCTGGGTGTAAGTTGGATTTCCCATCGGATTGTAGTTGCCATCAAATCTGTGACCTCCTACCAGATAAAATTTTTGGCCCAAAAAAACCAGATGACCACCTGAAACAGCAAAAGCTGGATCGACAATTTGTTTGAAATACGGACTCATGTCAGTGCCATTTATAACGGCATCCATGACTTCCGAAACAATAACGGTGGTGAGTTTATCATACGTAATATGATCATCATTTGATGCTGAATAACCATAACCACCCATGATATACAAAGTATCCTGAAGTTGGTGGAAACACATATTCGTCGACTGCATTTGTTCAGCAATGGCAACAGGCAAAACGTTGACAGATGATGACCAAAATTCGAGATTGACAGGATCAATTACATACACATCGGTGTTGTTCTGCGATTCCGGAAATGATGCGAAAGGTTGTCTTGCATGAAGACCATCCAACCGACCACCAATCACCAACCATTTCCCATCATGTTGTGCGGCAGAATAAGAATGCAAACCCGGTAAATCGGTAATTTCAATGGGTTCGAATACCACATTTCGATTAAAAGAATCTTGACCAAAACTTGTTTTGACTAGAAAAACACTCACGAACAGGATGAAGTATCTTTTATACATATATGCTTGTTTTGAAAAGGTGAAGCTAAGTCCATCTTCTGCATCCGGCTCATAAAACAGTGTGTCAAATATCACCAACAGAAGTACTAACCCATTTGAGTCTGATTTGAAGTTTTTACTAGAACTCAACGAGCAAAAAGAAGTATGGTCTAACCTCAACAACATTGGCAAGAATTCATCCAACAGCTTCAAAAAACAAGTATTTGAAAATTCCAAGTAGATTTGCCTCACATGAAAACAAAAGTTCTCAATCTCCTCACCATCATCTCTTCGCTTTTCGGATATCTCGAATGGGGAGGTGGTGAATCACATTCGTTTCTTTTTCAAGCTGAAAGTGAAATATTCACGAAGATTTTCACCAATCCCACTTCGGTACTGCATCCGTTTATCCTAATTCCATTAGGTGGACAGGTCATGCTTTTGCTGACGCTTTTCATGAAGCCTTACTCGAAATTTCTGACCTATGCAGGAATCATCAGTATTGGAATTTTATTGTTGCTCATTTTTCTGATTGGATTAATGAGTTTCAATTATGCCATGATCCTTTCAACACTTCCATTTTTTATTTTGAGTATCATTTCATTCAGGCACCAAAGAAAATTGGGTAAAAGTCTGATACAATTCAACGACAGAGTATCGATATTTGGCCAACGCCATGAAAAAAGCTCGTCAAGGAAGAAGAGAAAAACCAAACTTTACAGGTACCCAAATACCTGCAGATGCGCATTGCAGAAGGCGAGCATCAGCAATTGGATTTTAAGTATGTGATCAATGATGCCCGCAAGATTGCCATCACGCTCAGTGCATTTGCAAATACCGACGGCGGCACCCTACTGATAGGCGTCAAAGACAATGGTGTGGTAGCTGGGGCATCTCTTGAAGAAGAAATGCATATGGTAGAGGCAGCGGCAAATATGTATTGTCGACCCGCGGTAGAGTACCGTACACAAGGCTGGCGTGCCGGATTGCGGTATGTCCTCGAAGTGATTATCGCACCATCTGGAAAGCGACCACATGAAGCACAAAATCATGAAGGAGAATGGATCGCTTATGTAAGACAAGGCGATCAGAATTTTCCGGCACCATCTGTTTTACGACAATACTGGAGAAGTGATTTTACTCCTGTCACTGAAAAATATTTTCACACCCCAAAAGAAAAAAAACTTCTTGAGGCCCTTACACATGAAGAAGGCTATACAGTAAGTCAACTCGCAAGGATGACTGATATTCCCCGCCCCATAGTCTCAACGCTGCTCGCCCGTTTCATGCGGTGGGAATTGATTACCATGACTTTTGACCAAGGCATTGCCAGATTTAAAACAAACTAAATCCTGATGCCAAAAGTTCTCAGAATCATCAATCGATTTAATGTAGGAGGCCCGACATATAATGCGGCCTATCTCACCGCGTTTCTACCGGAAGAGTTTGAGACCAGATTAATCGGTGGAGCACCAGCACCGGGAGAAGCGCACAGCGGCTACATCCTCGATGCGTTGAATGTGGCTTATGAGGAAATACCTGAGATGTCGCGAAGCGTTAGCCTGATGAATGACTTGAAGGCTTTTCGAAAAATCAGAAAAATCATTCGCGAATACAAGCCAGACATCGTTCACACGCATGCCGCAAAAGCAGGAGCATTAGGTCGCTTGGCTGCAAGACTAGAAGGCGTGCCTGTCATTGTGCACACTTATCATGGACATGTTTTTTCGAACTATTTCAGTAAATGGAAAAGCAGATTGGTACAATGGATAGAACGAATGTTGTGCAGAATAAGTACTTGTGTGGTGGTGATCAGTGAACAGCAATACCGCGAAATCATCACGCAATTTAAAATAGCATCGTCACAAAAAGCATCTATCATTCCACTTGGTTTCGATCTCAGCAGGTTCAGCGATCACAGGGAAACGAAGAGAAAAAATTTCAGAGAGAAATGGAATATTGGCGAATCCATTGCCATTGGTATCATTGGAAGAATTGCTCCGGTCAAGAACCACCAACTCTTTTTTGATGCCCTTAGGATACTTCAAAAAGAATCCAATGGATGGAAAGCATTTGTGATTGGAGATGGTGAAGGCCGCAGTACCATGATGCAATCCGTAAATGATTTCACCATTTCTGAAAATCCAGATCGGCATTCTGATATATTATTTACCTCCTGGATTCGTAATATAGATGAGGCACTAGCGGGGCTTGACATTGTTGTACTTACCTCCTTTAGTGAAGGCACACCTGTAAGCCTCATTGAGGCTCAAGCATCATCGCGACCGGTGGTATCAACAGATGCCGGCGGTGTGAAAGACTGTATTGTACCAGATCAAAGTGGTTTCATCGTTGAAATGACTGCCGAAGATGTAGCACAAAAAATCAAGGTGTTGATCAACGATCCGGAACTTAGAGTCCAAATGGGCAAAAGCGGCGAACAATTTGTTCTTTCGAAATATCATTATACGAGATTGTGTCACGATATGGCAACATTATACAGCAATGCAATGCAGCAACAGAAGTTGTCGAAAAGCAAATAAATACCATCACCAATACTCGGTAGCAAAGCCAGTCTTCTTCTCAAAATCGCAGACTCTTCTATTTCTATTTATTGATAAAACCGTCCCATTGTAAAGATCAAAAAAAGGCTGTTTCTGAATTCACACACCCCTGTTTGCAATTGATGATGGAGGGGGTCACAGCCATGAAACAAAAAGAACATTTTTGAAATCAGGTATTTTGTATAAGTGTACCTGACAGAAAAATGATTAAACTTCCCATGCTCCTGATCAGCTATTTCGGGCTATTCCTGATGAATCTCTTCACTGCCGAAGATGTTTTGATCAAGAATAATCTCCCTGCAATGGTTGAGCCGGGTACCAAGTCACTTGTAGAGATGACCATCGAAAAAGGCGCCATACAAGGGTTTTCAAAACTAGAACTTGCGGCACCTACTGGATTTACCATTTCCGCTGCCGAAGTGAAAGGAGCATCCTTCACATTCAGCAACCAGCAGGCGAAGTTTGTTTGGATGACCCTTCCAAGCGAAGCAAGTTTCACCATCACTTATTATATCGAAAGTGATATCAACCTCGATGGTCCATTCGACATTGAAGGCACATTTTCATATGTCAAGGAAAACAAAAGATTGGATCTAAAAATTCCTACCAAGACAGTAATAGTCAAAAAAGGAGTCGGTCCAACACCAGAACAGGTTGCCGAGCAAATGCCGGAAGTTCGCAGAGAAGAAGCTGTAGTTGACATGGTTTGTTCACGCTCCATTACGCCCATCAGCGGGAATGATTACATGGTGAATTTGAAAGTCAGCAACAACAGCATCAAAGGATTTGGCAAAATCCTCGAGATCCTTCCAGACCATTGCACCACTGAAAAAGTAAATGATGGCGGAGCTGTGATCACCCAGGATGAAAACACAATCAAATTTGTATGGTTTGAAGTACCTACCGCAACAACCTTTGAAGTTTCATACAAAATCAGCTGCACCGATCCTGGTGTTCCTTTTATCAAAGGTCAGCTTTCATATACAGAAGATGGCAATCCTGTCACTTCTGAAATTGTAGGTGCCACAGGAGAACCAGAACCACTTGCTACTACTACAACTACTACCACTGAATCAAACCTAACTACCACCGCAACAGAAACTGCAGAAAACAATTCTCAGCCAGTTGAAACAGAAAATAACACAGAAACAGCTGTAGAAAATACAACAACAGCAAGTCGCACAGAAACTGAAAAGCCAGTTACATCAATACCTTCAGCAGAAACTGGCATCACTTATAAAGTGCAAATTATGGCTGCACATAAGGTTGTTGATAAAACTTATTTCTCGAATAGATTCAGCTTCACCGACAACTTTAATATTGAAAACCACGAAGGATGGGTGAAATACACCACTGGTAAGTTCACAGAATATAAGGATGCAAGAGATGCGAGAGTGAAGATTACCAGTGCACACAGTAAACTCCCTGGCCCTTTTGTTACAGCATATAATCACGGGGAAAGAATTACGGTGCAAGAAGCGTTGCTGATTAGCAAACAGCAGTGGTATAAGTAAGCATAAAAGCATTACTACAGTGAAATACAACGGTATTTATAGTAGTAATTTTGGTTAATTAATATAGAATTTGTTTAGGTAATTTAGTTTGAAAATCCCCTGGCAACGGTCGGGGGATTTTCATTTTGTGACATTCATAACTTATACATCTTTATATTGATCAGTTATGAGCATGTATCTTAATTTGTATGTCTTACAAGAATTGGTTCAGAGATGAATTGGCAAATTGCAATAAGAGGATATATCAATTACCTGCGTCTGGAAAAATCGCTTTCCATCAATTCCATTGATGCATATACCCATGATGTGGATAAGCTGAGGCGTTTTTCTGAAATGCAAACTCCTCCCCTGCAACCTGTAAATATCAAACCAGAAGACATTCGGTCATTTCTTCGGTTTATCACTGATTTAGGGCTTTCAGCCACAACACAATCACGAATCATTTCTGGTTTAAAGAGTTTTTACAACTTCCTTCTATTGGAAAAGGAAATCAAAACCGATCCAATGGAACTCATAGATACACCCCGGATCGGTAGAAAACTTCCTGATGTCCTCAGCATTGAGGAAATGGACAAGATTCTCATGTCTATCGACCTGAGCAAAAAAGAAGGCACAAGGAATAGGGCCATGCTTGAATTATTATATAGTTGTGGACTTCGAGTTTCGGAATTGATAGAAACACGCATCTCTATGCTTCATGAATCCGATGGATTTTTGCGTGTCATTGGCAAGGGCAACAAAGAACGTTTGGTTCCCATTGGCACCGTTGCGCTAAAATGGATAGCACATTATCGGGAACAAACCAGAAATCACATGGTCATTGCCAAAGGTCATGAAGACTTTATCTTCCTGAACAGAAGAGGAAGTAAGCTCACAAGGATGTCTGTTTTTAATTTGATCAAAGAACATGTGCAGATTGCTGGTATACAAAAGCAGGTTTCGCCTCATAGCTTCAGACATTCCTTTGCCACACATTTGGTGGAAGCTGGTGCAGACTTGCGCGCTGTTCAGGAAATGCTCGGACACGCATCCATTACAACAACAGAGATCTACACCCATTTGGACAGAAACAGACTAAGGGAAGAAATACTCAGCTTTCACCCCAGGTACAAAAAATAAGATTCGTACGATTGAGATTTTACGCATGGACTAGCGATTGTCAAAATATGGTCTTTAAGAATGAAACCTCTTTACTTTGCATCATGAAGTACATCATCTGGAGTTTGCTCCTGCTCACAAGATTCCAAAGTGAGGCTCAGTTGCGGTTACTCAGTTATAATTTGCTCAATTTCCCTACCAGCAACCTAGCAGGAAGAGTGGATACACTTGCAAACATCATCGATTACACCAGGCCTCATCTCCTGATGATTCAAGAGCTCGAAAATGCAGAAGGTTTAGAACAAATCACAGATATGATGAATGATCTCGGCTACGGCGATTTTACCCATCCTGATTTTATTCCACAACAATCGCCGGGTTCTCCTTCCAATCAACTGCAACAATCCATCGTTTACGATGCAGAAGTCTTGCGACTAAAATCTTCCTCGGTAGTATTGACAGATTACCGCGACATCAATGAGTTTGTACTTTACCTCAACGATCCCCAATTGCCGAATGGATCAGATACTACTTTTTTATACGTCTACGTGACACATCTCAAAAGCTCCACTGGCAGTGACAACGAGCTGGCAAGGTTGAGTATGGTGAATTATTTGATTTCGCATTTTGAAGAACTACCTCCCAACAGCAATGTCATTTTCGCCGGCGACTTCAACTTGTACACAAATACAGAACCTGCTTACACAGCCATTACTTCAGAAGATAATGCGATCGTGTTGAAAGACATCTTCGCTTCCTATGGTGATTGGCCAGGAGCAACTTTCCCGCACAAAGAAATACTGACACAATGCACGCGCACGTCCGTGATTTTCAACGACGGCGCAGGTGGCGGTGTGGACGATCGCTTTGATTTTATCCTCATGTCAGAGTCGTTATTGGAAACCGACAATGGATTATACTATGTAGAGGGCAGCTACAAGTCTATTGGAAATACCGGAAATTGTTACAATGCGAACATCACCGATTGTGATATCGCCAACCCCGTTCCAACTGATGTTCTTCAATCGATGTATTACATGAGTGATCATATTCCACAATATTGTGAGTTGTTCTCCGACATCATTGACAATCATGGAGAAATCAATACAGTTCAACCTGGATTCTTTTTCCCATATGGAAATATCGCCCAAGAAAATCTGTGCTTCGGTTTGCAAGGCTACAATGCGCCATCCGGTGTAATTACCGTATATGATGTTCAGGGTAAGGAAATTCATAGCCAAATACTGGATGATAGCAATCTACAATTTCTCCCTAGTCAAAAATGGCAGGATGGAATGTATATCATTTCCCTCATGACATCCGGCCATGTGAAGTTCAACGATAAATTCTTGATTCAACGATGAGCACACTTCCAGAAAAAGTGAAGGCGGTCAAAAGGGTTTATGCCAGTTTGGACAATGCCATTGCTCAATTGCAACAAGACAGTGGACTTCACTGTTTGAGTGGTTGCGGCGAATGTTGTAAGAAACCAGATATCGAAGCTACGCCGTTGGAATTTCTTCCTCTGGCGCTTCAATTCTATGATGAAGGCCGAGCGGAAATTGCCATAGAAGAAATTCGTCAATCGAAAAGCACATTGTGTTATGTCTTTCGTCCGCATGTGACCAATTTTGGCGGACTCTGCAATGAGTATCCACATCGCGGATTGATCTGCAGATTATTTGGATTCACCGCTAGGAGAAACAAAGAAGGCCAATCAGAATTGGTCACATGCAAGCTCATCAAAGAACAACAAAAAGAACTGTACGAGCAGGTTGTTACAGACATACGTTCAGGCAAAAAAGTTCCGGTGATGAGTGATTACTATACCAGAATTTCCAATATAGATCCAAGCCTAACCCAATTTTACCCCATCAATGAAGCCATGGTAAAAGCTTTAGAAACCGTGCTTCACTACTATGCTTATAGAAAAAGAAGAAAACCGAAGTCCTGAACCAAAGGAAATTCCGGTTGTTTAATCATCATGCACATTTACCATCTCCAACGTAAAACACTTCTGAATGCAAGTTTGGAAGATGTATGGAACTTCTTTTCGAGTCCGGAAAATCTCAACCAACTCACCCCTGCCGATATGCACTTCGAAATAATCGGTGGCGCTATTCCGGAAAACATGTTTGCTGGTCAGATCATCTGCTACAAAATCAGTCCATTCAAAGGCATACGTTTTCGCTGGACAACAGAAATCACCCATTGCGAAAACATGAAATACTTCATAGACGAGCAGAGATTTGGACCTTATTCCTTTTGGCACCATTTGCATCGGTATGAAGAAACAGCTGAAGGTGTGCTCATGACAGATGTCGTTCATTATGCGCTTCCCATGGGTTTTTTAGGAAGGTGGATGCAATCCCTGTTTATCCAAAAAAAACTCGAAAGCATTTTTGACTACCGCGAAAAGGCAGCTTTGGAACTTCCATTTGTAAGAAAGTGAAATCCCACATTTAAGAAACTGGTGACCGATTAATCATGCCATTTTCTTGCACCAGCTTTGATTTCCAAGGGCAATGCATTTTCCGAAGGAGGAATCACACAATTGTATCCATCGGTGTAAGCACAATAAGGATTGTAGCAATAATTGAAATCAATTACCATCACGTCCTTCACATCATTGGTCGAAAAATCCAGGTATCTGCCACCACCATATGACTCAAAACCATTGCTTTTATCGGTGAAAGCCAACAACAGATAATTGACAAGATCTGGTCGTGAAGGTTCTGTCATTTGGTATAATGTCAGTTTGCATTTTTTACCCTGAAGCTTAAATGAGAGTGTACCATATGGTCTGTACGTTCTCGTTTTGGTCCCGGAGGTTTTCATCACCACCGTCTTGGCATTTTTGATTCTTTTAAATTTTGCTTCAACCCGATATGCAGGATCAATTTCAAAAAAATTCAATCCATGAAAATGAGCAACCACAGAGTCAGGCAGGATACTGGTTGCTGTATCTCCAAACTCCCGGTTCATTTCATCCCTATATTGAATCACTTGTTCAACATAAGTCTGTGCACCAATCATGCAAACTTGAACAGTAAATAAAAGTGACAATATTGATCTTCGCATCGTGATAACCTTTTACCCTATTTGGAGTAAAAGACCTTTCAAATTTAACCCTGATGAAGTTTTTTACCACTTCCCTATTTGCAATCTTGACCCTCAGTGTACTTTCACAGGACATCAAGCCACTTGACTACTCTGCTGCGTACATGAAAAACCACATCCGCACCCGTGATTGTTATGAGCTGAAGTACAAAGGTTCCTTGGTGATTGATTCTGTTCATCTGGGCAAAGAAGAATTCAATGAAAAAGGACTCCTCGTTAGGTATACCGAGAATTATTCGAGAGGAAAAAAGATGGCTGAATATCATTACAGCTATGATGATCGTGGCAAACTGACAACAAGCACGGTCAATTTGGTCTTCAATGATTGGAAGCCAATGATCTTCAAACTTAGTTTTGATCAAGCCGGAAGAGTCATCTCCCGCGAATTGCCGGAAGCCATTCCCAGCTTTTGGGTGAAAGAGACATACACTTACAACAAAGCTGGAATTCTTGTGAAAAGCGAACAGTGGTATCTGATTGATGGTGTACTGAAATCGATGACAACACAAGAATATCCAGCGACAACAGTTCCATCTGATAATTCACTGACTTATATCTATGATCACCGTGGCCTGATCATCATGCACAATAAGCATGTCAATGGAAAAGTCACATCAGCGAAGAAGTACCATTACAACAAAAGTTGAGAAGAGTTTTGGTTTAAAAATATAAACCGTTTCTTAGAATATTCTGAAAATTTTCCCTTCTTCAGAACCGGCAAAGACCTGATTGCCATCTATCAACAAAGACCAAAAGTCGGGTGCATCATTCACCTGATAACGTGTCCAGTTTAACCCGTGATCATTGCTTTCGGCGATGGCACCATCCGTACCTGCAACAATTATCCGGTGACCAGATTTCGCCAGACAAGTCCAATTGACAACCTGACTCAATCGTCGATCGCCTTTCATCACATTTGTCCAATTCAATCCGTCCTGACTGCGATAAACAGCGCCTTGATATGATGCAGCGATCCAATCGCCATCATCCGACATGATAACATCCATGACAAAATCATTTTCGAAATGCGCAGGTTCAAGGTTGTTCAATCCTTCATGACTTCGAAGAATGCTACCATGACCACCGATTACCAAGTTGACGTCATCGGTACACAATGCCCTATACTCATGTTGATTGAAAACGAATTGCCAACTGTGTCCGCGATCTGAAGTTTCATAGACGACACCTTCTCCAAGGTTTTCACCGCCACAAAAAAACCAAGTACTGTCGTTCAACATATCGAAATCTCGAATAGCAGGTCTATCCTCTTCATTCATTGGCACCTGATTACCCAGCCATTGATATTCCCACGAGAGGCCACCATCAATGGTTTTCCACAAATGCAAAAAATCACCACCAGCAAATCCATTTAGACTATCCAAGAAATCGATGGTATAAGCAGACGAAGTGTGATCAAGTTTGAAAGAAGACCATGATACACCAGCATCATCGCTCACAGATAAATAACCCTTCTCGTTTCTCACTCCACTGCAAGCCACCCATTTTCCTGAAGACAATAACTCGAGATCATTGATTCTGCATGAGGTCCCGGTATCCAACACAGCAATAGGTGTCAAATTTCCCTGATCCTTTTTACAAGCAACAAGCAATACTAAAATCAATATGTAAAATAACCTTTGAGACATCACGCATTTAAGTCAGGAAACAAATCATCAAGATCATCAGGCGTATTTACATTGGACAATTTTTCTCCGTCCACTGCATGGATGAGATGAATATTGGAATTGATCAAAACCTTACGTGGACAACTCACACCTTGCGCCACAAATTCCATGATACGCATGTATGCAGCAGGTTCCCAAATGGCAATGAGTGGTTCAGGAAATTTATCATGAGGACTTTGGAAACTGGTAGCGATTGAAGTCGACTTGCGACTGTTCATCAATTGTTGAATGATTTCGATGTCGAGCATGGGTAGATCGCACGCCACCACAAACCAAGCGTGGTCTGGATGACTCATGAAAGAAGAAATGATACCGCCTAACGGACCAAAACCATTGATGCGATCAACAATGGTTCGGCATTTCGCCTCTTCAAAAAATTCCGCTTGTTCTTCTCTACATGAGATGTATGGCTCCAAACCTTGCGATTCCAACAGATGATAAAGATGTAAAAACTGCGCTTGACCATGATAGTTGATGAGCGCTTTATCTCTTCCCATCCTGACACTTTTGCCACCCGTAAGGATTAGTGACTTCATAGGTGCAGGTTGCAAAAAACGATTACGTATGAAGTTGGTCAAAATCACTTCATCTGAAATATCGAACGTCAGAGGTTTTTGATCATGGGGTATAACTTCTTTCACGAAACCTGGAATATCGCCACCATCAAGGGTGCAGACCGCAACAACGTTGGTCAGTTGATCAGCCCTTTTTCTGAGTGAATTTTCCTTTTCAGGATTACAGATGATGATCTGTGCATCCGCTTGAAAATGATTCCCATTGACAATCACCATGGAGGTTTCATTCAAAGCAATCCTTCTCGAATAAACCTGATTTGCAGAAGAAGTCGTCACTTGTATGGCGTTGATCTGATCCTGCCAATGCGTGCCTGAAATATTTTCGGTGTTCTCATTGTGATCTGCATCTGCAAATCCGATATTAAATTTTGGCAACAATGAGCGGAGTTTCTCCACGAATGCCTTCACATCGTTACAACTTGTGCCATAAACAGCCAATTCCTGACGCGCGAATTGACCAAGCTTAGGCTTCGTCAAATCCGCGTGTTTATTACGTTTTTTTGATGTAATCACTTTTCCCTCCCGTTTTTTCGATCAATTGAAGATCAGAAATTATGATTTCGTGCGACAATGCTTTACACATATCATATATCGTCAAAGCCGCGACACTCGCACCAGTCAGCGCTTCCATTTCGATACCCGTTTTAGCAAAAACTGTTGCCGTGCAGATAATTTTCACGATTTGTTGATCCATTGAAATTTGAACATCCACATGCTCTACACCAATTGGATGACAGAGCGGAATCAATTCACCAGTCCGTTTAGCTGCCATAATACCTGCGATGCGAGCCACTTCAAACACGGGCCCCTTTGGAGTTTGCAATCCATCGGCTACCAATTTTGACGCAACAGCTTCTGGTAAAATCACTTTCACCTGCGCCACTGCGCGTCTCTTCGTTGCGGCTTTTTCGCTCACGTCTACCATAGATACCTGATGGTCATCATTGAGATGTGTAAATTCTGACATAAAGCGAAATTAAGCGAGAAAGAGAAGCGCCATCTTGTTTTCAATCTTGTGATCACAGAATTTTTAACGTTAGACCTGAAATCAAAAAAGAAAAGCAGTCGCCAAATACTTCTTTCGCAATAACCATGATAATGAAATTCGATGGGGAGATGTCTTCACGGACATGAATGACTCAAAAGGAGGTACCGCCATCCACACACATCTCGGTTAACCCAGCATTGCTACCTTCAAGCCAGCTTCTTCACATCTCGACTTATTCATATGATAAATGTTGAATTTAATTCAATACTTCTCCTCAAAAGTCGAAAATAAAATGCGAAATTCGCTGTTCTTAATAAGCGGGAAAATTGACATGAAGCTGATTGTTGTTTTCACCAACGTCGTCTATGACTGCAACTTGAAACTCGAAAAAATCACAACTATGAAAAAGCTACTCCTCACCATGACCATTGGTATGTTCAGCATCTTAGGTCAGGCACAATATGCACTTTCTCCGGGAGATAATCAACTGAATGTGGGAGTCGGCGCTTCCGGTTATGGTATTCCAATTTATTTGGGATTTGACCATGGTTTCGATGAGAGCATTTCATTTGGAGCACAAGTGGCATGGCGCGGGTACAGCAGAAATTATTTTGGAGAAAACTACCGTAATTCGATCACAAATTTTTCCGTCAATGCCAATTACCACTTCGGCAGCTTGCTCGAACTTTCTGAAGAAATAGACCTTTATGGCGGAGCCAATATTGGAGTATTCATCTGGAGTTATGGTAGTGGTTATTATGAAGCAGGAAGAACCGGACTCGGCATAGGTCTGCAGATTGGAGGAAGGTATTATCTCAACGACAAATTCGCACTTAACTTAGAGTTCGGTGGTGGATACAATGCCATTGGTGATGGAAAAGTGGGTATTTCAGTGAGACTCTAGTAGAATTTTCCGCAGCTTTACACAGCATACAGTGGTGACCTGTTTACTTTCGCGTTCCTTTTTTTCACCACTATGAAAACTTCCCGGAACAAATTTCTGGATATCATTCAGCAATCTCTGAGTGACCAGGAGTACGATTACACCACAGGCAGCTTACGCAAAGCCATTGTTCTATTGGCTATTCCCATGATGCTCGAAATGTGTCTGGAAAGTGTATTCGCCGTAGTCGACATTTATTTCGTCAATAAATTAGGAAGCCATGCGGTAAGTATTGTCGGATTGACTGAGGCCGTTTTGACCATTGTGTATAGTGTAGCCATTGGATTAAGTTCTGCAGCCACTGCCCTTGTAGCAAGAAGGGTTGGGGAGAAAAATCCGGAAGGCGCGACTGCTGCAGCAAAACAAGCACTCATCGTTTCTATTGTTCTCATTTTGATCATGAGTGTTTCCGGTTACGTCTATGCTGAAAATATCCTTCGCATGATGGGCGCTGAAGAAGCAGCGATCCAAAGCGGTATCGGTTTCACACGTATCATGATGGGAGGAAGCATAGTCATTGTATTGCTATTTCTCATCAATGGTATTTTTCGCGGAGCAGGCAATGCATCCATTGCGATGAAAAGTCTTTGGCTGGCCAATGGATGCAATATCATCTTATGTCCGATACTCATTAATGGCATTGGACCGATGACTGGATTTGGAATTGAAGGAGCGGCCATGGCCACCACCATAGGACGCGGGATAGGTGTACTTTATCAATTGCGTGCATTATTCTCTGGTCAGAACAGTATGCTTAAAATGTCGTTGGGTCGTTGGATTCCAGATTTTGAAGTGATCAAATCCCTGGGATCCATTGCCGGGCCTGCAACAGCACAGTTCATCATACAATCCGCTTCATGGATGTTTCTGGCCGCCATTATCGCGAGAAGCGGAAGTGAAGCAAGCGCCGGTTATCAAACCGCCATTCGTTTGATCATGTTCTTTATTCTGCCCGCATGGGGAATTAGCAACGCCGCTGCGACATTGGTAGGACAAAACCTTGGAGCTGGGCATCCGGAAAGGGCAGCACAATCAGTGCTTTCCATTGCCAAATACAACGCCATACTCATGTTTTTCGTCACGGTTTTCTTATTCTTCTTTTCGCCACCACTGATCAGCATTTTTATCGCCAATAAATCAGGAGCGCAATGGCACTATGCAGTTCAGGCATTACAAGTGATAAGCTTGGGTTATGTGTTGTACGGTGTTGGAATGGTTCTGATGCAAGCATTCAATGGTGCAGGGGATACCAAAACCCCAACCATGATCAGCGTTGTGGGATTCTGGCTGATTCAAGTACCCGGGGCCTATTACATGGCAATAATCATGGGGTTGGGACCTCTAGGCGTATTCATATCCGTGCCTGCGGCTGAAACAGTCATTGCAGGTATTTACTGGTACTATTTCCGCAAAGGAAAATGGATGGAAGTAAAGGTCTGAGTACCGCTTTACATGAGCGGTGAATTCAAAATTGATTCCGGCATTATTTTCGTCCGGATATTCAAAAACGCACTTATGACAAAATTTTCAATCCGGATGGTTGTCGCACTGTTATGTTGCGCAACACTCCAAACTCAAGCACAAAGCGGACTTTCTAACGAAATCATCTGGAAGGGTTCTGAATTTTCTGCCGAATTCATCGGTGGATTAAACAGCATGAACGATGGTTTACATTACACCAGCACCGAAGAAAGTGATGCTTTTGGCACCCGGATCGTGAAATATAGCTATGCCACCGGTAAAGAAGTTGGGGTAATCGCTACAGCCAAAGACATTTTTGGTGATGTGAAAAAAAAGCATAGAAGGATACGAATTCAGTCAGGATGAAAAGCAATTGCTCATTCAGACGGAGACCATGCCGATCTATCGCCACAGTTTCTCAGCGAATTATTTCGTTCATAATCTCGAGACACACAAAACTACTCCACTCACAGATCACGCTAAAGGACCGCAGATGCTTGCGGATTTTTCTCCCGATGGTAAACACATTGCATTCGTCCGAAGCAACAACTTGTATGTGGTCAATCAGGAATCAAAAAAAGAAACACAGATCACCACCGATGGCACCATGAACAGCATCATCAACGGTTCTACAGATTGGGTGTATGAAGAAGAATTTGCCATCGCCAAAGGATTTCAATGGAGTCCGGGAAGCGATCGCATTGCCTATTACAAATTTGATGAAAGTGCGGTTAAAGAATTTTCCATGGACATGTTTGGCGAATTGTATCCAACGCAATACAAGTTCAAATATCCAAAAGCAGGTGAAGCCAATAGTGTGGTGAACATATTCGTGTGGGACATGATTTCCGGAGTGAACAAACCAGTGAACATTGGCAATGAAAAAGACCAGTATATCCCGCGTATTCAATGGACACAAGACAACAACAAACTCTGTGTAATGCGCATGAATCGCCATCAAAACAAATTGGAATTCCTGCAGACAGATTTAACTCAGGCTGCGCCATTCAGTATTGAAACAAAGATCATTTTTAGTGAAACAGCGGCAACATATATCGACATCAGCGATGCACTCACCTTTCTGAAAGATGGCAGTTTTATCTGGATGAGTGAAAGGAATGAATACAACCACCTCTACCTTTTTGATGCCATGGGCAATGTAAAAATGCAACTCACAAACGGTAATTGGGATGTGATTGACTTTTATGGTGTAGAAGAAACAACCATGACAGCATTTTACAGCAGCAGCGAAGTGAGTGCGATGGAAAAACATATTTATTCCATCAACTTCAAAAAGAAACTAGGCAAACCAAATCCATTGAGCTTCAAAAAAGGCACCAATGATGCCGACTTCAGCAAAGGATTCAAGTATTATATTTTGAATCACAGTGATGCCAATACTCCGTCGGACATTACACTTTACGATCACAAATGCAAAGAGATCCGCATTCTAAAAGACAATGCAGCCCTGAAAGAAAGACTGCTCAAATACAATTTGACCAAAAAAGAATTTTTCACTTTCAAAAACGCTGGAGGAACTGATCTCAATTGTTGGATCATGAAGCCGGCCAATTTTGATCCTGCAAAAAAATACCCTGTACTTGTAGCTATTTATGGCGGTCCTGGAAGCAACACGGTAAATGACAGATGGGATGGCCGCGGATATATCTGGCATCAGATGCTCTGTCAAAATGGATATATTGTTGTAAGCTGTGATCCGCGCGGAACGATGAATAGAGGACGTCAATTCAAACACAGCACTTATATGAATCTCGGTAAAAATGAAACCGAAGACTTCATTGATTTTGCCAAATACCTCGGAACACAAGCTTATGTCGATAAAAGCAGAATCGGCATTCAAGGTTGGAGTTACGGCGGATATATGACTTCACTTTGTATGACTAAGGGAGCTGATCAATACAAAACAGGAATAGCAGTTGCACCTGTAACTAACTGGAAATATTACGACAGTATTTACACAGAGAGATTCTTACGCACACCGCAAGAAAACAGCGGCGGATATGAAAACAATTCACCCATCAATTTTGTAGAAGGACTCAAAGGCAAATTCCTGCTTGTGCATGGAAGTGCCGATGATAATGTGCATTACCAAAACTCGATGGATATGATTTCAGCATTGGTTGCTGCGAATAAACAATTCGACATGTTTATTTATCCGAATAAAAACCATGGTATCTATGGTGGAAATACGCGATTACATCTTTACAACAAGATGACGACGTTTCTGCTTGAAAACCTGTAGTGTTGAGTTGAACTTTTAAGATCACTCATGCTTTTTATCGCCTGGTGCACCACCAGCGAAATGACGTGTCATCCATCTGTCATTGGAGGATTGTTTTTTCATCAACGCCGGATGTGAAGGAGTATCTTCAAGGCGCGGATCATTGTAAAGTTGCAGTCTTTGTATTGCTGTAACTTCAATCGTTATGGCATCAAATTCCTCCATCACTTTGCCTTTGATGTAAAACAATCCCCAACCGGAAACGGGAAATTCTCTGGCCACAGGTGGAAAATGTACTGTATCAATAAAATGTCCGGAGCGATCTAAAAATGTTCCGAAGAACATGCTTTGACCTTTCGATGTGCTGGTTGGTTTGAGGGTTACTTTGTATCCAATGGTCGAAATTTCCTTACCGACAAATTGATGAAAGTTCGCAGACTGAATTTCTTCGTGTCTCAATGGATGATCTTCAGCAAGAGCATGAATGTTCAATAAATCGAAAGGATTACAAAGCGGAAATCCAAACAATTCCAATTCGTCATAAGAGTCTTCCAGCCAATGGTGTTCAAGTTTGGGTAAAGTCGCATCCGTGCGTGTCGGTTCAAACAGTCTTTGTTCCGGATTGGTTCCTTTTGTTTTACCCAATCTAAAATGCAATTGCCACATCAATTCTTTTTTACCCAAACCGGTAAAACGCAAGGCTCCCGCTCTGGCGAGAAGAACACATTGATCCAAACTTATTTTCACCCGATCCAGAAAATCATTCAATGAAGCAAAAGGATGATCACCGCGCGCTTCGATGATGTGCAGACGTGTATTGTGTTCCAATTCCCGGATTATTTCCATACCCAACGTGATGACATTCCCGCGAATCACCGCACCATCAAATGAAGTATTCACACAAGGTGCTTCGATGACAGCACCTTTCATTCTGGCCTCATGTACGTATATTTCTGTTCGATAAAATCCACCATAGTTATTGATGGTAGCTGTCATGTATTCCAAAGGAAAATATGCTTTCAAAAAAAGGCACTGATAACTTTCTACCGCGTAACTGGCACTGTGTCCTTTTGCAAAGGCATAACCGGCAAAGCTCTCTACCTGACGCCACACTTCATTGACCAATTCAGGAGCATGCCCCTTCTCTACGCCACCTTCTAAAAATTTCAGACGTGCCTTTTCGAATTCTTCCCTGCCGCGGAATTTGCCGCTCATACCTCTGCGAAGTACGTCGGCTTCACCAAGTGACAAACCGGCAAATTCATGTGCCACTTTGATTACATCTTCTTGATACACCATCACGCCGTACGTTTCAGGCATGAGTTGTAAGAGAGGCAATGGTGCTTCCTTCCTGCGTTCCGGGAAACGTTCACGAAGAATGTACTGCCTCATTATTCCGGAGGAAGAAACACCGGGACGAATAACAGAACTTGCAGCGACCAAACCGAGGTAGTCATGCGTTTGCAGTTTGGTCAGCAACATGCGCATGGCTGGAGACTCAACATAAAAACACCCCAATGCTTCCGCCTTCCTCAATAATTCATTGCATTGTTCGTCGTGTTTAAAGCGATTGATATCGTGAATATCGATATCCGATTTTTCAGGTTGATTGTAGTGAATGATGGTGATGGTATCCTTAATTTTTCCGAGTCCACGTTGTGAAAGGATATCCAGTTTATTGATTCCTATGTCTTCCGCCTGATGCATATCAAATTGTGCGGTAGGAAAACCTTTGGGAGGCATAAATGTGGCACCGTAGTAATAAATGGGTTTCTCCGTGATCAGAATTCCTGCAGAGTGAATACTGATGTAATTCGGAAAATCGCGGAGCTGTGTGCCGTATTGCAACACGAGTTGGTGGATCTGATCCAGTTGATCAAAATTGTATTTGCCATCGCTCAGCATATCAATTTCCGATTTCGGAATACCAAAAACTTTTCCCAACTCCCGCACCACGGCGCTGTATTGAAAGGTATTGAATGTATCAAGCAATGTCACGTTTCTGAATCGCTCGAAAATATACCGAGTCATATCCTCGCGGTCTTTCCAGGAAAAGTCAATATCGAAATCGGGAGGATTTTGTCGGAAGAGATTGATGAACCTTTCAAAATAGAGATCGAGTTCCAGTGGATCTACGTCGGTGATTCGCAAGAGATAAGCCACCATACTATTTGCACCGCTTCCTCTTCCCACGTAGTAATAATCTTTGCTGCGTGCATAATTGATGATATCCCAATTGATGAGAAAATAGGACACAAATTTTTTCTCACGAATCAATTCAAATTCCTTTTTCAGTCTCGTCATCACCACTTCATCCGCGTTTGGATAACGGTACTTCAATCCATATCTGCACAATTCTTCGATGAGCCTGTTGTCATCATCTTCATTTCCGGTATAATATTTTTGGTTTTTATGATTGCCCGATTCAAATCCGAAATCGATGGAAGCATTGCGCATCAGCTGCTCCATATTTTCAATCGCTTTGGGAAAGTCTTCGAAAGCAAGAATCAATTCATCGCATGTGTGCATTACATCATCGGGCAATGCTTGTTCATCAACTGGTAGCTTACTCAACAACGTGTTCAAATCAATTGCACGCAGCAGTCGATGTGCATTAAAGTCACGTTTGTTCCGAAACGTAACAGTATGCATGGCCACTAGTTTTTCTGGGAAATTTTTCCATTTGGAAAATCTCAATTTCGGAATATCGCGTACGGCAACACCGATGAACTCGTGTTCGCGCAATGGAAAGTTTTCAGGACTTCGTTTCTCTTCATTTAATACTGAAAACGGATAGACCACATAGACATCAGTAAATGCCGATGCTACTGCATCAAATTCGCTTTCCTCGTGTAAATGTTTTGAAAGATGTTCGGTGATCTGTGCAAAGCCTTCGTTGTTTTTAGCAATGGCGACATAACGTTGTTTGATTCCATTCCTAAAGTCGATACCTGCAATTGGTCGAACGTTGAATTTTGGAGCAAGTCTGGCGAATTCGATCAATCCAGCCGTACAATTGATGTCAGTCAGAACACATTCACGCCATCCCTTCTCCTTTGCAAGAGTGAGTAGCGCAGTTGGATCCATTGCGCCATATCTCAAAGAATAGAATGAATGGGTGTTGATCATTCCGACATTATCCCTTTATGCGTTGTAAAAATTATTGACGTCGGTTGGCCAGCAGTGGCGGCGCATCACCATTGAATGGATTCCAACGGCCGATGGATTTTGCCGTCATTCCTGCCGCGTTCATCACAGCACGATCGCCGAATTTTTCGCGCATTTTATCCATAGCCTGATAAAGATTGATGCGTTCTTCGGTATCATCAAACAAATTGATTTGGTATCCACCACCTACAAGGTGACTCAATTTCACGCCGACGAGTCTGACCAGAAGTCTTCTGTTGTAGAGTTTATCAAAAAGTTCGAGCACTTTAGGAATCAGCAAATGATCAGCTGCGGTATAAGGAATTCGCGCCTGCAAAGTTTGTGTTTGAAAATCAGAATACCGCACTTTGAGTGTAACGCATGATGTAAGTTTATTACCTCTTCGCAATTGGAAAGCCAGATTTTCCGCCATTGCCAGCAGGATGCCACGCAGTTTCACCACATCAATGGTATCGCGATCGAAAGTTCTTTCAGTCGAAATAGATTTTCTTTCCTGATATGGAATCACGGGAGAGTTATCAATACCATTGGCTTTTTTCCAGATGGCAACACCATTTTCACCAAATGCATTTTCCATCAATTGGATGGGCATTTCCTGCACGGTGATGATTTTACTCACACCCATATTTCGCAATGTCTGATAGGTTTTATCGCCTACCATGGGAATTTTTTTGATGGAAAGTGGTGCAAGAAATCCCTTCTCATGCCCAGAAAGAATATGCATTTTATTGTTGGGTTTTGCTTCACCCGTTGCCACTTTCGAAACCGTTTTATTGATGGAAAGACCAAAAGAAATCGGAAGTCCTGTTTCGCGTATTACCCTGTCACGCAGCTCTGCACCATATTGAAAACATCCGAAGAATTTATCCATACCGCTCATATCGCAGTAGAATTCATCCACCGAAGTTTTTTCGAAAACCGGAACAGCTTCGCGCACGATCTCTGAAACCATGTCAGAGTACTTCATATAATTTCCAGAATTCCCTCTGATGATGATGGCATCTGGACAAAGTTGTCGGGCGAGTTTCATGGGCATGGCGCTGTGAACGCCAAATGTCCGCGCCTCATAACTACATGAAGCCACAACACCGCGGTCGGATGTTCCACCGATGAGCACAGGCTTACCATTGAGCCTGCTGTCCAACAGCCGCTCCACAGATACGAAAAACGTATCGAGGTCCATATGCATCACTGCGCGTTCCATGCTACTTTGTACAAGGTAAAAACCCCTATCAGATTACCACAACAATTTTAAAGATTTTCAGCCGATAAAAAGAGGAAAATATACGGCAATTTTAGGTTGTTTGGTTGTAATGGATTTACAAACACAACATCTCAGGTGTAATAAAAGACAAACCTGTCATTCCCATCGATCTATACACAAAACCATCTGCAGAACCACCAGAAATTTCACCTCATTCCATATTCAATGGATTATACCTTCCACCCAAAGGTTTCATCCTTTTTATTGTTAAGAATGTATGACCCTAACGTTAGGGTAAATCACGCAATAAACGTATTTTCGCTCACCAGATAAAGTTTTATGAAATCATTCATCACCATTGTTTTTCTCGCAGTAGCGCTCACCGGCATGACCCAAAACATGAACCTTCGTATCAACGAAATCATCGCTTCCAATCAAGCTGGAGAGATGGATGATTTCTTCGAATACGACGACTGGGTTGAAATCTACAATCCGCCCGGAAGTGGTATCACCAATCTCGCAGGATATTATATCAGTGATGATCCGGATAGCCTCGATAAATGGCAGATTCCAGCTGATGATGCGGGTATAACCACGGTACTTCCCAACAATTTTATTGTTTTCTGGATCGACGACGACTATGGCAATACAACTCCCCAAGGAGCCGACCACAATGCAGGTTTTACACTTAGCGTCGATGGTGAAACCTTTCTACTGACAGCCCCGGACGGTGTAACCATCATTGATAGCGTTTCCTATCCTGTCATGGCTTCAGACATCAGTTGGGGCCGTACCTGCGATGGATGTGATACATGGCAGTACTTCAACAATGTGACATTCGACGATAACAACGTAGAAATCCTGAACAATGATTTGCTTTTCATCAATGAAGTGCAAACCGATAACGCCACAACCTATGATGATCCGGAACATGAGTTTGATCAATGGTTTGAGATATACAACCCCAATGCACATCAGGTGAATCTGGCCAATTATTATCTCAGTGTAAATGGCGACCTTCAACAATGGCAAGTACCAGCATCTAGTCCATACCGCACGGTGATACCCGCTGGCGGTTTTACACTGATCTGGTGTGATAATGATCTTGCAGACGACGTCAATCACGCGCCATTTTTCCTTGACAATACAGGAGGAACAATTGTTCTGACTGGTCCGGATGGCATCACCAACATTGACAGTTATACCTACAGTACAATTGCTACCGATCACAGCTATGGTCGCCAATCGGATGGTTCTGCGACAAGCATTGATTTCAGCATTCCGACACCTACGGTGAGCAATTCGCTGATCATCATTGAACCACAAAACATTTTGATCAATGAAATTCTCACTGCCAATCAAACGGATACCATTGACAATCTGAATGAATTTGAAGATTGGATAGAATTGTACAATCCAAACAATTTCGATATCAATGTGGGTGGTTACTATATGAGCGATGATCCGCTCGTTCGCAATAAGTGGAAAATACCTACCGACTTTCCGGATAGCGTGATCGTTCCGGCACATGGCTGGCTGTTGTTTTGGGCTGATGCGGATCAACAACAAGGTGTCCGTCATGCTGGTTTCCGATTGAGCAACAACGGAGAATACCTCAGTCTGGTAGGTCAGGATGGATTCACGCTTGCAGATGAATTAGAATGGGGATATATCGCACCAGACACTTCACTGGGGCGCATCACCGATGGATCTGAAACATGGTTTTTATTCGTAGGTACAACACCAGAATACAGCAACAACGCCGGAACAATTCAAGTAGTGGAATCAACAACCACAACCTTTGAAGTCTATCCCAATCCCGCGCAGGACATCATCAGATTCAACGAAATGTTGAATGTGCAAGTATTCAATATTGCCGGAAAATTAGTCATGGCAGAAAACAAAGTACAACAATTGAATCTGGCCAATCTGGAAACAGGCATGTACTTGTTACGTGACGATCAGGGAAGAATCGTACGAATCATGAAACAGTAACAATTCATTGGATAAAAGAGATAAAAGGGCATCCCTCGGGATGCCCTTCCCTTTGTAATTTTCCCGACATGAAAGCAGTGACTGTATTTTGCGGTGCAGGGTCCGGAAACAACGCGGCATATGCCGATGCAGCCAAAAGCATGGCCAACGAACTTGTATCCCGAAAAATCCAAATTGTATTTGGTGGTGGAAAAATCGGCATGATGGGAATCACCGCGGATGCTGCGTTAAGCGCTGGCGGCCATGTGATTGGCGTGATACCCACCTTCCTTAGAACCAAAGAAGTTGCACATGACCATTTACAGGAAATGCACGTGGTCAAATCGATGCATGAACGAAAAGCACTGATGCATTCTCTGAGTGATGGCATCATTGCAATGCCCGGTGGATATGGCACATTGGACGAATTATTCGAAATACTCACCTGGGCACAGTTGGGCTTGCACACTTATCCAATAGGTTTGCTGAATACCAGAGGATACTTCAACCATCTTGTTGCCATGCTCGACAATATGGTGAGTGAAGGATTTCTCAGCGCAGAAAACAGAAGCATGTTGCTCATGGATGAAAATCCGACAACACTTCTTGATAAGATGGAAAAATATATTGCACCGCCGGTTCCTCATTGGATATCGAAGGATCAGGTGTGATGCCATAACATGTATGATGACATTTTCAGATCTCAAAATAACCAAACAATTTCTCGAGGCCATTGAGGCCGCTGGATATACAACGCCAACTGAAATACAGGAGAAAGCCATCCCCCGCATACTTGCAGGCCAGGATGTGATTGGAATTGCACAAACCGGCACCGGAAAAACTGCGGCCTATTTGCTTCCGTTATTGCAGTTGCTGAAATATGCACAAGGCACCGATCCGCGTTGTCTGATTCTGGTACCTACCAAAGAACTTGTGGTTCAGGTAGAAAAGAGCGTAGCACAGTTGGCGGTCAATACCGACTTGCGATGGGCCGCACTCTATGGAGGCATAGGTCCTAAAGCCCAAGCAGAAAAATTGCAATCGGGTGTCGATTTGATTGTATCCACTCCAGGTCGTTTTCTCGAGTTGTATATGCGTGGTGAAATCCCTGCGAAAAAAATCAAACACATCGTGTTGGATGAATGCGACAGGATGATGGACATGGGTTTCTGGCCTCAGTTGCGGGATGTGCAGGAAAAATTTCCGCAGAAAAAACAACAATTGCTTTTTTCAGCCACTTTTCCTGAAAAGGTAGAAAAGCTTGCCGACAATTTTCTGCTATTTCCGACACGCATCGAAGTAACACCACAGGCTACTCCAGCTACCACAGTAGCACAATACATTTATGAGACAGCCAATTTCCGGGTCAAACTCGATTTGCTGGAAAAATTATTGTCCGATGAGAGCTTCGCAAGAGTCATGGTATTTGTGAGGACGAAAGAAGAAGCGACACAAATCTTCAAATACCTCGAACGAAAATCGGTAGGCGAAATGCGCTTGCTGCATTCCAACAAAGGACAAAATGCCAGGATCAACGCCATCGACGATTTCAAAGGGGGTGATGTAAGGATACTCATCAGCACCGACGTGAGTGCACGTGGCATCGATGTTTTTGAAGTATCACACGTGATCAATTTCAATATTCCTTCGCATTACGAAGATTATGTTCATCGTATTGGAAGAACAGGTCGTGCATTCAAAACTGGTGTGGCCATCAGTTTTATGGATGCTTCGGAAAAATATCATGTCAAAAAAATTGAACAACTGATCAGGCAGTTTATCGATCGAAAACCACTACCGGAAAATGTCGGTGAATTTGAAACACCGAAACCAGAATTTCAAGAGCAGATGCGCGAAATTGACAGGCAGAAACGCTTGGAAGATCCCGAATTCAAAGGCGCATTTCATGAGAAAAAAAGGAAACCATCCGCTAAGCCTGCGAAAAAAAATACGCCAACCAATAAAACCAAAAGATCTTCCCCTGGAAAAAAAGGAAAGACTTTCAAAACTTCTTATCGCAAAAAATCCTGATCTATGAAACTACCCAAAGCACTAAAAGATATGCGCACCGCAGGTATCATCGAAGGATGGTCATATTTGGTTTTGTTGTTTGTAGCGATGCCCCTAAAATATTTTGCAGACATTCCTGTAGCGGTTCGCATCACGGGTACGGTGCATGGAATTCTTTTCATTCTATTCATGTACACCATTTATCAAGCGATGCAGCAGGCAAATTTTCCATTTAAAAAAGCCCTCATCGTATTTATCGCATCAATCATTCCGTTCGGAACATTTTTCCTCGATGGACTTGTCCTGAAGGAATATCAAGAATCACAAAATCAATAAAACAATTTCATTCAAAGATGGATCGCATTTCATCCTTTCAAACACACATCACAGAAGGTTATACCTTCAAAGGAGATTATATCACATTAGGTGGCGCCATTCTAGATGGTACCCCGCAACAAGGAGCTCAGGTGAGTATTCCCCTAAAAACGTTGAACAGACATGGACTCATCGCAGGTGCTACGGGAACGGGTAAAACTGTCACGTTGCAAATCATTGCCGAAAACATGGCCAACAAAGGCATCCCTGTTTTAATGATGGATTTGAAAGGAGACCTCAGCGGAATTGCAACACCTGGCGTGATCAATCCCAAAATTGAAGAGCGTCATCAGATCATCGGTATTCCATATACACCCTCGGGATGTCAGATTGAATTACTTTCTCTTTCGAAAGAAAAAGGTGCTAGACTTCGCGCAACAGTCAGCGAATTTGGTCCTGTGCTTTTTTCTAAAATTTTAGAATTGAATGATACACAAGGCGGCATCGTTGCCATCATTTTCAAATTCGCTGATGACAACAACCTTCCCCTACTCGATCTGAAAGACTTTAAGAGAATGCTTCAGTATTCCACAGATGAAGGAAAGGAATTGATCGAAAAAGAATACGGAAAAATTTCCGAAGCATCAGTTGCTACGATCCTCCGCAAAGTCATTGAGTTGGAAACGCAAGGAGCAGAAATATTCTTTGGAGAAAAATCATTTGAAGTATCCGATCTCACACGCACCGACCAACAGGGTCGAGGCATTGTGAGTATTGTTCGTCTCACGGACATTCAAGATAAGCCCAAAATGTTCTCGACATTCATGTTGCAGATGTTGGCAGAAATCTACAATTCATTTCCAGAGGCAGGTGATTTGGATAAACCGAAGTTATGCGTCTTCATCGATGAAGCCCATTTGATTTTCAATGAAGCCTCAAAGGCATTGTTGGACCAAATCGAAGCCATCATCAAACTGATCCGCTCCAAAGGTGTCGGCATTTATTTCTGCACACAAAATCCGTATGATATTCCAGAAGATGTGCTTGCACAGTTGGGTCTAAAAGTTCAACATGCGTTGCGAGCATTTACTGAAAAAGATCGGAAGGCCATCAGAAAAACCTCAGAGAACTATCCTATTTCCGAATATTATAAAACAGAAGAATTGCTCACGAGTATTGGAATAGGTCAGGCATTGGTAACAGCACTGAATGAAAAGGGCATACCTACTCCACTCGCTGCAGTGCATCTCAGAGCTCCGATGAGCAGAATGGGCGTTCTTACACCTGAAGAGATTGATCGTGTGGTGACCTCCTCCTTTCTTGCACAGAAATATGCAGAGGAACTCGATAGAGAAAGTGCGTATGAAATACTTGAGGCGAAACTGCAAAATGCGCGTGCAGAAGATGAATCTGAAGAAGTAGAAGTGAAACCTCGTCCTAAAACAAAGACCGAGAAGCCTGAGCCCTCCATGGTAGAAAAACTCAGCAAGAATACCATGGTCAGACAAGTAGGCAATACAGTAGTGCGGGAGCTTGCCCGCGGATTGCTTGGTGTACTTGGATTAGGTGGAAAAACATCAAAACGTAAAAAATCACTTTTCTGATCGTATTTTCGCGAGTCGGGTTTGATACGAGGCCATTCGGTCACGACGATAATCCCCAGCCAAAGCGGTCACATTCCTCATCCTGAAAAAAGCAGGACGAGATTTCGCGGCCCTTTATAATGAATAAAAACGAAAACAATTGCTCATGGAAAAAGACAGCAGAATAGCCAATAAATTCAAGCAAAGAAACTGGAATGAGATACGTTCCAATGACTCATGGTCCATCTTCAAGATCATGGGAGAATTTGTTGAAGGTTATGAAAGAATGGGACAAATTGGCCCTTGCGTTTCGATTTTCGGATCGGCACGCACCAAACCGGATAATCAGCATTATCAGACAGCAGAAGAAATTGCTTATAAACTCACCCAAAAAGGATACGGAGTGATTACCGGTGGTGGTCCCGGTATCATGGAAGCCGCCAACAAAGGCGCAAAAGACGGAGATGGTACCTCTGTAGGTCTGAACATTGTCCTGCCTTTCGAACAACATGGCAATGCCTACGTGGATCATGATAAAAGCATCAATTTCGACTACTTCTTTGTCAGGAAAGTCATGTTCGTGAAATACAGTCAGGGTTTTGTGGTCATGCCAGGCGGATTTGGAACCCTCGATGAGTTTTTCGAAGCCTTGACTTTGATCCAGACCGATAAGATCGGCCGTTTTCCTATCATTCTTGTTGGAAAGTCTTTCTGGAACGGACTGGTTGACTGGATAAAAGCTGTTCTTTTAGAACAGGAAAGAAATATTTCCGCACAGGATTTGTTTCTTTTCTCTGTTGTGGATACAGCGCAGGAAGCCGTGGATGAAATCGACAAGTTTTATTCTCAGTACCTGCTCAAACCAAACTTCTGATTTGTCGCTTACAAATCGGAAACGAAAAGCGAGAATCACCGTATAGGGAAGTCTAACCTTCCTAAAACGGCGTGATTATGGGTATGAAGACATTTATGAGAAAAACATTTCGGTTCTATTTTTCAGCATTGGTTCTGGTGGTCCTTTCCGCCTGGATCGTGATGCCCGATGCTCGCTTGGATGGCGGCATCATGAATTCGACCGGAATTCGTGAAGAGTTTTCATTCATCAAATACGACCTCAACCACATTTCCATTGAAGGAAAAAAGGACAAGTGGGAAAATCTCTTTGGAAAATTTGAGCATCTGGCTTTCAATGGCCAGGGGAAAATCAACATCGTACACATCGGTGGTTCGCACGTTCAGGGAGGATTCCTGACAGATAAAATGCGCGAAAATTTCACCGAAATGGTGTATGGCGCCCGCGGAGAACGCGGATTTGTATTTCCCTATGAACTGGCCAAAACCAATTCGCCCAAAAGCATCGATTGTGAATGGACCGGCCAATGGACCGGTTGTCGCAATAGTGTGAGCAAAGACGATTGTCTTTGGGGAATGTCGGGCATCAGTGCTACGAGTTACGATAGCACAGCCAGTATTCGCATCAAAGCGATGTCTTATGATTCCGTGGATTATCGTTTTGGAAAAGTGCGCATCTATCACCAAAACAGTGAAAACATTCAATTGGCAATAGACACCACGGTTCAACTGCAGAAGATCTTTGAAAATCCATCCGCTGGATATACCGAATTGACATTTTCGCCTAGGGTTTCCGAACTCCAATTCACATTTCATCGAACCGACAACGAAGCATCTTGGTTCACATTTCAAGGAGTATATCTTGGAGAAGAAAAAAGTGGAATTACCTATAACGCCATTGGCGTGAATGGTGCGAGCACGAGGAGTTATCTACGTTGCGGATTGTTCGGCGAACAACTGGCCACACTTCAGCCTGATCTCGCCATTTTCGGAATTGGTGTCAATGATGCCAATGTTCCTGATGGTGATTTCGACGCAGCACTTTACGAAGCACGTTATGATTCACTGCTTGCAGATTTCATCCGTGTAAATCCGGATGTTTGTTTCATGTTTGTCACCAATAATGACACCTACTATCAAAAGAGTCATCCGAATAAAAACGCCATCAAGGTGCAGGAAGTGATGTACAGACTTGCCGCCAAATATGACGGTGCAGTCTATGATCTCTTTGAAATCATGGGAGGACTTGGTTCTATTAAACAATGGCAGAGAGCAGAACTTGCTGCTGCGGATAAAATTCACTTGAGCAAAAGAGGTTACGAACTTCAGGCTGATATGATGACTGCCGCATTCAAGGAAGCTTTCGGTAATTATCTCGATAAAAAATAAACCGCTTATGAGCTCACTGCTCGCAGTGATTTCTCCTGCCAAACTTCTCGATGATCAGATCCATTATCCCGATCTGAAATGTAGTCAGCCGGTCTTTATCAAAGAAGCAGAATCCCTGGTTCAGCTCTTGCGCAAATTGGATTTGAAAACCCTTCAAAACCTCTTGGATGCTTCACCAGCCATTGCTCAAGAATCCAAGCAGAGATTCCAGAGTTGGAAAAAACCATTTACCCATCGCAATGCATTTCCCGCGATTTTGATGTTTCGCGGTGAGGTCTATCGCGGAATGCAGGCGGTAGAATTCTCACCAAAGGAACTTCAATTTGCCCATGAAAACCTCCGAATTCTCAGCGGACTATATGGTGTGATGCGTCCTCTCGATCTGGTAATGCCCTATCGTTTGATGATGGGAACCCCATCAAAATTTCCCTACAATAAAAAAATCTCTACCAATACTGGGAGGAAAAAATCACGTCGGAAATCAAACGTAGTTTGGATAAAAAGGGCATTTTGCTCAATCTCGCATCTGACGAATACTTCAAAGCCATCAACCTGAAAACCCTCGATCGACGGGTGATTCATTGCGAGTTCAAGGAAAAGAAGGGTGATAAATATGTGGTTACTTCCACGTATGCTAAACTGGCCCGTGGAAAAATGGCAAGGTTTTTTATAGAAAACGAAATTGCCCATCCTGAGGATCTTCGGGCATTTGAAGTTGACAATTACGCATACAATGCAAAACTTTCCAATTCCGAGCATTTCGTGTTTACGAGAGGTTAATCCTCTGTCAGGAATTAGGCAGACTTTAATAATTTTACCCCAAAGAATTGTTTAACCCATTAACATTCAGAACAAAAAATCCATGAAGAAACAAATTGTATTTGCTTTTGCGCTTTTCGCAACAAGCACAGCATTTTCACAAACCCTCAAGACCCACCAGGACAGTGTGTCTTACGCCTTGGGTGTGAGTATGGCGGAAACCATTAAAAAGAGCGGAATTACCAATTATGATCAGGCCAAAATCACAGAAGCTATTGCTGCTGCATTAAGTGGCAAATCATCTATGGATGCTGCTACAGCCGATAAAATCTACCGCGAAGAATCCAAAAAAATAGCTGATGCAAAAGCAGAGGCTTCCAAAAAAGCTGGCGAAGATTACCTGAAGGCCAACAAAGAAAAGTCAGGTGTTAAAACGACAGCATCAGGACTTCAATACAAAACAACCACAGAAGGAAGCGGACAAGCACCTGATGCCAATGACAAAGTAACGGTTCATTACCATGGTACTTTGATCGACGGAACAGTATTCGATAGTTCTGTAGAGCGCGGACAACCAGCTACGTTTGGTTTGAACCAAGTCATTACAGGATGGACAGAAGGATTGCAATTGATGAAAGAAGGTGGAAAGACAACTTTCTATATCCCATCAAATTTGGCTTATGGCAATAGAGCACAAGGTAAAATTGCAGCCAATTCCACTTTGATTTTCGATGTTGAATTGATCAAAGTAGAAAAAGTTGACGGCACAGCTGCAGCACCACAAGGCGCTCCTGCACAAAAAGGCAAACCTGCAGAAGTGAAGCCGGTTGAAGCAAAACCAGCAACGCAGCCAGCGACAAAAGAGAAAAAATAAACACCCGAAATACAGATGAATAAAAAGGCAGTCTAGTGGCTGCCTTTTTTAATTGTGAATTATGAAGTATGAAGTATGAATTATGAATTATGAAGTATGAATTATGAATTTGCTGCATGAAATTGTAAGGTGGAATATGAAGAGGTAAGTAACCGTGATTTGAATATCTTTTTGTGCGCCTTGTGGCTTTTAACTTTGAGCTCTTTGT
Organism: Flavobacteriales bacterium; assembly: GCA_016722445.1. Classification (GTDB taxonomy): domain Bacteria; phylum Bacteroidota; class Bacteroidia; order Flavobacteriales_D; family Sanyastnellaceae; genus JAIBBG01. The sequence goes on along the minus strand of JADKIZ010000016.1, from coordinate 22,174 downwards.
GGTTAAAGAAAACTCTATAACCAATTCACCTCCTCGTCGATCTTTAGTTATAAATCCCAAAGTAATAGGTACAAGGTATTAGGTATTAGGAGCGCGGAAATAAGGCTGTGAGGCGATCAAATCTTTTCTAACAAAGAATGCCTACCGCAACATTGAACTTTGAACATTGAACATTGAACCTTCACAGGCGATCACACATCTGCGCTCAGAGTAAGCCTGATGCCAATTTTAAATCTTAAATTTTAAATCTTAAATCACAAAGTATTAGGTACAAGGTATTAGGTATTAGGTGCGCGGAGTTAAGGCTGTGAGGCGATCAAATCTTATCTAAAAAAGAATGCCTGCCGCAACTTTGAACTTTGAACATTGAACCTTGAACCCTCCCAGGCGAGCACACATCTGCGCTCAGAGTAAGCCTGATGCCAATTTTAAATCTTAAATCTCAAAGTATTAGGTACAAGGTATTAGGTATTAGGTGCGCGGAGTTAAGGCTGTGAGGCGATCAAATCTTATCTAAAAAAGAATGCCTGCCCGCAACTTTGAACTTTGAACATTGAACATTGAACATTGAACCCTCCCAGGCGAGCACACATCTGCGCTCAGAGTAAGCCTGATGCCAATTTTAAATCTTAAATTTTAAATCTAAAATCTCAAAGTATTAGGTACAAGGTATTAGGTATTAGGTGCGCGGAGTTAAGGCTGTGAGGCGCTCAAATCTTTTCTAACAAAGAATGCCTACCGCAACATTGAACTTTGAACATTGAACCTTGAACCCTCCCAGGCGAGCACACATCTGCGCTCAGAGTAAGCCCGATGCCAATTTTAAATCTTAAATTTTAAATCTTAAATCCAATTGGAGTAAAACAAAAACCCCTCTCTGCTTTCGCAGAGAGGGGTTCTGTTAAAAGATATACTTAAAAACTGATTACTTACTAATGATCAGTTTGCCCATATCGGTAGCGTTACCGTTAGTGAGGCGATAAGTGTAGATACCTGTTGCCAGGCTGTTTACATTGTAGTCCACTTTGTACTCAACTCCAGCTTCAACTACACCCATGAATACATCAGCTACTTTCTTACCGGTCATGTCGAACACTTCGAGTGTTGTCTTACCAGCCATAGAAGCAGTGAATGAGAACATGGTTTTGTCAGTTGCAGGATTTGGCATTACAGAAAGGTTGCTTTCAGCTTTTGTTTCGTTGTTAGAAACTACTGGAGCTTGAGGAGTCACAACAACTGGTTCAGTACCTTCAAATGTGATGGTCTGAGTGCAAGTTGAAGAGTTACCAGAGCAATCAACAGCAGTCCACTGACGAACCAACCAGTAGTCTGGGCAGCAATCGAGTTCGAATGCGAAGTCACCAGCACCAGAGATAGAAGCGTCCATGAAGGTACCGCTATAGCTGAACCAACCACCGAAACCATAAGCATCGTTGTAGTTGTTAGCACCATCACCAAGTTGGAAACCGAAGTAGTTGTTGATCGGAGCGTGTACGAGGTTCAAAGAAGAACCGTTGTAAGAACCGAAACCAACGAGTTCAGCACCTTCACCTGCCATAAGCAGAGAGTAAGCCCAAGCTTCGTGGTTAGCACCAACACCACCGCAATCACCTTTGAAACCAGTTGGGAACGACTGACTAGCCCAAGTAGACCAATCCATGTTACCAGAGAACCACACGTTTACATACCAACCGTTAGCTGGGTTCAACACGTTGTTCATTGTAGCTTCGAGGTGAGTAGAACCGTCAGGATACTGAACGAGGCTACCTTCAGAAACGTAGTACCATTTGTGAGCGGTAGGCATTCCGAACATCACCATAGCCCAATCGTAAGGATATACACATGGGTTATCAGCTGGACGAACCGGAGTGATCAGATCACAATCAGCGATTGAACCTTCAGCAGGAACATCACCGAATACAAACTGCTCGTAAGAAACGTCAACGCTTTGGTCGCAGTTGTCTGTTGCAGAAGGTGCAGCAGGAGCTGGGATTTCTGCGTCACAAGCCAACACGATGTCAGAAGGACAGTTTACGAATTCTGGATCTGTATCATCATTTACGATGATTTGGTAAGAAGTGCTAGCAGTGTTACCACACTCGTCAATTGCAGTGTAGATCACCAGGATAGTCTGATTACCACAAGTGTCAGATTCGAGAACGTCAGTATCAACACTTACTGTAGCAGTAGTACAGTTGTCAGTAGCAGTAACTTCAACTGGAGCAGGGATATCAGAAGCGCACTGAACGTACACATCAGAAAGATCCTGATCGAAAGTTGGAGCAACGTTGTCATAAACAAAGTACACTGTAGAAGCAGTATCAGCGTTACCACAAGCATCTTCAGCTACGAAGTAGCGTGTGATGAGTGTTCCGCAATATGTTACTTGCTCAGCAGCGAAGTTGATCACGATAGTAGTATCAACAGTCACGTCAAAAGAAGTGATGTCGAATGTGCTACAGTTGTCTTCAGCTTGTGCATCAACGAATGGCGCACCTTCTTCACAAGTGTAGTTACCACCTTCTGGGATGAATGTGAATTCTGGAGCTTCGTTATCAGACACAGAGATGTGTTGATCGTAAGAAACATCATTACCACAACCATCTACAGCGTAGAATGTACGAACGATTTCGTAAGTAGCAGGGCAGTTACCTGGGATGATAACATCATTGTGAGTAACATCTAGGTCACCGTCACATACGTCATCAGCAGTAACTTCAGCTACAGGAATCACTTGATCGCAAGAGTAGCTTTCATCTTCAGGAAGGTTAGAAAGAACTGGTGCAGTAGTATCAACGATAGTGATAGTACGTGATACAGAGCTTTCGTTACCGCAATGGTCAACAGCGAAGTAAACCTGAGAGATAACTTGATTGCAACCTACCCAGTTGATAGAGCTGATAGCAGAAAGATCAAGTTCTTCGTCGCAGTTGTCAGACCAAATTGGCTCATAAGCAGGGTAGCTATCGCCACACTCAATTTCGATGTTTTCTGGAGCGTTCTCAATTACCGGAGCTACAGTGTCAGTCAAGTGAATGATCTGAACGAACTCGAGAGATTGGTTTTGACAATCATCCCATGCAGTGTAGTGACGGATAATGTTACCAGCGCAAGAACCAGAAGCTGTTTCATCCCAAGAGTCGATAGAGTAGTCGTTACAGTTATCAGTAACTGTTACGAAGTTACCCATGTAATCATCACAAGGACGAGATACTTCAAGTTCACCAGAGATAACTGGAGCAGTAGTGTCCTGGATATAGATATACTGGAACCACTGGCTGTTGTTACCACATTCGTCTGTAGCAGTCCAAACACGTGTGAATCCATTGTAGCAAGAGTTACCCCAAGCCAAAGTATCCATGTGTGAGTAAGAAACTTCTCCACAGTTGTCAGTAGCAGAAGGCTGAACGAGTTCAACTTCTTCGTCACATTCGTAAGAGAAGTAGTATTCGTTGTCATAATCGAACATTGGCGCATAGTAATCATATACGTGAATGGTCATAGTTTCAACAACGTCGTTACCACAATCATCATAAGCGCGGAAAGTATAGTTGTAGTACTTCTCTTGTGGGCAATCGCCATCAACAGTGTCGATAGCCAATTCAATTTCCACTTGCTCATCACAATTGTCATAAGCAGAAGGATAAAGTACCACAGGCATTTCCTGATCGCAGCTTACTTCCATGTTGCTAGGGAAACCAACGAACCAAGGATCTTGAGTATCAACAATAGTTACAACAGTTGTAGATGTTGTAGAGTTATTGCAATGGTCAACAGCAGTCCAAGTGTAAGTTTCGTAACGTACACAATCAACAACTTCAGAAGTCATATCAGAAGTGATATCGAGTTCTTCGTCGCAATTGTCAGCGAAAATTGGAGCAACTACTGAATAGTACTCACCACATTCAACTTCGAAATCAGCAGTTTCTTCCACGATTTCTGGTGCAATAGCATCAGTGAGGTGGATGATCTGTACGAATTCTTCAGATTGATTTTGGCAAGAATCCCAAGCAGTGTAGTGACGGATCACGTTACCTGCGCAAGAACCAGAAGCGAATTCATCCCAAGAATCGAAAGTATAACCGTTACAGTTGTCAGTAGCAGTTACGAAGATTCCCATGTAATCATCACAAGGACGAGTGATTTCAAGTTCACCAGAGATAACTGGTGCTGTAGTGTCCTGGATATAGATATACTGGTACCAATTGTTGCTGTTACCACATTCGTCTGTAGCAGTCCAAACACGTGTGAAACCATTGTAGCAAGAGTTACCCCAAGCCAAAGTATCCACGTGTGAATAAGAAACTTCACCACAGTTGTCAGTAGCAGAAGGCTGAACGAGTTCAACTTCTTCGTCACATTCGTAAGTGAAGTAGTATTGGTTGTCATAACCGAACATTGGAGCAATGTGGTCAACCACGTGAATGGTTTGAGTTTCAACAACCTGATTTCCGCACTCATCGAATCCACGGAAAGTACGGTAGATGTACATTTCTTGTGGGCAAGAACCTGGAGCAGAATCGATAGCGAGTTCAACTTCAACTTCTTCATCACACTGGTCATAAGCCAAAGGATAAACTACAGCAGGCAATTCCTGATCGCAGCTCACTTCTTCATCAGCTGGGAAGTTTTCGAACCAAGGATCGAGTGTATCAACAATAGTTACAACAGTTGTAGATGTTGTAGCGTTATTGCAATGGTCAACTGCAGTCCAAGTGTAAGTTTCGTAACGTACACAATCAACAACTTCAAAAGTCACATCAGAAGTGATATCGAGGTCTTCGTCGCAATTGTCAGCGAATATTGGAGCAGGTACTGAATAGTCCTCACCACATTCAACTTCGAAATCAGCAGTTTCTTCTACGATTTCTGGAGCAACTTCATCAGTGAGGTGAATGATCTGTACGAATTCTTCAGATTGATTTTGGCAAGAATCCCAAGCAGTGTAGTGACGGATCACGTTACCTGCGCAAGAACCAGAAGCGAATTCATCCCAAGAATCGAAAGTATAACCGTTACAGTTGTCAGTAGCAGTTACGAAGATTCCCATGTAATCATCACAAGGACGCGTGATTTCAAGTTCACCAGTGATAACTGGAGCAGTAGTGTCCTGGATATAGATATACTGATACCAGTTGCTGCTGTTACCGCATTCGTCTGTAGCAGTCCAAACACGTGTGAAACCATTGTAGCAAGAGTTACCCCAAGCAAGAGTATCAATGTGTGAGTAAGAAACTTCACCACAGTTGTCAGTAGCAGAAGGTTGAACGAGTTCAACTTCTTCGTCACATTCGTAAGTGAAGTAGTATTGGTTGTCATAACCGAACATTGGAGCAGTCCAGTCGATAACTTCGATATACTGAGTTTGTGGCTCAGAAGAGTTACCACACTCATCAGTAGCAACAAATGTGCGAGTGATGGTGTAAGACTGTGGACATGAACCAGGAATTGTATCAACCAATTCAGAGATAGAAACAGCACCACAATTGTCTTCAGCAGAAGCATCAGCATACTCCAATTCAGCGTCGCAAGAAGCTTCGTAGCTTTGAGGTATGTAGAGTGATGGTGCAGTAGAATCAATTACGTGTACAGTCTGAGAAGCTGAATCAACGTTATCGCAATAGTCAATAGCAACCCAAGTGCGGATGATATCGTATGATTGTGGGCAATCGTCGTCAGTAGGAACAACCTCTTCACTGTAAGTGATAGTTACTTCCATTTCGCAATTGTCAACACCATAAACGCCATCGTTACCGAAGTAGTTACCATTTTCACCAACTGAAACTTCGTTACATTCGATAGTAGCATCAGCAGGTACACCGTAGATAACTGGAGCTGTAGTATCGAGGATAGAGATGTACTGTTCAGCAGTAGCAGTATTACCGCACTCGTCAGTAGCTTCATAAACTCTGTGGTAAACACCGAGGCAACCACCAGAATTGAGAACTTCTTCGATAACAACAACAGTAGCTTCGCCACAGTTGTCATGAGCAGTGATCACAGCAGGAATTTCATCACACTCGATGTGAGCGTAGAAATCATAAGGATCGAACTCAGGAGCAGTTGTATCTTGAACGTGGATGATCTGGTTGAAAGCAACATCATTTCCACAGCTATCAGTAGCATACCAGTTACGTGAAATAGTGTAGTAACCTGGGCAGTTACCTGGCTCGATTGACTGAGCGTATTCAACGTTAACGATTTCCTGACAGTTGTCAGTAGCAGTAACTTCAGCAGCAGCAGGAACAGCGTCACACTCTACAGTGATTTCTGCATCTGGAGTACCGTTAAGTACTGGAGCAGTAGTATCACGGATAGTGATAGTCTGAACACAATCAGTGCGGTTACCACAAACGTCTGTAGCAGCCCAAACACGAGTCAATACAGTCTCACAAGCATCACCTTCAGATGTTTCACCAAGGTAAACAACAGCAACATCACCAGAACAGTTGTCAGTAGCACTTACACCTTCAGCAACAGCAGGAATTGCGTCGCTACATTCGATGGTAAGACTTTCTGGACAGTTTGTAAATTCAGGAGCAGTAGTGTCGTCAACAACGATTTCGATAGATTCGATGGTTGCGTGACCGCAAGCATCAACCGCACGATAGAATTGTGTGAAAGAAGTGTGGTGGATACAATCGTTATCATTTACTGGTTCGCAATCAGCGTCAGTGTTCACGTCACCGTGACCTTCAACTTTCTCACCACCAACGAAACCGTTGTAAGTAAACCAACCAGAAAGACCGTTGTTACAGTTCTTGTTGTTAGCACCGATACCTACTTGGAAACCGAAGTAGAAATCAGCAGGCATGTGATACAAGTAAAGAACGTCACCAGCGAGGTCGCCAGCACCAGTCAAAGTAGAGAAACCACCTACGAGTTCGTAGTAGCTCCAGTTGATATGATCAGCAGTAGCACAAGCAAGACCGAGGTCATTCTTATAGTTACGTCCGAGAGCGCTCCAAGCAGCCCAATCAGCTTTATTTTCAAATTTCAAGTCAACAACAAACTGTTCGTTTGCGTTAGCAGTATTCACAACTGTACCATAAAGGTGAGCAGTACCATCGATGAACTGATCGAAATGACCACCGTTAGCATCGAATACGAAGTTTGCACTTGAAGTTTCGCTATCAGAAGCGAGAACTGGAAGCCATACAGCCCAGTCAGCACCAGGACCAAAAGCAGTTGAAAGAACACACTCAGATTCAACTTCACCAGTTTGGCTCTGCCATCCTTCAGCAGGAACTTCACCAGAACAAGCATCCCATGCAGATACTTCGAGAAGTGCAGGCACTTCTTCTAGGCACTGTACAGAAACATCCAATAGGTCACCGAATACAGGACCTTGAGTGTCAACAACGTGAATCACCTGAGTACAAGTTTGAGAAAGATCACCAAGAGTGATCACCCAAGTACGGATGATGGTGTAACCGCAATCATCACCAGGGATGATTTCATCCATAGGAATGATAGAAATATCACCATCGTTATAAGCAACTTCAACTACTGGGAAACCAGTAAGTTCGTAGTTATTCAAGTCGCTACCACATTCTACAGTAACCTCAGGAGCACAAGCGATCAATTCGAAGCTTGAGCAAAGTTCTGTAGTGAAAGCAAGTGGAGTAGAGATATCAAAACAACCTTCGCCATCAACGAAAGAAATGTCTTGAATCATAGCACCAACTTCGATACCGCTCACTTCTCCGTCGTAAGAAACACCCCATACGAAGTAAGTTCCAGCAGGATAAGCACCAAGGTCAAACTGACCATTAGCATCCATAGCAAGAATTTCTCCAGCCATATTGGTCAGGAGGAAAGTATAAGTATCACCAGTTGCAGTAGAAGTAGTTCCAACATTGATCATGTCAGAAATATCATCATTTGAGGCAAAAATCTGCAGGAGCAGTAGACTCATTGAAGATGCTACCAGCAGCACAAGTGAAAACTGAGAAGCTCTGTGAACGGATGAATACACCGCTATCGAGACGACTGTCAGAAACGTCAGCAATTGCAAATTTGAAGTGATAAGTTTCACCAGGAACGATAGCGATTTCCGCTGTCAAAACCACTGTGAAACCGTCGTACTGGATAGAAAGGCCGCCCGCATTGCTTGTATAAAGTGCAGAGTGTGCAAGAGATACACAGTTTGCAGGACTTCCCTGATTACCTGCAGAACCATTGTTGATGGTGTTTACAGAAACAGGAAGGTTGGTAGAAGGAACCAAAGCAACGTTGAAGTTGTTGTAGTTACCACCACCAGGATTAGCACCAGAAACGAAGAAACCGAAAACGTCGTTGAATTGTGAACACACATATTCATTGTATTCTTCAGAACCGAATACATATTGAACAGAGATGAACTCACTTTCAGCAACGAAATCGAATTCGAGACGACAAACGTCTTCGATTGAACCGGAAACCAAGTTATCGAGTTCGCTATCGCCATTATAAGCGTTAGGTTGTTCGAAGGTAAGGCTACCATCGTTGTTTGGACCGATAGCATCAGCTGCACGACCGCTGGTCAACAGGATACCGTCATTCAAACCAACGTTTGTAGAACCACCATTGCTGAATATACCGGAGCCACCGGGACCACAATGGAGTGTAACGTTAGAAACGCTGACACCAGAACCGAGGATGGCGTTAGCCAAATCTTCAGCCGATGCAGCGCTGTTTACGTTTAATTGAGCTACAGCGCTAACTGATAAAAAGCAGATCAGAATTGCGACGTAACCTTTTAGGCTTTGATACAAATGTTTCATTCTTAAAATTTAGGTTAGAAAAGAATTTAGTTTTGGATTAATTCAAAAGAGGAGTTGTGTTTGTCTGACTATTCAATAGATTGTTCCATTGAGACACTGTCCAACCTGGATGAACTTTCGTATCCAGATAAATGGTAGCCTTACCCGAAGCGTAATTTGGACGGATAAAGAAAGAATCATAAGATTTTGTCTTGAAGAACTGAATGGCTTCAGTCTCATTGGCAAAACCAAATGAACTCAAACTGATCTCATAGCTAGTAGCTAAAGCAACAGTAGTGGGAAGCTGCAGAATTCCACTGGCATTTAAATTTGCCTGTGGACGACTCTGAGCGCTCATCTCAACAGAAACCAAGGTTCCCGCGAGAAGCAGTGAAACAAACATGAGTAATTGCTTACTCAACACTCGTGACTTGTTTTGATTTTTCATTGTCATCAGAATTAAGTATGAATTGATTTAATGATTACGATTTGAAGTATATGGAAGGTGATTTTTCACCTGTATATATGCTGGAGCTGGGAATAATTCAACATGACCATTTTTTTCTGTACCGCCCTGAACCGGAATGTTGTTTCCAATCAGTTGGCGGATTATTACGGTAATGAAGTTTATCATCGTGTCTTAGGCCTGGTTAGTTTGGCATAAGAACTCAGTAAGGACTTCGATAGAATTTGTTTTTCGTTCGACAAATATAGATTCAACTTCGACTAAATACCAAATTCCACGGATGAAATTTTCTAAATATTCTATTTTTTATTGAAAATCAACGACTTACGAAATGTTAAAAATGAGATTTTATCGACCGAAGCGGCGAAAATTGTCGACCAAACAGAAAATAAACCAGACTAAAAACCAAATCCTGGACTGTCAACAACAAAAAACAGGCATTGATCAACAATTGGCGATATCAAATTACTTTGCCTACAAAGAATAAATGATGCAATTGCTGAAGTGTGAATTAGGAACAATACCCATGAGGAAAGAACCAACTGATCGCAGTGAGATGATCAGTCAAATGATTTTTGGTGAAACCGCAGAACTCCTCGATCAAAATGAGAAGTGGATGATGGTGCGAACACAATTCGACCATTATGAAGGATGGGTGGACAAAAAACAATTGGTCGATTGTCAGGATGAACAACAATCCACCATGATCACTTCGCTTTTCGCACAAATAACAGATGGACCGGAATCCAAAATAATTCCAGCGGGATCATACATCGATCCCAATCAATCTAAGATTGCTTTGATAACAGGAAAAACAGGAATTTCACTTGAATACAATTCCTCTTCTCTAGAAAACACGGCAATGATGTTTTGGGAAGTCCATACTTATGGGGAGGAAGAACATTTGCAGGAATCGATTGCTCAGGATTTACCCAAATCGTATTTAAACTTCATGGTAAAAAAATTCGCCGCGATGCCTGGCAACAATCCGAACAAGGAGAAGTTGTCACATTCATAGAAGAAGCACAATCTGGCGATTTAGCATTCTTCGACAATGCCGATGGTAAGATCATTCATGTCGGGATCATATTCAGAACAAAAAACAACGACATTGAAATTATCCATGCATCTGGTAAAGTTAGATGTGATGCATTAGACCATCAGGGTATATTCAACCGCGATAGCAGAGAATACACCCATCAACTTAGAATCATCAAACGTATTTAATACATCAAGCTATGCCAATCAGAATCAAAAGAGACGACAATCAGGGAAGTTACACACCTCGCAGCGGAGGCGGCGGTGGTGGCGGTGGTGGAATAGGCAACCTCATTCCCATTCTCATCGGTCTTTTTGGAAGAAATCCAAAAATGTTGCTCATTGTTGCCATCGTTGGTGGCATCATTTATTTCGCTGGTGGAAAAGGTTGCAACAGTGTTCTGCCATCTTCTGAAACAGGTGCAGATCAAAGTTCATTGTTTTCATTGGGCGCCAGTTTCGATAAAAAGAAATACGAAAGCAATGAGATCTATGAACCATTGTCCAACAACATTTCGAATCCACTCCCGGAATCATATTCACTGTTGAAATTTGCACCCGACCGATTGAATCAAGGTCAACAAGGATCATGTGTTGCATGGGCGAGTGCATACGCAGCGCGTTCCATCATGCGCAGTCGCGAAACCGGAGGTGATCCAAACGAACACCGCTTCTCCCCTGCCTTTTTGTACAATCAGATCGCATTGGAAAACTGTCAAGGCTCGTACCTCACCGAAGCCATGAAGGTAATGAAAGACAAAGGTCTTGCACCATATGAAGACATGCCTTACAACGATGATGATTGCAGTACAAGACCTAATCAGATGCAATTGCGTGAAGCATCAGATTTCAAAATTGACGGTTATCAGCGCTTAACAGGTGGACGCAATGGTGAAGATGCTTCCAAGGTAAATATGCTTGCCATCAAACAGAACATTGCACAAGGCGCACCAGTAGTCATTGGTATGATGGTCGGTGGAAGTTTTATGCAGAACATGATGGGCAAAGACATGTGGCGCGCAACAGACGATGATGTCAATATGCAAGGCTTCGGTGGACACGCCATGTGTGTGATCGGATACGACGATTACAAATTCGCACAAAACATGGGCGGATTTCAAATCATGAATTCATGGGGAAAAGAATGGGGACAAAACGGTGTGGCATGGGTGAGTTATGATGACTTCGAAATCTTCGTGAAAGAGGCTTATGGTATTTATCCGATGAGTGATGCTTCATCACCAACAACAAATTTACTCACAGCAAAATTCGGTATTGTGTTGAACAAAGACGGTTCTAACCTCGCGTTGACACAAAGTGGTAATGGCATGTTTACAACAAGTCGTCCAATGAAATCAAATGAGGAATTCAAATTGGAGTGCATCAACAATGTAGCGTGTCATGTATATGTATTTGGACAAGAAACGGATGGCACTTCCTATACCCTATTCCCGTATACAGAAAAACATTCACCGTATTGTGGCATCACCGGCAGAAGATTATTCCCAAGAGATTATTCCATGTATCCTGATGAAGTGGGTAATGCGGATTACTTCGCGATTGTGGTTTCCAAAAATCCAATCGACTATAAAGCATTCAACACACAACTCTCGAAAGCATCCGGAAATAATTTTGCAGAGAAAGTTGCGTCTGTTGTGAAAGGTTCAACCACTGCCAAAGTCAACGGCAATCAGATCGAAATGAATCTTGATTTTTCAAGGACGGAGATTGGTGCGGTGGTGATTGAAACGAGGAAATGAGCGATGATTTAAGATTTAATATTTAAAATTGGCATCAAGCCTACTCTGAGCGCAGATGTGTGCTCGCCTGGGAGGGTTCAAGGTTCAAGGTTCAAGGTTGCGGCAGGCATTGGGTTGTTGGATAAAAGTTGATCGCCTCACAGTCTTAACTCCGCGCACCTTATACCTAATACCTAATACCTCATACTTTTTTAAGATTGGTGCAGAGGCTATTTGGTTATTGAGTTTTTTTAACCACAAAGAGCTCAAAGTTAAAAGCCACAAAGCGCACAAAAAGATATTCAAATCATAGTTACTTACCTCTTCATATTCCACCTTACAATTTCATGCAGCAAATTCATAATTCATAATTCATAATTCATAATTCAATTCTGGAGTTTGGAGTTCAAGATCAACGCCACCGCAATCACCGCCATACCGACCAAAGCAAGAAGTCCAATGCTTTCGCCAAAAAATAAATAGCCACTGAATACAGCGAAGATGGCGCCGGTGTAGTTCCATGGAGTGATATCTGCAGCATTGCCAGACATCAATGCTTTAAGGAGTAGAATTGTGCGATTTGTGCTGATGCCCATGATGACAATCAATAACCAGTCCCAACCTAAGGGCATCACGAAATCGAAAAAACACCAAACGCCAGTGACAGGAATACTCACCAAGGTGAGGTGGATGACAATCGTATATGCATGATCCGTTTTCTTGCACTTGATGATGGAGTTGTATGCGAATCCTGCGATGACCGCTGCGAGCACACCAACTGACAACCAACCAATACTCACCCTTTCATCAAAACCTTTGATCAGCAATACACCAGAAAATGCCAATGCAAAATAGAACTATTGGATTTTTCGCACCAGTTGATGGTTCATATACGCTGCAAAAATCACGGTGAAAATTGGCGAGAGATATTGAAGTGACGTTGCACTTGCAATCGGCATATTTTTCAATGTCATGAAAAACAACAAAAGCGCAGTAAGTCCGGAAACACCGCGCAAAAACAACCACTTGTGGTTATTGCCCAACAAAGGAAGCTTGTGCTTTAGGATAAAATACAGCGTGATGAAAAAGACAAAAATGGAACGGAAGAAAACCAGTTCGTGTGAAGGAAGATGATGAAGCTTTTTCGCAGTTGCATTCATCACTGCAAAAAACAATACGGCTATCAACATATACCACACTCCCGTCGACACCCTGGATTCTTTTTGCATGGCCGCAAAAATACCGGTGAAGATGTCAGATACCGAGAGGAAAAATCAAAACTATTTACTCGCAACTTTCAACTATACGTTTTATGATTCACGGAAATTCATTCATCATATCAAGGAAGCTCTTTTTAGAATTAGGCTAAAAGTTTTTAAAAAAAAAGAGGCGCTGAAAACAGCGCCTCCATTTATTATTTCACGATCGTGATTATTCAATTGGAACAATCAACCAAGTGATGAATTCAGAAGGATCTTTTACCGTCATTGGATCGTTGGCGTAAATTTCATAAGGTGACCAACGAGGTTTGTGTTCTTTTGTCAAAGCGCCCATGAAAGCACCCCATGCAGCAGGAGTTCCATCGTAGGAACCTTTGTACACGTATTTAGCCGCTTTACCTGCTGGTATTTTACCACAAGCAAGACCGTCAGCCATTTTCATTTCAGCAGCGACTGGCATGGCGATTTCTAAGTCCATTTTATGTTCTGTCGAACTGTAATTGTGACTGATCGACATAGGCATACCAGCAGCTTTTTCCATACCACCAATGGCTTTACCAATTTCCATATAAGCATTCGAGAACATGGAAGAATCGATGGCGGTTTCACTGATACCAGCGAACATTTTACCGACATACCACTGATCCTGAAGATCGATGATTTCAAAAGCAACAGCATCACCTTTCGGTTTAGCTTCCACGAGTTTTTTCAGATCACCAAGACCTTTTTGATATTCAGCGGCGATCATTTTGTTCATGCCCATCACCATAGACAGACCTCTGAACATGAAAGGAGTTTCGCCATCCATCGACCAGGTCACTTTAGTGCCTTCGCCATCAGGAGCGAGGGTAAAAGCAGCATATGCAGGATGTTCTGTATCACCGTTGAAGTGCATTTCAGATTTCAGGAACTCATTTGTTCTCACTTCAGAGAATTTCTGACTTCCTTTACCCACACCACCATCAGTACTTTCCCACGACTGACCGTGACCTACTTCACCAGGATTACCCACGATGGTAGACTTCATATTTGGATCGAGTTTATGCCATGGGCTCCAAGCGTTCCATTTGGAGAAATCAGCGATTTCTTCCCAAATAGCAGCAGGAGAAGCGTTCATGGTCATCGATTCCGATACTTCCATTTTCTTTGGGCCAGCGGCGCAAAGCACGAGATAAACGACAAAAATGCCAACGAGGGCGTAGAGTAGATACTTTAAAAATTTCATAGGAAAATAGGGTTTGGTTTGAACGCGCAAGATAGTATTTGATCGATAAGGCAAGTGTTAAATATTTGGCCGATTTGGGCGGGTGAGAAGGGAGGGTTTAAGGTTTAAGGTTCAAAGTTCAAGGTTCGTTCAGTAGGTCAAGTAGTGACTTTGGGGTAAGTGCCCGCCTTAACCGCCCGGCCTCCGGCCTTAACTCCGCGCCTATGGTTCAAGGTTCAAGGTTCAAAGTTGCAGATGACATTTGGTTGTTTGATAGACGTTGATCGCCTCACTGCCTTAACTCCGCGCACCTAATACCTCGTACCTAATACTCCCCGCGTTCTCAATACTCAATACTCACTACTCACTACTCACTACTCTCTAATCATTACTCCAAAAAGTGCTTATCTTGGTCCGGTATTTCAACCAAACCTCTGTCTCGAACAGAGGTTTTTTTTCGATAATCATTAGAAGAAGAAATTATGTTAGAACAACTCGAAGAAACCGTAGAATGGTTGCGCAGTAAGGGAATTATTGCTCCTGAAATTGGTGTTGTACTGGGCACAGGCTTGGGCGATATGGCCAATATGATAGAAACTGAAAAACAATTCAGCTATAATGTGATACCACATTTTCCGATTGCAACAGTGGAATTTCACTTTGGTAAATTGATCTATGGAAATTTGCGTGGTAAAAAAGTGATCGCCTTTCAAGGCCGCTTTCACTACTACGAAGGCCATAGCATGGAAGATGTCGTGATGCCCATTCGTGTGATGAAGCTTCTCGGTGTAAAATATGTCCTGCTCTCTAATGCGGCAGGTGCCGTTAATCTCGACTACGAAAAGGGCGACCTCATGTTGATCGATGATCACATCAATCTGCAACCGGAAAATCCACTTCGCGGTTACAACATCGATGAATTGGGACCTCGTTTCCCCGATATGTCACAGCCGTATTCGTCTGTGCTCAATGGAAAACTCAAAGCCATTGCAACAAAACACAACATCGCTTTGCGTGAGGGTGTATATGCTTCCGTTCAAGGACCAAGTCTCGAAACCCGCGCAGAATACCGCATGCTAAAACTCATCGGCGCTGACGCTGTAGGTATGAGCACCGTACCTGAAGTGATCGCATGTAACCACATGAAACTACCTTGTTGCTGCGTGTCTGTCATCACCGACATCTGCAATCCCGATAACCTCAAAAGCCTGAGCATCGAAGAGATCATTGCCATCGCACAATCGGCGGAGAAGAAAATATCGACGCTGTACTCGGAGTTGATTGAGGAACTGTGAGATGTTTAAAGCACAAAGTATTAGGTACGAGGTATTAGGTATTAGGAGCGCGGAAATAAGACTGTGAGGCGATCAACTCTTACCATACAACCAAATGCCCGCCGCAACTTTGAACATTGAACTTTGAACATTGAACAGTATTAAGTATTGAGAACGCGGGGAGTATTAGGTAAGAGGTATTAGGTAAGAGGTATTAGGTACGAGGTATTAGGTATTAGGATCGCGGGAATAATGCTGTGAGGCGATCATCTTCATTCAAACAACCAACAGCCTGCTGCAACTTTGAACATTGAACTTTGAACATTGAACATTGACTTCGAACATTGAACCCTGGACCTTGAACCCTCCCAGGCGAGCACACCTCCAAACCCCGAAGGGGTGCTATGATTATAGCAAAATACAGCACGCGATAATCCGAAACAAACCCCGAAGGGGTGACATGATAATATTTGGTTTGCAATTCACTTCCATATTCATTGTATCAACCCTCAATTTATATTTGTGCATATACAAAGCACGCTTCTCGCGCTGACACACCAACAACACGCACGAAAAGCAAAACAAAACTTCCAGAACGCATGAAAAAATGGGAATACAAATGGGTACTCAGATCCAGAGGCCTTGAGGCATACAAAACGAAATTGGTCAACGGTTCTACAGCATGGGATAAAAAATTGGAAGACTTCATGATAGAGGCCGGTGAAGAAGGATGGGAATTGGTATCAGTGGTTCCCCGTTCATCCTTTTCCGGACAGTGCGAGAATCACAGCGGCGATCTCCGCTGGAGCAGATGGTTATATCCTCAAAAAATCATCACTCGCACAAAAATTGTCAAAGGCATCAAAGAAGTGATCGACGGAGGCGCACCGATGACACCATCCGTAGCGCGACACGTGCTCAAAATCTTTCAAGGTAAAATCACCCGCCTCCGGCGAAGACTACAAACTATCCGAACGCGAAACCGAAATGCTCGGTCACTTGGTCAACGGCCTCAGCTACAAAATGATCGCCGACCAATGCGGCATTTCCCAATTCACCGTCAACGCCCACATGCGCAATATTCACAAAAAGCTACAAGTACATAGCGTGGCAGAGGCAGTGAGTAAGGCGTTGAGTCAGGGGCTGGTGTAGAGGAGTGAGTATTGAGTCGTGAGTATTGAGTATTGAGAACGCGGGGAGTATTAGGTACGAGGTATTAGGTATTAGGATCGCGGGAATAAGGCTGTGAGGCGATCATCTTTATTCAAACAACCAAATGCCTGCTGCAACTTTGAACATTGAACATTGAACCTTGAACAGTATTGAGTAGTGAGTATTGAGTATTGAGAACGCATGGTGTATTAGAAGTGCGTAGTAATGATTGTGAGGCGATCATCTTCATTCAAACAACCAAATGCATTCTGCAACTTTGAACCTTGAACATTGAACATTGAACCCTGACCTTGAACCTCCCAGGCGAGCACACCTCCCAACCCCGAAGGGGTGCTATGATTATAGCAAAATACAGCACGCGATAATCTGAAACAAACCCCGAAGGGGGTGACATGATGATAAAATTTGGTTTGCAATGCACTTCCATATTCATTGCATCAACCCTCAATTTATATTTGTGCATATACAAAGCACGCTTCTCGCGCTGACACACAAACAACACGCACGAAAAGGCAAAACAAAACTTCCAGAACGCATGAAAAAATGGGAATACAAATGGGTACTCAGATCCAGAGGTCTTGAGGCATACAAAACGAAATGTGGTCAACGGTTCTACAGCATGGGATAAGAAATTGGAAGACTTCATGATAGAGGCCGGTGAAGAAGGATGGGAATTGGTATCAGTGGTTCCCCGTTCGTCCTTTTCCGGACAGTTTGGACCAGGCGGCACCTTGTCTGGTGATTTCGCTGGATTTACAACCGAAGAACTTTACATTTTCAAACGAGAAAAACAATGATGTTTTTGATGTCGCTGTTTGCAGCAAGCATCCGTGACTACGGCGCCAATATGGTTGAAATCAACGGGGGTGAAGATTCGATCTTTGGTAAAGAACTTATCTGCATCAAAGAATAAAAGCCATCAACAAATGATGAAGATTGTGGTGAGGTTATTTTAAGAGGCCATAGTTAGTAAAAATGACTGACTAAGTATTGGCCAGTATTTCAAGTGCTAAATCGTAAAAAATCGTTTTGCATTATTTTGAACATTGTCCCTGCAAAGAAGTCACGGAATTCTTTGTTGTCGTTGAACTCCTTGAATACTTCAAAGTTGGTTTCAATGTGGTCAATTAGTTTACGCTTCAATACTTCTTCAAAGGTGATTTTGGCGTTCTGTTCGTCTGAATGTCTGAATGCGTTTGCAAACTCTACATCCTTTGCAACGTCTGACATTAGGTCTTCGGTCATTTTTTTAACCTTGTCCTCATTGGTGAACTGTGTCCCAAAGCGGTGGTTAAATGCTTTTACAATATTGGATAAATATTCCATCTCTGGCTCGGACGGTCCACCTCTCATGTCTGTTGGAATAGGTTTTAGTTCATCACCTTGTTGCAGCTGAATATTAAATTCTCCTTCCTTTTGCAGTCGGTAACTGTCCATGTCGATATTGTCTAAAATACCTTGTGCCAAATCTTCGTCACGCTGTTTGCCGAATTTGTTTTGCAAGTGGTTTAGGAACAAATACAGTCTTTCTAAATATGGATTTATAAACGGAACGATTTGTGCAAGGAAAACATACAAGCGAACATACGTCTTGCATTTAGCTCTAAAGTCGTCTTGCTGTTCTTCTGTTAATGATGTTCTGAATACTTCGGCTGCTGCATCTAAAATGCTGTGCAATTGGTCAACTGGAACATTGGTAACCATTTTTGCGAAAACTCCTGAACTTGTTCGCGTAAACCTGAAAAGCATCTAAGAGCTTTGCAAGTCAAACAGTTTGTTCGGGTCTGTTGCTTCTCCCAAAATGGTGGTTTCAAAAAATGGGTCAAACGATTTCTTGATTTCGTCTGCATCGTTTGCAAAGTCCAAAACAAATGTGTCTTTCTTTCCTGCTGTTGTTCTGTTCAATCTTGAAAGGTTTGAACTGCATTAACTCCACCCAGTTTTTTGTCAACATACATTGTATGTAAAAGCGGCTGGTCAAAACCTGTTTGGTATTTGTTTGCCACAATCAAAAAACGGTATTCTGATTTCTTAAACTCGTCTGGAATGGCAGCACTTGAAAAGTGATTTAAGGCGGCTTCTGTTTGTCCGTCTATTTCTCCTGAATAGGCAACAATTGCCTTATATGGATTTCCTGTATCTGCTAAATATTTGTCAAATGCTTTTTTGTATTTCACGGCATTTCTGCGACTGCTCGTAACTACCATTGCTTTTGCCAAACCGTTGATTTTTGATTTGCGGATTACATTGTCAATAAAATGGTCAACAATCAAAGCTGTCTTCTTGGATATGGCGTGTGAATGGTTCTCTACAAATATTTTGAGCTTTTTCTGTGCTTTGTTTTTATCGTAAGCTGGGTCATCTTCAATTTTCTTGAGCAAAGCGTAATAGCTTTGGTAAGAGGTGTAATTCTGCAAGACATCCAAAATGAAATTTTCTTCAATGGCTTGTTTCATTGGAGTAAAGATGAAATGCCCTGAATTTTCTTTTTTCCGCTTCCTCGTATTTCTCCCCGAAAAGTTCAAGTTTTGTTCTTTGGTGTTGCGGTAAAAGCAAAGTAACTGGCATTGGTCAGCATTTTACGGCTTTGCACAATGTCCACTACCAAATCTTCCAGTCAGTTCGTCATATTGGTCTTTGTCCACAAAAACATATTCATCATCGTCCACCTGCACTTTTTCAAAGTCTTTAGCTAAAGTTTCATTCAGTTTTCCAGCGGTGTTTCCGCTTTGACTGCTGTGTGCTTCGTCAATGATGATGGCAAACTTATTTCCGGGCAGTTCGCCAATTTCATTTACGATGTATGGGAATTTTGAATGGTGGTAATGATGATTTTCTTGCCTTCTTCTAAAGCCGTTTTCAGTTGCTTACTGCCTTCGGTGATGGCTCTACAACCCTTTTACTTGCTCAAACTGTTTTATGTTGTTACGGATTTGCGCATCCAACACTTTACGGTCGGTTACAACAATTACTGTATCAAAAACTGTATTCTCGTTGTTCTTGTCAAATAAGCCAACCAATTGATGAGCTAACCATGAAATGGAATTTGATTTTCCCGAACCTGCTGAATGTTGAATTAAATAGCGTTTTCCTGCACCGTTTTCTTTGGCATTACCCAAGAGTTTATCTACTGCATCTATTTGATGGTAACGCGGAAAAATCAATTTCTTTACTTTCTCCTTTTTTACTTTTCCATCAGATAAAATCTTTTCCGTTTCTTCTTCAAACAACTGAACATAGTTCTGAATGATATTGGTTAAACTGTCTTTGGTTAAAATATCTTTCCAAAGATAATCGGTTTTAATGCCGTTTGCATTGGCGGATTTCCCGCTCCGTTATTGTAGCCTTTGTTGAATGGTAAAAAGTAGGTGTTTTCGCCTTTCAGGTTTGTTGCCATCCAAATTTGTTCACTGTCCACCGCAAAGGAACCATACAACGCCCTAAGCGAAACAATTCTTCTCTTGGGTCACGGCTGGTTTTGTATTGTTTAATGGCATCTTTTACCGTTTGCTTGGTCAGTTCGTTCTTCAGTTCAAACGTGATGATGGGCAAACCATTGATGAAAACCACCAAATCCAACGAGTTTTCATTTTGTGTGCTGTAATGCACTTGCCTTGTAACTGAAAAAATGTTTTGGTTGTAAAGGGCTAAATCTTTTTCGTTTAGGTTGGAAACGGGTTTATCAAAAACAGTTTGAGTTTGATGTTATTGTCCGTAATGCCTTTGCGTAAAACTTCAATAATGCCAAAGGTTTTGATTTGATTGTTTAGGCGATACAAAATACTTTGCTTCTGAAATTGCTGCCGTGAATAGTTTTCAGTTTCAATACTTCCTTTTTCCTGTGTGGATTGCAGAAAATTGAAAAGCAATCATCCACACAATCCACACGGTTGTAGTTGCTGAAATGCCTTTCTTCAAAATCATTCACCAAACACAAGTGTTGTGTTATGTGGGCTTCTAATCCTTTTTCAGTGGTGTCTGTTTTCATAAACTAATTATCATCAATGACCTTTTACATTGATGGATAAATATTTTAATTTTTGTATAGGTGTATACAATTCTATTTTTTATTATCCTTTTGATGCCCTGCCACCTTACCACCCAAGGGTTCAGTTTTTCCTTTCCTCCAGTAAATGGGTTTAAATGAATGTCTTCTATTAATTTTAATCCGCACTAAAAATCGCTTATCATCATAGTACCACGAAAGAATATCATCAATAGCCTGTGAGTCAAACTCGTATTTATCTATTGGAAATATTCTAATGATATTCTCATACGTGTTTAACCCTATTTCTTCGGTTAGACTTTTTAACCCAATCAACGAACTCTCTTGATTGCAAAGAATTTAATGACGAAACATTTAAGACGTCTTCTATTACTGGCGGAGTATTGTTTGTATTGTGTATTCTTAATTGTAAAGTTGAGTTCTGCCAATGGGGAAAATCTATCAAACTCCAGCGTTGGAACACTATTGATATAACTGATTGCGATTCCTTCAGGAGCAAACATACTGAGTGTCGTGATTTAAGGTATCATATTTCGTGTTTACAAAAACATTTCTGCTTCATAACTATCTATCTCAGGAATACAAGGGTTTTGATGATTGATTGTAAGAGTATTTTAAATCTCTTTACAGTATCATCATTTAAGAAAGAAGAAAACTATAATTCCCACCCAAATCTTCTGCATAAAAACCATCAAATGTCCTTAGTACGTTAATATTGAATTGCCTTAAATGTTTTATAACCTAAGCAGTTGCATCACCTTGTCTTTTTGATGCATCAGGTGTTGAGATTTGGTAACATTGAAAGTTCATTAAAATAAATTTCCATTGTTACATCAATTTAAAAAGTTGGTTACTCCATTCATCTAATAAATTGATTGGGTATTCGCTTAACTCTGCCATTTTGATCAACTTTTATATTTGTTATTTTCGAATACTGCTCACTATCGG
Organism: Flavobacteriales bacterium; assembly: GCA_016722445.1. Taxonomy (GTDB): domain Bacteria; phylum Bacteroidota; class Bacteroidia; order Flavobacteriales_D; family Sanyastnellaceae; genus JAIBBG01. The sequence goes on along the minus strand of JADKIZ010000016.1, from coordinate 362 downwards.
TCACAACTTTTTGAAATAGAATAATATAGACCTTTCAACTAATTCATTGTGTTCCTTTACACCAACACGTATTCCATTTAAAATATGGTCGCTATGAGTTTCAATTATTATCTGTACATTATTTTGTGCTGTCAATGCAATGAGTTTACCCAATTCGGCCTGCCCTCTGGGATGTATATGGCTTTCTGTTTTCAATGATTAGTAAGTCAACGGCTTTAGCTTTTAAGCAATGCGACTACGACGTGCAAAGAATAAGAAATACCGAAGCCGACGTTCCCGGGTTTATACGCCATCGTTTTACCGAATGTTCGCTGCTCGAATTCGTATTCCAACTTTTACAATATCCGGAAGTAACTCCTTTC
>JADKIZ010000015.1 GCA_016722445.1 Flavobacteriales bacterium | reverse complement strand
CTGCTATGCAATTAGGCAAACATGTTTACGTACAAAAGCCACTCACATGATATTTATGAGGCGAGAATGATTACAGAAGCTGCCAAGCGTTATAAAGTAGTTACACAAATGGGTAACCAAGGTGGTAGTGGTGATGGTGTTCGTACATTAAAGGAATGGTATAATGCAGGTTTGATTGGTGAAGTAACTCAAGTGCATGCATGGACCAACCGTCCGGTATGGCCACAAGGTTTAGCAAAACCAAAAGGTAATTATCCTGTTCCAGATAAAATGAATTGGGATCTCTGGTTAGGTACAGCACAATATGAAGATTATAACCCAGCTTATCATCCCTTTAACTGGCGTGGCTGGTGGGCTTATGGTACAGGCGCATTAGGTGATATGGCTTGTCATATCATGGATCCAATCTATCGTATCCTACCAATTTTATATCCCAATGAAGTTGAATGTAGTGTGCCCAATCAGTTTACTGCTGCTTGGACAGAAGCCGGATATATTGATAGCTGTCCACCTGCATCTATTATTCATCTCAACTATCCCGCCAACGATAAAAAGGGAATATTAAAGTTACTTGGATGGATGGTGGTTTATTACCACAACGACCAGAAGAATTATTACCAGATGAACCAATGGGCAACTGGGATGGTGGTGTAATCTTTGAAGGCACTAAGGGAAAAATGATGTGTAGTTGTTATGGTGAAGATCCTGTTTTACTACCATCGAAGCGAATGAAGGAAGTGACTTTGCCAAAGCAAACTTTGAAGCGTGTACCCGAAGGACATTATGTACAATGGGTGAATGGTTGTATTGCGGGTTATGGTAAAAACAGAACTCAGCTCACCATTTGAATATGCAGGTCCGTTTACTGAAAGTATTTTGATGGGGAACTTGGCCATCCGTAGTTGGATGATGAAGAACCCTAAACTCAAAGGATGGGAAGATAAATATCTTGGTCGCAAAAAATTATTATGGGATGCTGCCAATATGAAGATTACCAACTTCGATGAAGCCAATCAGTTTGTAAAAAGAGAATATAGAAATGGTTGGACTTTAGGCGTATAATTTAGAAAGTAGAAAAATAAACACATGAACAGAAAACTTCGCATGGGAATGATTGGTGGCGGTAAAGATGCATTTATCGGTGCCGTACATCGTTTGGCCATGAATATGGACGGACAGGTTGAACTCGTAGCAGGCGCATTGAGTATTAATCCTGAAGTAGCAGTTGAATCAGGTAAAATGTTATTCTTGGATGAAGACAGAATTTATACGGATTATAAAGTAATGCTGGAAAAAGAAGCAGCTATGCCGGCCGATAAACGCATTGATTTCGTGAGTATCGTTACTCCCAACTTTGTGCATTTTCCACCTGCTATGCTTGCATTGGAAAAAGGGTTTAATGTGGTGATCGAAAAACCCATCACGTTTACGTTAGACGAAGCTAAACAGTTAAAAGCAAAACTCGATGAAACAGGACTGACTTTACTGCTTTGTCATACCTATAATGGTTACCCCATGGTAAAACAAGCAAAAGCTTTTTTGAAAAGCGGTGCTTTAGGTAAAATCAGAAAAGTATATGTTGAATACCCACAAGGATGGCTCAGTACTTTTTTAGAGGGTACCGGACAAACACAAGCAAGCTGGCGAACAGATCCTAAGAAAAGTGGTAAAGCTGGTAGCATGGGTGATATTGGTACACATGCATTTAACCTAGCTGAATATGTAACTGGTTTAGAAGTAACGCATCTCTGTTCCGATATTAATATTGTGGTTGAAGGAAGAATGTTGGATGATGATGGTGCAGCTTTTCTCAAATTCAATAACGGCGCAACAGGTGTGTTGATGGCAACACAGATTGCAGCAGGGGAAGAAAATAATGTGAAGATTCGGGTGTATGGTGAAAAAGGCGGTATCGAATGGAAGCATGAAGATGCCAATACATTATTGGTGAAATGGCTCGACAAACCCACTGAAATTTACAGAACTGGTGGTGGCTATAATAGTTCATATGCGGCACATAATACAAGAACACCAGCTGGACATCCGGAAGGATTTTAGAAGCTTTTGCCAATCTCTACAGAAATTTTGCATTAACAGTACGAGCAAAATTGATGGGGAAGAGCCTAAAGCGGAATGGATTGATTTTCCTTCAGTGAACGAAGGCATTCGAGGAATGGCTTTTGTTGAGAACGTAATTGAAAGCGGTCAAAGTGAAGAGAAATGGAGAGCGTTTACGATATAGTAATTCACTGCTAAGTCAAATAGACACAAAGACACATGGCTTGATGCCCTGTAAGAGCAACATTTTGTTAGAAAGAATGGACACCCCATTGGGGTGTTATATTATTGTTTCAATTGATCATATAGCAGATTTCAAAATAAAAAAATGAAAACAATCAAAGGACCTGGCATTTTCCTAGCGCAGTTCATGGACGATCAAGCGCCATTCAACAACTTGCGTTCAATCTGTGAATGGGCCAAAGGATTAGGTTTTAAGGCTGTACAAATTCCCACATTGGATAGTCGTTGTATGGACCTGCAATTAGCAGCAGAGAGTAAAACCTATGCTGATGAATTAAAAGGCATCGTGAACGAAGCAGGATTAGAGATCTCTGAACTGAGTACCCATTTGCAAGGACAATTAGTAGCCGTACATCCTGCTTATGATACCATGTTTGATGTATTTGCACCCGATGCTGTAAAAGGAAATCCCAAAGCCCGACAGGAATGGGCAGTACAACAAATGATGTATGGCGCCAAAGCTTCTCAAAACCTCGGACTCAATGCACATGCCACCTTTAGTGGTTCATTATTATGGCATGCGTTTCATCCATGGCCGCAACGTCCCGATGGTTTGGTAGAAGAAGGGTTCAAAGAACTGGCCAAACGTTGGTTACCGATCTTGAATGCTTTTGATGAATGTGGCGTGGATGTTTGTTATGAAATTCACCCTGGTGAGGATTTGTTTGATGGCATTACCTATGAAATGTTTTTAGAAAAAGTCAACAATCACAAACGTGCTTGTTTATTATACGATCCTTCGCATTTTGTATTACAACAACTCGATTATCTGCAATACATTGATTTTTATCATGAACGCATCAAAGCCTTTCATGTAAAAGATTCTGAATTTAATGCAACAGGCAAGCAGGGTACATTTGGTGGCTATCAAAGCTGGTTGAACCGGGCAGGTCGTTATCGTTCTCCTGGCGATGGACAGGTTGATTTCAAAACCATTTTTAGCAAACTAACGCAATATGGTTATCAAGGTTGGGCAGTGATGGAATGGGAATGCTGTTTAAAGCATCCTGAAGATGGGGCTAAAGAAGGAGCAGAGTTCATTAAAAACCATATTATCAGAGTCACGGAAAAAGCTTTTGATGATTTTGCGGGAGGTAATAGTAATACTGCAACAAACCGGAAGATCCTTGGTCTTGATTAACTACCTTGCAGAAAATTTTAACCAAAACAGAACAAACAGCACAGGATAAAATAGTCATCAAAGTTGTACAAGTAATGAAGATTTTAACCTCCGCGTTTGATCTGATATTTAATCAAATAAAAAGAAACAGATGAAAAAGATTTTATTCACCTCTGCAGTTGCATTAACACTAATTGCATGTGGCGGTTCAGGTACTGAAAACAAAGAAGCTACAAAGAGCAAACCAAAGAAACAACAGCCGCAGCAGCTCCCGATCCAACAGCTAATCCTGATTACGAAGACGGTTTAGTGTTGGTGGCGCAAAGTGATTGTTTGACATGCCATAAAGTGGATGAGAAACTGGTAGGACCTCCATATAGAGATGTTGCCAATAAATATGAAAACACAGAAGCAAACGTAAAGTTATTAGCAGAGAAAATTGTTAAAGGTGGAACAGGTGTATGGGGACAAGTAGCAATGACACCACATCCTACAGTTACTCCAGAGAATGCAGAAAAGATGGTGAAGTATATCCTTTTACTTAAAAACAAATAATCATGTTTCGTTCACTCTTATTCATTGCGATCATGACTGCTTTCAGCGCTTGTAATAATGAAATAGAAAAAACAACTGCTTCAGCAGATACAACTGCAAGCACTGCAACGGTTTCTTTATTAACGCCTGAAGAAGTTAAAGATGGCTGGGTGTCATTGTTCGATGGACAAACCACCAAGGGCTGGCATAAATATGGTGGTAAACCAGTTGGTGCAGCTTGGAAAGTTGAAGAGGGTGCTTTGCATCTAGACGCTTCACAAAAAGACAAATGGCAGATCCGTGATGGTGGTGATATTGTGACCGATGAAGAATATGATAACTATCATCTGAAACTGGAATGGAAAATTGACACTTGTGGTAATAGCGGAATCATTTTCTTTATTCATGAGGATACCGTGAAATATCAGTGGCCTTGGATGACGGGTCCTGAAATGCAGGTATTGGATAATAAATGTCACCCCGATTCAAAAATCATCAAACACCGTGCAGGCGATTTGTATGATATGATTACGAGTACGCCAGAAACGGTAAAGCCTGCTTTGGAATGGAACCTTGCAGAAATTAAAAGTTTGAATGGCACACTGGAATTATATTTAAACGGAACCAAAATCGTGAGCACTACTTTGTGGGACGATAGTTGGAAAAAAATGATTGCGGGGAGTAAGTTCAAAGACATGCCCGATTTCGGCACTTATAAAAAAGGCAAAATCGGATTACAGGATCACGGTAACCATGTTTGGTTCAGAAATATTAAAATCAAGAAATTGTAAACGATACTTGATCAATTAAAAAAGGGGCTGTCGAAGACAGCCCCTTTTTTTGCATCTACGATTTCATTAAGCATCTTGTTCCATCAATGAAACACTGCGGTTGATAAAATCTGTCAATTGTTTTCCTTTGAGCATGCCTTGCGTTAACAAAGCAAGATCAGCCAGATTATGCACCAATACTTTTCCTGTTGCTTGATTGGCTAGAATTTTTTTATAAACAGGATGATTACCATTCACGGTTAATTCAACTTCATCGGGCATGGAAGCATAAAAACTGCCCATTGGTCCACCCATCTGCGACATCTCTTTCATTCTACGCATCATTTCAGGACGGGTAGCAATCACGGGTGGTGCATCTACACTCAATCCTTTTACTTCCACCTGTAATTGTATATCTGTAACAGGAAGTGTAAACAGTTCTTTTAATTGCTTCGCTTCTTCTTCTGTTAAAATGCTCTTGATTTCGTCTTGTTTATCAATCAAGTTGTCGGCTATATCAGCATCCACCCGTTTAAACTGTACGTTTTCCCATTTCATTTCCATATGACTGATAAAAGCAGCATCCACCATGGTATCAAATTGCAATACTTTATATCTTTTGTCTTCTGCAGCAGCAATATAGGTATGCTGTTGTTCGGGTTGTGTGGCATATAATAATACCAATTTGCCCTCTTTATTTTTCTGGAGCACTTCGTTTTCAGTGCGGAATTCTTCCAATGTATAATACTTGTCGGCGCTCACCGTCTTCATGATATGGAACTTACCGGCTTTGTCGAGAAACTTATCGTCGGTCATCATACCGTATTTCACAAACAATCCAAGACTTTCCCATTTTTCTTCAAACTCTTTACGGTCGTTTTTGAAAATCTCTTCCAGTTTATCTGCTACTTTCTTGGTGATATGTGCATTGATCTTTCTTACATTGGGATCGCCTTGTAAATAACTCGACTCACATTCAAAGGAATATCCGGACTATCAATCACCCCGTGTAAGAGCATCAAGAATTCGGAACAATATCTTTTACTTCATCAGTAACAAATACCTGGTTGCAATACAGTTGGATTTTATCTTTCTGAATTTCATAACTCTGTTTGATTTTCGGGAAATATAAAATACCTGTAGATTAAATGGATAATCCACATTCAAGTGAATCCAGAAAATCGGCGGCTCACTATAAGGATAGAGTTCTTTATAAAAGTTCTGATAATCTTCGGTAGTTAACTCAGAAGGTTTACGCACCCAAAGCGGATGGGTATTATTGATTTGTTCTTCTTCAAAGAAAATAGGAACGGGAAGAAATTTACAGAATCGTTTCAGGATTCCTTTTAAACGTTCTTCTTCTAAAAATTCTTTGCTCTCATCATCAACATGTAAAATGATGTCGGTTCCTCTTTCCGTTTTTTGCGTAGTTTCTTCGAGTTGGTATTCTGGACTACCATCGCATTCCCATCTTACGGCTGATCCTTCTTTAAAACTTTTGGTAAAAATTTCTACTTTCTTACTCACCATAAAGGAAGAGTAGAAGCCCAAACCAAATTTGCCGATGATGGCATTTTCATTTTGTCCCTTGTATTTCTGTACAAATTCTTCGGCACCTGAAAAGCAATCTGGTTGATGTATTTTTCTACTTCTTCGGCCGTCATACCTGCGCCATTGTCAGAAATAGTAATTGTTCCGGCTGCTGTGTCGAGCTTCACCGTTACTTTCAAATCGCCCAGTTCACCCTTGGCTTCACCAATGGACGAAAGTGTTTTGATTTTTTGGGTGGCATCCACCGCATTGCTCACTAGTTCGTCAGACAGATTGTCAAGCAAAACGCATATCTAACAGGCATTGTCTTTTTGATCTGTCATAATTAGAATCCCCATTCTAAGTAGTCAAAACTTGCTCATGAGTCAAACCCTTTCCCTGCCTGAATTTCCGTACCTTCGCGGCTTCAAATTTTCGGACACGGTGTCTGAGCCTTACGAAGGCCGACGCCCTAAACAGTAAGCTTTTTATGATCAGTGCAAGGAATATCCACCCTCTCTTATGGCAAAAGAGATTATTTGATGAAGTGAATATCAATTTCACCAAGGGCAATTGTTATGGTGTAATTGGTGCCAACGGAGCAGGAAAAAGTACATTTTTGAAGATCCTGAGTGGTGAAATTGAACCCAATAAAGGAACCGTTGAAATTACCCCCGGCGAGCGCATGGCGGTACTGAAACAGAACCATTTTGAGTTTGATGATCAAACGGTTATCAATACAGTGCTCATGGGCCACAAAAAAATGTGGGAAGTGATGCAGGAAAAGGATGCCATTTACATGAAGCCCGATTTCAGTGAAGAAGATGGCATGCGTGCTGGTCACTTGGAAGCGGAGTATGGCGAAATGGGTGGATATACTTCTGAAAGCGATGCGGCTAGTTTCTTGAGTGGACTGGGCATTAAAGAAGAATATCTCCAGAGTTTGATGAAAGATATCCCTAGTAACTTGAAAGTAAGGGTGTTATTGGCGCAAGCCTTATTCGGTAATCCGGATATCTTATTATTGGATGAACCGACCAACGGATTGGATATTGAAACCATCGGCTGGTTAGAGAATTTCTTAGCCGATTACGAAAATATTGTATTGGTTGTGAGCCATGATCGTCACTTCTTGGATTCAGTTTGTACCCATGTGGCTGACGTGGATCGTTCTAAAATCAAAATCTTTACCGGTAACTATACCTTCTGGTACGAAAGTAGTCAGCTGATGTCGAAACAGCTAGGCGATAAGAATAAGAAAACAGAAGAAAAGCGTCAGGCTTTGATGGACTTCATTGCGTTTCTCGGCCAATGCCTCTAAGAGTAACAAGCAACTTCTAGAAAGAAAGCATTGGAAAAATTAACGTTAGAAGAAATTGAACCTTCTAACAGAAAATATCCAGGTATTATTTTTCAACCATTGCGTGAAGTAGGGAATCAAATTTTGCATGTTGAGAATTTGAAGAAATCAGTTGATGGTCGTGTGTTATTTGATAAAGTGAATTTTACGGTTAACCGAAATGATAAAATTGCTTTTGTAAGCAAGGATCCATTAGCGGTAACCCATTTCTTCAATATCATCAACGCAGAAGAAATCCCTGATCATGGTAGTTATGAGTGGGGTACAACCATCACCAAGGCCTTTTTACCAGTAGAGAATAATGAATTCTTCAAAGAAGGAAAATCTTTGATGGAATGGTTGAGAGAATTTGTACCAAGTCATGTAACAGATGCCGATGAGCCATTCTTACGTGGGTTCTTAGGTAAGATGTTGTTTAGTGGTGATGATATCATGAAAAAACAAACGTACTCAGTGGTGGTGAAAAAGTACGTTGTATGATTAGTCATGATGATGCAGAATCCCAACTGTATTATTTTGGATCAACCAACTAACCATCTTGATCTGAAGCATTCAAAGTTTCAACGAACAATGTATTGAATACAAAGGGGTGGTATTATTAACCTCACATGATCATACATTCATGCATACAACGGCCAATCGTATCATTGAGTTAACACCAACAGGTATTATTGATCGCTTAATCAGCTTTGATGAATATCTCGAAGATGAAAGAGTACATCAATTACAACAAGAAATGTATGGTGCAGCAATGATGGCCTAATGTGCTGACTTGCAGCCTACTGCTCTGTGCTTTCAGGTTTTTCGGGCGCTTTCGCTGAATACCCTATCTTTGCGGGGTTATTTTGAGTTATACAGTGTTATGTAAGTGAATCGTCTTATCTGCTACGCACAATCTGCTAATAGTTAGTCAGTCTTTTACGCCTCGTATTTTCTCAGATTTTTATCAATTGTTTAATATTAACAAACATGAACATTTATGTTTCAAACTTAAGCTTCAACGTTAATGACGATGACTTAAGAGGATTTTTTGAGAGCTATGGTGAAGTATCTAGCGCTAAAGTAATTAACGACAAATTCACCGGTAAGAGCCGTGGTTTTGGATTTGTTGAAATGAGTGACGATGCTGCTGCTAAAACAGCAATCGGCGAATTAGATGGTGGTATGGTTGAAGGCCGTGCTATCAAAGTAACTGAAGCTAAACCCGTGAAGAACGCACAGGTGGTGGTGACCGTCGTCCATCTTTTGGTGGTAACAAAGGTGGTTACAGCAACAACCGTTACTAATCTGGTTAAGCAAAATTTGAGCCATCTCGCAAGAGATGGCTTTCTCCCTGAATTTGGGCAAGCGAAACAAAATATCTTTGCCAAAAAATCAATATGAGCAATCTTGTAAAAGAATTTAATGAATACCGTACGCGGATGAATGAAGTGATTCTGAAAGGATAATCTGGTCATCAAACGTCTCTGGAACCTCGATACCAATACTTATGCCGAAGGCGCTTTAGATACCAAAACCAAGGAAATGTTGGGTTTGGTGGCGAGCATGGTGCTTCGTTGCGACGATTGCATCAAATATCATCTGGGTAAAAGCCATGAATTGGGCATCAGTACCGAGCAGATGTATGAGATTTTTGCCGTAGCCAATATCGTTGGAGGCACCATCGTGATCCCTCACACCCGAAGAGCGGCCGAATACTGGGAAGAATTGACCAATTCTGGTCAAGAACAGTAAAATTTGCCCCGTTTCCAGTTGATTTTTGGCTTAAATTTGTTCTAATATAATCTTATGTCTGAAATAACTACAGCACCCGTCCTAACCCCCAAAGATTTTGCAACCGACCAGGAAGTGCGCTGGTGCCCCGGTTGTGGTGATTATTCCATTTTAGCGCAGGTTCAAAAGATCATGCCTACACTGGGCATTCCAAAAGAAAATATTGTGATTGTAAGTGGTATTGGCTGTATTATGTTTCCCTTATTACATGAATACCTATGGTATGCATTCAATTCATGGTCGCAACAGCAATTGCAAGTGGTTGAAAGCTTCTCGTCCCGATTTAAGTGTTTGATTGTAACGGTGATGGTGATAGTTTAAGTATTGGTGGTAACCATACCATTCACTTACTCCGAGAAATTTTGATGTGAATGTATTATTGTTCAATAACCAGATTTATGGTTTAACCAAAGGACAATACTCACCTACATCAGAAGAAAGAAAGTAACCAAGAGTTCACCTTTGGAAGTATCGATCATCCATTCAATCCATTGGCATTGGCCATGGGTGCAGATGCAACATTTATTGCACGCAGTATGGATCGTGATCCTAAACATTTACAAGAGTCATTGCTCCGTAGTCAAAAACATAAAGGCGCATCCTTCCTCGAAATCTATCAGAACTGTAACATCTTTAATGATGGTGCTTATGAAATTTTCACCGAGAAGGGAACCAAACCTGAAGAAACCTTGTTCTTAACACAGGGTGAACCATTGGTATTTGGTGCAGCCAAAAACAAGGGTATTAAATTAGATGGATTTAAACCCGTTGTTGTGAACTTGGAAGAAGGTCATAGTAAAGATGATCTTTGGATTCATGATGAAAAAGATTTCTATAAGGCACAGATCTTAGTAAGAATGTTTGACGATCCACGTAAAGACATGCACTTACCAAGACCATTTGGTGTGTTTATGAAACAGAAAGAGCCTGCTACGAAGATTCTATGAAGTTGCAGATCGAAGAAATCATTGCTACCAAAGGCAAGGGTAATCTCGATAAGTTACTCAGAGGAAATGAAGTATGGGAAATCAAATAATGTAGTCATTACATAAAGTAAAAGGAAGCGAAAGCTTCCTTTTTTATTGTTGGGTGAATTCGTTCGGGTTGAAACAGTTGCAATTCCGTTCTATTTCCTACCTTGGCTATACCAAACGATTGCCATATGAAACGAAGCTTGTAGTCTTTCATTCTATGAATGTAGACAATGCAGTTTTTTTACAAGTGAAGTAACATCCGGCAAGTATACCATTAAAAACCAAACGGATGAAACGAAGTAAAATTGCCGGTATCGGTATGTATGTTCCCTCGAACGTAGTCACCAATCATGATCTCACAAAACTGATGGATACCACTGATGAATGGATCCAAGAGCGAACAGGTATTCAAGAAAGAAGATATGCGCATCGTACTGATGAAACCACGACTACCATGGGTGTGGAAGCAGCAACGATGGCCATTGAAAGGGCTGGTATCACAGCACAAGACATTGATTTTATTGTATTCGCAACCCTAAGTCCTGATTATTATTTCCCTGGTTGTGGTGTGCTTTTACAAAGAGCCATGAAAATGAAACAAGTAGGTGCATTGGATATTCGTAATCAATGTAGCGGATTTGTGTATGCATTGTCTGTTGCCGATCAGTTTATTAGCAGTGGTATGTATAAGAATGTATTGGTGGTAGGGGCAGAGAAACATTCTTTTGGGTTAGACTTTACAACAAGAGGCAGAAATATCAGTGTCATTTTCGGGGATGGTGCAGGTGCCGTTGTATTACAAGCCACTGAAGAAGAAGGTCGTGGTATACTTAGTACACATCTACATAGCGATGGAGCAGATGCTGAAATATTAGCCATGTACAATCCGGGAACTCATGCCAATCATTGGAAAGAAAATTTGGCCAGTTTCAATGAAGCCGAAAGAGGCGATATGTTTATGAGTCATGCAATGATCGACAATGCACAGAACTTTCCCAATATGGATGGTCCAGCCGTATTTAAAACCGCGATTGTGAAATTTCCGGAAGTGATTTTGGAATCGCTCAATGCCAATAACTATCAAGCAGCTGATCTTAATTTTGATTCCGCATCAAGCCAATTTGCGCATTGCTCAGTTTGTACAGCAAAAATTAAAACTGCGTGATGATCAAGTGTATAATATATTCAGAAATACGGAAATACCACAGCCGCATCTGTACCAATCGCTTTATGCGAAGCATGGCAGCAAGGAAAAATCAAAGAAGGCGATTTGGTTTGCTTGGCAGCATTTGGCAGTGGATTTACCTGGGCGAGTGCATTGATCAAATGGTAATGGCTTGCAGCTTATCTTTATCATTACAAAATGAACAATATGAAATTAATACCTATCGTACTTGTTTTGCTGATGGCTACAGCTGTTACAGCGCAAACGAATATTGATTCAATGCGCCGTGCTTATACCACCAAAACCATGCGTATTGGAAATGGTGTTTTTGTTGATGGTTATCGAATAAGTCAGTCAACAACAAGACAACTGATGACTATTTCCCCAGAAGCTACTTTGTATTATCAACGCTATAAGAAAAACAACCAGATGGGAGTTATTCTACCTTTAATTGGTTTGGCAACATCAATTACTGGTTTGATCATAGAAAATAAAAACCGTTCAACCGGATTAACGGTCATTATAAGCGGGAGTGTGATCAGCGCTGTTGGTTCTATCTTTAAAGGATTGCACATCAGCATCTGCAAAATGCTGTTTGGGCCTATAACCGGGATATTTTATATCCAGTGCGATAAAATCTTTACGATTATTTAAAGAATCACAATTAGTTTTGCGACGCTATGCAGCGTCGCTTTTTTTACTCAACCCACGTGCAGGTGCCCGTAAAGGACAACCTTTATCAGAACTGATCCAGCAAAAAGCGGATGCAGCAGGTTTGCAGTATGCCATTGAACCGACTCGTGCTGATTCGAATTATGCGTTATTGAAAGAAAAACTCATCGCTGAACAAATCACGGATCTGATCATTGCTGGTGGCGATGGTACCATCAGTGCAGTAACCGCAGCCTTGAGAGAAATGCCCATTCGGTTTGGGATTATTCAAGAGGTTCGGGTAATGGATTGGCATTAGCAGCAGGGATTTCAACCGAACCCCATCAAGCATTTTGAAATCATCCTCAAAGGAAATGCGCAACCAATCGATGGCTTTTTAATCAATGATCAGTTTTCCTGCATGCTGAGTGGTATTGGTTTTGATGCGCAGGTGGCGCATGATTTCGATGGACAAACCAAACGTGGTTTTTGGAAATATGCACAGCTCACTATGAAAATTTAACGGGAATTAAAACCTATCCATTTGTATTGAAATCCAAAGAAAGGGATCTTCAGGTAGATGCATATTTTATCAGTATCGCGAATAGCAATCAATTCGGCAATCATTTTACCATTGCGCCTAAAGCCAGTATACAAGATGGCTTACTTGATATTGTTGCAGTGGAGAAAAAAAATCTTTTCACGGTTTTAATAAAATACTCTGGCATATACGTTTTGGAACGTTTACAACAGACCTCAAGAAAAGTCGAGGAATTACTTATTTCCAAACAACAGATTTAGAGATTCAGAATCCACAGAAAGCACCTTTTCACATTGATGGTGATGGAAAAGCAACTGCATCGGTGTTTCAGATAAAAGTTGTTCCTGCAGCGTATCAATTATTAATGCCTTAATGTGTCGACTGCTGAAACTGCAGTAATTGTTTGAAAACGGCTTGGTTGTTTTCTTCTTCAACTGCTTTCGCAATATCTTTTTTCTCCCTTGTGGTTAAATGAAAATTTAAAGCAGCTCCTTTCTTATTCTCCGTGGGTTGATAAATAAAAGTAAATCGGTGAAGTGGAATATTGCGCACACTATAACTGATCATACTTTCCTGCATATAATCCTGTACTTTATAAAAATTGTATTGAAGGGTGGTGACGGGTTTATATAAGATATCACCGATGCTCGGCTCTGTAAGATCTTCATTCCATTCACCTTTTTTGCGATCTCTAATTTGAATAAAAGCGACACCAGCCGTATTGGTTTTGATCCAATCGCTGAATACATGTAAAAAACGAAGCGTAATTTCTTGTCCGTAATTGTCTCTTAAACCTGCATCCATTACGTCTACAATGGGTCTTGTAGGTAACCATACATTGGGTAATACATATGGAAATGTTGCATTCATTCTTAATGCAGTCAAGATTCGAAGATTATAAGGATTCAACTCATTGAAAAAAGCGGCATAATCAATCGCATCAGGATCGGCTAATATACCTGTAGCGCTATCTATCTGCGGGCGCATTAAAAAACGAATGGGTTGGGTGCAAATCATCAATTTTCTACCATCCTGTGAAACCGTAGAAGCAAATAATCCAATGGGAATTATAGCATTGGTTTCTTCTGCTTGGTAATCGATTAAGCGATCAGATAAAAAACTGCCAGTGTTGGCATTGAACTGTTGTTCAAAGGCAAATGCCCGATCTTTTACATAGCGGTAAGGTCCAACTGAAAATTTTTGTGCTGGTGCTACTAAGTCTCGAGTTACATAAGCGGAGAATACAGGGTTGAGTAAATCCTTGGCAATATTGTCTGCCATGATTACATTGGAACGATCTACTTTTTTCCCTTTTAATTGTTGTCGATATAATTCTCGATAATAGGTAGCACCAAGCATACCACCCGATGCTCCCGAAAACAGAAATGTTTTTTTCATCAGCTCACCGCCTAATAAACTATCGAGTTTACTCATCACATTAACGGTGAATGTAGCAGAACGATTACCACCCCCACTTACATTGAGGATATAAAGTATAGGTTTATCCGCTGCTTGTTTTGCCTTCCATTTGTTGAGGATTGCAATCATTTTTAAACTATCAGTCTGCATTTGGGCAGGACTACAAATCTTGAGCATTGAAGCAAGCGAATAAGCAGGTCTTTTGCTTTTGTCGTCATAGTTCAAGCCAAAAGCCTTGTTACGGATATCGATGTACTCAAATCGAAACAAGAAATTAAATACGATTAAGATGAGTAATGCTACTGGAATACTCGGGTATTGAGCCAATAAGCCAGCGCTCCTGAAGCTGCAATGAGTATAGCAAAGAAAACAAAGATGCTGGCTGCGGCGGGAAGTTGTAATAAACTATGATCTAAAACAAGCCATAGATGATTAGCAATATAAAAGCGATTAGAATAGCCATGACTGCCGAAAAATGATGACGCTTGAATACCATATCCAGAAATACTTTACTATAATGTTTTACATTTCTTGTTTTTTAGTTTGAATGAAGTTGGTGAAAAATAATGGACTTGTATTACGGGGTCATGATCATGCGCAACGGCACCGGGTTTAAATTGGGCCATAAATTTTTGCGGATTGCTGAGCATGGGTTGCATATTCCGAAGGATGGCTTTCTCGAACCATAGAAATACAACATGGATAAACTAATAAACAAGACCAGCCCTACTACAAATCCGCCTGCGATCCAGAGAATTTCACCAGTATCCATTAATTCTTTGAAACGATCAAATCGAATTAGTTGAATAAAGTAATTGATTAAAAATAAAATTGGAATGCCTGCATTATTGATACAATATTTTAAGAATGGCTTGGAAGTAGTTGCCAGAAAACTGAAATAATTACTAAAGGATAAAGGTGGTAATATTCCAACTCATCATAAAACCACCAAAAGCCATTCCCACAAAAAAAGCACTGAAAAAGTTGACAGATCCCAAATATTCAGGGGATAAAAACAAGGAGTCGGCACCAAAATGATGCATGAATCCACCGCTAACGGCACTGCCTAATAAAAACCAAAACAGCAATAGCAGTTGATATTTTCTGAAATGCAGAAAAATCAATTGTACGGGAAAAGAGTACCATATCAGCTGCAGGTATTTTTTCATGGGCAGAAGTTACTGAAAAGAAAGGATTTCTTTCTTGAACGCTGCTTCTGTAAATTGATTGTGCCAATTATTTTTGTCTTATGAGATAAAGTGCCCAAAACCAAACTCAGCAATAAACACATACCCGCCAGTTGATGTAATTGCGCGATCCATTCATATAAACCCCATTTATTGGGAATAATTTTAATGGAAGCCAATACAGCAATAATTCCTAAAACAGCTTGTAATAGGAGTAGGGCTAATGGAATAAAACGTGTTGCCTGAAACAAACCCGAAGCTTTTATTTTGACGGTATAAAAATACCAGGCTGTTACCAAGATAATGAGTAGATATGCAAGACCACGATGGAAAAAGTGGATCGTGATTTTATTTTCAATGAAATTGATCAGCCAAGGGGAATCTTTAAATAAGGCAGTTGGAATCCATTCATTGTTGATGGTTGGCCAAGTAGCAGCAGCGGTGGCGGCTTTATGACCAGCCATTAAAGCACCAAATAGGAGTTGAAGTACAACTACAAAAAGGATAACAAGTGTAAAATTAAAAGCAGAACGATGAACAGCAATTTGTTCTTTTTTTACTTTTAGTTGAAGCACGAACCAAAATGTATAGGATAATAATCCCATCGCAAGAATAAAGTGTAAGGCTAAACGAGTTGGCTTTACATACACGGCATCACCAACTAATCCACTCGCTACCATGATCCAGCCAACTGCTCCTTGTAAAGCACCCAGCAAGAATAAAATCACCAATGGCTTCACCATTTCTTTTTAAAGGCACCACGAACCATGAAATAGATAAAGCCAACAGCAAAGACCATTCCCATCACCCTTGCCCATAAGCGATGAAACCATTCCCAGAAAAAGATGAATTTAAAATTGCTTAAAGTAAAATCGGTGTTGAGTAATTTAAACTGCGGAGTGGCTTTATATTTATCAAATTCCTGTAACCAAGCTGTTTGATTGAGGGGTGGCAAACTGCCGGTTACCACATCCCATTCGGTAATCGACAAACCAGAACCAGTTAATCGGGTAATACCACCTAACAGGATTTGTACTATTAACATAAACACACCAAAGAGCAACCAATTGCTGACGGCTTTGTGAGAGGGGGAATGTTGCATCATAACGCATGCAAAGGTAGGAGAGGATTGATTTCAGTCTCCTTTTCTACTAAATAAATCAGGATGTTTATTTGAGCAAACCCGCTTCTGTGGTACAATCTTTCCAACTATGATATCCGCCAGATAAATTAGCCACTGATGAAAATCCATTTTGCTTCAAAATTCGTTGTGCGAGATAACCCCTTAGACCTGCTTCACAGTAAATAAAGATTTTCTTGTCTTTCGGAATTTCCGACAATCTGCTTCGAAGTTCATCAACTGGCAGATTGATCGCATTGCCAATTTTGCCTGTATCATACTCATCTTTCCGGCGTACATCTATCAAGAGATCCTCAGGTTGAATTTGATCCATCTGATTCCAGTAAAACACTTTTAAGCGTTCTAATAAAATATTTTCAGCAACAAATCCTGCCATGTTTACGGGATCCTTTGCAGAAGAATAGGGAGTGCATAAGCATGTTCAAACTCAATCAAATCATAAATCGTTTTTTGCTGTTTGATATAGGTAGATAAAATATCCAGTCGTTTATCAACGCCATCAAATCCTGCAATTTGGGCACTATATAGCTGACCATTATCAGGTGAAAACGCAATTTGAATGGTCATTTGTTTTGATCCAGGGTAATACGAAGCATGTGAACCATTATGTGTTGTTGACATTTATGTTTGATCAGCAGTAGTTAAATGTTTGGATGCCGTACCTGCTGTAGCAACCGTCATATCAAAAACTTTCACAATCGCCGTATTAATCGATCCTTTATAA
Source organism: Flavobacteriales bacterium (assembly GCA_016722445.1). Taxonomy (GTDB): domain Bacteria; phylum Bacteroidota; class Bacteroidia; order Flavobacteriales_D; family Sanyastnellaceae; genus JAIBBG01. The sequence goes on along the minus strand of JADKIZ010000015.1, from coordinate 113,474 downwards.
GTTTGCACATTGCCTAGCACTACATTATTGGCACAAATTCGACCCTGCTTATTCGCAGGTCCAGCCAAATAAGTAATCATTGATTGATGTGTAATGGGGTTTTCAAATTCAATGGCATCACCTACAGCATAGATAGAAGGATCAGATGTTTGCAGATATTCATTCACCCAGATACCACGCGCTGTGCCAATTTTTAAACCGGCATTCACGGCTAGTTTTGTATCCGGACGTACACAATTGAAAGAATCACCATATCGGCAGTTAATACTTCTCGGTATTAAGTGATACTTCTATTGATTGATTGTTTTAGCAAATCCAGTCACCGCAGTGTTTAAACGAAGATCCACACCTTTCGAGCGGATATGTTGTTGTACAATGGTTGCAATGGGATAATCAACCGGTGCCATCACTTGGTTGATCATTTCAATAATAGTTACTTCCAACCCTAGGTCACGAAAATTCTCAGCCATTTCCAGCCCAATAAAACCAGCACCAATCACCACTGCTTTTTAATGCCCTGTTGTTGCACGTGTGCTTTGATATAGTCGGTATCTTTTACATTTCTTAATGTAAAGATGCCCGGGGTATCAATACCAGGTAAAGGTGGACGAACTGGCTCGGCACCAGGAGATAAAATGAGTTTATCATAGGATTCATCATATACTTTACCAGTTAACTGATGTACAGCAGTGATTGTTTTTGAACTAGGGTTGATGGCGTTACTTCTGTACTTACACGTACATCAATATTGAATCTTTGATTAAATGCGGCGGCAGTTTGTACAAAGAGTTTATTTCTGTCTTTGATAACATCCCCAATATAATAAGGCAATCCGCAGTTGGCATAGGATATATATTCTCCTTTTTCAAAGATGACTATTTCTGCATGTTCATCTAGTCTTCTTAAGCTTGCTGCTGTACTAGCTCCTCCTGCAACTGCTCCAATAATAACGTATTTCATGTTGTAATCTTTTAACAGGAACAAAAGTAGAAGATGTAAAAATGAATTGTGTGACTTTCATCATACAAGCAACTGTTCCTGAAAAGCTGATTCCTGGAGAAAAAAAACCGACAATATTAGAGGTAATAAACGGACTCTATGGTGACATATATCACACAAGGAAACTAGTTTGCAAAAATTGACAAACAATCAGTTATTTATTGACAAACATCATCCTTTGAATGTTGTAAAATCATGATTTGGCTGTGTTTTCTGATTGAATTTTGTGTTGTATTCAATCAACAACAAACACATGAAAAATTTAGTCATTCTTGGAGCAGGTACCGCAGGTACAATGATGGCCAATCATTTGCATCGTGATTTAAAAAAAACCCGACTGGCATATTACGATTATTGATGAAAAAGATGAACATCATTATCAGCCAGGGTATTTGTTTTTACCTTTTGATATATATACACCAGAGGATATTGTAAAAACAATTGATGAATTTATTCCAAAGATGTGGAACTAATCCGTCAAAAAATTGCGCGTATTCATCCAACAGAAAATAAAATTGAATTAAGTACTGGCGAAGAATTGAAATATGATATCCTGATTGTTGCAACAGGTGCAAAATTGCTCCTGAAGAAACTGAAGGCATGAAAGGATCTGAATGGCAAAAATCAGTTTTTGATTTTTATACATTCGAAGGGTCACTCGCGTTAAGGAATAAATTAAGAGACTGGAAGGCAGCAAACTGGTAGTACATATTACCGAAATGCCGATTAAATGCCCTGTAGCCCCACTTGAATTTGCATTTCTTGCGGATTCTTTTTCAAGCATAAACATATGCGGGATAAAGTTGAGATTACTTAACTCCACTGAGTGGCGCTTTTACAAAACCTAAAGCAACTGAAGCACTAGAACATTTGCTCCATGAAAAAGGCATTCAAATCCAAAGTGATTTTGCTATTGAGCAAGTCGATAATGAAAACAAGAAAATCATTGACTATGGTGGCAAGGAAGTGCCCTTTGATATTTTAGTAACGGTACCTACCAATAAAGGTGATGAATTAATGGAAAGATCTGGTATGGGCGACGATCTGAACTATGTACCTACGCATAAAGCAACATTGCAATCAAAAGAGTATACAAATGTATTTGTGTTAGGTGATGCAAGTAATATTCCTGCTTCTAAAGCGGGATCAGTAGCGCATTTTGAAGCAGAGATCCTCCTGAAAATATTCTCCGTTATATTAAAGGTGAACCTTTAAAAGAAGAATTTGATGGTCATGCTAACTGCTTTATTGAAACAGGTGGTGGTAAAGCACTATTAATCGATTTCAATTATACGCATGAACCCGTAGAAGGAGGTTTTCCTTTTGCAGGTATCGGCCCATTGCGTTTATTAAAAGAAAGTAGAATGAATCATATGGGTAAACTGGCATTCCGTTGGATTTACTGGAATGTATTACTCAAAGGAACACATATACCTTTTGTGTCTGCAACAATGAGCGAATCTGGTAAACATTATAATTAATACATCAAACAATAAAAACCATTTTATGGAAAAAACAATTGCCGGTAAAACCATTACCGTAAACGAAGAAGGTTACTTAACTGATTTCAGTCAATGGAACGAACAGGTAGGAGAAGCACTTGCTGCTGAAGCAGAGTTAGTTTTAACACCCCGTCATTGGGAAGTGGTGAAGTATTTACAGACAGAACAGAAAAATCAAGTGGCTTTGAGTATTCGTCGTGTGGGTAAAAGCGGCGTAGTGGATATCAAAGAATTTTATGCTTTATTCCCAATGCCCCATTAAAAACGGCGACTAAAATTGCGGGTATTCCTAAACCTGCAAGTTGTATTTAATCATTTAAAAATTATCAGTCATGAATGAAAATAAAGGTGCAATCAAGAAAATGATGATCATTCTCTCTAAAGGAACATTAGAGAACGTATATGCAGCATTTGTATTAGCTAATGGAGCAAGAATGGAAGGGATTGAAGCCGAAATGTTTTTTACTTTCTTTGGATTAGAAGCGGTGCATAAAAAGAAATTAGAACATTTGCATATTGCTACTGTAGGTAATCCTTCAATGCATATGCCTACCATGTTAGGTGGTTTACCAGGCATGGAAGCTCTTGCAACTTCTATGATGAAAAAAGAAATGGAAAAAGTTGATATGCCTGAAATTCAGAGTTTCTGGATATTTTATCCGCATCCAGCGTAAAAATGTGGGCTTGTAAACTTGCTTTTGATATGTTCCACTATAAAAAAGACGATTTATACGAAGGTGTAAACGATATCATCACCGTTGGAGATTTTTATAAGAAGAGTGAAGGTGAAGGTGTGCACATGTTATTTATCTAGAATAAGCATCCGTACTTATTTAAAATCTTACTTCGGTATTTAGTTCTCTTTGCCGAAGGAAGATCCTGGCCTTTATCCGTCATAGTGATAAAGGCCATTTTATGTATCCTAATTACCTGCTTTTAAATAACTCCAACCTTCTTCCTGTTTCATGGCGAGTTCTAATGCCGCAACTGGTACCACCACTGCTTCAGGAATCACTCTTGATAAATTAATATTTCTTCCTTTAAGGAATTGTTACAAAACTCGAGCAATACTCCTTTTTTGTGTAAGTCAAGAATTTGTTCTTTAAAATAGCCCGTATCCTTGAGCATGGCATAAACTGCATTGCCATGAAATACGACTTCAATTTTTGTTTCTGGTGCTGCAGTCAATACATTATTGATTTGTTTATATAATCCTCGCTGTGCTGCAGTATCACCTTGTGGAATATCCCAAACAATACGATGTTGTGCTTTTAAAGTTGAGAGAGCTATGCAAGTAAATGCGAATAAAAATAAAAGGCGGCGCATATAAATTGGGTTTAAAATAAAAATACGAATTGAATCATCAATGTTTATTGTTTTCATGGTAAGTTTTAATCACTCCAAAAGGGCCTAATTGATGTTGGTGAACACTAAAGGTATCGGTATACGGACCAAAGGGATGATCAAATGGTTTTTTGGAGATATTAGGCCAATCATGACTGATATTCATCATTGGTCTTGATTGTGTGTTCACAAAAGCGGCCACATCCCAAGCTTCTTCATTGCTTAACTGTGATGCATGATACGCTGTTTCAAAAGGCATATTGTTTTTTACAAACCAGCTAATCTCGACAATCGGTATAATCCAGCTCCCGTATTGTAACTATGTGGCCCCCATAAAGGAGGATATTGATACATTGAATCACCTTGCATGAATTGGCCTTGACCATTTGCACCGTGACAACGTTGGCATTTTTGGATATAAACGGTTTTACCTTGAACGGGATCGGCTGCTCTTGTAAGAAAAGGTAGATCCTGAATACCCGAGCCAGCAGGTTTGGTTCCTTTGGGTACATCTTCTCTAACCAATTGATGTATGCAGCGATTGCTTGTATTTCTTTTGATAAAGTATCTAGCGGTTTTCCATTTAAACTTCTTTCAATGCAATCATTAATTCTTTTGTAAATGGTTTCAACTGTGCCGGAGCGATCTCTGAATTTGGGATAATTCGCATATACGGCACCGTAATTATTCCCCCAAGGTCTTGTGCCCGCATCCAAGTGACAGTTTTGGCAATTCATACCATTCGTAATATGCAGAACGGTTCCTTTTGGACCTATATACTTGGCAGTTTTGGCAATTAATTCATGACCATACCAAATGAGCGGTCCATCTTTTCTAGTATAATAAGGGATTTCATTCGCAGCAGTACCTACCCATAAGGATTGTGTTGAAGGCTTCGTCGTTACAGCATCAGAGCAGCTGAAACTAAGAACCAACCAACTACAAAGAATAGCAAACAAGACCCAATCGGTTTTGTGCTTACCCATGAAAGCAAATGCGTTTTAATGCGGCAGACGTTCTCTGAATTTACCATACACCCAAGTACCGGCAATTGCGCTCAGCAATGTAATGAATATTACGGTGGTACCTGTCCCGATCTGCGCAAAAAGTGGTCCTGGACAAGCGCCAGTTATGGCCCATCCTAATCCAAACAATAAACCACCATAGATCTGTCCTTTATTGAATTGCTTCGGTTCAAATTTGATCTCCTCACCTTCCAGTGTTTTGATCTTGAAGCGTTTGATGATTTGGTACACTGATGATACCCACTACAACAGCTGAGCCAATAACACCATACATATGGAAGGATTGAAACCTGAACATTTCTTGTATTCTGAACCAAGACACCACTTCTGATTTCACTAAGAAAATACCGAACACAATTCCGGCTACGGCATATTTCCAGTTTTGCCAAAGCGGTTGGTCCAATTCACTTTGATTCACACATTGAATTTTCAGTGCGTACTTCAAAATCGGTATTGATATGTGGAACTGGGTTTGGTTGATTTTTATTTCGGTTGACATCGTCGATGATTAAAGGGATAAAATAAAGGGGAGAATCAGATTGGCCATCACAAAACCGCCAATCATAAAACATATTGTTGCAACAAGTGAAGGCCATTGCAGTTTACTCAAACCAGTAATGGCATGTCCACTCGTACAACCACCCGCATAACGTGTTCCAAATCCAACAAGGAATCCACCACCTACCATCATTGTGATTCCTTTTAAAGTCAACAGATTTGGCCAGTTAAACAATTGTGTTGGTACAAGCGAATGAAAATCGGTGATTCCATATTGCTGTAATGCTTTAGCAAGATTAGGGCTAACAATAACAGGATTGGGGTTGGCTAAAAATTGTGCTGAAATAACGCCACCCAATAATACGCCCCTACAAAAACAGATTCCATACTTCTTTTTCCAATCGTAGGTAAAGAAGGGGATTTTTGCAGGTAAACAAGCTGCACAAATATGTCTTAAGGAAGAGGAGATGCCAAAGTTCTTATCGCCCAAAATTAATAGGGCTGGCACCATGAGGCCAATCAGTGGACCAGCCACATACCAAGGCCATGGTTGTTTGATGAGTTCAATGAAGTTCATAAAAACTAAGTTCAGGTTTTTTTTGCAAAAACATGAACTTAGTCTATTAAATGAGTAGGTTTTTCAGGATAGGAGACTTTACTATGATGATTTGGAAGAAATCTTGTCTTTTGAGGAGGGTTTAAGCATCTGATTGAGGAGCAGTCCCATCACTGCAAAATAAAGGACGCTTCTTACTGGGCTAGAGGTGATTAAGCAGCTGCCATCACATCCAAAATATTTCCAGTAAAAATAGCCCCCTACTGCGCCTACTAATAAGCCAGGAATATACCAGTACCAGTTTTTAAACCAACTCTTCATATTCTACCTCTTTGATTGAATTGTTTTATTGGCTGATTTTCGTTGTGGTACAGCACAACCCGAAGCGCCACAGCAGCCCATATTGAAAACAGCCTGGGCAAGCAGGATTACGCCCATCATCCCTAATACATTATTATGGTAGAGGATACCTTGAACAAGTGCAGCAATCCCCACCACTAATCTGAAAATGCGAACCCAATTCCAATCTCTTAGCCAATTCAGGATCATGCAATCTTATTTTGTAAGCCACCCCATGAACCGCCATTATAGGCTTCAATACCGGCTTGTTTTAAAATACTTGCTGCAGAAGCACTTCGCATACCGCTGGCACAGCAGGTAATCACTGGTTTCCCTTTTTTCTTGAGGTCATTCACTTTTTGACCGATCATATTCACGGGAATATTCAAGGATCCTTTGATATGTCCGCCTTTGTATTCTTGTGGTGTGCGCACGTCAACAATCACTGCACCATCAGCAACCAATGCTTTATAATCGGTACCGGACCAAATAATTTTTTGATAAAACCTAGCATCTTCTTTAGTTTTTAAGATTCATAATTGAAAAATACCACCTGCATCATAAATATTGTCGATGCCCGATTGTTTTAGAAAACTAGCTGCGCTATTGCTTCTTGCTCCCGACATACAATAGACTACAATGGGATGTTTAATTTGCTTTAATTCATCCAATTTTTGGGTGATGATATTTAAAGGAATGTTTTTAGCTCCTGGAAAGTGTCCAGATTGAAACTCACCTTCAGAACGTACATCGATAATGGTTGTTTGAGGGTTGTTTACGATTTCTTTGAGTGTCATATTGATTAATTTAAAAATTAGACAAAAATTTTCCTATCTCCTTTTGGAGATTATTTTAGATGATATTCCGCTGATTGTTTAAATGTTGGTGCTTACAAAAGTGTGGTTGGACAAACGTAGTCTGTTACACTAAACTTTCCGCTTTCCTTCAATGCTTTAAATCCACCTCTTACATCAATCAAGTGATCATATCCACGTGCTTTGAGGATCGAAGCAAAAATCATAGAACGATAACCACCTGCGCAATGCACATAATAAGTTTTATTTTTATCCACTTTTAACATACTGTCATTGATATAATCGAGACAAGCATTTTCTGCATTTAGCAAATGTTCGCTATCATATTCGCTTTTCTTCCGAACATCCATGATTAATGTACTTGGTTCTTTTTCCACAATGCTTGCCAATTCTTCTGCACTTACACGTTGGATGCTGTCTATTTCTTTCCCCTTATTTTTCCAAGCAGCAAATCCGCCATTGAGATAGCCAATTGAAAAATCATAACCTACACGCGCCAATCTTGTTACTACTTCAGCTTCTCTGCCTTCGTCTGTGACCAATAATATTTCTTGTTTTACATCAGGAATCATAGCACCCACCCAAGGTGCAAAATTGCCATCAATTCCAATATTGATCGAGTTAGGTATAAATCCTTTCGCAAATACTTCAGCATCTCTTGTATCCAAAATAAGTGCACCTGTTTCATTGGCTGCTGTTTCAAATGCATCTGGGCTCAATGCTTGAGTGCCGCGTTTTAATACATCATCAATGCTTTCGTATCCCTGAATATTCATCAACACATTCAGTGGAAAATATTGTGGAGGCGGCGTTAAACCAGTGAGTACTTCCTTCATGAATGCTTCTTTACTCATGGCTTGTAAAGCATAATTGGTTGCTTTTTGATGCCCCAATGTATCCGTAGTTTCCTTGCTCATGTTTTTGCCACAAGCACTACCTGCTCCATGTGCAGGATATACAATGATATCATCTGCCAATGGTAAAATCTTTGTGCAAGGAATCATACAAAATGCGCCGCAAGTTTTCTTGCGTTAATTCAGCAATTACTTTCTGTGCAAGATCAGGGCGACCAACATCACCGATAAATAAGTGTCGCCAGAAAATAGCGCTACATCTTTGCCATTTTCATCTTTCATTAAAAACAAGTTGACTCCATGGTATGCCCAGGCGTGTGTAAATTTCGAAACTAATTTTACCCACTTTGATGATTTCGCCATCAGTTGCCACATGTGCTTCAAAATTGGGTTTGGCTGTTGGTCCGTATACAATCGTTGCACCAGTTTGTTTAGCCAAATCAAGGTGACCACTTACAAAATCGGCATGGAAATGTGTTTCGAAAACATATTTGATGGTGGCATTGCTATTCGCTGCTTTCTGTAAATATGGTTTCACCTCACGAAGGGGATCAATCACTACTGCTTCGCCATCGCTTTCAATATAGTAAGCACCTTGTGCTAAGCAACCGTATAAATTTGTTCAATTTTCATGATCTATCTTTTAGGTGGTTATTGCGCAAATTTGCAGATTAGATTGGCCAAGAACTATGACTTTAGTCACATTCAAAACCCAATGGCCATCAGGTTTAGTTAAAATAGAGTTCTTTAACAAGAATATAGATACCCATTACCATTACAAATCCCCCAAAAATCTTCTTGAGTAATTTATTATCGATTTTTTTGGAAAACCACGTGCCTGCTAACACACCAGCTATGGCCAAAACCGTTGTCCAAATCAGCAGTTTCCAGTCGAAGGAAAATTGCTTGATACTAAACAAAAACCCAAAAATAGAATTGATGGCAATGATATGTAATGAAGTGCCAATTGCTTTTTTCATGGGTAAACGTAAGATCAAAACCAATGCTGGGATAATCATAAATCCGCCACCCGCACCCAGTAGCCCAGTAACAAAACCAACTAGCAAACCAGGTATCAACAACGATAGTGATTTGTATTGATGCACTTCTTGTTCTGTTTCGACGGTTTCTTTACGTTGGACGAACATAAAAAAAGAAGCCACAAGCATCAACGCAGCAAAAACAATCATGAGGAAACTGCCTTTTTGTATGGCATGTCCTGATAGATAAAAAACGGTATCAGGAATTTCTGGCAAAACAAAATGACGAGCGATGAATATGGAAAAATAGAAGGTATACCAAATAAGGAGACTGCTCTAAAATCTACTTGTTGATATTTATATGCTCTGAGTCCGCCTACCAAACTGGTTGCACCTACGATGAATAAAGAATAACCTGTTGCTAATACGGGCTCAACGCCAAAAAGATAAACCAATACAGGTACCGTAAGGATCGAACCACCGCCGCCTGTTAGGCCCAGTGATAAACCGATAAAAATAGCTGCGATATATCCCCAAATTTCCATGAATGCAAATCTGCCAGTATTTTTTATAAGTTGAGTGATTCAAATCACATAGTATCTGAATCAAATATTTTTTAATTCAATCACGTTTCGATGTAAAGCCAGCATGCCTTTTTGTTCCATCTTCTTGAGTAGTCTGGAAATTACTTCTCTGGAAGTGTTGAGTTCGTTGGCAATTTCTTGATGACTGATTTCTATTTGATGGGTATGTTGTGCTTCTTTCGCACGTTTTAAATAAAATTCTAATCGTTCATCCATACTTCTAAAGGCTACATTATCGAGTGTAACCAAGAGTTCATCAAATCGTGCACGATAGGTTTCAATGACAAACTGGTACCAACTTTTATACTTGCTCATCCATTCGCTCATGGTATCTACGGGTACCATCATCACTTCAGTTTCATTAACCGCTTTTGCCATAATGGGGCTTGCTTCATGTTTGGCAGCACAAACCATTGAAAGGCACAGGCTTCTCCTGCTTTGAGATAATACATGAGGAATTCGTTACCATCATCATCTTCACGATATATTTTAATGAGCCCATTTAATAGGAGCATTGTACTACGGATAAATTGACCCTTCCGCATGATGACTTCATTGGCCTTAAAGTTTTGAATTCACAGAAGCTTCAATCTCTTGAATGAGGCCTTCTTCAAAAAGGGTATTGATTGCGAACCAGTTGATCTGTTTGCTGCATACTCATGTTCTAATATTAGGCTTCGTTTTTAAAGTTTCTTTGATTTTAGTTAAATCAGCATTAAAGTTACAGGTTCTCTTATCAACATCACGATCCATTTACAGATATCAAATATCTTTGAGTGATGTCACTGCTCTCTTTTTTTCAAGAAGAATTCATTGAAGCCGGCTGCGATGAAGCGGGTAAGGGTTGTTATGCAGGGCCTGTATTTGCAGCTGCAGTGATTTTGCCGCGTGATTTCTATCATCCTTTACTCAATGATTCAAAACAAGTAAAAGAAAAAGACCGAGATACGTTGAGACTAGTAATTGAACAAGAATCAATTGCATGCGCAGTTGCTAAAGTGGAAGCAGCAGAAATTGATCAAATCAATATTTTGAAGGCCTCATTTAAAGCCATGCACTTGGCCATTGATCAACTGCAGCTAAAACCGCAACTCTTATTAATTGATGGTAATCGATTTATTAAATACAAGCGTACGCCCCATCAATGCTTTGTAAAAGGGGATGGCCGATTTGCCTCCATTGCAGCTGCTAGTATATTAGCCAAAACCTATCGGGATGAATATATGCAGCAGCTACACCCCGCATTTCCTCAGTATAACTGGCAGAAAAACAAGGGTTATGGCACCCTAGAACACCGCAATGCAATTACGCAATTTGGACTTTGTGAGCACCATCGCATGTCATTCAATATCCAGCCAGGGAAAGAATTTTTGCAAACCGATTTAAACCTTTGATACCCTGTTTCGTCATAACTGAAACTTTTAAAAACGAAACACATGAAAACTAAATTACTACTCCTGTTCATCTTATTTGCCGGTATCGGTATTACTGCAGAAGCACAGGTAAATCAGCACCCCCTTCTTCATCATCGCGTAAGCAAGCAAATTACCAAAGGCGAAGCCGTTCATTTACAAAAGAAAAAAAATCATATTCGTCGAGATATGCGTTTAGCTAAAAGGAATGATGGTCATATTGGACCAATGGAACGTAAACATATTCGTCGGGAGATGAAACAATACAAACGTCAGCGTCATTTCGCTATGCACAATAATAGAAAAAGAGGATAACATTCTTTATTGATTATATATACGGGCTCCAGATGCAATCTGGGGCCTTTTTATTCGCTCCATTCACCCAAACCTTCTCTGATCACGACAGGCATTTCATCGGTACAATCAATAATGGTTGAAGGAATCATACCACCAATACCGCCATCAACAACTAGATCAACCAGTTTGCTGAAATTGGCATGCATCAGTTCTGGATCAGTGTATTCTTCTACCATTTCGCCTGGGAGAGAAGCGCACTCTTTGTATAAGTGCTCAAATCACTCAAATCATGACAAATAAAAGAGAGTTGTGCTTTTTGAGGATCTACATTTTTAATTCTACAAATTCGTTCAATGGCTTTTTGCTGGAAAATGTCACAACCCAAACCATAAATCGTATCAGTGGGATAAATAATAATACCACCCGATTTTAAGCAATCGATGATTGTCTTGATCTGTCGAGGCTGGGGGTTCACCGGATGTACATGCAGTAGCATGCTTAAAATTACGCAATCAATCTGATGAATTTTAGGTTTTGATAAGTATAAATTTCCATTTCTTATTTTATATTTAAGCTATCATCATTATTACTGCTATGCTTTTACAACCTATTGACAGCTTTGATCAACTAAGTGCTGAACAATTTCGCAAGGAGTATTATGAAAAGGGAAGCCGGTAATCTTGAAATCCTCTCTAAACAATGGCCAGCATTCAATAAATGGGATTGGAATTATTTAAAAGAAGTAGCAGGGCATCACAAAGTGGAATCTATAACAATGTGAAGAGTGATGCGTATACACCGATCAATACGGCCGATGATTATAAAACATTTGGTGAGTATATTGATATGATTTCAAAAGGACCGGCCGCATGGCGACTTTTCCTCTTTAATATTTTCGATCATGCGCCACCATTAACAAAGGGATTTTACATGGCCAGAAGAATACATGACTGGTTTTGTAAAGAATATCCAATGTTATTTGCAGGAGGTGCTTCGAGTGTAACACATATGCATTTTGATATCGATTTATCACATATCCTCCATACACAGTTCATTGGACGGAAAAGGGTGCTTTGTTCCCTTTTGAAGAACATAAATTGTATCCGAAGCCTTTTGAAGTGTTGAGTTTGGCTGATTTTAGTCGATATAACGAACAAACGGGCAACAGACTATCAAAAATTCCCTGCCATTCAATTGGCGAAAGGGTTATGAGGTAATTCTTGAACATGGTGCGATCACTCTTTATGCCAGCCGAGTTCTGGCATCATATGGAATATATGGATAGTGGTTTTGCCATGAGTTTGAGGGCCTTACAAGAGGGATTGGTACCCAAATTGAAAGGCGCTTGGAATCTGTTCGGGATGCGGAGTATTGACACGATGCTGAAGAAAACTGCCCCTCAATGGTGGTATGCATACAAAGAGAAAAAGGCGTTTGCGTTGGCGGAAAAAGAAATTTCCTGAGCTATTTGGTTTCCGGCTTGCATAATCAGAATCTGCACTCTATATTTAACCCGAAACATCTGTCTCCTGTAATAACCTATTCCAATTTTCCTGCAAGAAGCAAGTCTATTCCAAGTCCAACTGATCAACTTTGTAGCTCTAATACAGTAAGTTATTGAACTATTTACTGGTATATCATTGCACAATGATACCGGTTCACTATAATCGTTTTTGTGGTTTCAGAGGTAAGCAAAGGGCCCATGATGTCTATCAGGGCCCGCTTTTTTTATTAGGGGAAAGTGGTACTCAAAATCAAGTAAGATTTCACAAAGTACAATGATGGCACGAAGGTTGCACAAAGGACAAGAAGGGTTGCTGAGGCACAAAGGTTTGCAAAGGACAAGAAGGTTGCACGAGGAGGATAAAGGTTTTCGCAAAGGGCGGGACAGAAGGATTTGAGGGGACACAAAGCTGCAAATAAAAACAGGTTGCTTCTGGTGGGAAACAACCTGTTGTATAGAAGTTCAGATTCAACGGTTTAAAGACCGATGCAATTTTTAAACATGAATGTTAATCACTTTGCCTTCTTTTCTACTTTGTTCTGCTGCAAAGCCCATCAAATGACTTTCAATAGAAGCATCAATGGTTGAAGTTAAAAGGGAAGCATCGTTTTTAGCAACAGCTTGTACAAAGTTGGCGGCTAAACGCCAGTCGCCACCGCCATGTCCATCAGTTTCAGTTTTCCATTCTGTTTTCTTACCCGTTAGAAAATCGGTATGCACAAAACTGGTCATATCACCAACCACATCACCCAAACTTCCCATCACTCTTGTTCTTCTTCCTTCATAAGAAGTAAAGGCTTCCATACTAAAGCTGGCAGTAACACCTTCGTCAAATAAAATATTGGTGGTATAGTGATCGGGTTGATCGTTATTCATTTTGTATACGCATCGTCCGTAATTGGTTGTTTTTAATTGTTCCAACACATAGGCTGCTTGTTTGTCTTTATCCTCTGGCAAATCAAATACATAGTTCCAACCTCTTTCACGATAGTAAATTTTTAAAGCAGAGTAGGGACAGGATCCTTCTACTTTACAACCATCTGTACAACGCGCTGTGCTGCCTTCGGGTGCATTGGCAGATTTGAACCAACTCAAGTCACCAAGCGCATGAATACTTTTACTTTCTTTGCCCAACATCCAACGAAGAATGTCTAAATCGTGACAGCTTTTTGCAAGAATAATGGGTGTGGTTGCTTTGCTATTATGCCAGTTACCACGTACATAGGAGTGACTCATATGTACATGACTAATGGGTTCCAAATGTTGCACACTCACCACTTTACCTAAAACCCCACTTTGGATCACTTTACGGAGTTCAACAAAATAAGGGGCATACCGAAGTACATGACAAACCGCAACAATTTTACCGGTTTTTTTAGTCATCGCTAAAATATCGCGACATTCTTTTTCACTTGGCGAAATCGGTTTTTCTAACAATACATTATAGCCCATTTCTAAGGCTTTCATACAAGGACCATAATGTAAATTATCAGGAGTAGTAATGATAATCGCATCTGCAAACTTGGGTCGTTTAAATACATCTTCCCAGTTACAAAACGATTCTCATCCTTGATATTGTGTTTTTTAGCATATCGTTCATTTCGAATCGGAATGGGTTCTGCCACACCCACAATATCCAATTGATCAGGATACTGCAATGAAAAACCACCATATACATTTCCTCGATTACCTGCACCACAAGTAATTGCTGTAATGGGTTTGTCGAGTTTTAGACCATTGCTAAAATCGGGTAGAATGATTTTTCACCCAATTCATTGGTGGCCCAAGAAGAAAGCGGCAGAACAGTTCCGCCAATAGAAATACCGAGTGCTTTTAATACATCGCGGCGACTTAATGGTGATGACATATGCTTGATAATTAATGTGAACTAATTATTGTGGAATCTGATTTAAATCTAAGATATCCATCATGAATTTTGTGATTTCTGCTTCTACTCCCTGATAATCATTCGATTTGATATAACTCCCTAATACATGATCGCCTGTATTGGGCATTGCTTGTTTTCTTTTTAATTCGGCAGCCGTACCAAGTTGATCATACATCTTAAGCATCGCATTTACCTGCACCACACTATCCTGATGCACTTCGTCTTTATAGTAATACAAGAGCAAAGTCGGTTGTTTGATTCGTAGTAAAAGTTCTTGCTTCATGGTTGTTTCAAGATACTCTTCCAAATTGATGATCGCTTCCAATCGGTAATGAGGTTCCAGTATTTCTTATAAATATCCCGTTGGTCCTTGGTGGTATTATAGTTGGAGCCTTTTACAAGTCTTGCGATTTGCAAACCCCAAGGATCATTGGCCAACCATGCATTCGGATCCCGAATAGCAATATTGGGAGATAATAATACCAGTGCTGAAATTCCTGGGAAATTAGCAGCCAGTTGAAGTGCGTTTGTGCCTCCGGTGGAAGTACCCATGATAATCACTTTGTTCCCCAATTGCTTTCCAACGGCATACGCTTGCTTTACACTTTCCCAGTATTTGTTCGCCGTGAGGTTCATCATTTCTTCAGTTGTATCGATACCATGTTCGGCTAGTCTTGACAGATATAAATTACAACCGAATTTCTTTGCCACATTCAGATGTACAGGAGCGCCTTCTTCTTGTGAAGCAGAAAACCCATGCAGGTATACAATGGCATATTCGGTTTTTTGTTTCAAAGAATCATTGGCCCATACAATCCTTGCTTCATTTGCAGGTTTTACTTTGTGTTGAGCTTCCTGTGCTTGTACGTAGTTGATGAGGGCAGTTGCATCAGTAGGAACTACCGGTAATTGATTGTTGTAGTTGGGCTTTTCAGGGGTAGGACCTAAAATAGATAATCGCTAATACGGCAATCAGGATCAGGAATCCTTTGAGCAATCGTTTGACCAATTTCATGAACAGCTGGTTATAAGTTGATGCTTAAAATTACAGTTTTGGAAGGCACCGAACAATCGCTCAAAAAATCATTTAAAAATAAACTCACCACCTTTCTTCACTACTTTCTTCGTTGGTATTGCTTTTAAAAGTCTCCCTCGTTTCTATTTTTTGTATTTGTCGATCAATGATCAGTTGAGCAATCAACGCGGCGGCATTCTCCCCTTCATGTGCTTGCAGTAATTGCTTCATTTTGGCTTCATGCACATCAATACGGTAGAGATAAAAATCAGTTTCTCAAAATCAGTGTTGATGAGGTGATTGATATAGGTGGAGATGTTGCTTTGAGTTCATCCATGTTCAGTTTTGCGGATAACTCCAAAGCCAGTTCTTGATTGAGTAATTGTATGATGGCAGGTTCGGTAGACATTAATCTTCTGTTTTCTTTTTGATCAAAAGGATCAACAATATGGTAAAACGATGGCCATCAGCATTGTTTTACTGATTAAATGCAGCCAATTGATGGGTGATTCTACAGCGGGTCCCCAACAAGCAAATAAAAAATTAATGATGAGGATTAAAACAAAGTTGAGTAATAATAAACTCAATGATTTTCTGAAATTGAAATGCTTCATAATACATCATCGTTTATTTGTTCTCCATTACACCAGTGCCAAATAAGGCAAAATCATATTTCACAGGGTCTACTGCATCCAAGTTACGAAGATTCATGGTGAGTTCCATTGCTGCTTCCCAGTCGTTTTGCTTGCGTTTCAGTAGGCCCAATTGTCGGGCTACACGGGCTACATGCACATCAAGCGGACAAATCAAATCAGCAGGTGTGATCTTTTCCAGATACCAAAGTCAACCCCTTTATGATCATTCCTGACCATCCAACGCAAATACATATTTAACCTTTTACAGGTTGATTTTTGCTGCGGAGAAGATACATGTTTCTTGGTGCGTTGAAGATGCTCAAATGAAAAACAATAAGCTCTGAAATGATTCAAACCTGCTTCAACAGTCATTCCTTTTTTAGGAAAGAAAGCTGTTTCAAGTGTGGGGTATTTGGAATAATGCTGATGAAAAAAATTAATGAAGAAGTATAAGTCGTCGGCGGTAAATGTTCTGTGTTTGAAACCAGCTAATTGTTTTAATGCAATGGGTCTTGGTTCAAACAAAATTGATAGGGCTGCATCTGCATGAGTTGCATCAATTCCTTGGATTTGTTGATGATGGTAGTGCGATTTCCCCAAGAAAAAGTGGCTGCAAAAAACCCAGCAATTTCAATATCCTGCTGCTTGGTAAATAAATGCGGAATTGAAATTGGATCGGCTTGAATGAAAGAAGGTTGATTGTAAAAATCAACCTTCTTGTTTTAGAGTATTTTAATTTCTTTTTTATTCATCACCCAATTGCTTTCGCTAAGTCCTTAATCAAGTCGTCCCCATCTTCAATCCCTACGCTTAAACGAATCAATGAATCACTCAAACCATCTTTGATTCTTTTTCTCTTGGTATGGATGCATGCGTCATGCTAGCAGGATGATTGATCAAACTTTCAACACCACCTAAACTTTCTGCTAATGAAAAAGGTGGGTTGAGGATAAAACACGTTTGGCTTCTTCCACACTATCATTGGCTAATTCAAAACTAATCATACCACCAAAACCACGCATTTGTGCTTTAGCTACTGCATGACCAGGATGATCGTAAAGCCAGGCCAATATACTTTAGCCACTTTGGGATGGGCTTTTAACCAATGCGCAATCTTCTCACCATTTTCACAATGGGCTTTCATTCTTACTGCCAAAGTTTTGATACCACGCAAAACCAGAAAACAGTCCATCGGTCCGGGTACCGCACCACAACTTTTTGAATAAAATATAATTGTTCCCGAAGTGCTGGATCATTCATCACCAAGCAACCTTGGATCACATCACTATGTCCGCTTAAATATTTCGTTGCTGAATGCATCACAATATCAGCACCCAAATCCAGTGGGTTTTGTAAGTAGGGCGATGCAAATGTATTGTCTACACATAATAAAGCACCCGCTGCTTTCGCAATCACTGATACTGCTTTAATATCGGTGATATTCATCAATGGATTGGTGGGTGTTTCCAACCAAATCAATTTGGTATTTGCTGTAATAGCAGCTTTTACTTGTTCAGGATTGGTGGTATCAACATAAATAAATTTCAAACCAAAAATCTTGGTGAACAAACGATAAGTACCGCCATACATATCGCTAGCAGCAATTACTTCATCACCCGGACTTAATAATTTAATCACCGCATCGGTTGCTGCCACGCCACTGCCAAATACCAAACCGTATTGTCCATTTTCAATGATCGCCACGGCTTCTTCTAATGCTTGACGGGTGGGGTTTTGGCTACGGGCGTATTCAAATCCTTTGTTGACACCTGGTGCTTCCTGTACATAGGTACTGGTTTGATAAATCGGGGTCATGATTGCACCAGTAGAAGGATCGGGATGCGCACCTGCATGAATTACTTTTGTATTGAGTTTCATTGTTTATTTTTTATGGATGTCTGTTCACCCAAAGGGTGACTGTACATCATTTTTATTATGCTTACTTCATTCAAACTTATTAGTCAACTTTCAGTTGATTAAACGGCGATTTTGATGTCTGTTCACCCAAAGGGTGACTGCACATCAAAGATTAAACAAAGATGATCATGCTGCTTTGTAAGATCTAATGCACCGACTGCAAAGATGAGGATTTAGAAAAGATTCGCCGCACAGAAATAACGCCAGTCATCATTATTTGCTGCATGGGCAGGTTTTGCCTCGATTGGCTGCTGCAAGACTTTTGCTGAAAGTATTTTTTCGCCCACCAGTTTTTGCGACTTTCTTGCATTAAATCAACCAATACAGGGTTTTGCATCCATACTTGCTGGGGAGGTTCGTAGCCAATTTTATCGGTTCTATACACAATGGAGGCAGGCAAACTGCTTTTCATAGATGCACGTAGAATGGCTTTGGTGAAACCATCTTTATTTTCAGCGAACTTGGCAATGAAAAAATAAACTGTACCAGTTCATGATTTAAAAAAGGCAATCGTACTTCTCGCCCATGTGCCATACTATTGCGATCAGCATACCGAAGTAATTCTTCCAACCCCAACTGCATCGTATTATAATATAGTAGATCGTTGAGTTTTACGCACGATGGGTTTAAACAAGGTATCCTTACTAAAATGTGCTTTCACATATTGCTGATCCAATCCAGGAGCTGTTTTAATTTGTTTGGCCGCTTTGCTTTCTAATTGCACGGCTGCTAGTTCGGGAAACTTAGCCGCTAACTTGTTTTTCCAACTCCATTCAATGGGTATTTGGTTTTGTTGAAAGGCTTTTAACTCATGATTCAAGACTGCCGATTCGCCCATTGATGCCTTCTCTTGTAAAAACCAATGCAAATATTTATGATAACCTGCTAAACTTTCATCTGCACCTTGTCCGTCGAGAATCACTTTTACCTGCTGTTGTTTAGCTAGTTCATATACTTTGTATTGTGCATAAATACTGGACGATTGAAAAGGTTCTTCCTGATGAAATAATAATTGTTGCCAATCGGCAATTAAGCTATCTGCAGTAGGACAAACAATGAATTGCTCTAATTGAAATAAGTCGGCTACTTGTTTTGCATACACCGTTTCATCTTTTTCAAACCCAGGAAAAGCGGCAGTGAATGCTTTCAACTGTTTGTTGTTCGGTAGGAGTTGATGAATGCTTGCCACAATCGAGGAACTATCTAAGCCTCCACTCAAACTACTTCCAATTTCAACATCACTTCTCAATCTTCTTTGAACAGAGCTATTGAGTAATTCTTGGAATTGTACAATTGCTGCTGATTCAGAAATATCGTTCACGGTTTCTTTATCCAAATCCCAGTATTGTACGATTTGATTCTTACCATCTTTCAAACTGAGGGTGAGATAATGCGATTGTGCAAGACTATTGATGTTTTGATAAAATGTTTGAGATAAATCAACTGGATTTTTGACCCAACCCAAACCAAGATAGTTGAGCAACATGGTATGGTTGATGTTTTTGGAGATTCCAGCTGCCCAAAGCGCCTTCATTTCACTGGCAAAAACAAACTGCTCTCCATCAAAGCAATAGTAAAAAGGTTTTTCACCAAAACGATCTCTTGCAGCAAACAGGGTTTGTTCTTGTTCATCCCAAATGGCCAATGCAAACATGCCATCAAAATGCTGTAAGCAATCAGCATTCCAGCAGGCATAAGCTGCGAGGATCACTTCTGTATCGGATGCTGTTTGAAATTGAAACCCTTTTTCTGTAACTGATCGCGTAACTCAAGATAGTTATAGAGTTCGCCATTGTAGGTGATGCTATATCGATTGAGATAATGAAAGGGTTGAGCGGCTGCGGCAGTTAAATCAATGACGGCAAGTCTACGGTGACCCAAACCGACTGATTGATTGGCATTGATCCACCAACCCTCACCATCAGGACCTCGGTGTGCAATGGCATCCGTCATCGCTTTTAAACGCGATGTTGAAAGCAAAGAGTGATTATTGGAGAGAATACCTGCGATACCACACATGCTGTAAAATCCAACATTCAATGCAGATAAACCAAATAAAAAACGCCGCAATTTCTTGCAGCGTTAAATTAGGTTGAGGAAACTAAATGTTATTACCAACTAATCGGCAGTTTCACTACCACATCATCCCAATTCATCACGAGATAGATGCTTTTATCGGTATTTTTTTCAAAAGTCATGGTAAATGATTCTGCCACTTCTGTTGATTTAGCAACCGGACATTCTGTTCTTAAGAGATCTTTGGTAGCATCGTATTTAAAAGCACCCCAGATATCTGTTTCTTTATTGACGATCAGGGTCCATTTAACTGGATTTTCCAAGCATAAAGCGTATAACGCCCCTTTTTCACGGTTTTGCCCCCAATTTTTACATCTCTAAAAAACTCAATCTCAGTGGCTTCGTTGGCACCTAAACGCCAAACCTTGCCATCTTCAACCAACTCGCCAAAACCTTGCGGCCATTTTTTGAAGGGCGACTATACACTACACGTGCTATCAATGGCTCGGTTACTTTGTTGGGTTGAATGCGAAGAATAGGATAGTTGATTGGGTAGTAAGCCATGTCCATGGGCGACTTATCCAACGGTGGTAATTTGCTACCATTTTGAGCCGAAACAAAAAGACTGCTGCAGATCAACAGCAAACAGGAAAAGAGAAATTTCATTGGTTCTGTAGTTTGTTTTTCAAAAACGTAAAATTAGGAGAAACATTGCTGCTAAATATCACCGTTTATCCTGTTTATGGGCATAGTTCAGTTCGCCGATACCATTTAATATTGTGATTATCTTTATTCTATGTTCAGAGAAATCAATTACCAGTCTGCCGAAGAGGCCTTATCAGTGATTCAAAGTGGTCACCGCGTATTTGTTCAAGGGAGCGCCCAAACACCCTTGTTTTTATTGAGAGAGTTAGCCAAACAAGCTGGTCGCTTAAACAATGTTGAACTGGTGTTCATCACGGTGGCAGGCGATATCACCATCGACAAACCAGAATACGAAGGCATCTTCCATATCAATTGCATGTTTGTGAGCGAAAGTGTACGCAAAGCAGTCAACGAAGGACGTGCAGATTTTATCCCCGTATTTTTAAGTGATATTCCTGATTTGTTCAAGAAAGGATATCTGCCCATTGATGTGGCCTTGGTACAAGTATCACCACCCGATAAACATGGATATTGCTCATTAGGTGTAAGCGTTGATATTGCCCGAAGTGCAGTGAATACAGCGAAATATATCATCGCGCAAATCAATCCCAATGTGCCACGTACCCATGGTGATAGTTTGATTCATACCGATCGTTTTACTTCCATTGTATATGGCGATGAACCCCTGCCCGAAGTAGATTATGGTTCTAAAGTAGGAGAGGATGAATTAAGAATCGGAAAGTATGTAGCAGAAATGATCGATGATGGAAGTACCCTGCAAATGGGTATAGGTACTATTCCGGATGCAGTATTGAAATCATTGACCAATCATAAAAACCTAGGTGTACATACTGAAATGTGTAGTGATGGGATCATTAGTTTGGTTGAAAATGATGTGATCAATAACACGAAGAAAAGAATCCATCCCAATAAAACGGTGACAGGTTTTGCAGTAGGTACCAGAAGATTATATGATTATGTAGACGATAACCCTGCATTTGTATTCTTGGATATCGATTATGTAAACGATCCCCATGTGATTCGACGTAATCCAAAAGTCATTGCCATTAATAGTGCAATTGAAGTTGATATTACTGGACAGGTTTGTGCAGATAGTATTGGTACTACACAGTACAGTGGTATTGGTGGACAAATGGACTTTATGCGTGGTGCTGCTTTGAGTGAAGGAGGAAAACCAATCATTGCATTAACATCAAGAACAGCCAAAGGCGTGAATCGAATCGTGCCATTTTTAAAACAAAGGCGCTGGTGTAGTTACTACACGCGGACATATTCATTATGTAGTAACAGAGTATGGTGTAGCGCATTTGTATGGCAAGAATCTGCGTCAGCGAGCCAAAGCCTTGATTGATATTGCACATCCCGACGATCGTGAAATGCTAGAACGTGCTTGTGTAGAAAGGTTTAAACATTTCTTAGTTTACAATTCTTTTATACAGTAGTTGATGTCTGCTCACCCAACGGGTGACTGCACATCAACATCATTTTAATTTAATCAAACTTGTCAGTCAACCTTCAGTTGAGCAGACAAGCAAGATAGATGTCCGCTCACCCAACGGGTGACTGCACATCATTCCTTTTGCTTTAGTCTATTTTGTACAAACAATAATAGCTCTGGGAAAAAGGTATCATAACATTGCTGAAATTCGTTGAAGTTTTCTTCAAACAATCGAAAGGCGGTCTCACTTTCTGTTAAATAAGCGGCACGACGCACCACGCCTTGCAAACTTTTTTCCATGCCCCATTTTTCATAGTAATGATACAGCCAGTTCTGTGTTTTCATATAAGGAAAAATATGTGCAAAACGCTCCGGGAAAAGATGCGTATAGGGTTCTAAGCTAGCATATGTACTGGCAGCAAAATCCTGTAAAGCATTTGTTGTAGGGAAAATGCTTTGATCAGTGGCTAGAAAATGATCATATACCACATCTACAAAAGCACCAGCATATAAACGGTAATGCGGCCGAAAAATATCCTTTGCTTTTTTATTGAAAGGATGATCATCAGTAAACGTATCAATTGCACGATGAATATTCATGCCTCTTTGTATCCCCAATGGATATTCAAATTTTTCTTCCCCTTTTACATAATCACTGATCATATTCCCTACCAATATTTCAGGATCATGAAAAGAAAGATATGCATGGGCGAGATAATTCATGTTGTAAGTTCGTGAAAGTTTAAAGGGAACCAATTAAAGTTTTTTTGACGGTATTGAATACGTTAATACGAATTGTTCAAGTTAATAAAAAGGAGAGAGTTAAAAGGAAATAATGACTTTATCATTATCAATAAACCTATGAAATTCATTTTTATCGTTTTTCCTCAGTTTTTTTTCCTGTATTTCAGAAGAGGGGAAACTTCTATAAATCAAAATCTGAAAACAACGACACCCAATAAAATTTCCAGAGTTGGGCATTGAATATTCTGCATTGTGAATTAGTGGTCTGCAAACTCATCAAAAGTTGATACTGTGGACGACGACAAGACTTCTTTCAATTGAAAGACAAAGACAAAATATAGGAAATTTTATTTATCAGTGAGGGTTTAATCTAGATACAACAACAAAAGAAGCATAGAGTGTAAGAAAATGTATTAGTAACTGTTTTTTTATTAGACCTTCAAAAATCTGGTAAACAAAATTTCGATTCAAATATTAGTAAATTGAGGTAAATTTGTTTCATTATATGCCGTTTAAACTTCATTCACCTTACGCACCTGCAGGCGATCAGCCACAAGCCATTCAACAACTCACAGAAGGCATTCTGCGGGGAGAAAAATACCAAACCCTCTTGGGTGTTACGGGTAGTGGTAAGACTTTTACCATGGCGAATGTGATCCAGAATGTGCAGAAACCAACCTTGGTACTCACGCATAACAAAACCTTGGTGGCGCAATTGTATGGGGAATTCAAACAGTTTTTTCCAGATAACGCAGTTGGGTATTTTGTGAGCTACTACGACTATTATCAGCCTGAAGCTTATATGCCTGTGAGTGGCACTTATATTGAAAAGGATCTCAGTATTAATGAAGAATTAGATAAACTCAGATTGCAGGCTACTAGTGAACTATTAAGTGGTAGAAGAGATATCATTGTAGTTGCCAGTGTGAGTTGTATTTATGGTATGGGTAACCCCATTGATTTTGAAAACGGCATCATTCGCATTGAGAAAAAGCAAACGCTTTCAAGACAAGGATTTTGCATTCATTGGTGAACAGTTTGTACAACCGCTCTCAAGGCGATTTTACAAGAGGTACTTTCAGAGTAAAAGGAGATACCATTGATATAAATTTGCCCTATGTTGATTTTGGATATCGCATTACCTTTTTTGGCGATGATATTGAAGAAATCGAAACCATTGATATCAAATCGGGCAAACGCATTTCAAAAGTGGAGAATGCCGCCATCTTTCCCGCCAACTTATACATTGCTCCCAAAGACAGGATGCAGGAAATCATTTATGAAATTCAGGATGAAGCAGCTGCACAGGTTGAATATTTTAAAACCACTGGAAAATATATTGAGGCTCAACGTTTAAAAGAACGGACGGATTATGATTTGGAGATGATCCGTGAACTGGGTTATTGTAATGGCATTGAAAACTATTCAAGGTTCTTTGATCGCAGACATCCAGGTACAAGACCCTATTGTTTGCTCGATTACTTCCCCAAAGATTATCTCATGATGATTGATGAAAGTCATCAAACCATTCCACAGGTGAGTGGGATGTACGGCGGTGATCGAAGTCGGAAATTGGTCTTGGTAGATTATGGTTTCCGTTTGCCCAGTGCCTTAGATAACCGTCCACAGAACTTCCATGAATTTGAAAGCTTGGTGAACCAAGTGGTTTTTGTGAGTGCCACTCCCGATGATTATGAAATGGAAAAAACGGGTGGGGTATTGGTGGAGCAGGTTGTACGACCAACTGGTTTATTGGATCCACCGATTGAAATTAGACCCAGTGTGAACCAAATTGATGATCTACTCGAGGAAATCGATAAGCGCATCAAAAAGGGCGACCGTGTACTCGTAACCACCCTCACCAAAAGAATGGCGGAGGAAATGGATAAATACCTTGCAAGGATCAATATCAAATCGAAATACATCCATAGTGAAGTAGATACCTTGGAAAGAATCGAGATCCTACGGCAGTTAAGGCTGGGCGATATTGATGTGTTTGGTAGGGGTAAACCTGCTGAGGGAAGGGTTGGATCTGCCAGAAGTGTCCTTGGTAGCCATTCTGGATGCCGATAAGGAAGGGTTTCTCCGTAACGAAAAAAGCTTGACCCAAACGGCTGGTCGTGCCGCGAGGAATGTAGACGGATTGGTGATTTTTTATGCAGATAAGATGACCGAGAGCATGCGTCGTACCATTGAAGAAACCAATCGCAGAAGAGAAAAACAGGTTGCTTTTAATATTGAACATGGCATTACGCCAAAAACCATCAGTAAGAGCATTGAACAAGTGATGAAACAAACTTCGGTGCTGGATATCAAGGGATATGATACCTCCAAGCCTTATGCCATGGCACCCGATGGAGAACTGGTACAAAGTGCTGCAGAAGACCAGGAACTCTACCAGAGCATCCCACAGATGGAAAAGGCAATCAATCAAACCAAGAAGCAAATGGAAAAAGCTGCCCGTGACCTTGATTTCATGGAAGCTGCAAGGTTAAGAGATGAAATGTTTAGGCTACAGAAGCAACTTGGAGATGAAGTAAGAGATGCTGCCCGACGGAGCTTTGGCGTAGTCGGGTTTCGTCTCAAAGCAGCTCGACGAAATGAAGTAAGAAATGCTTGCCCGACGAAGCTTTAGCGAAGGCGGGTTTCCTCTCCAAAAACAACTTGAGGGAATGAAGGATTGATGAAATTTTCGAAAAGTCCTTCCCATTCAGTCGGCAATCCTTACCAGTCAACGATTGATTTTCCGTACCGAGTGATTTAAGGAAAAAATTATGGAGAGCTTTCATAACTTAGTCCCGACCAAAACAAACAGCCATGTTCACATTTGCACTATTCAACCTCAAAGGTGGTGTTGGTAAAACAGCCAGCTGTGTCAATTTTGCCTATCTCGCTGCTAAAGATGGATACAAAACCCTTTTATGGGATATTGATCCACAAGGCGCCACTTCTTTTTACTATAAGGTAAAGCCGAAAAACAAAGTGGTGATTCGTGATTTAGTAGGCAAGGATGCTGAATTAGCCAATAGTATCATGAGCACGGAATATGAAAATCTCGATATCATTCCGGCTGATATTACAGCCAAAGCATTTGATACGATGATTGATGAAATGCGCACCTCTAAAAAAAGGTTGGCGTCTGTTTTAAAGCAATTAAAAAGTGAATATCATTTTATTTTTATTGATTGTCCGCCCGGATTGAGTTCATTGGCTGAAAATATTTTTAATGCAGCTGATATTGTGTTGATGCCAATTATACCCACCACATTATCTGTACGAACATATCATATGGTGAAAGATTTCTTTAAAGAAAAAGAGATCGATCAGAAAAAGATGACTTGTTTTTTACCATGACCGATTTGCGACGCAATATGCACAATGAAGTAATGGAAGAATTATATAAAGACAAGCGCTTCTTTGAGAACTATATTCCCTATTTAAGTGATGTAGAAAAAATGGGCGTTCATAAGGCACCGTTAGAAGAATTTGCACGCAGTAGTTATGCTGCAAAATGCTATCATGAACTCTGGGAAGAAATCAAAGAAGGTGTGCTGTAACTCAATGCTGGACTGCATTTGAGCGAACCGTAATTTTACGAAAAGGGGATTAAGTACTAACCCCCAATTTTATAAGAAAGTGTATTGAAACGTTGGCTGATTCAAAAACTGTGTATACATTTGAACTGTCCAATTCTTTAGAAAAACTAAATCCAATAAAAATGAAAAAACCATTGCGTTTCTTCTCGTTCGTATTTTTCTTTTTGCAATTTATTTAAACGTGTTTTACAAGGAAGATTCTTTCTTGGCACGGGTTGTTGCTGGTAAATCTGAAATCAGCAAGCAGCAAACTGCACAACAAACTAAAGAAGCCAAACCATTGGAAAGTGAAATGGCTGAGAACAAGGGAAAATAATCTCAATTCAGTTTTATTTAGTTAAGAATTTTCGTAAAGCAGGTCAATTCCGGCGATCCGTACCCTATATTTTTTTATGCCGGTGTTGAATTTTCTCATAATGTAAGTTTTGCGGAGGTGGTTTCTACCACCTCCTGTTTTTGTTTGTAAAAAATTTAGTCCGCAATCTTGCAGGGGCTGATCAGTCCGCTTACCTTAGCGGCATGGCTGATGATAAAAAAAGTTTTTTGCTCGATGCGCTTGCGCTTATTTTTCGTGCTTACTATGCACTGATACGTGCCCCAGGATCACTTCCAAGGGAAAAAATACCAACGCTCAATTTGGTTTCACCAATGCTTTGATTGAACTGATCAATAATCAGAAGCCCTCACATATGGCCGTGTGCTTTGATACACATGCCCCCACAGAACGACATACTGACTTTGCAGATTATAAAGCCAATCGACAGGAAGCACCAGAGGATTTGCTCGCTGCGATTCCAGATATCAAGCGAATTATCAAAGGATTCAATATTCCGGTGATTGAAAAAGATGGGTTTGAAGCAGATGATATTATTGGTACACTGAGCCGACAAGCGGCTAATGCAGGTTATGATGTGTACATGGTAACGCCTGATAAAGATTATGGTCAACTTGTAACCGATAAAGTAAAGATTTACAAACCCGGTTATCAAGGCGGTGATGTAGAAATCATGGGGCCAGCCGAAGTTTGTGCCAAATGGAATATCAACAATGTGAGTCAGGTAATTGATATTCTAGGAATGATGGGTGATGCCGTTGATAATATTCCGGGTATTCCAGGTGTTGGTGAAAAAACGGCTGCTAAATTATTAGCTGATATGGCACATTGGAAAATGTATTGGCCAATGCCGATCAAATCAAGGGCAGATGGGTGAAAAAGTAAGAAACGGAAAAGACCTCGCCATCATGAGTAAAACTGGCCACCATTATCATGGATGTGCCCGTTGAATTTCATGAAGAAGATTTCAGATTAAAAGATTGGAATAAGACAGAACTCACCGATGTGTTTACAGAACTAGAATTTAAAACCATAGGTAAAAGAATTTTAGGCGAAGACTTTACCGCCTTTACATCGGCACCTGTAGGTGTTCAAAAAGATCTATTTGGCAACGTGGTAGATACAACCATGGGTGAAGTACGCAAAGAAAAGAAAGCACCTGCAAAAGCACAGCCAACTGCAATTGAAGCCAGTTCAGATGAACAATCAACTGAAGAGACAACCACAAGCGAAGAACATTTTGGTGGTCCAACAAAAACATCCATAATACCGCCGCATGAATATATTGCGGCAACAACTGAAGCAGCTATTCAACAACTTGTGGAAGAATTAATTCCTCAAAAAGAAATTTGTTTTGATAGTGAAACAACTGGTCTCGATGCCAATGATTGTGAATTGGTAGGATTGAGTTTTGCTTATCAAACAGGGAAGGCTTATTATGTTCCATGTCCGGCTGATCAAGCAGCTACTAAAAAATCCTCAACTGATTCAAACCTTTATTTGATGATCCTACAAAAATCTGGATCGGACAAAATACCAAATATGATCTGCTGGTATTAAATGGTATGATGTAGAATTCAAGGGACAGTTATTCGATACCATGTTGGCGCATTATGTGGTGGAACCAGAAGGTAAACGCAGCATGGATATTCTGAGTGAGCAATTTTTGGGATATGAACCAGTGCATATTGAAGAATTGATTGGTAAAAAAAGGAAAGGACAGGTGCAGGGTACTATGCGTGATGTTGAACTGGAAAAATCACGGAGTATGCTGCTGAAGATGCCGATATCACTTTACAATTGAAAGAAGCATTATTCCCTTTATTGAAAGAAAAGATGTGGAGAAAGTGTTTTATGAAGTAGAGAATCCATTGGTGAAAGTGTTGATGAACATGGAATATGAAGGTATTCGGGTAGATGTTGATTTCTTGAACGAGAGTATTCCAAACAACTGGAGAAAGATGCCAAAGAAGCAGAGGAAAAAGTGTACAGCTCTTCAGGATTGAAATTCAATCTAGCATCTCCCAAACAATTAGGGGAAGTATTATTTGATCATTTAAAATTGGATCCAAAAGCTAAAAAGACCAAGACGGGTCAGTATGCAACCGGTGAAGATGTATTGTTGAAGTTGGCACATACAAGTCCCATAGTTGAAGATATTTTAACCTTCCGCGAACTCACTAAGTTGAAATCAACTTATGTAGATTCATTGCCTTTGTTGATTAATCGCAAAACAGGAAGAGTACATACTACCTACGGACAAGCGGTTGCAGTAACGGGACGTTTGGCTAGTAATAATCCCAACCTGCAGAATATTCCTGTAAGAACAGAACGTGGTCGTGAAATCAGAAAGCATTTATTCCACGGGATAGCAATCATGTATTGGTGAGTGCGGATTATTCTCAAATCGAATTAAGAATTGTAGCAGCCATTAGTGGCGATCCTGCCATGTGTGAAGCTTTTATTCAGGGCAAGGATATTCATACTGCTACTGCTGCAAGAAGTTTATAAGATTGAAGAGAAGGATGTAACCAAAGAAATGCGTTACAAAGCAAAGAGTGAACTTTGGAATTATTTACGGACAAAGGTGCATTTGGTTTGGCCGACAATCTGGGTATTAGCAGAACTGAAGCCAAAGAAATCATTGATAATTATAAACGTGAATTCAGTGGTATTCAGAAATACATGGATGATACCATCAACTTTGCACGTGAAAACGGTTATGTACAAACTTTGATGGGCAGGAAACGTTGGTTAAGAGATATCAACTCTTCCAATTTCACCATTCGTGGTTTTGCAGAACGAAATGCGATTAACTCGCCTATCCAAGGAACAGCGGCTGATATGATTAAGCTGGCTATGATTAAAACCCATGCGGCTTTACAGAATAGTCCTTTCAAAAGTAAAATGATCCTCCAAGTACATGATGAATTAGTTTTGATGTATTGAAAGAAGAAGTTGATGCATTCAAAGCACTGATTCTGGATTGTATGCAAACAGCCATGCCATTAACACATGGTGTGCCTGTAATTGCTGAAGCAGGTGTAGGTGATAACTGGTTAGAAGCACATTAATGGGATCAAATGATGTTCGTGTGTTCACTGAATGATGCGGATCATTGAGGCCGATCTTTCCTGTTTCAATTATCATCTTACCTTTGCGCCCATGCAACCCACTTTGATTTATTGTTACGACGCCTACTGTGGCTGGTGTTATGGTTTTAGTCCGGTAATCAAGCAAATTGCCACTGAATACAAAGACAAATTTTTAGTTGAAGTCTTAAGCGGAGGCATGGTACTGCCCGAACAACCTGTACATATTAGCGCTACAGCTGGTTATATTAGCGAAGCCTATCATACCGTGGAAGAATACACGGGTATCAAGTTTGGTGAAGATTATTTATGGCATGTGAAGAATCCCGATCAGAGCGACTGGTTTCCCCATTCTGAAAAACCAGCGATAGCGCTTTGTATTTTAAAAGAAATCTATCCTGATCGACAGGTTGAATTTGCGGCTGATCTGCAATATGCTTTGCATTATGAAGGACGTGACTTAACAGATAATGAAGCTTATCGGCACTTACTCGAAAAATACGCGATTGATGCAGATGATTTTACACCAAACTAAAATCAGAAGAATATAAAGAACGTGCTTATTACGAGTTTCAATTATGTAAACAATTGCAAGTAACTGGTTTTCCGCAAGTGCTGATGCAAATGACTGAAACCAAGTTTCATTTATTAGCAAGAGGTTTTACCGATTACGAAACACTGAAGAAAAGAATTGATTTAGTACTAGCAGAAGTCGAAAATAACTTATTCAATTAAACGACCATGATTCTCACCATCACCCTCAATCCTTGTATCGATAAAAGTTCCACTGTTGAAAAAATGAAACCCGAAAGCAAACTTCGTTGCTCAGAGGTGGTCAATGAACCCGGTGGTGGCGGGATCAATGTAAGCAAGGCCTTGAAGAAATTAGAAACAGCTTCGGTGGCTTTATTTCCTGCGGGCGGACATAATGGTAACATGCTTTGTTCATTATTGAAAGAGGAGAATATCTTATTTCATGCAGTTGATACAAAAGTAGAAACCAGAGAAAACTGGATTGTATTAGAAGGATCTACGGTGAATCAATATCGATTTACATTTCCTGGTCGTGAAGTACAAGAAGAAACCATTAAAACCTTGATTGATCAGATTCGGAGTTTTTCACCAGCTTATGTAATTGCTAGTGGTAGTTTACCGCCCGGTTTGCCCGATTATTTTTATGGACTGGTTGTAAAGAACGCAAAATCGGTTGGAGCTCGTTGTATTGTTGATACAAGTGGTCCAGCTTTACAAGCATTACAAGGCAAGGGACATATCTCATTAAACCGAATATTGGCGAATTGTGTAAGATGCTGAATGTGGAATGGTTGGATAAAAACGAAGTAGCGGATGCTGCACAACAAGCCATCATGGATGGATTTGCGGAATTGATTGCAGTCAGTATGGGTCCGGATGGAGCTTGGATTGTAAGTAAGGAGGAACGTCATTTCGCCACAGCACCAAAAGTAGAAAAACGCAGTACCGTTGGTGCGGGCGATAGTATGGTGGCTGGCATGACGTATATGCTACAACAACATCGTTCACTCAAAGAAGTGATTTCATTTGGTGTTGCCTGTGGTAGTGCTGCTACCATGAATGAAGGAACACAATTGTTTAAACAAGCTGATGCTGAACGACTCTTTGCTGAAATGAGTTAAGCAACTGGATGCATTATTCAGCACCTTCTTTTGGAGGATCTTCTTCAATGGGTTCCCATAATTCGATTTTTCTGACTGCTAAGAAACCTCGACCCGGAAAGGGCGTTGCCCGCTATCGAAAGAAACACTTCGTAAAATTTTAATGAAGGAGCAGGTCGAGCATAACGTTTTGCAGATTTGCGATGGGCGGGTTTTTTACCATTGAACTTTATGCGCAGTACAAAACTTTCGGCTACCACTAAACTGTCTGCGGAGCACGAAACCCCGCCTATTGCAAATGTGCTGTTAGCTGCCGTTAGTCTTAATCATTATAACTTCGCTAATCAATTGCCCATTTTCAAGCTCGTTAAGTTTTTCGATTGGTCTTACCAATTTGTCATAGTTTTCCCTGATTTCCTTTTCGTTATAGCCAAGTCCTTTTAGGATTTCAATTCTTTCGAGGACTACTTTATTTATTTGCTGCTGAATTTCAATATACCCTTTCTTTTTTTCAATTTCACTTTTATATTCATTATCTTTTTTTCGTTCATGCCTATCTTTTAAGTACTCTCTAACTTGTTCAAGTGGATTGAGAGAGCCTAAAAATTCCAAAACCCAGGAGATGAAATTTGTACGCTTTTTAAATATAATTGCCTGTATATTGGTAAGTAATTGTCAAATGACTTGCCTAATAATTGACTGTCAATTATTTCAGGCCTTTCTAAAAATAATATTAAGTTGTAAAATGATTTAACACCTTCCAGAAAGTCAATAATAGTAGCTATTGTTGCTCCTGAAGAAAAATATACTTTTAAGATTCCTTTGGATTCACTAGTGCCTTCTTCGTGAATTTGTTCGCCCTCCTTAATCAAATTTGTTCCTTCTTCAGATTTTCCAAGGTACATGTAAATTTTGCCAATAGCATTTAAGGCATTAGCATTTTTTGGGCTAATTTCAAGAACCTTATTGAAGATTTCAATCGCTTTGTCGTAATCTTTTGAGCGAATATACAATTCCCCAATTTCTGAATAAGCAAAAGTGTTTAGTGGTCGTAATTGTATCGCTTTCTGAAAGAGTTCGAATGCCTTATCAGACTCTCCTAATTGTCGATACAATCGACCTAATTCCAAATAGGCAATTACATTGTTTGGTTCAAGCATAATTACTCTTTGAAAAACTTCAATCGCCTTGTCGTACTCTTTTTGTTCACCATATAATAATCCCATTTCAAGAAAGGCGGCAATATTGGTTGGCTGAATCATTATTGCTCTCTGATAAAGTTCTAGAGCTTTATTGTAGTCTCTTTGCTTACGATATAAAATTCCCATTTCAAGGTAGGGCATTACATTGTCAGGTTGTATCTTTAGAGCCTTTTCAAAAAGCTCCAAAGCTTCGCTGTATTTTTTTTGTTGCCTATAAACCTCCCCCAACCGCATATAACCAGCTATGTATTGCGGATTCATCATTAATACATTCTGATATAAATCAATTGCTCGGTCATATTTTTTAACCCGATTATATAAGTCTGCAAGCCGCATCCGTGTAGCAATATTGTTGGGATTGATTTCAATTGCTCTTTGTAGTATTTCTATAGCCCTTTCGTATTGAGCAAGATTTCTATACACATCGGCAAGACTAATCCATGTTTGTTCATTGTGAGGTTCTAACTCAATTAGATTCCTTAAGTCGTTAATCGCTTTATCAAAGTAACCTTCTTCACGGAAGGCCTGAGCTCTAAATCTGAGTAATTGAGTTTTATTCTCTGAGTTTTTCCCTAGTAAACTTGTTAGAATGAATATAGCTTCAGAAAACTTTCGCTGCTTTATTAATTCTTCTATTTTATCAATTTCTGTATCCATAATTGTAGTTTGTTTCTAATGGCAGCTAACGTTTGGCAGCTTGGTGCAGTGCCGCCATAACACAAACATATGCCATATCGGATTTCGTTCGACGCGGCATTGCACCAAGGTGCTGTTATGCTCAGGCCGACCATGAACTACAAACATCAGGTGATTGCAGAAAATCGTCGACACCTTTGAAGCGAGCCGTGCTGATTGATTTTCGACAACAAATAATCTTTACCTGGAAAGGGCGTGATGAGTTGCCATCGTTCTTGCTCTTCGACTTCAAAGCTCTGTTCGCCCGGAAAGGGCGTTGTGAGTTGCCATCATGAGTAGCCGATCTTATTGATTTCTGACTGCAAAGAAACCTCGACCCGGAAAGGGCGTTGTGAGTTGTGTAAACGTCCTGATGTTCTTTCCTATGAACGAAATGCACCTGCTATCGAAAGAAACACTTCGTAAAATTTTAATGAAGGAGCAGGTCGAGCATAACGTTTTGCAGCTACCAGCAGTTGGCTGCCAGTAGCACTTCACTTCAAATATATTACAGAATTTAAATTGAGCACAACTGTTCAAAGAACCACGAAACAGCCAATTGCTGGTAGGTGCTGTTATGCCCAGTGCAATATTTGCATTAGGCGCTAACTCGCTTTTTAGATTTCGCTCGACCTAATGATTTTGCTATTGTCTTTTTTTTCTTGTGATTTTTGAAATAGGTAGAAATGGCCAATTGCTCTTCCTGAGTCAGAGGTTCTTGTCCACCGATGAAGTCGACGTTGAGTTTTTTTGATTTTGACTTAGCCATTTGGGAAATATTTGTGTATTAGGCTTAATGCAGCCGTTTGGTGTATGATCATTGTCCGACCGCCTATATGAATCGCACCAAGTGTTGCTTCGTAATGTTCTATGAGTTTCGATTTCGAGAGAAATGCAATGTTACCTTCATATCCAAGTTGAAATGCTTTCTTACAAGCAAAAGCCACTAAGTTGCCGGGTACACCGAGATACATTTTGTCTTTTCCTTTATTGAAACTGGCGCTTTCGACAAGGTGCATAAACACGTGGTCATTTTTGTCTTCAATACTGATCAAACCTTGAATCACGTTTGGGTTATGAATGATTGTTAACTTGAACACCTCCCTTTTCGGGTCACGGAGTTCAGATTTCCAATCAAATAGCCAGAGCTTCTTGTCTGAAATTGTTTTGATGTCAGCTTTGTTGATGATGGCAACTTCGGTCTGAAAACTATCACCGGTTACGGCATTTTCAATGCTGTTAGTGATCTTATCAATCAAGAATTCTAAACCTAATTTTTCCTTCTTTCTCACCGTGCCAAGATACGAAATATGCTTGATGTTTCAAAGCGATTTTTCGAGTTCAGAAATGCATTGGGCATAACGTGACGCGGCTTTGCGTCGGATGGGACTTATAGCACTCCATCCAATTAGAAGCAGCATTTCAAATATACCACTAATTTCAATTGTATTCCTTATGCCCATCTGATGCAAAGCCGCTGTTATGGGTAGTTGCTCTTTAATCAAAAATCCCAATTTCCGCAACGTAGTTAGTCTTGCCGGCAAAAGTTTTCATCGTGTGTTTGATCATTTTAGATCTATCAATTACACCAATACAGCCTTATTGGAGTCAGTTGATAGATCGTTAAAGAATGCCTCGGTATTTCTTCAAAAATCATCAACGAAGAATATTTTATGTCGTTATGGCATAACAAAATCTTGACTATCGTTGATTTCAGTTATAGCTTCGTCAAGTCGTTGAACGATGCCAATCGTTTGAAAGCGCGCTTTCACGATGTCAATCGTAACGACTTGCCTGGCAAATCTCCTTCGTCGATTTGATAACGACTTAAAATGTTCTTCGTTGATTCTTTACCGAGGACTTCTTAATATGAGCAGACACACTCATTGCAGGCAAGGCTAATTACCCATAACGGTTTTGGGCTTGGCGAAGGTGGGGTTTAGAAAGTACTAAAGTTCAAATTTAGTACAAAAGCTAATAGAAAGTACAAATGTTCAGCCTAGTACTAAAGCCCCACTTTTGCCAAACCCATGTTAGGCGTTCGTTTTTTCTATCTGTTTATTTTTTCTACTCCATTCACTCCACGAACCGACATATAGCTTTGGTGTTTTCATTTCTGCATATGTCAGTGCTAATAAAGTATGACAAGCTGTTACTCCTGAACCACAATGAACTATAATGTTTTCATTGCTAATATCTCCAAATATTGTTTCGTATTTATTTTTTAGTTCGTTGGGTTTAAGGAATAATCCGTTCTGGTCTATATTTTCCGTAAATGGAACATTTATTGCACCTGGAATATGTCCTGCAATTAAATCGATTGGTTCGGTTATTCCGTCATATCGTTCTTTGTCCCGAACATCAACTACTAAATAATTCGGATTTTGCGATACGTTTTCTACCTCGTCAATTTCGATTATTGGTAAATTCCATTGATCAAACTGATATGGTTCTGAAGTTCTTTTAATGTTTTCGGTTTTCGAACTCAATGGAAAATGTAATTCTTTAGCGGTCTTTAATCCACCATTTAATACTTGTACTTTTTCGTGTCCAATTGATTTTAGCATCCACCAAAATCTTGCAGAAGCATTTGAGCCATTTTTATCATCATAAATAATAATATGCTTGTCATTGGAAATGCCAAAATCTGTCAAAGTTTTTGCGAAGTTTCCTATTTCGGGTAATGGGTGGCGTCCACCGTCCGAAAAGTCGGTTTTAATATCTGCTAATTGAGAATTTAGGTCAACAAAAAAAGCACCTTCTAAATGTTCTGTTTCGTAGTTAGCTTTAGCATTTTTATTGTTGCTTACATCGAATATCATCACATCAGGATTTTTGTATATTTTCAGTAATTCGTTCACTTCTATTATTGGTGATATTCTCATATTTTTCTTTAAATTTCTATTTCTGTCGGTGGTTCTGCAAAATGACGCCTAACGTTTGGCAGCTACCAGCAGTTGGCGACTGCTGGCACTACTTTTCAAATATATCACTGAACTTTATTCCAGCACAAATCTTCAATAAACCACTGAACCGCCAATTGCGGGTAGGTGCTGTTATAGGGCGTTTTTCATGGTCATCTTTTTAATTTCCTTTGAGTCGGAGAGGCATTGGGAATTTCAAATCGACTCTCTTTTTAGTATATATTCCAAGCTGATCAAATCAAGCCAGTTCAATTCAAAGTAAATTTTCAGAGAGGCTAACAGGACGCCAAGTTATTTTTTCATTCAACTTTTTCAAATTCACTTTTTAAGCTATCACATTTACCACAGTGATAAACTATTGCAAGTCGTTTCATTGGCCAAATTGGCACTACACACCCCATCGATTTTTTGATTTTCGCGTTTGGAAATCTTGGGTCTTCAATAGTTGAAATAAAACCGAATTGTGTTCTAACTATTCCTTTGGACATTTTGGTATCATGCAAGGAGCATCGATTTGTTTCTTCGCGCTCTATCGAGTTTACAATTATGCAAGATTGAAATGTCATAATGCTGAAAATGAAAATGACAACACATCTAGTCCACCGAATAGGCGTTTCAACAAGATTCTTTTTCATTTGATGGTCTGTTGTCATTAAGTATGTCGTGTAAATGCCCTATAACGTCAGACTGTGAATTTACTCCCCAGTCCTATTGTTCATTTTTCAATGGATAAATATATCAAATGATTCATTTGATTATTGGTTGATGAGAAGATTTTTGGGACATGAATTTCATTGAGCCATTGAACAGATCTCAACTGACTTTTGGCAGTTTGGATGACCTGGTTTCAGCAGATAATCCTGTAAGGTTAATAGATGCGTTCGCTGATAACCTGGATTTAAAAAGACTGGGTTTTGACGTGAATGTTCTGAACACCCAAGGACGTCCGGCATTTGAATCCATCGTTTTTCTAAAACTTTACTTCTACGGCTATCTGAATGGAATCAGAAGTAGTAGAAGACTTGAAAAAGAATGTGAGCGCAACACAGAGCTGCAGTGGCTCATTGGTAGTCTCACACCGAACTATCACACCATCGCCGATTTTCGAAAAAACAATCCAAAGGCGCTGCGTAATACGTTCAAGTTGTTTGTGCTATTTCTCAAAGAGGAAGAATTGGTCAGTGGTGATGTGGTGGCCATTGATGGCACTAAAGTCCGCGCACATAATGGCAAGAAGAACAATTTCAATCCAAAAAAGATTGCTCGTCATTTGGCTTATATCGAAGAAAAGACCAATGAGTATTTTGATGCACTGGATGAGTTAGATAAACGTGAACAACCAGAGCTGGTCAAAGAAGTGAAACAGAAAATCCAGCGATTAAACGATAACAAAATCAGATACGAAGCTCTTGGTGATTTAATGGAAGATAGCGGCGAACCGCAAATAAGTACTACAGATCCGGACAGCCGCGCATTACTTGTTCAAGGACAGGTAGTGGAAGTGTGTTACAACACACAAGCTGCAGTAGATAGTAAGCACAAGCTCGTAGTTGCAACGCATACTATTAACCGAAACGATCGCAATGCTTTGAGTGCTATTGCCCACGAAGCCAAAGCCAATCTTGGTGCTTCCTCCTTAACGGTACTCGCAGATAAAGGCTATCACAATGGACGACAAATACAAGAATGCACAGACAGCAAGATCTCTACAATAGTTGCGCATTCAGAGATTGTCAATAGCAACAGCAAAGGCACCACAGAAGCATATATGGTGGACAAATTCACTTATAAGGACAATGATGATACTTACACATGCCCTCAAGGACAAACGCTTAAGTCGACCGGCACCTGGTATACGAAGAATCGATCAGAGAGAGCCATAGGTTATCAATACAAAAAATACAGCACTTCATCTTGTAAAACATGTCCTGTAAGACATCTATGCACCGCAAAGGCTGATGGACGAAGGGAAATAGAACGAAGTGAATTTGCCTCTGCAGTCGAAGCCAACAGATATAGATATCAAAGTAATCCGGAATTATACCGAAAACGCCAGGAGATCAATGAACATATTTTCGGAACGATCAAACGAAAATGGGGATACAATCACACGAATTTGATAGGAATAGAAAAGGTAAATGGAGAGATGTCATTGATCATGACCGTTTACAATTTCAAACGAGTGATGAATATCTACAAGTTCGATGACTTGCTTCTCAAACTCAAAAATTGGAAGCCGGACTATGAGAAGATCATCCGGACTCTTTTCAAAACAGCCCGCATTAGATTGAAAATGCCGATCTCATTTTTGCAAATCGAGAATTTTTCTATGCGAAAAATGAGTAGAATAATGAGGCTCCTATGCCTCATCGTCAAATCTAATACTCGAAAATGGATAATTGATTGAGTAGCGAGGTTAATTCACAGCCTGACGTTTGCGGGTTTAAGAAGTTGGCGATTTCGGAGCACAAAACTGTCAAGCCACCACAACTGTTGATGCGAGGTAGAATGTTCAATTAACCACTGAACCGCCAATTTCTTAAACCCGCTGTTACCGGATGCCCTTCTGTCTGTCCGAAGTGGTGAAGTGTCAAGTCCGCACACACTTTGTCCGAAGCGATTTACATTCAAGGCGGTGTCTGTCCGTGTTAGCACTGTGCGTTGGGGTTTTTAATTTTTTTTGTGGGTGGGGAAATTTTTTAATTCAATTTTTTTCTTGGGTGGAAGATTGCAAGCTCTTTTTATTTTTTTCTGCGTTGGCTTTTTTGTGCGTTGGCAAAAGATAAAATGTGCTTGGAATGTGCGTTGGCTTTTTCATCTCGTCAATTTACATTGTCTAATTCATACTTAACTTCAGATTCAATTTCAAAAGACAAACTCATGAGAGATTCTCTTGTGTCTGCTTGGATTGCATAGTAATAAAGTTGGCTTGGTGTTTTTGGATAAGAGTGTAAAATATCTCCTACACTTGCGAATTGATAGAAGTCCCAAATCTCCTTTCTTTGTTTCAATCCGTTTATACCAGTCAATGCTGTCAAAGTGGAATCAGTTTCGATTGTCGGTAAAACACTTTTGTGTAAAACATACTTAGAGTGAATAGGCGAAAATGAAACTTTGTTTCCTAACCAAACATCAATCATTGCTTTTGTAAGTTCAACACCTAAAGATTTTTCATATCCCATTTGAATCCCACCGCCTGGAAGTCTTGATGCAATTTCAAGAAGGAAAACAGAATCATTGTTTGCTCTAAACTCTGCATGGAAACCGCAGTTATCAAATTCTAAAATCTTTATTACCTCACTTGTGTTTGAATAAAGTTGTGCTTGTAAATCTGAATTTATTTTTGCTGGTATTATACTTCCGATTTGAGTGAAGAATGGTTCTTCTCCCATTATAAACTCAGTAATTCCTGCAAACATTACCTCTTCGTTTTGAACAATACCATCAACACTAAAAACTCCGCCTGAAACATACTGTTCTAAAATAAAATGTCCCTTGAAGTTTTTGAATACTTCTCTTTCAGATGCAGAAACTGTAAGGAGTGCATCATCAATTTTTGCCTTTACATTTTCTCCATTCTTTATTTTAATTACTCCATGACTTGATGAGCCGAATAAAGGTTTGATAACAGCATCAAAGTTTAAAACATAGTGCTCTTCAATATTATTACTGTCAATAATTGAAAAGTGAGGTTGATTTTTGCAACCATTCTTTTTAAGAAAGTATCGCATTGCTAATTTGTTCTGTGAACTTCTTCTTGCAGAAGCACCCGAAACACCTATACAGCCTAGAGATTGGGCAATGTCTGCTGTTGGAATTACAGATGATTCTTTGAAAGTTCCAACAGCATCAACTTTAATTTTCTTTTCGATTATCCATTGCAACACACAAGTAATTATGTTGTGTAAATCAAAGGTGTCGGCAACAAGTATGTTTTCTTTATCTGTATATTTCAATAACCATTTCTCGAATTTTGATGTAACCACGAAAATTTCACATTCCATTTTTTTCATCTTTTGGAATGTAAACTCTTTCAATATCCACCATGTTCAATTATTAAAATGTTTTTCATCAAATTGATAAAGCATGTCAAGCAATCAAAAAATTATTGTGATTAGTCAGCCAAAACAAAATTTATAATTCTCGATGGAACATAAATCACTCTTGCAATTTTCTTTCCGTCAAGTTTTGATTTTACAATATCCATATCAAGTGCAATCGCTTCAACCTCTTGTTGAGTAGCATTTTTAGCTGTATTCAATGTGCCTCTAATTTTTCCATTTACCTGAATGGTGATTTCCGCTTGGCTATCAATAATTGCGTTCTTGTCATACACTGGCCAATTTGAGTGTGAATAGAAAAATTGCTTGTCAATTGATTCCATAATTCTTCTGTTACGAAAGGTGCAAAGGGTGCTAACACTTGAATAAACAAAAGAAAATCTGCTCTTGAAATTGTTTCCTTTTCAATGACATTTAAGAAGGTCATCATTTGTGCAACTGCTGTGTTGAACTTAAAGGCTTCAATATCTTCGCTAACTTTTTTAATTGTTTGGTGCAAAGATTTTTTGAGTTCGGTGTTGTTACTGAATCAGATTCTGAAAGCCTGTTGCCAATCTTCCAAACTCTTTCAACAAATCGCTTTGTTCCAACTGGACCATCTTCTTTCCACGGAATTGCTTTTTCAAACGGACCAATAAACATTTCATATAAACGAAAAGCATCTGCACCAACTTTTGCAATTATATCATCGGGTCTTAAATCACCGCCTTTTCGTTTTGAAATTTTTGTTCCGTCTGATGCAAGTATGTATCCTAAAAATTCAAGTCGGTCAAAGGGTTCTATGCTACTAACCATTTTTGCATCATACATTACCTTATGCCAAAACCTTGCATAAATTAAATGAGCTGTTGCATGGTCAGCACCTGCGTAAACATTAACTGGACACCATGAATCAGCAATGTCTTTTGAAAAAGGAATTTCTGTATTTTGACTGTCCGTATAACGCAAGTAATACCAAGAAGAACCTGCCCACTGCGGCATTGTATTGGTTTCTCTTTTTGCTGCAATCCATTTTGAAGAATCGTTCCCTCCTGTATTTGATACTTCACCTGTTTCAAGGTTGATAAATGTGTTTACCCATTCAGGCATATCAGCTAACGGACCTTCTCCATTTTGAGAATTTTTATACGATTCAATTTTTGGAAGCGATACTGAGTCTAAATATTCAGGCAAAACTGGTAAGGCATAAAATTGTATACCTGAACTGTCTAAATAGAAAATTGGATTCTCCGGCAACCAACTTTTCATTGCTCCTTTTTTTGCAATCGAATAACTGTCTTTCCCTTTAATCCAAACAATAGGAATGGCTCTCCCCAAAAGCGTTGTCTTGAAAATACCCAATCTCTAATTTTAAAATTTTTTGACTGAAACCGCTTTAACCTTCATTTGCAATTTTTCTCTTAGCTTCCGAAATATCAATCCATTATTTTTCATTAGAGTTCAATAAAGTATTGTCCTCTGAAATAACTTGAATTGAAGGCAATGAATATACATCTGCAAATTCTTTATCACTTTCATCATGTGCAGGAACAGCCATGATTGCCCCCGTTCCGTAAGCATTTAAAACATAGTCAGCTATCCAAATAGGAATTTGTTTTCCATTGATTGGATTAGTTGCAAAAACTCCCTCAATCAAAACTCCTGTTTTGGTTTTACTTGCCTTGCGTTCTAAATCGGTTTTGCTTTTTGTTAATTCGATATAATCTAATATCTCTCTCTTGTTTTTTGCTTTGGGAATTATCTTTTCGACAATAGAATTTTCGGGTGCAATTACTAAAAAAGTAACACCGAATAAAGTGTCAATTCTTGTTGTAAAAATTCTAATTGCATCATTGTCGTTTATAATAAAATCAATTTCATGTCCGTTACTTCTACCTATCCATTGGGTTTGAGCACTCTTTACACTTTCAGGCCATTTTGGTAAAGGCTTAGAATCGTCAATTAGACGGTCAGCATATTTTAAAATTGCCAAAACCCATTGTCTCATTGGTTTTGAATAACTGGATAACCGCCTCTTTCGCTTTTGCCATCAACAATATCTTCGTTAGCTAAAACAGTTCCTAAACCTTCACACCAATTGACTGTTACCATGTCATTGTATGCTAAGTCACGCCTAAAAAACTCTAAAAATATTCTTTGAGTTTGCTTGTAAAAATTCGGGTCTGTTGTGTTTACCTCACGATTCCAGTCGTAGTCCATTCCCAGTAACCGCAACTGTTCCTTAAACTTTTTTATGTTCTCTGCTACAATAGTTGCTGGGTGTGCTTGGCGTTCAATTGCTGTTTCTTCTGCTGGCAAACCGAAAGCATCCCAACCCATTGGATGGAGAACATTGTAACCACTCATTCTTTTAAAGCGACTATAAACATCGGTGGCTACATAACCTCTTGGATGCCCAACATGCATCGAATTTCCTGATGGGTAAGGAAACATATCCAAAACATAACATTTTGGCTTACTGCTGTTTAAGGAAGTTTGATAGATGCTCTTTTCATCCCATTTATCATTCCAATTTTTCTCAATTTTATCGAACTCAAACGATTTCACCATGGCATGAAATTTATTGTGCAAAGTTAGTTTTTATTTTGTTCTGGGTACTCCATCCATGATTTTGAGGGTTGGGGCCCCGGACTATTCTGATACTTTCCTTTGTAAAGGTTGTATCTCCCAATGGTACCCAAAATGAAACTTGTCTATTAACATTTCAGGATAGAGAATGATTGGTAATGTTGCAAAGAGTTGCAAGGTCAAATTGCCCAACGAACCAATGTCAACTAAGTCTGCCGTGCAATGAACAAATAAGCCCATTCTTGCCAAACTTGATTTGGCATGAATGATAGGAACAAAATGATTGCTGCCTACAATCTCTATACTGGCTGCAAGTCTAAATTCACCTGCATTCATTTGTAAACCCTTTTTGGGGATTTCAATTTCTTCAAATGGTTGTTTGATCTTTGGGTCAAGAATAGGGGATGTGTATCGCAATATTTTTGGTGCAAGACATAAATCATAAGAATTGGTTGTAACTCTTTTTTCATCGAAAGGAGAAATGTTTATTCTTTTCTCCTTG
This sequence comes from Flavobacteriales bacterium, assembly GCA_016722445.1. Classification (GTDB taxonomy): domain Bacteria; phylum Bacteroidota; class Bacteroidia; order Flavobacteriales_D; family Sanyastnellaceae; genus JAIBBG01. The sequence continues at coordinate 69,858 of JADKIZ010000015.1, read as the reverse complement.
ACTTCTTCCTTTATTTTATTTCCTGTTAGTATCATAATTCTAAATTGATTCTTGTGGCTCTGAAATGTTTGAATATTTTCCGCTGTATGGTTCTATCTCCCCTTCATTAGTCCAAAAGGAAACTTGTCCAATTTGCATTTCAGGATAAATTTTAATTGGCATACAGGCAACCAGTTCCAAAGTCCATTTATGTTTTGAAGTAGTGTGTCCAAGGTTGGCTGATACTTGAAGAAATAAACCTAACCTTCCTAATGAACTTTTTCCAATCAATGACATTGCATATTTAGAACTACCAATTATTTCTTTGGTGTTTGCCAAATACATTTGATTTGGTTCAAGTAGAAAGCCTGATTCATCAATCGTTACTGTTTCAAAAACACTTGTCCCATTCTCAAATTTTACAAACTTTTTTAGTTTGTTTCCCAAACGATAATTGTAGCTGTTTGGGTTAAGTTGTGTTTGGGAAAAGGGTTTCAAAAGTATGTTTCCGTTGTTTACCTCTTTTTCAATTTCGGTGCCTGTTAAAATCATCTTTAAAATAATTCGGTTAATCTTTTTGGATATAGATTTTTTTTGAAACTATGGACAAGTGTTGCGTAAGCCTGATAAGGTCGCAATTCGTTTGGCATCTCTTAATCTTCAAAGTCTATTGTAGCAAGTTGCTAAAAACTTCATCTGATAAATTCTTGTCGGTTTCTTTTAAAGTCGAAATTGTATCTGTGCAATACTTTTTTAATTCTTCTTTGGTTTCCATTTCAATAGAATGTTTTTGCTGATAGTGAATTACAAAGTCAGAATATAATTTCATTATGTCCTTATAATTCTCTGTTGTAATTGTAATGCCAAATACTTCTCTTGCTTTTCAATAAGTTTATTGGGTATCGGTTTTACTGTGTAAAGGGCTTGACAAGATGTATCCATCCTTTTCAAATAGTTTTGAAATTCGTTCAAGTAGCTCGCTTGGCTTGTCAAAAAATTTAAGACTTGCTCCTAATACGATATGAGTGTAAAGTTTTTTAGGTGTAAAACTAAAAGCGTTTTCGTTCAAATAATTTATTTGAATTTCGGGAGCATACTTTCTTTTGTTTTCTATTGCACTTACAATAGAAGCATTTGACAAATCAATTGCATCTCCTGTGCAATTGGATTGCAATGCTAATTCACGGGAAGAAAATCCAGTGGTGCAAGCAATTTCAAGTATGTGGGAAGCATCAGTCAAATTTGAGAATACTCTCCATCGATTGATTGTATCGTATGCACCAGGTGGAACATTCCATTGATTGACAAATCCCACAAAATCTGTATAACTCATTATTTCAATTTCCTTACTAGTCATATTTCAAATTGTATGTTTAATTTTTTTAGTTTTTCATTTGATGAACTCTGCAAGATTCTGTTTAGGTTATTCTTCCGAATATATTCATTGAGTTTTCCCTCTGCCCATTTTCTTGACTTTGTCTTTTTAATCTGTTCAGTCAAGTAACTTACATAGTCAATCAACTCATTCTCTCTTGCAACCAAATTGGTTACTCTGTTTTCTATTTCTTGTAATGCTTTGTTCACTGTTGCTTTAGAAATATCAAATACTGATACCTCAATTTTTTCCATTTGCCTTATTTCAAATTTGGTTTTGAAAAATTCGTAAGAAAGTTCAACTCGTAATTTTCTAAGGCTTGCTTCTGCAAATACACTTATTTTTTCTTTTGCTTCTGCCGCCTCTGTGATTACACATAAGGCAATAAACAAGTCGTTTATCTTTTTATTTTCATTAGAGTTAAATAGAGTAAGGAAATTATCTGGTATTCCGTTTAGGATACCGTAACAAGTTTCAATACCAAAACCAAATTCATAACCAATAATTTTGGAGTCTTTTTTAATTTCAATGAAATTTCCAAGTTCTCTTGAAGTTTTGTTTTTCTCTATGAAGAAAGTAATTCCTAAGCCTGCAACATTTTCTATTCCATACTTCCAGTTGTAAAATTTAGCGGTGAAAGAATTGGATTCAAATTTAAAATCCTTTGAAAAGTGTTTGGCTAATTCAATTGTTTCATCGTTGTAATGGATAGTTATTTCATTTGGCTTTATTGAAAGGTTTTGCTGAAATAATCTTTAATGTTTTCTGCTTGGTCAGAAATTCTTAATTGAGGAGATGATAAAATCCCAACCATTCTAAAATATGAAGTGAAAGCAGAATCAAAATTGTTGCGTTTAAGATTTTTTAATCTTAAACATGGTTGAAGTAAAACAAATCCTTTTCCTTTTATTCCTTTAAGCAGTTCTGCTTTCAGTGGAACGATGGTTGAATTAGTGTATGTAAGAGTTGTGTCTCTTTCTTGAATTATGTTGTCGGGTTGGATTTCTACATAGCCCAAAGCCTTATAGAATTTGAGAAACCCGTTTGCAATAGAATATATGTCTGTTCTCGTAATCTGCATTTAATATTTATTTCGGTTTCCATTTTACTTTTTTAAAAAGTCTGGAATTTTCATTGTTGAAATTGTTATCAGTAATCTCTTTTCATCATCCTCACTATACCCAGGACCCGTATGAATAAGTCCATTGCCAACATTAAATATTTCTATTTCTTCCTTTGTGATAAAGTTTAAGATGAAGTCAATATTCTTTGGTTCTTCGTTAGCTCTAATCTCACCTTTTATTAAGGCGATTTCATAAACTTTCATCTCCTTTACTGTTTCTCCATTTTGGTTCTCAATAATTGTCGGGTTAGTTGGCATCTTTTCCCTGTCAAATTCATCTCTCAATATATTTTCGTTTTCTAACCACATCGTTCCCTTTCCGCAATAAGAACAAATCAATGTCAATACGGATGTATCAACATGGAAATTTTTAGAAACATCTTTTTTATTGGCTTTGAAATACTGTTCATCAATTGTCCGTAAACTTATAAATGGCGTTGTGTCATTTGTAAGTCTTACAAACAACTCAACAAGTTGGCAAATATCCTTTATGAAATATTGCTTGTTTTCCTCATTTTCCCAATTGAAATGATTGAGTGATTGTTCTAAATCTTCGGTCAGTGAAGTCGTTTCCTTTTTGACTGCCCAAAACTGAAATGGGCTTTTTGTCTTTTTGATTGTAGAAATTACAGGATTTAGCCATGTTGAACTTCCCTTTTGAATGCACAAGGTTAACCTTCGAATTAGAAAGTGCATTTTTTAACTCTGTTACTTTGAAGTTTTGATATGGAATCTCTGTTGTCATGATATGTGTTGAAGATACAGTTTATCGCTGAACGAATTTAAGCGTTGGCGAAAACACTCTTTCATTTTTTTTGCGTTGGGTCTTTTTTGGGTGGCAAAAAAATGAAAGTGTGTTTTGTGCGTTGGCAAAAAATTGAGTTAAAAAATTTGTGTGTTGGCAAAAAATTAAAAAGAAGCGTTGGCTCGTCGGTTTGGAGGTCAGTCTGTCTGTTATGGTGTCAAAAATTGTTTGTTTCATGTCTGTCTGGTTAGTGTTAGCAATGTCGTCATAGGGTTTCCGGTAACGGTTGGCAGCTACAAGAAGTTGGCGGTTTTTACCACAAATGCTTATACTGGAGAAGAAATTTGATAAACAACAAATGTATCTGCGGAGAACTGAACCGCCAATTTCTTGTAGGTGCGGTTATGGGCTGTAACTATTGTTTAGTGTATAAAATGTAAAATTCATTTGGAGAAGTTTTCTTGAACACATCCTTGGGTGCGTCAAGTTTTTTTCCGCACATCGTTGTATCAACTTCAGTAAACATTTCAGTAGAAGGGAAATTTCCGATTTCACTAATGAAAAATTTGTTTTCTAGCCTTATAGTATCTCTAGCCGTTGAATATGTAATCAGATTGCTGAAAACAAATGGAGAATTGGTAACATCATATTTAAGAACGTTTGGTGATCCTGCTTTAGGGTATTTGGGTAGATCGCAGTCTGTAAATCGAGAATTGGTTACTGCATATTCTGAAATATTAATTAGTGTACTCGGTGGTATTGTCATTGTAGGTTGTTCACCATACGCTGTGCTACTGGTAGAATTTGCGCCTACCGTTTGCGCTCTTGGCTGATTCCAGAAATATGGATACCTTGTGGTAGTTGAAGCTACACCTAGGCTTGACGATTTGGTGAAAGTTCTGTTCTGAAAGTACTTATAAGCTACTCCGTTAAGAACAAAGAATGAATTGTCAAGATGAACCTGCAAATCCTCTTGCGTTTTGTTGAAGATGCTAAATCCTACATCACCACCATTTGACCAAAGGTTGTAACAAACGATGCAATTTTTGTCTTCGAATACAATTCTGTCATTAGTTATTGTACCCTTTTCTGGATACGCCTTATAAACTTGATAGTAGTTTGTGACAGTACATGAAGTCAAAAACAATGTGATTAAAGGAATGATGATATTTTTCATTTTCGTTCTTTGTTTGGTGTGGTCGGGTTATAGCCCATAACGGTTTGCAGCTACCAGCAGTTGGCGACTCCTGGCACTACCCTTCAAATATATCACAGAATTACATAGAAGCAGAGATGTTCAAAAAAGCACGAAACCGCCAATTGCTGGTAGGTGCTGTTATAGGTGGTGTAATGCTAGCCTTTATTTACATGTCAACTGATAAGCGTAGATTTCCGCCTAACCCCTCACGAATTATTCTCATCAGTGTAGAAAGTCTGATAGCACTTGCGTTGTTCTCGATTCGCGATATATAAGTCTTCGTAGTTCCGCATTTCTCTGCGAGTTGCTCTTGTGTAAGACCTTTTTCTTTTCTAAGTTCTTGGATCATGACACCAAGTTTGAATGCTTCAAAGCCTTCTTCAAACTTATCGCGCTTAGGAGTGCCCTTTTTGCCATATTGTTGATCCAAATGGTCAGCGAACGAAGTAATATTCTTAGTTACCTTTTTCATTGAAGTATTGTGCTTTGAGTTTTTCCGCTTGTTCAATTTCATTCTTTGGAGTCTTCTGAGTTTTCTTTTGGAAACCGTTCGCTAGAACGACCAGATTTCCTTTATCGAAAAAACAGAATACTCTGAATATGTCGGATCCAACTTCTACTCGAACTTCGTAGATACCATCGGATCCTGTTATATGTTTGAAATACTTCTCAGGAACCCTTTCCACAGTAGCAATGAGGTAAAGTGTCCAGTTCAACTTCTTCTTAACCTCCGGTCGTTGTTTCCCGAAGAATTTAAGATAGTGATCACGATAGTAAATAATGTTTCGAATGAAATTTTCTTCCACGAGGCAAAGTTATCGAATTAGATAACAAGATCCAAATTTGTTCGTGTTTGGTTTACTGTGAGCGGGGTAGATGCATCACCTATAACGGTTTCGGGCTTGGCGAAGGTGGCGATTTTCACCACAAATGTTGATGCGGAGAACCAAACTTTGATTAACCACAAATGTGTCTGCGGAGCGCTGAACCGCCACTTTTGCCAAACCCGTGTTATAGGGCGTTTTTCTTTGTGTCATTGATTTTCTGTTCTATAAATATTAAATCTTTGTCGTTGTCCGATGCTCCTTTTTGTTTTTTAATTTGTCTTGTTTTTTGGTAGCAGTTTAAAGCTTTATTGAAAAGTTTTTCTTTTGAATAAATGTCGCCAAGAGTTAGCCACAAAAAATCTGTCATTGGAAATTTCGTTAGAATGTCCAGTAGATATTTCTCTGCTTCATTAAACCTTCCTGATTGATGAAGATATTGTGCTTTCATTGACATTCCTTGAGCAGGATTAATTTCTTCCGAAATCAATTTGTCTGAATAGAATATTGCTTTGTCAACGTTGCCTATGAAATAATATGATTTAGAAATATTTACTAAAGCTGTTGCATCTTTCGGATTGGCACTTAAAACAATTTCAAAACTTTTTACAGCTTCATTAAACCTGTGAATTTGATAGTTGCACATTGCATAATTGAAATGCTCATTAATGGATAATGACGAATAGGTAAGTAGCAGTTTGTAAATGTCAGCAGAAAATTCAAATAGCTGATTTTGCACAAAAGCAGGAAGTAAGTTTTTTGAATTTGTATGTAAACTTTTCTTCTGTGGAGTTAACTGAAAACATTTTAAAAGGCATTGTGATGCTTCGCTAATATCTCCTGTTTCTACTAATGCGTTAGCAAGGTTCATTAATGCTCCGCTGTTTTCAGGGTCGATTTCAACTGCTCGAAGCAAACAAGTTTTAGCATCTGCATTATTGTCAAGTTCCAAGTAAATTGCACCTAAATTGTTTAATGCTGTCGAACTATACTGATACAAGTAAACAGCTTTCTTAGTTGCTACTAAAGCATTTTGAAGATTACCTAACTCAAACTCTAATCGTCCTTTTTGAGACCAAGCAGAATAGTGGTCAGGTTGATGACTTAAATATTGGTCAATTGCTCTAAGTGCTTCTTTGTTTTCCCCAATTGCTGACAAAGAACGAGAGAGAATGTATAATTCTTCTAACTTATCGTCTCGTGTAATAATTTGCTTTGGTATTTCTATTCCTTCGCTTTTCGAAACTTTATCCAAGTCCTTGAATAGTTCCTGAAATTGCTGGTATCGTTTAGAAAGGTCTTTTTCAAGACACTTTTTACAAATTTCAAAAAGTGGATGATTTATTTTCTTAACGGGTTCGCTTAAATGAACTTGTCTTATGTCAGGACTTGACATTACATAAGGATAAGCACCTTTTGTGATAAGCTGATACAATACAATTCCAAAACTATAAATGTCCTTCTATGGTCAATGCTGTCTGGGCGGAAAATTTGTTCTGGTGAGTAATACATAGGAGTTCCACCACCGACTTTCTCATCATTCAAGTAAGATTTTGAAAGTCCAAAGTCAGTTATCTTTAGATTTAATTCCTTATCAATAAGAATATTGTCGGGTTTGATGTCCGAATGGGCTATCATTCCCTTTCCAAGACAATGGTTCATTCCATACGAAAATTGCACAGCCCACTTAATAATTAAATGAAGTGGTAAATTTTTTCCAATATAATTTGTTAGTCTGTTTTCTCCGTTTTCATTGCCTTCAACAAACTCCGCTGCAACAAATATTTTTCCGTCAAATTTTTCCGCAAAGAGTGTCTTGACGATATTTTGATGCACACCAAAAGAAGTCCAGTTTTTCACTTCGGTAAAGAATAGTTCTTCAAGATGTGGTTTAATGTCCTGGTAGCTTTTTAAAACAAAAGGGAATCCGATGCCTTGTTTCTCGACAAGAAATACGTGTCCCATTGCACCACCAAATTGTTGCAATACTTTATATTCTCCACCTATGTATTTTGTCGTTTCTGTCATTGTTGGTGTGTCGTCTTAAAATGCCCTATAACTTATTTATATGGATTACTCGCTTTCACATATACGACCATAGATTGGTGAATTTGTGAAGGTTTTTCATCCATAATCAAAGGTATACCATTTTTACATATCATCAAAGGGACTCTTAATATGTTGAATACTCCGTGTGCTGACATGGGTATAGATCTCGGTTGTCTTGATACTCTTATGCCCTAACAACTCTTGTATAAATCGAAGATCTGTTCCTGATTCCATCAAATGTGTTGCATAAGAATGCCTAAGCCAATGTAATGAGGCTGGTTTGCTTACTCCGGATGCTTTTAATGCCTTCTTAAATGCACTCGCCAGACTGCGTTCGTCATAAGGCTCACCCTTCATCTGCCCTTCGAATAGCCAATTCACAGGACGGTATTGCTTATAATATTCACGTAACATGTCCAACAGCTTTTCTGAAATTGGAACTATCCGGTCTTTCTTCCCTTTTGCCTGTCGAATAATCATCACTCCTCGATCCTTATCAATATCGCCCATTTTCAATTTGAGCAATTCACTCCGACGCAATCCACACGCATAGATCAATGTGAGCATCATCCTATGCTTGTTGTTATATAATGCTTCCAGAATGCTCTTCACTTCTTCTTTACTCAAAATGTTCGGCAATGTTTTTTCCCTTCTTGGTCTGGTTATCAAATCAGGACTTAACTTTCTGTCATCTTGCATCCGCAAATAATGTTTGATGGCATTGATTGCCTGATTCTGCCATGAAATCGATAACTTGTTTTTGATGATATAATCATTGTTGAAATTCACAACGTCCTGCTCAGTAATCTCGGATATGAGCTTGTCATTGTTGAACTTCAGGAAAACACGCAAGGCGTCCGTATAGCTCTTGATCGTGTTCTCACTGTAGCGGGCTGACTTCAACTGTCGTTCAAATTGCTTTAGCCCCAATTGATGCCATGGCCGCAAATAGACCTCTTCCGGAATTCCAAACTTCTCCCTATTGTATACTGTGTCGGGTAGTATCCAAACCCTATCCTTAGAATCCCAGCGAACTTCATCAAACTGACGAATTCTTTCGACAAGCCGTGGATCACCAACAATCTTTACAACAATACTCGTCGTTCCTCCTCCCCGCTTCAAACCAGCGCTCCATTTCTTTTCTGTATTCATAACATCAAAATATTTTCGACGATCACTTCACTTACATACTTGATCTGGCCGCTTTTGTCTTCATACTTCCTGAATTTCAGTTTTCCTTCAATGAATAAATGTGACCCTTTCTTCAGATGTTTCTGAGCTACTTGTGCAAGCTTGCCCCACATCACCAATGAATGCCAGTCAGTCTGTGCTTTCAATATGCCTTCTTTATCCCGATAAGTTTCCGTAGTGGCCAAAGTCATCTTGGCGACCTGCAATTCCCCGCTGATTTCCTTGTACTCCGGGTCTTTTCCTAAATGACCTATGAGAGATACCCTGTTTAATCCTTTCATTTTGATTTGGTTTTAGTGTTTTACCCGGAATCTGTAGTCTAATTTCTATACTGAAACCAAACTCCTTTGAATTGCATCGTCGATTTCAACTGCATGATCCGGTTTAAAGCGCAAATCAATGTTGGGTTTCCAAAAAGTCTTATTCCATTTTGGAATAGGTTATTTTATGCCTCCATTTTTTTAAAAAATGAATTTTCCCCTAATGATCTAGTGAGCGTTCGACCTACTCGAATGACTAACCATCAAAAGTCCGCTGACAGCCTTCAGAAAAGCATTTGCCAGCCGATCTTACTCATCATCGTCACCCCATGGCTGCGGCTCATTCAATTCGTAACAAGCTCATTTTCATCACAAGTTCGTCATACCACATATCAGGAATCGGTGTATATTAGCCCTCTTTACCACTACCAGATCAATTTCAAGATAACCATTTGAACCAATTACCCATGGGCATGTTTTACGCAGTCCACACGTGGAAATGGCCCTACGGCCATGTTTCTTCATTGGTTATTAGGTCAATTCAAAAATTGAATCCAAATGTTCATAGCCTCACCGGATTGTTAATAAAGCAAGGTGGCAACCATTTGAATAATTCTCCGTCTAAACTGTAACCCTTGTGGCAGATTCAAAGCAATTACAAGCATTGATAGCTGGATGTCTCAAAGGAGACAGGCGTTCGCAGCAGGCCATCCATAAAATGTTTTATGGAAAAATGAAGGCCGTGTGCATGCGATACACCAGGGATTCTGATCAAGCGATGGATATTGTGCAGGAGGGATTCCTGAAAGTGTTTAACAATCTCGATAGATTTACGGGAGTGGGTACACTGGAAGGCTGGATCAGAAGAATTATGGTCAATCTCGCAATCGACCGTTTCCGTAAACTTAAAAATGATTTCGTCTTACTCGGCGACAATCAAAGTGTGGAGGATTGGGAAGAAGAGGTTGAAGAAGAGAACGATACGAACGAAGACGAAATTTATGACATTACTCCGGAACAGATCGTTGATGCCATGCAACAACTATCTCCGGCTTATAGAACTGTTTTTAACCTTTACGTTTACGAAGACTATACGCATCAAGACATTGCTGAAGCATTGGGTATCAGTGTAGGAACTTCTAAAAGTAATTACGCAAAGGCCAGAAAAAACATGAAAAAATTGTTACTAAAGAATTTGAAGAAAACTGAATGAGTAGAATTCTAACACCTTTTGAGCGGCATCTGAAGGAACAGATTTCAGACTTCGAAATGCCCTACGATCCTCATAGCTGGAGCAGCCTCCAGAAAAAAATGGGGAAACAGAAGTCGGGCAAATATGTCTGGATAGTTGCGCTTGCAGCTACCGTTGCTGTTTCAGCCGGTGGCGCTTTTACTTGGTATCGCTTTCAACATGCGCCCGCAGCCGCTCATGGCGCATTCACCGAGGCGAGATTCAATTCTCCTGTTAAAATTACAGGCATCTCTGGTTCTAGTTACAGGTCTCAAGAAGGAAACTCCGAGGATCTGACGAGTCTTACTGCTGATAACAACAACAACATTTATAACAACAACACCAATGGAGCTTCTCATACAGGCAACAACGGTGGACTTAACCAAAACAATGCTCTAACCCAGAATTCCGCAAACGATGGAACTGGTTCGGATACCATGGGAAACACTCCTGCAGGTACTCCCGATATCACTCTTCCGAAAGGGGTTGTGGTCGACAATAAATTCGCATTTGAAAGCAATGTCCGTCAGGCTTGTGAAGGTACAGAAGTGGAATTCACCGCCACCAATGCTCCTACCAACGCTGACTACGGTTACCTCTGGAATTTTGGAGATGGTCATTTCAGCACTTCTCCTAAACCTAAGCACAAATTCGCAAAAGCAGGTAATTACGACGTTTCTCTTTCAGTTACCAGTAAAAATGGTAAAATCAATACCACGATCATGAACGACATGATCACCATCAATCCTGCTCCTGATGCAGACTTCCGCTGGGAATTCGTCAATGAAGACCCTATGAAGCCTGAAGTGAAAGTGGTGAACACGAGTGAAGATGCAATCTCCTATGAATGGACCACCAATAACGGTTCTTCTAAAGATGCTAATGCACCCGCAATCAGTGTAAGCCAGGAAAAACAATTGATCGCCCTCTCTGTGAGAAATGATTATGGTTGTGAAGATGGCGCTGTGAAACACGTCATCATCAACTCAGACTTCCCTCTTGATGCTGATGACAAATACGCAGTGGGCAAAGGAACTTTCATGCCGCAAGGTCTGAAAAAGAGCAAAGCCAATTTCGAATTAACCATCTACAATCAAGACAATACCAAAGTATTCGAAACTTCTAACCGTCAAAAAGGTTGGGATGGAACATTGCCAGGTGGTACCAAAGCTACTGCTGGTCAACAATACAAATGGAAGGTGATCATCACCAATGACATTACAAAAGAACAGAAGTATTTCAACGGAATACTGACGATTTCTCCTTAACCAAAACGAACGCCGCTGACTTAGTGTGTTTGTTTAAAATCCCCGCTCAACCAGCGGGGATTTTTTTTTACAAGTACTAGGTACTAGGTACTAGGTATTAGGTATTAGGTATTAAGACCGCGCAAGGAAGTAATTGGCCAACTCAATTCTCATCTGATAAAATATAATTCATAATTCATAATTCATAATTCATAATTCATAATTCATAATTCATAATTCATAATTCATAATTCATAATTCATAATTCATAATTCATAATTCATAATTCATAATTCATAATTCATTTTTAACTGTCGCAACAACTTTCGACACTATTTTTGCGACTACTGACTGATTAAAATCTATCCAACTGACCGAATTGATTCGATCCCGGATCATATTGCTTTTGCTGCCACTACTCGTTAGTCTGTATTCCTATGGACAGATTATCGTTGTTCCTTCCACCAATTCATGTTCGTGTAATGGTTCAGCCACTTTTGACAATGGCAACAGCAATGCATTGACTTTCAACCTAACAGACAACTCGGGATCAGTTATTTCTTCAGGTGCTTCGGCCAATGGTATCATCAATATGAGCGGTTTGTGCTCGGTGGCGTTCTTACTGGAAATAACACAAGGTGGAGTCCCAAGTACTTATGTTTTTAATGTACCAGTCAATGGAACTGATCCTGGTGATGCCATAGCAGAGGGAATTTGTGATACGGACATTGCTCAAAATTTCAATACACTCATTCCAGGGCTCGTTCCTGGCGGACAATGGACCAATCCAAACAATCAAGTACAAATTTTCCATGGCCTGCAGCGAATTTTATCGATGGTTGGTATTCGTATACCCTCAATGCTGCTGGATGCGACATCGCCACTGGGGTTTATGTCACCACCATTCAAAATGCTGATCCCGGCAACTCCACAACCTATTTGATTTGTGAGGATTATCTCCCATTTCAAATGGTTAATTTTCTCGCGGGATCGCCAGATAATACTGGTTCATGGTTCAATGCATCCGGCAATCCTGTAAGTGGAACTTTCGATCCGGCAACTCAGAACAGTGCGCTTTTCACCTATATGATTGACAATGTGCCAGGTTGCGGTCCCGTCTTTTCTACACTTTATGTGGACGAAAACCTCAATCCTGATGCAGGTGAAAATGCCAGTATTGAAGTTTGTGAGGGTGGAACACCTTTCAATATGTTCAATTATCTTGCAGGTAGTCCAGAAGCGGGAGGACAATGGTACAATCCTGTAAATGATCCGGTGAGCAACATCTTCGATCCTTCGACTGATCTTGTTGGAAATTACCGTTACCACGTGAATGGCTTGACACCATGTTCGGATGACAATTCCTTTTTAACCATCTCCTTTATCGCTCCGGATCCTGCAGGTGAAAACGCAACAATTACTGTTTGTGAAAGTGGTTCTAACGTGAACATGTTTCAGCAATTGAATGGAAATCCTGCTGCTGGGGGCTACTGGACTGATGCTTCAGGAAATCCAACGAACAGTGTTTACGATCCGCAAAATGAACCAGCCGGTAATTATTATTACAACTATCCGAATATCGGCTGTCCACAAAGTGCCACCATCACCGTGAATCTTGAATCTGATCCGAATGCTGGCAATGATAACTCGATCTCTGTTTGCGAAAATATCACGTCATTGAATCTCAATGGACAGCTTAGCGGAGGTGCTGATACTGGTGGTCAATGGACCGATGTTAATGGTACCTCAGTGTCCAATATTTTCATACCTCAAAACGGAATTTCTTCATACGACTTCCAATATCATGTGAATGGCGTAGTTTGCCCAGCTGACCAATCTATGTTGCACATCCAACTTGAGCAATTACCGGCAGATCCGCAAGACATTAATCTTTCATTTTGTCAATTAGATCCTATCGTGGATTTGAGCAATTATTATCCAGCCTTTCCACTCATCGAGTTTGAATTGCAAAATGGCATACCACACTCTGGATCATTCGATCCTTCCATCGGCATCGACCTTATTGTGATGGCTGTGTTGCCGTCCGGAAATAGTTGCGCTGATGGTGAAGGTGAAATGACCATCGAAGTGGTTGACCCCATGTTTGAAAATCCAAATAACACAGTTAATTTATGTATATCTGCGGGGACGTTTAATCTAACAAGTTTAGATGTAGACGCTAGTGCGACCAATGGCAATTGGTTCGATGAAAGTGGAAACATCATTGACCCTCTTGTTGATCTTTCAGGAGGGGGAAATCCAGTCTATCAATTTATCACCAATACTGGTGGTGGATGTGGTGCTGCAATACTCACTGCCAATTTGAACATTTATAATACTGTTGAGGCTGGCGAAAATGCCGTTGTTACTTTTTGCTCTACAGATTCTCCAGAAAATTTGGAAAATTTATTGCCTGCTGCCTCGTCAGGACTTGGTACTTGGTCATATCAGGGAACACCATTCAATTCAACTCAGTTTGATCCGACAAGCGACCTTCCGGGTTCATATCTATATGTTGTTCCAGGAAATGGCCCATGTCCTGCAGATGCTGCCGAACTGACCATTTCGGTACAACCTGCTTTCACCCTCAACGCAGGTGACGATGTAGATGTTTGTGCCGGTTCTGTCAACTTCCACATTGGTTCCGCTCCTCTTCCCAATACGACTTATGCGTGGTCTCCTTCGCAATTCTTGAGTTCAGTTTCACAATCTCAGCCTGTGGTGCAGGTGCCTGCGACAATCAGTTCGGATATGAGCATTACGTATCAGGTATTTGCCGACAATGGTGTTTGTTCTGCTTCGGATCAAATTGATGTTGCCTTTCATCCATTGCCTGTAGCCGACATTGGAGATCAATATGAAATTTGTATTCAGGATGAATTGAATATTACAGCCACGGGAATCGGCACCTATGCTTGGGCACCACAATTTTTATTCGAAGACCCATCTTCACCTGCGCAACATCTTGTGCTCAGTCAAGATGCGGTCATCTCTGTAGTTGTGACCAACGATTATGGATGTGTCGCATCTGACACGGCAGAAATTGTCGTGCACCCAAATCCAGTCATCGTATTCACACCTGAACCACTCGCCAGTTGTTCTCCTCTAGAAGTAGAGTATGCATTGGATACTGCGAGTCAGTTTATTGAAGTCTTTTATTGGAATATTTCGGGAATCGGCGATTTCACGCAAGATACCTTGCGGGCCACCATCACAGAATCTGGCCTTTATACTCTGACTGTTTATGCCATGAGTGATTTTGGTTGTGAAAAATCCATGTCCTACCCTGCTCTACTCGAAGTGTATCCTTCACCTGATGCAGATTTCTCTACAGATCCCATCGAATTGTCTACCATTGATCCTATTGCACAATTCGTGGATGAATCCATTGGCGCCGAAACTTACTGGTGGAATTTTGCAGGATTGGGAACAAGCACTGAAGCCGCTCCTATTTTTGAATTCCCCGCTGCTGAACCAACCAATTTTGAGATTTGCCTCGAAGTGACGAATACTTACGGATGTGTTGACAGCATCTGCCGAATTCTTCACCTCGACAATCAATACATCTTTTTCGCACCCAATGCCATTACTCCAGACGGCGATGGCATCAACGATAATTTTTCTCCAGTCATGATGGGTTTTGATGAATCCACTTATTCCCTGGAAATATTCGACCGATGGGGTGATCAGATTTTCTTTTCCAATGAATATGGAAAACCATGGATTGCACAAATACACGGTGGCGAATACTATGCTCAAATCGATGTCTATATCTGGCAGGTTAAAGTGAAAGACAAGGAGATGGCTGAGTATCGCGTTTTCCAGGGAACCGTAACGGTGATCCGTTGAGATGGCTTATTCAGTTTCAGTAGGTTCAAGTCATTGTCTCAAGTTGAAAATCCAAGTCTGTTCGTAAAAACAATCAAAGTTCACAAGGGCGTCGGTTGTAACTGTTAAAGTTGGGATTTCTTTTGCAACCTTTTATCCAATAAACGTATCAATACGTCAGCCTTCCGGTACGATCTGATGAAACCAATCATGCTATTGTCTGCTTGCCGCATCATTGCAGGGAAATTCCTGCATGGTCTCTTGCTTTTATGCATGGTTTCTCTGGCTTCGTTCCAACTTTTTTCCCAGGAAAACAGCATAGCCAATGGCAATATCACTGCTTGTGGAGGTTTTTTAGTGGATTCAGGATTGAGTGCCGGTGATTATGGTGCCAATCAAAACTTGACAGCAACGATTTGCGCACAAGCACCGGAAACAATCGTCAATCTGTATTGGTCCGTTTGTGACCTCGGCTCTGGTGACTACCTCGAAATTTTCGATGGACCAAACACTTCTTCCGCTTTAATCGGCTCCTTTACTTTCGACGATCTGCAAGCTCAAGACATTACTTCTACAAATGCTTCTGGTTGTCTCACTGTACATTTTGTTTCAGATGGAATTGATGAAGGTAACTTCGGTGCAGAGATTTCTTGCGGACCGCCATGTGTGCGACCTATTACCAATATCACTTCTGATCAGGAGCCTGCACCACTCAAAATTTGTCCTGGTGAAACGATCACATTTGATGGGTCTTCAACTGCATTTTTTAATGGTGCAAGTCTGAGTACATTCTCTTGGAATTTTGATGATGGTTCAAACAATACCACTTCATGGCCTTCTGTATCTCATACATTCAACGAACCGGGTGGCTACAAAGTGCAATTGTCGGTAACCGACAACAATGATTGTGTGAGTACCAATCTGAATGATTATATCGTTTTTGTAAGCACAGAACCCAACTTCAACCTGATTACTGAAATTGCTGATTTGTGCAGTGGTGGAACCGCATTCCTCGGGGTAACGAACATCGCTCAGGATTCACTGATCGCTACAGATAGTCTTAGCAATTGGATCAGTGAACCCTGGGTAGATTTACCGGATAATTTTTCTCAGGAAGGATACCACGTGGAAGACGTTCAGACATCGTGTTACGATGTATTTTTTACCTACAACGGCTTTCCTGCGGGTGAAGTCATCGATGATGTTTCTGATATCGTTTATGCTTACATCAATTTCGAACATACATTTATTCAGGATCTTGTGATCACAGTGATCTGCCCGACAGGTCAAACGGTAATCCTGCATCAACAAACGGGTGGTGGTTCTGATGTCGGAGAAGCACTGGCTGGCCTTGACGCACCCGGTGTTGGCTGGGATTATTTCTGGTCACCCGACGCAACAAATGGTACCTGGGGTGATAACATCGGAACGGGAATCGTGCCATCTGGAACATATGAGAGTGTTCAACCATTCACGAATTTGATCGGTTGCCCTTTGAACGGAACCTGGACATTTGAATTCTGCGATATGTGGGGAGGAGATGATGGCTACCTTTTCAATTATGGAATGGCCTTCGATCCTTCTCTCTATGGCGAAATTCTGAATTTCACTCCCATCTATGGAAATGGATGCGACTCCACTTACTGGACTGGTACAGGCATCGTTTCACAATCTTCCGGATGCGACTACATCAACGTCGAACTTTCTGAACCGGGTAGTTATGATTTTGTGTATACAGCCATCAACGATTTTGGATGCTCATTTGATACCACCATTACCATCGAAGTAGATGTGGCGCCATTGGTCACAGCCGGACCTGACTTTACACTGGATTGTACCAATCCCGACGTGATGTTGGAAGGTGGATTGGCTGATTTTCCCGACCCTTCTTGCGGTGATGACGCTGGTGTTTTCAATTATACATACGACAACAACGAAAACTTCAGTTGGACCTTTTGCCCGGATGCTGGTGCAGAGGATTACACAGTCATGTCATTTGGTTTTACCTCTGGTCAAATGGAGGGCACCTTCGAAGATTTTGTGGTGTATGATGGACCAGACAACTCATGGCCAATCATTGTTGAATGGGATCTCGGCGATGCAACGGGCCAAAGCTGGACAGCAACCAATGAAACTGGATGTATCACTTTCGCCTTCACTTCCGATCCTTCCATTAGCGCCGTCTCTGGAGGTTTTGATCCCTGGACTTATGAAGTAACGTGTTCTTCAGTCGAACCCGAATTTGTTTATTCCTGGAGTCCGGCTAATTTTCTTGTAACTCCCAACGAAGAGGAGTCTGAGGTGATCAACCTGAATTCGACACAAACATTTACATTGACAGGTTATCCTGTTGGTCAACCGAATTGCTTTAGCACGGATGACGTGACAGTGTTCGTCAATAGTACCATTAGCATCGATGTTGAAGAATTCTATCATGGTTGTGTTGGCGATACTGTGCATGTGCTCGCTCCACAAATTTCTGGTGGACTCGCACCATACGTCACTACGTGGGAATCTTCCACAGGCGAAGTCATCAATCACGAAGATTTTTTGGCAGAAGTCAATGGTTTGAAAAACTATTGCGCTGTCGTGGAAGACTTCTGCGGATTTCAGGATACTGCGTGTACAGAGATCAGCTCCTATCCGGAGATCATGGCTTCATTTCAAGTAGACCTTCCATTTGGTTGTGACCCTCTCCCCGTTTTGATGGTTTCGGATTATACCGAATACCAAAACGTAAGTTCTATGATCTGGAATTATGGTGATGGGCAAACAGGTCTTACAATGGCATCGTCAAACCACACTTATGAAACTGCCGGAGTTTATACGCCAAGTTTGACAATTATTGATGAAAATGGTTGCGAATACACCGATTCAATCCCAAGTCCGGTTATTGTATGGCCAACTCCTGTTGCTGATTTCGTGACCGATCCTGAGATTGCCATTCTGCCACAGACCACTTTTGAATTCACCAACCAAAGCATTGATGCCGCCACTTACGCATGGACATTTGATGCGTTTGGAACCAGCACTGCAGTGGATACTTCATTCACTTTTGCTTCTGAAACGTCCGGACAGTATTTGATTTCATTGCACGCCAGCAACCAGTTTGGATGCACAGACACTACTTCGCAATACGTCCTCGTTCAGGATGAAATTGACATTTACATTCCGAATGCTTTCACACCGGATGGAGATGGCATCAACGATATTTGGCAAGTCAGAGGAAGCGGATTTATTGAACAAGCTTATCATGCCGTCATCTTCAACCGTTGGGGTGAAAAGATGTTCGAGACAACAGATCCAGAAGCGGTTTGGACAGGTAATTACAGCAACGGAGAGTGGTTTGTACCGGATGGTGTTTATCACTACCGCATCACAATCAGGGACAAACAAAATGAGGTCGGGCATGAATATGAAGGTCATATCACCAGTGAGGTAAGCCAAAACCTCCCGTCGATTCTGAAAAGTGCAGTTTGCCGACAATTCCCGGTTGAAAATCCCAGTATTCTTATGGCGATTATTTAACATTCATGGTGCAACTTCTTTAATTTTGTGGAGTCATCACATTGTTACTTCTACTCCTAGTGCTTCATGATACGGATTGAAACTACCCAGTTTCTTGCTTGTTGTTCATATTCTGCATTTAATCAGAATTTGACCAATAATGGCATAAAATCCCTGTTTATGAGCAACTTGGATTGGAGTATTTCAACCAAAAAAACGAAATTGATTGCTTTCATTCTCATATCAGAAATTCAACTCTTAGTTGCGCAATCAATCCGTTATTCACTCATTTTCAATGTTTCACAAAAGATTATTCAATAAAATTGTCTTATAATCCATCAAAATACATGAAATCTATTTTTACGTCTAAACGTGTATTTGCTTCATTCCTATTTGTATTGAGCGCCAGTTGGGCCTTTGGGCAAATTGTGGTGAATTCTGGTATCAATGACCAGACATTCAATACTTGCGATGAGTTCATCATCGATTCCGGCGGACAAGGTGGTCCAGG
The DNA here is from genome assembly GCA_016722445.1 of Flavobacteriales bacterium. Taxonomy (GTDB): domain Bacteria; phylum Bacteroidota; class Bacteroidia; order Flavobacteriales_D; family Sanyastnellaceae; genus JAIBBG01. The sequence goes on along the minus strand of JADKIZ010000015.1, from coordinate 50,790 downwards.
TTATAGCAACAGTGAGAACATTACTTTCACCATTTGTTCAGACAATCCTGGGGATCAGGTGACAGTTACATTTAATCTGTTTTCACTGAGCAACGTGGATACCGATCCAAGTCCAAATGGCAATAATGCAGACCAGATGTATGTTTTTGATGGTCCTAATACATCTTCGAATTCACTGGGAAATTATGGTGGTACGGGACTTCAAGGTGTTGTTATTCAAGCAACTCCTCAAAATACTTCTGGTTGTCTGACATTTCAATTCGTTTCTAATAATCAGGGTACAGGAAACTTCACTGCTTCCGCCTCTTGCAATACCCCATGTGCAACTCCTCAGGCCGGCGGTTTTATCGTGGATGGTATCACTGTAGATAGCGTTCGAACTTGTGTAAATGAACCAGTGTTCTTTCAAGAATCAGGTTCGTATGCTCAAACTGGTTTCAACCTAATCAACTATACCTGGGACTTTATGGATGGTACACAGGAAAGTACTACTACTCCCGGTGCTCAGGTTCAGCACAGTTTCTCTCAGCCTGGTCAATACCTCGTTCAATTGTTTGTTCAGGATGATAATCCTGATAACGTCTGTCTCAATTCAAATTTCATTTCGTTACAGGTCTTTGTTGCTACAATTCCGAGTTTCATTGGATTCCAGGAAGATGTGACGTTATGTCTCGGTGAAATGCTTGAATTTGCATCCACACCGGAACTTTACGAAGTGACCTGGGATGGATTCATTGGTGATGAAACCATCGACAATGGCTGCTTACCCGATACGCTTCTCGGTATTTCTCAAGATATCGAAATCTATCAGATGGGATTTTTGGCTGGTACTTCGATTGAGAGCATTGATGATATTGAAAGCATTTGTCTGGAAATGGAACATAGTTTCATGGGTGACCTCGTGATCTATGTGACCTGCCCGAATGGTCAGCAAGTGATGCTGCATCAGCAAGGTGGCGGTGGAACGCAAATTGGTGTTCCAAACCAAGCCGACAACATCGATTGTGATGATCCAACTACTCAAGGTGAACCATGGCAGTATTGCTTTACGCCAACAGCTACCGAAACATGGGTAGAATGGGTAAACAACAGCGGATTTGGAGGTACAATACCTGCTGGTGATTATGAGCCTGTAGCACCACTTGACGGACTTATCGGATGTCCTACAAATGGTATCTGGACATTGACTGTCGTCGACAACTGGGCGGCTGATGATGGACAATTGGTCAGCTTTTCGCTCAATCTGGATCCATCTCTTTATCCTGATATCGTTGAATTCACACCTCACATCCTTCCCGGTCCGGCAACCTCATATTGGAACAACGAGACTTTCATGAGCATCAATGATGTCAATCTCGATGAGATCAGCATCAATCCAACTGCCGCTGGTGAATTTGAATATGTGTACACCGTAATCGATGACTTCGGTTGTGAAAATGATACTTCTTTCGTACTTACTGTATTTGATGCAGCAGACGTGACTGCTCCAGCCGATTTCGGAATCGCTTGCGACATTTCACAACTTCAGGGTTGGTATGAAGGTTATGCAATTCCTGCTTGTGCTGATTGTGTAGAAAACGAAACATATTGTTATGCTGCGAATGATAATTTCACTTGGACTTTCTGTTTGGATAATCCTGGCACACAAGGAATTTCATTCCATTTCGATAGCGGACAAATGGGTCAATGGTCTGAAACTTTCAATGTTTACAACGGTCCAAATACTGCGTCTCCATTGATTGTTTCTTGGATTGATGGCGATGCTACCGGCGAAACTTGGACCGCATCAAGTGGTTGTATTACGATACAATTCTCATCCTTTGGATGGAATGGTACTTGTGCCGATGGTAATTATACCAACTGGATATATTCCGTTCAACCTTCTATGCCTAATGCCATTGCGCAGTGGGCACCAGACGGATACGAATGGTCTTGGACTCCGGCTGCACCTTTAGATGATGCCTCTCTCCAGACACCAACTATTGTGAACTTAACTGGCCTTACAACATTCACTGTAACAGGATTTCCAGTTGGACATCCTCTTTGTGCAAGCACTGATGATGTAACTGTCAACCTGGATCAAAATCAAGATGCCGGTGATGACAATGAAATTTTTGTTTGCTCTACTGTCCAGCCTTTCGAAATGCGTGATAGCCTCGCTGGAACGCCTTATGCTTTTGGTCAATGGATGGATGCAACTTATACGGATCTACCAGACGGAATATTTGATCCAAGCGTGGATATCACTGGAACATACTACCATTATATCCCTGCTGGTTGTGATACCGCAGAATTGATTATTCACCTTATTCCTCAGTTGGTGATTTCTGCTCCGAATGATACGACTGTTTGCAGCGGTGGAACTGTGAGTCTTGATTTGTATTCTGCAACTGACGGTCTGCCTCCATACATGTATACTTGGTCTTATGATGGTACCGGGAATTGGCAATAGTGCAGATGTAAATTACAATCCAACGGCATCCGGACAAGCTTGTGTAGATGTATTAGATGGATGGATACCTCGCTTCTTCTTGTCTGCAGGTAGACGTGCTTCCTGCCATTGACGTGACTTTCACAACCGATACTTCGAATATGTGCTGGCCACATACTTTTGAATTTGTCAATACAACAGATCCTTCCATTTTCACTTCTGCTGAATGGAATACCGGAGATGGAAACATTTTCCTGAATACAACCACTCACAACCACGACTTCGAAAGTCCTGGATCGTATACTATTGGTTTAACTCTGAAGAACGCTCAAGGTTGTGGATATTCAGCATCGAAGGAAGTGATTGCTTGGAATCCTCCAGTCGCAGGTTACATTCCAACACCTCAACCTACGAATATCCTGAATACAGAAATTACTTTCGCCGACGCTTCTGAAGGTGATATCATTTCCTGGAATTGGAATCTCGGTGGACTCGCGGGTTCACATCAACCAAACCCAGTTTTCGAATTCCCTTCAAACTCTGGTGATACATACGAAATTCAACTTGAAGTTATTGATGCACACAATTGTTCTGACATCGTAAACGGAGAACTAGTGATCAATGACCTGCTTTCTGTTTATGTGCCAAACACTTTCACACCAAATGGTGATGGAGTAAATGACGTACTCTTTGTGGAAGGTGCAGATATTGACCCACTCAATTTCACATTCATGGTCTTCGACAGATATGGAGATAAAATCTTTGAATCGAGAGACTATACGCTACCTTGGGTTGGTGATGTGCATGGCGGAGAATACTACGCTCCTAATGGCGCTTACAACTGGAGAATAATCGTTCATTCTGCTACAACCGGTGAAAGAAAAGAATTGACTGGTGTGATTACACTTGCCAGATAATAACTAGAATTTTGATAAAGGGGCTGTCTCAAAAAGACGGCCCTTTTTTTTGTTCAAGAAACTGATCCGCGCATGTATAACTCAATCACTCCAAAAATGAGTTTGAGCATCCAGAGCACGCCAAATCCCGCGGTTACAAACAATCTGTTCTTGCGGATGGATTCCTGAAAAGTATCGTATCGGATAATGATATCTGCAGCAACAGATGCTACTGCTAAAAATTCAAGGAATGTAATGAGCTTCCAATGCCCCATGACCGCATCATGAAATGCCGGTATCATGCCCGTGATTTTACTTCCCCAATAAAGAAGGTTGTACACACCAAGACCCAATAAGGTGATGTTGATGATGGAAAAAAAATTGTTTTTCAAAATAATGTTGGTTTCAATACATGCCAGCGATTCGTTCGGAAACACTGTTCGTGATCATGTCACGGTTGGTTTTTGAAATTTTTTCGGTGAATAGTTTCAGGTGTTCGTCATGAAAATCAAGGTGTGTCACCATCCTGATTTTATCGTCTCCAAAAGTGAAACAACGAATACCGATTCCTGCCAGCGCATTCATCGCATCTGCTGCTTTCACTCCTTGTTCCATTTCAGCAATGACAATATTCGTATCCACAGGAAAAATGCCTTTCACCCAATCGAGCTTTTCCAAAACAATTCCAATTTCTGTAGCCCGACGGTGATCATCTTTCAATCGTTCAATGTTGTTTTCTAAAGCATACAAACCTGCAGCAGCAATGAAGCCTGCTTGCCTCATGCCTCCACCAAAATTCTTACGACGTCGGTGAGCCCGGTAGATAAAATCTTTGTTACCAACCAAGACACTGCCTACGGGTGCTCCCAAGCCTTTACTTAAACAAATGGAAATAGAATCAAACAAACTTCCGAATTCTTGACTGGATGTATTCGATGCAACAAGTGCATTAAAAATTCTCGCACCATCACAATGAAACTTCAAACCTTTGCTTCGACATAGATCACTGATCTTCTTCAGCTCCTCCATATCGTAGATCGCACCTCCACCCTTGTTCATGGTATTCTCTACACAAACCAAAGTGGACTTTGGATAATGAGCATCATCCGCATTGATATTCCTGAGTACGTCATTTGCCGTAATCCTTCCGCGATCGCCTGCAATTAACCTTACACTCGCACCAGAATTCTGGGCAATCCCGCCTCCTTCATACAAGTAAACATGCGCGAGATCGGAACAAATGACCTCATCGCCAGGTCGGGTATGAACACTGATGGCTATTTGATTGGTTTGTGTACCACTGCTGCAATACAGCCCTGCTTCCATCCCAAACATCTCAGCAGCTTTCTGTTGAAGTTGGTTCACCGTTGGGTCTTCACCAAAAACGTCATCGCCTACTTGGGCGCGGATCATCGCCTCCTTCATGGCGGCGGTGGGTTGAGTTATTGTATCACTTCTGAGGTCGATGATCATGCGAAGAATGTATCAGGCAAAATTAGCAGACCAGCAATACTTAGCTGATATGAATTGTCATACTATTTTTAGCCGGGATAAAATATGATCCGGATATCAACTGTTATCCGGTTGAGTCCCTTACCACATTTGTGAAAAATTACTTCCATACTTGGACTGGAACCCGGTGCTACCGAAGAGGAAATCAGGAAAGCATACAGAGCCCTGGCCAAGAAATTACATCCGGATGTAAAATCCGGGGATGATACCCATGAACAATTTGTAGAAGTACACCAGGCCTACTCATTCCTCATGAACGCCTCTCAAAGAAAGAATTACGAAAAAATTCTCTCTGAAGTGAAAATGTCGTCAAGTGAACTCGAACACCGGGAAAGGATTTACAAGCTTTGGGTAGAACACCAACAGAAAAAAGCGCGAACCAGAGATGCCATGGATAGTGCATACAGCGATTCCGGCCAAATCACCGGAATCAGTAGATTTTGGCGTGGGGTAAATACCATCTACAATGTCATTTTCATACTGCTGTTCGTTGCCATGTTTTTTGTTCCAATCATCACATACATCGATCAACTCAGTTTACCTGAAAAAGATCAAAGGTCCTTCATCCATTTCCTCATACCTTCTTTGATTTGTGGCGGATTTGCGGTGTATGGTTATTATTATTGGTTCGTCATGAAGACCGATCAAGAGTAATTTCGCACGGCAAGATTGAAGATGAATATCCTCCCGCTTTGTTGTTTCCCCTCCGCTGTATGGCTGCATCTGGCCAACCATTCAGCCATAATAGACGTTTGCGAAAATTATGAAGCAGTCATTTCGCAATCGTTTCGACATCGCCGGTGTGAATGGAAAAATTACCCTAACCATTCCCGTTGAAGGTCAGAATGGAAATAAAGTTCCGTTTAGAGAAATCAAAATCGCAAGAGGGACCTGGCAGAAACAACATCTCCGATCATTGCGCGCAGCTTATGGACGCTCGCCATACTTCGAACATTTTTATCCGGAACTTGAACCACTTTTTTTGAACCCGCCTGAATTACTCGAAACATTCAACCTGGAAGTTTTGAAGTGGATAAGCCTTTGCGGATATAAACCTTTACATCAATACAGTTCTTCCTACATCGATGCAGGATCGGATGATCGTGATTTTAGAAACAAATTTGAACCAACATCATTATGGCCTGGTTTGCCCGAATACCCGCAGGTTTTTTCTGATAGACATACATACATGGATCATCTTTCATCCATAGATCTCATGATGAACCTCGGACCGGCGCTGAACGATTATCTTCGTTCTTTCGAAATATAAAATCTGCCCATCTAAACTTACTTCGGATATGACAACTCACAGATACTTACAATTCGTTTCCATCTTCTTGCTTTCATGCTTTCAAATTGTAGCGGCAAATGCAACCGATATGAATGACAGCAATACAACCGATGTGTTGACTATGAAGTGGGTTGAACCAGCAGATCAGCAACCTGTGCTTTACGAGAAGACCGAATGGCAAATCACATTGCCCGAGGAAGTGAGCAAAGCCATTCAAAATTGGATCAGCAATGATCAACACCGAACCAAACTTTCCCCTGCCATCAATCCATTTGATCCGGATCAGATCGATCTGAAAGCCGTCATTTCGTATGAAAAAAATGGTCAACGTGTGAAACAACCTGTATTTGGTTTTTTCTCCCGCGATTTTGAAAGAGTCACTACGGCTATTGATCCAAACAACTGGCATTGGAAAGAAACAGGAGACGACATTTCTTTTACCATTCGCTGGGCAGCAGAAGTTGTGACAGGTCATCAAGTGAATGTGAGTTTAAACGTGCCGGGCATGCAAGAGTGGACTTTGCCTCCATTCCATTTTACCCCGAAAACTGCACCGGCAAAAAACAGTTTCATCCACATTTCAGACAACAAACATTTTTTCGCTACCGATGACGGCAACATCTATATGCCGATCGGTCTGAATATCACTGAAGGTACTTTCTCTTGCAGTTGCAAGGAAGGTGTTGGTCCAACTGAAAACTGCGATGAATGCTACGAATGGGCTGATTCAGATCCATGCTGTGGGTTAAATGCTGCGAAAAAAAACAGATCAGGAATCCCTGGAACTTCTATCAAAGAATACACCGCTGCCACCGCTGCTTATTTGAAACTTGAGAAGGTGCTCCAAACTTTGAAAGAATCCGGAGGTAATTCTTTCCGCACATTTTTCGATCCTATGGTTTTCGACATTGAATTCGAAAAAATGAATAATTATTACGACAGACAATTTCAGGCTTGGGAATTTGACCAATTGCTGAATGTGTGTCACGACCTGGATCTGCGCATGGAATTGAACCTTCAATACCATTATTCGATTTGTTACCATAGTTATGGTGGCGATCGATTCGATTGGGATGATCAATACAATTGCATGAAGTGCGGTGAAGACTTTCGCACCACCGGTACTCACGGATGGTGCTACAACCAAGAATGTCCGGATGTAAACTCCCCTATCGACTTCCTGAACAACGAATGCACACTGAACAATTACAAAAAGAAAATCAGGTACATCATCGCCCGATGGGGATACAGCAGAAATATTTTCATGATTGATCTGATGAGTGAAATCAACAACATCGGAAATGGAAGCATTTACGAAGTGGACATTGATACAGATGGCGACGGACAAAAGGACGATAACATCGAACACCACATTCAATCACTTTATTACGCAGATCCTGCCAACCGTTTGATCGTGGCCAATTGGCATCATGAATTGGGCAGATACATCAAAGAAGACCTGCAACACCGACGTCATCCCATTGCTGCTGACTATACCGGAACGACAACCATGGATGCCGATTTCAACGGTGATGGAGATTGTCTGGATACTGAAATCGGTGAAAATTGTAACCCTTGTCTTTCGAAGTATTTTGACTATAGCTGGATGTCGCCTTACATCGATGTGATTGCATTCAGCAATTACACCGGAGGTTTGAACCGATGGGAAAGAATGAGCAATCATGAATACTATAAAAATTCGCAATCAAATGGTTTGATGTGCGGCTGGAATAATCCAGATACAAAAGATGATGATCAAGGATATCACAGTCCTTTGGGTGGTTACGAATCGATTTGGAAACCTGTTGTTCACGCAGAAAATGGACATACCTCATGTATGGATGGTGATTATTCCGGATTCTACAAAGATCTATTCACGGATGCCATCGGTGGACACGCTACTGGCGGAATGAGCTGGGACGAATGGAGTGAAACAACTCACTGGAAAGCGTTCGGTATGATTTCAGGTTTCTTGAATCAAATCGTCTATCGCGAAACCAATCCTGCACAGGGAAAGTGGCGACCCGGACACGCTTACAGTGCCAATAAAACAGATTTCAAAAAAACAAAATTTGCTGAAACCGTCTTTCAAACCAATCCTGAAACCGGATACACTTTTGGTGTAGTGATGAACAGATCATGGAATTTTTACAGTACAGGTAAAGGCAGCTGCCTCACTGAAGATCGCAAAAATGAATTTCGTGGCAATGATGCTCCATTGGCTACCATACATCCTGTAAGCGCGAAAACGGATCGAATTGTTCTAAATGGTATTGCACGTGGCCGTTATGAAGTGAGGTATTTCAATGCTGCAGATCAAAAGGTGATCAAAACCACGGAAGTTCGAAGCAACGGCAAGAAACTCATCCTCGAAGATTACCCTGAATTGAATGGCGCTGAAACCACAAACCAGCCATTCTGCTTCTTTATCCTTGTCAAAATATAACCTGCAAGGCGCACTGGTGGCCTTGAAATGCGCTGTTGACCGTCGATTATTCATAAATATTGTCATGAACAGTCGTGAGTCGACCACATAACGGGTGCAACTTTGCGTGGGTATAAATGACTATGAACAATAAACGTAACGACATCATCCGACTCCTCTTATCTCTCGCCATTGTGATTGCAGGGGCGTTTGTTTTGTCTTTCGTGTTTTTCAAGGTAGACCTTACCGCAGAAAAAAGACACTCGCTCACTCCGGCTACTGAAGCTTTACTCGAAAATCTGGAAGATAACCTTTACATCAGATGCTATCTGCACGGCGAATTTCCTGCAGGGTTCAGACACCTCGAACAAAATGTGAAAGAACGCCTCGATGAATTTCGTGATTACAGCAATGGTCATATCGAATACGAATTCATAGATCCGTATGAAAGTGGTGACGATAAGATCATCAATGAAACTTTCAAAACTTTGGATGAAAAGGGTTTGAAGTTTTCCAATATTTCTTTCAATGAAAATGGAGCACAAGCCAACAAACTCATCTGGCCTGGAGCCATTGTAGAATATCAGGGTAAAGAATACCCGATTCAATTTCTCAAAACGGAAGCACCTACTCCTTCCGATGCGATGATCAACAATTCGGTCAACAACTTAGAATACGAACTGGCCAACAGCCTTCGCAAAATCACCAAGACAAAAAAACCATCCATCGCTGTACTCACTGGTCATCGCGAGATCGAAGGAATCAATCTCGCTGATTTCATCTTCGGCCTTCGCGAAAATTATGATGTAGAACCGGTGCGCATCGATTCTCAAATCGCCGCGTTTAGCGACAAATTCGATGGAATGAGTGCGCGCGTCAATCGTTACGACGCATTGGTGGTGGCCGGTCCTGATAGCCTTTTCAGTGATAAAGACCGTTTCATCATCGATCAGTTTGTGATGAATGGTGGCAAAGTACTTTGGATGCTGGATGCCTTGCGTATTAACATGGATAGTTTGCGTACTTCACAAACTTCAATGGCTGTGAGCAATGAAAATGGACTCTATGAAATGTTGTTCGAATATGGTGTGAGACTGAACAGAACACTCGTCATCGACTTTCAGGGAGCACCCATTATTCTGGACAATGGTCCGATGGGTAACCAACGGAACTATGTAGACAGAACGAATTACTATGCTCCGTTGATGCTGAATGCCAACAACAGACACCCGATCACTTCCAATCTTGATCCAATCAAAATGGAATTCGCTGGAAGTCTGGATAGCGTAAATCCGAATCCTGAAGTATTAAAAATTCCTTTGCTGAAATCTTCTGAATTGTCTAAAGAACTGAAATCACCTGTACGCGTTGATTTACAATTGCTTTCTTTCAATCAGGAATATTTCATGACGGGTAATCAGCCAAATAAAACCATGGCCATGATCCTCGAAGGAAAATTCCCTTCTGCATTCCGCGACATGTTGCCCAACAATGTGAAGGATGATCCAACCATCGCCTATAAAGAAAAAAGCAACGCGACCAAGATGATCGTCATTGCCGATGGTGATATTGCCTACAACGATGTTGACTGGCGCGGTGAAAAGCCGCTACCACTGGCGTTGGGTTATGATCCACAATTCAGAAGAGTACTTTACGACAACAAAGAATTTCTGATGAATTGTATGAATTACTTGTTGGATGATCAAGCCTTGATCAGCGTTCGCAGTCGCTCTATCGAACTACGGAAACTGGACATGGCCAAAGTGAATGAAAACAAAACATCAATTAAAATTTCAAATACTGCTTTGCCGGTGATCATCATCATGATCGCAGGCATGATTCAATTTGTGGTGAGAAGAAAAAAATGGACCGCAGTAAAATCCTGATGTTGTCTTTGGATAAATCCTTCCTCTTTGATTAGCATGAAAAAAAACCTTGTTCTTTTATTGGTGTTGCTCGTGGTAGGAGCTGTTGCCTGGTTCTTCTACAACAATTCCCACGCAAAATCTCTGGCAAATGAACCATTGGCCGATTTCGCCATAGAAGACACAGCCAGCGTCAATAAAATCATCATCACAGATCAGGATGGTCATTCTGCCAAAGTCGAGCGCATACCTGGAAAAAAATTATGGAGACTCAACGATCAATACCTCGCCCGTGAAGATGCCATTGACCTATTGTTGAATACGTTTAAACGCATTCGCATTCGCGGCAACGTAAGCGACAACGCACGTGAAAACATGATGAAGTTGATGGTGACCAATTCGAAAAAGGTTGAAATTTTTACCGGTGGAGATGAGCCCGCGAAAATTTATTATGTTGGCATCCCTACACCCGACCACACTGGCACTCACATGTTATTGGAAATACCCGGGGTTGGTAGAAGCAGTGAACCGTATATCACCCACATGGATGGATTTAGTGGCTTCCTCACCACCCGCTTTTTCACGGACGTCAACGAATGGCGATTTACCGGAGTGTTCAATTATTCAGAACTTCAATTCAAGAAAGTGAACATCGAAAACTATCTTGATCCGGCATCTTCCATTGCGGTAGAATACCTTGGCGGTAATGACATCAAACTTTACGAAGGATATGACAATGGATCTCAAACATTCGGACCCCTCATTCCAAATTTCGATACGCTCGCGGTAAAAAATCTCTTGCTTCAGTTCAAGAAAATGCACGTTGAGTCATACAACACAGGACTTACTCAAACCCAACAAGATTCCATTCGACAATTGTCGCCATCCTTTCGTGTGACGGTGATCGACAACAACAATGAAGTAAGTACGATTGATCTTTTTCGCCGCCAGTCTTTGCAGAATTATGTGGACGAACAAGGCAATCCAATCCTTTGGGATGATGGACATTTTTGGGCCATCGTGAATCATGGTGACCTCGCCTTAGCGCAAACCTATACGTTCAATCCGGTGGTACAACCTCGAAGATTTTACGAAAAAAAATAACCCGGAATTTTCATCCCGGGTTAGACCTGTCGTTTGAATTTTCTTATTGCTTATTTCGACCAGAAGGCTTTTGGGCGTTCGGCAATTTTTTCTGTTGTCCTCTCGCTGTGAGTGGTTGATGGCTTACTTCAAATTTGTTATCAACCATTTTGAAAACATCGCTTGCACCCATCATCATCATATCCTTGTCCATCACATTATAGTTGACCTGATACTGATCTCCATTTTGAACGATGAACAATAACGCAAGGTGCGAATCTGCATTCCTTTCATGCATCGTTTCTGAAGGCATCCATTTATTCACCAAAGTTTTCATGGCAGCATCGTCCATTTTCAAAGCCTCAGAAAGTGCACATGCATTTCCTTCACATCCGGAATTGTATTGTGCCGCATAGTAGGCCACGATGGCCTTTTCAGATTCAGGAGCTACATCCAGAAAGCCTTTGCTGATGTGGATGTCGTTTCCTTTGACATAGGAATAAACCATGGTAGGATGTCCGTTAAAAGCCTTGGTCTTGTAGTAAACCAATTCCCCAGCCTTTTTGCCGATCACTTCTTCCGCCAAATCCAGGGTGAGATCATTCATAGTGGCCGTTGCTTGAATATCCGTAAACCGGAATGTACGATCGCCAATTTCTAATATTCGTTCAGGATTACCCTGACCACGTGATGTCAGTTTTATTTTTCCATCTGAAGGAAAACTGTAAACACCTCTGTCCAATCCAGAACCGGATGGTCTTCCATCTGGTCCGATTTTCCGCTCGCTGAGTCGGTAGGTGGTATCGGGTAAAATGATCAGTTCAGTCAAGATTCCGTTACAATCAGCACATGGCAAAGTATCAGAGTATATACCAAAGGTGATTTCTGTGGAGGTCGCCGGACTGTCTGTTTGACCTTCGGCAGCACCCGTTTTGTCACCGCCATTGGAACCACAGGAAGCCAGTAAAACCAGCAAGGCAAGAAAAAGGAGTGTTTTATTCATCATAAAATTATTAATCCGGTGCAAATGTATCTTGCCTATCGTCCGGAATACGCGACAATACACAATTTTCGCCTCAGAAGGTCAAGTTCGAATTAGCATTCCACCATTGGGTATATCTTTTTCAATGGATTGCGTCCAACTTTTCACTTTTTTTCGTAGTCTTACACCGGAAACCAACAATACACAACTACTCATGAGTACATTTTTTACGAAAAAATTTGGAGTGCTCGCAGCACTTCTTGCAACCTGCGTTGGTATAAAGTATACCACTGCACAGGTTACATTCACAAATCAAGGCGGTTTGCTTCAATCTGCTGGTGGAACCAGCTATGCTGATTGCGCTGCTGACATGAACGGCGATGGTCTCGATGACGTTGTTCGCGTGATGGCCAACGGTATTTACATCGACTATCTACAAGGAGATGGCTCTTTCGACCCAATGTTTTATCCATTGACCATTACAAATCTTCCTTCATGGAGTATTTGTGCTGGTGACATCGATGACAATGGTTACATGGACCTTCTACTCGGCGCAGGCAATGCGGTATCTTTCGTTTACGCCAGCGATGATGGAAGTTCTTTCACAGAAGATGCTCATCCTGAGTATATCTTCACACAGCGTTCAACTTTCGCTGACATCGACAACGATGGCGACCTTGACGCTTTTGCCAATCACGACGTAGATCAGTGTCATCCTTATCGCAATGTCGATGGTGTTTTGGATCTCGATTTTACTTTGATTCAAACCCTTGATGTTGGTGGTAACTACGCTGCAATCTGGGTAGACTACGACAACGATTGGGATACCGATTTGTATATCACAAAATGCCGTGGTGGTGCTTCTTGGGGTGATCCTCAGCGTATCAACCTCCTTTATAAAAACAATGGCGATGGCACTTTCACTGAAGCTGGTGCAGAGGCTAACATGAACGACGGCAATCAATCTTGGACCACCACTTTCGAAGATTTCGACAACGATGGTGACTTCGATGCATTCACTGTAAACCACTCCAGCTCAGATGTACCAGGTGGTGCTGCAAATAAATTCATGCAAAACAACGGAGATGGCACTTTCACAGATATCATCGCAACGACTGGTATCAACGCTTTTGACCTCGGTGCCTGGAACTGCGACGCAGGTGATTTCGATAATAATGGTTTCGTAGACATCTTCTCTGAAATGAGTACAGAGATGTATTGGAACAACGGTAATGGAACATTTACAGGTTCACAATTGACCGAATTCAATAGTGGTGGTATTGGCGATTTCAACAACGATGGTTTCCTCGATGTGATTTCTGGAAACAATTTGATGCTTAACAATGGTAATGGCAATAACTGGGTTAAGTTTGATTTGGAAGGTATTGCGTCAAACAAATCTGCCATCGGTGCCAGAGTTGAAATTTATGGTTCATGGGGTGTTCAGATTCGTGAAGTAAGATCTGGTGAAAGTTTTGACCCAGCATCTTCACTCATCACTCACTTTGGTTTAGGAACAGCCACTGAAATCACACAAGTGGTTGTAAAATGGCCAAGCGGCACTGTTACAAGTATTTCTAATCCTGACATCAACCAACAACATCATATCTTAGAGGCTGGATGTGTTGGTCCTGCCGTTACCATTACTCCAAGCGGCGCAACAACCATTTGTCCAGGTAGCACAGTAACCATTTCGGCTCCTGCTGCTTCTTCTTATACATGGAGCAATGGTGCATCTACTCAGAACATCGAAGTGACAACCGCAGGTAACTACAGTGTAGTGGCTTGGTCAGTTGAAAAATGCGCTTCTATTTCAAACATTATCACTGTTGACGTAATCGAAGAACAAGCTCCTTCTATCACTGTGAGTGGAGACTTGTTGATCTGTGAAGGAACAACTACAGTGCTCACTTCTACAGTGGCAGAATCTTATACATGGAGCAACGGTCAAACATCTCAAAGCATTGTTGTGACTGAGTCTGGTGATTATCATGTAAGCATCGAAGGACTTTGTGATGGTGTTACTTACGATAGCGAAACCATTGCTGTACAAGTGATGGATGCTATAGAACCTGTGGTAACTGGTTCAGTAATCGGCGAACCTGGTTCTGCAATCCTCACTGCTACTGGTGGTACCAATATCCAGTGGTTCGATAGCGAATCTGCAACCACACCGGTAGGTACAGGTTCTGTTTTCACCACAGATTATTTCGACAATTCAATCACTTATTGGGTGAGCAGCGAAACTGTTTATGGAGGTGAATTGCAAAGCGGTGGTAAGTCAGACAACAACGGTGGTGGTGGTCTTCCTGCTTCTGGTGGCCGTCTTTTCTTCAATGTAACTGAAAACATAACCCTCGAGCAAGTGACTGTATATGTGCCTGCTGATGGTGTTGCTGGTGACAGAACAATTGAACTCTATAACAACGGAGGTATGCTGATCAATTCTGCAGTGGTTTATTGCAATATCGGTGAAAACGTGATTGATCTCAATTTCGACATTGCAGAAGGCACAGGTTACCAAATCGGTTGTGCAGAAAACAACCTTTTCCGCAACAACGCTGGTCTCACTTACCCTTATGCCATAGGAACTGTTGGAAGTATTTATGATACATCTTTCGGAACTGGTTACTACTACTATTTCTACAACTGGCAAGTGCGTAAAGAAGAATGGACTTGCACAAGCGACCGCATCAAGGTTGATGCTATGGTAATTGGTGTCAACGAAATTGAAAATCCTCGTCAGGCTTCTGTTTATCCTAATCCTGCGCAGGAAACCCTCAACATCAATTGTGCGGCTCATGGTCAGGTAAAAGTTGAAATTACTGACGTAACCGGACGAGTTGTCATGACTACTTCAATGAATTTCGGCAATGGCGGTGTTCGTTCATTAAATATTGAAGACCTCGCTGGCGGACTTTACCACCTCACAGCTGTGAGTGGTGATCAGAAGTCTACCATTGATTTCGTAAAAGAATAATCAGAAATATTGATAAAAGCTAAAAACCCGGCCAAATGGCCGGGTTTTTCTTTGTCATCATGCCCGAAATCGCCCGAATGACGGCCTATGGCCGTCGAAATACCCTCACGCTAAAGCCTGCACCACGAAGTTTCAAACCTGGCTTGGATATTTCCCCAAAAGCCGTAACTAATTGACACGAGAGAGTCACAATTCATTGCGAAATAACCGAGTAGCATCATTTTTTCATGTTGAAAAGAAACAACCGGAAAAAATCATGTCAGGAATGCTTCGGGTACATTTGTTGGGATAAAGGCATCACTTTAAATTTACAACGTCTACTAGGTAGACACTTAGAAGGAGAAACAACATGAGTATGGAAGCCAAATTCAGTCCACAGGTTAAAGACGTGATACAATTCAGCAGGGAAGAAGCCCTGCGCCTGGGGCATCAATACATCGGTGTAGAGCATTTACTTCTCGGCTTGATCCGCGAAGGGGAAAGCGTAGCAGTAAAAGTTCTTGCCAATCTGGATGTTGATCTGGCGAAATTGCGTCGTCAGGTAGAATCATCTATCAAATCTTCAAATACTGCCAATGCAGGCTTCTCAACACCTGCACAGATACCTTTGGTTAAACAGGCAGAAAGAATTCTCAAGATTACTTATCTCGAAGCGAAAAGCTTTAAAGCTGCACTCGTAGGTACGGAACATCTCCTCCTTTCAATTTTGAAAGATCAGGACAACGTGGCTACCAAGCAGCTCAAGACTATGGGCGTTGATTACAACTCCGTACGTGAGGAATTGGAAAATATGGGTGGATTGCTTTCAAAAGACGATCTCCCAAGAGCTGAATTCCCAAGTTCTGCAGAAGACGATGATGACGAACGCGGTCTGACCGGCGGCGGCATCCAGAAAAGCCGGGAGAAAGCAAAAGCAAAACTCCGGTGCTCGACAATTTCGGACGCGATCTCACCAAAATGGCTGAGGACGGCAAACTCGATCCAATCGTTGGTCGTGAAAAAGAAATTGAAAGGGTTTCTCAAATTCTTTCCAGAAGGAAAAAGAACAATCCAATTTTGATTGGTGAACCTGGCGTCGGTAAATCCGCCATTGCTGAAGGTCTCGCTTTGAGAATTATTCAGAAAAAAGTATCAAGGGTTCTTTTCGGAAAAAGAATCGTTACACTCGATATCGCATCACTTGTTGCTGGTACAAAATACCGCGGACAATTTGAAGAGCGTATGAAAGCAGTGATGAATGAATTGGAAAAATCTCCGGATGTGATTCTATTCATCGATGAAATTCATACCATTGTTGGTGCCGGTGGTGCCAGCGGCTCACTTGATGCTTCCAACATGTTCAAACCAGCATTGGCACGCGGTGAAATTCAATGCATCGGCGCTACAACACTGGATGAATATCGTCAGTACATCGAAAAAGATGGCGCTTTGGAACGTCGTTTCCAAAAGGTCATGGTTGATCCAACAACCATCGATGAAACTGTTCAGATTCTGAACAACATCAAAGACAAATACGAAGAACACCACAGCGTGACCTACACACAAGAAGCTATTGAGTCTTGCGTGAAGTTAACGGCGCGTTACATTACAGATCGCCATCTTCCTGATAAAGCCATCGATGCTTTGGATGAAGTTGGATCAAGGGTTCACCTGAATAACATCAATGTTCCAAAAGAAATCATCGATATCGAAAAGAGCATTGAAGAAGTGAAAGAAGATAAGAATCGCGTAGTGAGAAGTCAGAAATACGAAGAAGCAGCAAAACTTCGCGATAAGGAAAAACAACTTCAGGAAAAACTAGAAGCGGCTAAACGTCGCTGGGAAGAAGACACCAAAAATCATCGTGTCACAGTAACTGAAGCGAATGTAGAAGAAGTTGTTGCGATGATGACCGGAATTCCTGTAACCCGTGTTGCTGAGAAAGAAAGTGGACGTCTTGCCAAAATGCATAAAGAACTTGAAGGCAAAGTAATCGGTCAGGATGAAGCGATCAAAAAAGTGGTTAAGGCCATCAAGAGAAATCGCGCTGGATTGAAAGATCCAAATCGTCCAATCGGCTCTTTTATCTTCCTCGGTCCTACCGGTGTTGGTAAAACACAATTGGCGAAAGAATTGGCGAAATATCTCTTTGATGCTGAAGATGCACTCATCCGTATCGATATGAGTGAATACATGGAAAAATTCGCTGTATCGCGTTTGATCGGAGCGCCTCCGGGATACATTGGATACGAAGAAGGTGGACAGCTTACTGAAAAAGTTCGTCGTCGCCCCTACTCGATCATCTTGTTGGATGAGATTGAAAAAGCTCACCCTGATGTATTCAATCTCATGCTTCAAGCACTTGATGACGGACAGATGACAGATAGCCTTGGTCGTAAGATCGACTTCAAAAACACCATCATCATCATGACTAGCAACATTGGTGCACGCCAGTTGCAGGATTTTGGAACCGGTGTTGGTTTTGGAACTTCATCACGAAATGCACAGGAAGAAGCAGAGAAAAAAGGTGTGATTGAAAATGCACTGAAGAAAGCGTTTGCTCCTGAATTCCTCAACCGTATCGACGACCTCATCGTTTTCAATGCGCTGAAAAAAGAACATATTTTCGAAATCATCGATATCGAACTTCAGAAACTCTTCCACAGAGTAACTGATCTTGGATACACCATCAAACTCACTGATGTAGCAAAAGAATACATCGCTGATAAAGGTTACGATGAAAAATTTGGTGCCCGTCCTTTGCGCCGTGCCATCCAGAAATATCTGGAGGATCCGATTGCAGAAGAAATCATCAATAACACTTTGAAGCCAGGTGACACCCTTGTTGTTGACTATGCAAAAGCCGACGATAAAATCACCATGAAGGTTGAGAAGCCAAAGGCTCCAAAAGAATCGAAAACAAAAGAATCCAAAGGTGGTGACACGCCTACAGAAGAGTAACAGGTTGAAGTGAACCAAAAAAGCCCGCACGTTGCGGGCTTTTTTATTTTGCAGCAACAGGCCGGCAATCGCCAGCCCATTGCTGAATCAAAAGATGAAAAAAACTACAGCTTAAGTATCCTGGTAGTAATCTGCTGATCCAAACTCTTGGTTTGAATGAAATACACTCCAGCGGGAAGTTCAGATGTGGGGAGTTTCACCAATCCTGAATTCATTGTTTGCGTGTAACAAATCGCTCCAAGCGCATCGGTGATCACGATGTCGTACACTGTTGAACCATTCCACTCCACAGACACGTAATCATGACATGGATTTGGATAGACCATAACTTGCATGGCGGCATCCAGATTTTCAGTACTGTTTACAATCACTTCAATACAATCTGATGTGACATTGCCATTGTTACCATAAACAACTACAGCGTAACTTCCAGTTTGTGTGGGTGTATAGGCAGAGTTTGTAGCGCCAGGTATTGGTGTGTTGTTGTTGCCACAATCGATCCACTGAAAACCTGTTCCATTCTGCGGTGATGTGAGTGTACCATTCGATGCTGTCGGAGTAAAATTCGATTGCATGATATCTACATAGATATAAATGGTACTGTCACATCCTGCGCTGTTTTCCATCACTTGTGTGTAATTGCCTTCAGCAGAATAATCAATGCCATTGTAGGTTATGACATCCGTTGTATACAGATTCACATTGCTGAAAGTTGGAGGCAATACAGTAAGTTCAAGTGTAAGGATGCTATCACATCCTCCAGAAGCCGTCAATACTTGCTCATAGACACCAGTATTCGTATACACAAAACCATTGAGTTCATATGAAGTACAGGTTTCAGCTTGGATAGTGCTTTCCACTGCAGAACACTGCACCATTCGCAACACATACCCATCCGTATAGCCAGCACTGGTCAGGTTCAATTCGTCAGAGGATGGATCAAAGTCAACAATGTCCTGGAAAGTTCCTGCTAGGTACATTACTCCATTTGCAGGATTCACGTACATCGCATTCACCGTTTCGGCGTAGTAACCACCCAAAGCAAGTGCCTGAGCGAAGTTTGCTGAAGCATCCAGTTTTGTGATGAAGATATCATCATAGGAATTGTTGTAGGAAGTCATGGGATATTCTGCAACAGGATCGGGATCAAAATCAGAAGTACCATAAAATGTTCCTGCGATATACAGGTTTTGTTGATCGTCGATTTGCAAACCAAAAGCTTGTCCCACAGAATTAGGTGACAACTGTTTTACATATTGAAACAATCCGCTGCTGTTGAGTTTAACCAGAAATGGTCTGTAGGTGTATGTTGAATTGCTAATGGTTTGAGCCGATACAAGATCCGGATCAAAATCAGTAGTACCATTGAATCCACCTGCCGCATACACATTGCCCGCAGCATCAATTTGAATTTCATTGGTCATACAGGTGTTGTTTGAAGTAAACTGCTTCGCCCAGATAAAAGAAGCGTTCGGATCAAGTTTCAGAATATAAGTGTCATAGTATTGACCTACGAGTGAATAAGACGCAGCTCCCGGATTGAAGTCGGTCGTAGAATAAAAAGTACCTACTGCATAAATGTTACCAGCGTCATCGAGTTTGAGCTCATTCGGTGTGACATAAGTGCCATCAACCTCCACAGCCCATACGTAGTCTCCATTCGAGCTGAGTTTGCTGATGTAAGATGAATAATAATACGCTGTTCCTACCTCACTCACGCCGGCGCCTGGATCAAAATCTACCACACCGTAGTAAATACCATGCGTTACAACATTTCCATTTGGATCCATGGCAATAGCACGACCTGATTCATAACCCGAAGATGTACCTCCGAATTTTTTCACCCATTGAAATTCACCAGTTGAAGAAAACTTGATCACAAAAGCGTTGTATCCTGTAAAAGCTGTAAGGTTGGCTGCTGTACCATTGGGATTAAAATTCACTGTTCCCCTGAATTCACCAGTGGCAAAAACATTTCCAGAAGCATCCGTGGTTACATCATAAACGATTTCGTCCAAAGTGCTACCAAAAGACACCGCCCAAGCAAATTCACCATTTGAATTCAGTTTAGCGATGAACGCATCCTTTTGTCCATTCGAACTCAGTGGACTGCTTCCTGCTCCCGGATCAAAATCCACAAGACCTTCGAAATGACCACAGGTAACGATGGCGCCCGAAGGATCCATATTTGAGGCCTTTACCGTCATATAAGAAGGTCCGCCATATTGTTTTACCCAATCGAATTGGATGTTTTGTGCTGAAGATGCCAAATACCATGACATCAATGCGATAAAAAGTAGTTGTTTTTTCATTTTGATTGATTTGAGCAAATCTTCCAATTTCAATGAGGGTCATACAATCCTGCAGATCATTGAAATCCATCTCCCCTTTTTCGGGGATTTTGTTTCAGACACCTTGACAAATGCGACCGACAGAATACATTAGCCGCATGTCAAGGCGCTCCATTCTCTATTTTGTTTTCTCAGTCCTGATACTTCCTGCATTTGGACAAACAGAAGACGAGCTGCTTCAAAAACTCAAGTCCTCGACATCATCAAAAGAAAAGTTCGATGCACTTCGCGATCTGGGCTATCTTTTTGAGTTCAGTGATACAGCGAAAGCCATGATGTATTACCGCCAAGAAATGGAACTTGCCGAACTGAACAACAATGAAGAATGGAAAAGCAAAGCATGGCTTGACTTCGGAAGCGTGTATTACAATGTTGCAGATTTCACTGGAGCATTGACATCGTATAAGCGATCACTCAAACATGCAGCACTTTCAAATGACCGTTCCAGAATTACCTCTGCCAATATCAATATCGGTAATGCATACTACAATTTACACCAATTAGATAGTGCTGTTGTTTATGCTCAGTTTGCACAAGATCATGCAGAAGCATTGAATGACACCACTGCTATGATTCTTGTTTACTCCAATTTAAGTTCTTACTTCGAAGAGGCAAGACAATATGAGAATTGTCTTCGTTATGTCCATAAAAATATTCCTGTGAGTTCATCTTATGGTCAAATGTCTGGGCTTGCGAATGCATACATCATCGGAGCAATTGCATACAAGGCATTGAGTCGTTATGATGAGATGTTATCGTTTTTGTCCAAAGCATCGGCGACAATTTCAATGGTCGAAAACCCGTACATACAAATCAGTTTATTTCAAAACCTCAGTGGTATATTCTACGACATTGGAGAATACCAGCAGGCTGCAGTCTATATTGATTCAGCTATGAATATGGCCATTGGTTCGGAAGAATTGGGCATTATTCCGGCTTTGAATATGACTGAAGGAAAGATTCTGATCGCGTTGAATCGCCAGGAAGAAGGAGTAGTTTTTTTGAAAAAAGCCATTGAAGGAGCCACTCCAAATGAAGATTGGCAAGTCATGAGCGAATCCTGGCTGGCACTGTCCGAGTGTTACTCCGGCCAAAAGAATTATAAAGATGCCTACTTCGCACACACCCAATACGAAGCATTCAAAGACAGTCTCATCCAGGATGAGATAGAATACAATATGATTGAAGCTCAAACCCGCTATCAAACGGAGAAGCAAGCTCTACAATTAAAAAATACAGAACACGAAAACGAAATCAATCTCCTTAAAGCGAGTAAGGCACAGCGCAACTTTATCATAGCTCTTTCTGCAGGAATATTGTTGCTTGTCATCGCCGTTTTATTGTGGTATCTACAACGAAGAAAAGTCCAACTTGCACAGCAAAAACAGTTGCTACAATCAGAAGAAATCAAAAAGCTAGAAGCTGAAAAACAACTCGCCGTGGTCGATTCCATGCTAAAAGGTGAAGAACAAGAGCGCAGCCGTGTTGCCAAAGACCTGCACGACGGCGTGGGAAGCCTACTCAGCGGCGTAAAACTATCATTGTCATCTATGAAAGGAAACATGTTTATTCAGGAAGCGGATTCACGTGTATTTGAACGTTCCATCGAACAACTCGATACCGCCATTGGCGAAATGCGTCGCGTTGCGCACAATATGATGCCTGAAAGTCTCGTCACTTCCGGACTCATCACCACCATACAAAATCTCTTTACATCATTCGATGGAAAAAATGGTTTGTCCATCCATTTCGAACACCACTCCCTTGAAGAAAGACTTCCCAAAGACTATGAAATCATTATGTATAGAATGATTCAGGAATTGCTTCACAATGTGGTGCGTCATGCCAAGGCGACAGAGTTCATTGTGCAGCTCAGCAGACATGACAAACACATTACCATGGTTGCCGAAGACAATGGAATTGGCTTTGATGGTGCTACTTGGATTCATTCAACCGGCATGGGTTTCAACAACCTGAAAAATCGCGTGGAGTATTTAAAAGGAAAAATACATGCCGACAGTTCACTGGGAAATGGAAGTTCATTTCTCATAGAATTTGATTTACCTTGATATGACAGAATCGCCTATTCCTTTGGTCATTGTTGACGATCACCCTGTGGTGCTCGAAGGCTTATCCAATATGCTTGCGAATTTTCCGCAATTTATCATTATCGGAAAATGTCTCAATGCCTTAGATGCCATGAAAGAGATCCGCCAAGATCCTCAACCGAAACTGGTGCTTACTGACATCAACCTGACTGATATCAACGGCATTGAACTTTGCAGAAGAATCAAAAGTGAATTCAAATCCATTGCTGTAATTGGCATGAGCACTTTTCACGACCCTGGATATGTCACCGAAATGATCAAAGCCGGAGGAAATGGCTTCATCACCAAAAATGCATCGCCGGATGAAATTGTAAAAGCGCTGACGGGAGCCATTCATGGCGAGATGTATATCAGCCCTCTCATCTCTGAAACCAAAAGACTGACGTTTGTGAGAGAAGGCGCTCCAGTATTGACTAGGAGAGAAATTGAAGTATTGAAATTGATCTCTGATGGCCTGACCAATAAGGAAATCGCCGAAAAACTATTCGTCAGCGTCAGTACGGTTGATAGCCACAGAAAAAACCTGCTGACCAAGTTTCAGGTATTGAATACTGCGGCTTTGATCTCTGCAGCAACGCGCAACGGCCAATTGTGATTTTTTCCCACGTTGTTCATATTCCCGTTCATAATGTCCGGTAGGTGTGCTGATGAGTCACATCCAACAGTTCCCAATTTTACCGTCATGAAAAAAGCCAGACTACCTAAGTTTCTCCGAAACAAGTATGCCATTGCTGGCATTGGTTTCGTGGTCTGGATTTGTTTTTTCAATGACATCGATCTGTTCTACATCATTCAGTCGAGAAGAGAAGTGAGTGCACTTCAGGCTGAAGTTCACGAAATGGAAGTCAAAAATGTTGACGCTATCGAATCACTGCATGATCTCACCACCAATAGCAAGTCATTGGAGAAATTTGCCCGCGAGAATTATTACATGAAACGGGACAACGAAGATGTGTATGTCTTCAAGGAAAGATCCGAGTAATCGGCACAGCTACTCATTGGAGGTTTTTCTTTACCTTTTCCTTTAGTAAAGACGCATGATCTTACAGTCTGATTGCTTTTGTAAATCTTACGTTTTCCTGTATACGACCAATCAATGAAATAATACCATGACTCATCATGGGCGATTTTCAAAAAATCATGTTTCTCACTGCGCTGATAAAATTGACCAAGGCTTGAGGGTGAAATAGGAATAGGAAGGTAATTCCGCTCAACGCTCCCCAGATGTGTGCATCATGAGCAATGTTGGTTTTACCACTTCGTGACATCAAATGCTCGAAGATGAAAAACACAAATACTGCAATAAAAGCTGGCATCGGAATAAATAAGAGAAGGATCTGTGCAGTGGGATTCAACACCATATAGCATATCAGTACAGCGCTCACGGCTCCGCTCGCCCCCACCGAATTGTATCCATAGTTATCTGCATGTTTTTTTATCGAAGGAATGGTGGCCACTGTAGCTCCGATCACATACAATAACAAAAACAACAATGACCCCAACGTCATACCCCAATGCAATCGAAAGTAAATTTCAAGGAATTTTCCGAACGCATACAACGCATACATGTTGAATGCAAGGTGTAGAAAATCCGCGTGGATCAGTGCATGTGAAAGAATACGGTAATACTCCTTGTTGTGTTTGATCCTGTATGGATTGTGAAGCAACTTTTCGAATAATTCCGAACGATTGAATGCCGACCACGACACGAAGACCGTGATGGCCAAAAGGAGCATGGTTACAGGTGAGCTTTGAAACATCATATTAACTGGAATGGTCCGCAACAATAACCCATTTTCCTGAAATTTTCTTCCACAACAAACTATAATGTCCTGACAAAGTATCAGAAACCCTGAACAATTCCCATTTACCAATGACATAGGCATGGGTGGTATCCATCACATCAATCACACTATTGGTAAATTGCAACGTACCCATTGCCGCGGCATCAGGATAAGATTTTACATAGTTGTCGCGTGTAGTTTTCCAACCATAACTCAATCCTCGTTTGCCAATAAAACAAAGAGAATCCGAATTCCAATAGTGTTTCATGAAACCATCAATGTCTGCACGATTCCATGAAGCTTCCTGTTCAGACATCAAAGCAGAAATTTGTGATTTATCTTTCGTAAAATCAATTGGGAGATTTGCCTCAGTACTCTTTTTCTCACAAGAGAACAGACAGATGGCAATCGAAAGGATCAAATATCGTTGTATCATTTTGGATTATTCAGGCTCTGCCCAAATGTATCCAACTACAGCCTTCTATTTTCTCAAATTCTGACTCAAACCAGGATCTTTTTTCCATATCGAGCAAAAACTCAAGTTTACACATTTCACCAAAATCAGCATGTAGTTTTTCCATGTCTGCATCCTTGAGCATCTTCATCACTTGAGGCATGCTATCATAAGAAAAGGTCAATTCGAAATGGTCTTTCACTGCCACTTCAATGACAGAAGATGTTTCAATGGCCAATTTCGAAGCTGTCTTGTAAGCGTCGATCAATCCACCTGTCCCAAGTTTTGTCCCTCCGTAATACCTGATCACAGCAATCAAAACATTGGTCAAATCAGATGACTGTATTTGACCAAAGATTGGTTTACCAGCCGTTCCAGAAGGCTCGCCATCGTCATTCTGACGATATCGGCTTTTATCCCAACCAAGTCGCCAGGCGTAACAAATATGTGTGGCATTGTGATGTTCTTTCCAAAGTCGATCCAGAATGGTTTTGATTTCCGCTTCTGTTTTGACATGGAATGTCATACCGATATGACGACTTCCGAGTACCCGGTAGTTGGATTCACCCGGCGATGAAATGGTCCTGTAAGTATTTTCAGCCAATCAGGAAATAGGATTCATCATTACACTGAAAACCGTAATTCCATTGGGATCACGCTCAAAGTAGAGTTTATCCAGAGCGCCCAAAATATTTTTTGCACGGAAATAAGAAGTGTGCAAAATGCTTTCTCCTTTGAGTGTCCATTGAATGGTAAAACTACTTTCTTCATCCTTGTAGCTTTTCACATACTCCAACATGGACTTCAATGCATCCACTTTGTTCACCCCGTCTGTTGTATGAAACAGAAAACTTTGATTGTGTTGTGGGTTTACGGTAATCAATCGCAAAATGACATTGCGGGTATGTTCCTCAAAATTGAAGATGAGGCTATTCTGGCCCAATCCGATGTATTTACCGATCTCCGACTGGAGATTGGCCATCTCAATATTCTTATCTACTGTCATGCGATGCAAAGCTAAGGAAGCTATAGTTAGGATGCATGACTTCTGTCAAGTATATGTCTGGAGAAGATGTATTGATTAATGCCGCTAGAAAACAAAAGAGGCCGGAAATTCCGGCCTCTCATTCGAATCATTGTTTCTTAAAGTCTGAATCCATACATGGCTTCCATGCCATTGGTATAGAATCCTTTTATCTCCACGTAAGATCCCTGGCGTGTTTGAAGCAAACTCTTCAAGTCTTGCGCATTGCGGACAGTTTCACCATCAATTTTCGTGATGATAAATCCTTTCTGCATACCAAGTGATTTGAATTTGCCAGTTTGAAGATCCATCACTTTTGCTCCACCGGTGATGCCAAGTTTATCGAGGTCCTCCGCTGATGGTGCACCAAAAGTTGCGCCCATTGAGGTCACTGTTTCACCACTTCCCGAAGCCACAGAATCAAAGTCTTCAAGTTGTGCTTTACCACTTCGGTTGCGTAAGGTCACATCGACAACCTGCATTTTTCCATCGCGCCACACAGTCACTTTCACTTTATCGCCAGGGCGGTATTTGCTCACTTGTTCCTGCAACTGAGGTACATTTTTCACCATCACGTCGCCCACTTTCATGATCACATCGCCTTCGCGCATTCCACTTTCTGCAGCAGCGCCACCATCCGTGAGTGCGGCCACCAATATTCCAGAGACTTCTTTCAATCCTTTTTCTTTGGCCACATCTTCAGTCACATCAGCAATGCGCACTCCGATGAATGCGCGCTGAACATGTCCGAATTCAATGATGTCCTGAGCAACTTTTTTAGCAATAGATGAAGGCACCGCGAAAGAATATCCTGCAAAGGCTCCTGTGCGAGAAGCAATGGCGGTATTGACACCAATTAATTCTCCACGTGTATTGACCAAAGCTCCACCACTGTTGCCGGGATTCACTGCTGCATCCGTCTGAATGAACGACTCAATGGGGAATATCTCCTCGTTGGTGCGACGATCGCTACCAAGTAAATTGATGTTTCTGGCTTTCGCACTTACAATACCCGCCGTAACAGTACTGGTGAGATCGAAAGGGTTACCTACAGCGATGACCCACTGTCCAATTTTCACATCATCACTGCTTCCCCATAGAATAGCAGGTAGATTTTTTTCGTCAATCTTAATGACAGCTATATCAGTACTTGGATCGCGTCCAATGACTGTTGCTTCATAATTCTTATTGTTGTTTAAAGTGACTGAGAGCTTCTCCGCTCCTTCCACTACGTGATTGTTGGTGATGATGTAACCATCGGTGGAAATAATTACACCCGAACCTGATGACATCTGCACCTGTGGTTCTTGTCTGTAGCCAAAGAAATCTGACCACGGATTGAATACTGGTTGCATGGTAGATTGTGTTTTCACGTGCACCACACTGTTCACCGTTTTCTCCGATGCCATCGTAAAATCCAAAGTTCCATCCAAAGGCAGTGAAGAATAACCTGCGTTATAAACAGGTACTTGAGATGCAGAATACATCATTCCGTTTGCGGAATCATCAAAGAATAGTTTGTAAGCGCCAGCGAGACAAATCCTCCAGCGAAGGCCATAGCGATTAGTAGCAGATTCTTTTTCATAGTGATTTTTTTCTTGAAAATTTACAGTTCAAAGTTAAACGACGGAATTTCGATCCATTGTGCTCTCGGTTGTAAAAATGTGTTAAGTCAAATGTAGATTTTCTGAATCCTGCGAAATATCTGAAAGTCCCGTCAATTCATCAAATGGGGAGAAAATAATTTAACGAACCATTAAACTTTTCCATAGCATAAACTGTCTGTTCAGAGCATATTCGTTACACGCAACACGTATTTTCGCAGCAGTATGAAATCAGGAACCCGTATTCAGAAAAATCTTTTGGCTATGTCAATTGCCATGGTCCTGATCAGCTCCACCTTTATTTCATGCGAAAAAGAAATCACCGTTGACCTGCCTGTGGTAGACCACCAAATAGTCGTAGAAGGTTTCATCTATCAGGATCAACCTCCGATGATGATGCTCACATGGAGTCAGGGTTATTTTGATCCGACGAATATGGAAACCCTACAAAACATGTTCGTACATGATGCAGTGGTGAACGTGACGGTGGACAATGTGTCCTATACGTTGGACGAAGTCTGCACTGCCGATTTGACGGAAGAGGAATTGGAACTTGCATCCATTGCACTTGGTATTCCTGTGGAAAGTTTGCAATCATTGAACCTATGTATCTACACCTCCTTCGAGTTGATCGGCGAAACTGGCAAAGTATATTACCTCGATGTTTCTCTGGATGAACATCACATCACCGGAGCAACCAAATTGCCGGAGATAGTTGTTCTAGACACGTTGTTTTTTGACATCGTAAGTTCATTGCCCAATGACAGTTTGGGATTTATTTATGGAAACATCACTGATCCGGATACCATTGGCAATGCTTACCGTTGGTTTGCCAAACGCATCAATCATTATCCTGATTGGGTTGAAGATGAAGAATTGCGCGGCCAGCAAAAGGATTATGGCTATATCGCTCCTATTGGTTCCGTTTTCGACGATGAATTCTTCAATGGACTTTCTTTTGAATTCGCATACTACAGAGGAGCGGAACCCAATAGCAGTAAATATGATGATCTCAATAACGAACGTGGTTATTTCAAACGCGGAGATACCATTGCTGTAAGAGGATGTACGATCGATCGTAATGCGTATAAATTCATCTATAGTTTCGAATCTCAAGTTTCCAATCAGGGAAGTCCGTTTGCGGTTCCGTTTAATCTTGAGTCCAATTTGCAAGGTGGATTAGGCGCTTTTATCGGCTATGGTGCCATTTATGACACGGTGATTTGTTATTGACCTCATTCTGTGACCACAATCACTAAAGCCTGACATCGATCATCCGTAAATTTGCCGACATGTCCAGTCACAATAGATTTATTTCAATGGTTACGCTGAAATGCCCGCATTGCCATGAAACGTCGATGTTCGTCAATCCCAAATTGATCACGTTTGAAAAAATGGGTGAATCGAAAAAGACATGTGAAGTTTGTCAAACGAACCTCAATCCTGAAACAGGATTTTATTTCGGTGCAGCATATGTAAGCTGGGCTTTGACTGTGGCATTGTGGGTTTCCGTATTGGTCGCTTTGAAAACTTTCGATGCCATTGGTTGGATCGAATTTGGTTTTCTCACACATCCCGGTACATTCCTGACGACTGGCATGGTGCTTACAGTGATCATTTTCCCATACTTGTTCAGATTGTCGAGAAGCATATGGGCTCATATGTTCATCAAATCATCACCTGGCGTAAAGTCTTGATTTGATCAAGCTTTTTTCAATTCAATCAAAGTAATTTCGGGAGCCATTCCCACACGGCCTGGAAAGGCCAAAAATCCGAATCCTCTGTTGATGTAGATGTATTGGTCGTTTTCGGTATAAAGTCCACCCCATCTTTTATATCGCAATGAAACCGGACTGAATTTGATGCCGAATTGCGGCAACTCCAATCCCATTTGCGCACCATGTGTATGTCCGGATAATGTCAGGTGTATTTTTCGTTTACCTACCACTTCTTCCTGCCAATGTGTTGGATCATGTGATAAGAGTATTTTGAAATCATCGTCATGAACACCTTCCATGGTTTTATTCAGGTCGCCATTTTTATGAAAACCAACCCCCCAGTTTTCTGAACCAAGCAACGCGATGGATTGTCCATCCTTTTCAAGTCTCACGTTTTCATTCCTCAGCAAACGGAATCCACTTTCTCCGTGGATCTCAAATAATCTATCCTGACTTTTTTTCTTCAGTTCTGGTTGATCACCCATGGCATAATCACCATAATCATGATTGCCAAGAATGGAGAATTTTCCAAAACGTGCATTGAGGCCTTTCAGTCTATCAATCCAGGGTTCCGCCTCATCGGAGTAGTTGTTGACCATATCGCCTGTGAAGAAGATATAATCAGCATCCAGCGAATTGATCAGATCAAAGCCCGGTTGCACATCATCGAAATTTTCACGAAAACTACCGAGGTGCATATCTGAGATTTGTACAATGCGCATTCCATCGAATGCATCCGGTAAATCTTTGAAATGAAGTGTTTCAGATAAAACACGATACCCAAATTTGCCACGTGTAACACCGTAGAGCAAAGAACCAGCCCACAAAGCGGCAACACCAAGACCAACTTGATTGAAGAATTGAACGCGTGTCATGGCCTCATGTGGCTCACTCGCCGGTTTTTCTGTCAGCTTGAGCCACGCCCACTTGATGAAACTGGAGATATCATTCAATAGATGAAATGAACCGAACAAAAGTTTTGTGGTGACAGAAATGATGAAAAATCCAACCACGAAATTGAAAAGACCATATGATCGAACATCATTCGAATCACCGCGCTGCGACCATTTAACCATCAGAAAGACGATTCCGCCATAGGCTATCAGGGCGATAATCCAGTATAACCAAAGAACAATCTTGCGCCACATCGGATCAAGACCGATCGTCACTGAACGAATACCCTTGAATGCATAGAGTTCAATTGCACTAAAAATAAGAATGGGAATGATTAATCTGAGCATGAAAAATTTACGCGATGATTTACAGGGGTAAAACTATTGAGTAAGTGGGAAGTTCAGTTACATCTTATCGTTACCAGGAAGTCAACTGTGGTTATGGGGCGGTGAAATGCACATTTATGGGAGGTGGTAGGTCGGTGAGATGGATGGTTTTTGAATTTCATGCCTGCTTTTTCACGATGTCTCAAGTAATTTCTATAGAAAGTAAAACTTTGTAATATCAAAAGCGTGTATTCAATATGATCGGTAGCTCATCCCCTATCCATTCATTTTCAATGGAAAATCAAAGCGTTACCAACAAAAAATGGTTGAAACCTGAAAATGACGTTCATCCACAAAAGTGAGTTGTTCACGATCAATTGCTCACTGTTCAGCACAGAAATCATTTTGCCAGTTGACCATGCTGGTTATATTTGAACCAAAGTGATGCGTTTTTTCGGCGCCATAAAACATGTGCTTCTCAAGCTACAGGCTGAATTACCTGTCTGGCTTGAGTATCATGATGTGGATCACGTACGTGATGTCTATCGCATGGCTCGATTTATCGGCCGCGCGGAAGGGTTATCTGAGTATGACCTCAAACTTTTGCTCACGGCCGCTATATTGCACGATTCGGGTTTTACGGTAGGAAACGAAAAACATGAAGAAAGGTCTTGTCTGATCGCCAGAGCTATTTTACCCAATTATGGATATAGCGATAGCGATATCGCCAGAATTGAGAAAATGATCATGGCAACTTCCATTCCTCATCGTCCTGAGTCTTTGATTGAAAAAATTATTTGTGACGCGGATTTGGACTATCTCGGCAGAGAGGATTTTGAAGAAAGGGCTGAAAGATTGTTTCGCGAATTACAATACCTTCAGGTCGTGAAGGATCGTCACAGCTGGAATCTCATTCAGGAAAAATTTCTGCTGCAACACCAGTATTTCACGGAGACGGCCATTTCAGCAAGACACTCTGCCAAACAGAATCATCTGGTTTCGATTCAGAACGAAATCCGTGTTGCTTCCTCTCAATAGTTTCCCTGGTATTTTCAAAATCGTTGTCGATCTATTTGCAAAAATTCATGTTCGTGTGACCATATTCGCGCCATGAATAAGTCAGAAAAAATCGCCCAGTTCAACCCCAATTCAGCGGGATTAAAAGACGCCAATATCTACGGTTTGCCATTTACTGAAGAGGAATCAGATATCATCCTGATTCCTGTGCCATGGGAAGTAACAACCAGTTACGGAGAAGGAACGAGTGATGGTCCTGCACACATTTTGGAAGCGAGTTTTCAGGTGGATTTATTTCATCAGGAATTTCCGGAATTATGGAAACGTGGTATTTCCATGATTGATATTCCGGAAGATATGCTTTTGCGTTCTGCTGATCTGAAACAAAAGGCTGCGAAAATCATCGAAATGTGGGAAGATGGTGTAGACGTAATGCACAACCAGGAAGCTAAAAGTATACACGCGGAAATCAATGCGGCTTGCGCAGATATGAATGATTGGGTTTTCAAACAATGTGACCGATTCATTCAACAAGGAAAACTGGTTGGGCTTGTAGGAGGTGATCACAGCACTCCACTTGGCTATTTTCAGGCCCATGCCAAACGTCATGGTTCCTTTGGCATTCTGCACATTGATGCACATATGGATTTGCGCATTGCATACGAAGGCTTTGAATATTCTCATGCGTCTATCATGTACAATGCGCTGAAAATTCCACAGGTCAGCAAAATTGTTCAAGTAGCGATTCGTGATTTTTGTGAAGAAGAAAATAATGTCGTGAAAAGTGAAGCAGGTCGTGTGAAGGTCTTTTCGAATAGTCAAATTCAAAAAGAGAGATTCACTGGAAAGAACTGGAATTTTCAGTGTGATGATATCATTTCACAGTTGCCAGATAAAGTTCACATCAGCTTCGATATCGATGGATTGGATCCTACACTTTGTCCGAATACCGGCACTCCAGTTCCCGGCGGTTTGTGGTTTGATGAAGCGACTTATCTCCTGACGAAACTTCAGCAATCAGGCAAAACCATCATCGGATTTGATATGGTCGAAGTGGCTCCTGGTGACAGTGATTGGAATGGCAATGTTGGTGCACGTTTGTTGTTTCATTTGTGTGGGGTTCTTGCTGCTGGGAAATAGTTGTATCCCATACTTGTAGTTGCATTTCAATTTCGATCGAAAAGACAGGCGAAAACTATCTTAATGAACTTGCATTGAGTACTTGTGTTGTTTGGTGTTTTTAATCTCGTTGACTAAATCGAATGTATACTTTCATCCAGGTTTGTCCATCAATGCTGGTTTGTGTTTCATAGCCTGTGGTTTAGGGTCAACGTCTTTTCGAATACGAATTTTGAAAGAAGGGTTGTTATTGAATGTGCTGTTTATTAGGATAAGTAACTTCCCTCTTCTTTTTTTCTTGATAAAAAAAGAAGCAAAAAATCAGGGTAGTAAATCCGAAATCCACAACATCCCCTCCTTCATTCAAAATGACATGACCTATACGCAACGTTTGGTCATTTTGAATTCAGTCGTCAAACACCCGATTGCTCTTTTGCCCTACGATGTTGGGATTTCTACGGATTTCCTCAAAGGCCTTTCCGCCGACGTAAGGATAAATCATAGTGGAGTTGACGCAAATTGGATCTATTCGAAAAACAATTGCTTTTGGGATGGAACGAATCCAGGATAGGGTAAACAAATATTGACCCGTCCGATATAAAATTCAAAAGCCCGCAAGCACATATGTTTTGCGGGCTTTCTACTACGACCAAATTGAATTGGTCTCCACCCTATCTTCCGTTCACGATCAGTTTTTCGTCATGATCGCGACCATCTATCTTGTATTTGAGGATGTACATTCCTGCAGAGAGTGTTTGATTAAACCGGTACTCGATTGAAGTATTACCGGCACCTCTGTTATTTAATGATATCTTTTCTATCAATTGTCCTGCAGCATTATAAATACCGAGGTCTTCAACGATACTTCCCAGTGAGAGGTTGCTCATATCGAAGAATAAATTCTCGCCTGTTCCAGGATTAGGATAAATCAGCAGTCTACCATCGCCTGACATATAATCAGAAACACCAATGCTCTGTTCGATGTACACATCACATGGCATACCCCATGATATGAATTGACCTGTTCCCATCGCACACCTGATTTGAATAGAATAAACTTCACCCGGCAACATTTGCATTTCGCTGGCCAGAGGCAATTGGTTGTGTTCGGTATAGGTTGTCCAGTCATAATCAATACCTGTGATATGCCATTGATAATTCATGGCTCCCGGTATTTGAATGGCTGTGAGTGTGTCCTGCCATGAATAAACTGTTGCACCACAATCTTCGTCGATCAGTCGTGTGGTGAGCTCAATCGGCATTTCAAGTGTGATAGAACAAATGCTTCCGAATGGTCCCCATGAACCATCTACCAGCGCTTTTACACCAATCATATATGTTTCACCTAAAGTGACAGCCGGAATCTGAGAAACCTGGAATACATTTCCAAGTGAGTACTCATCGCTGATGATGGTACCAGCCACAGTACTAAACCTCCATTGATACATGGAAGCATTTGCAACTTCTTCACAAGAAATGACACTCGCCAATGTGAGATTGATGGCGTTGCAATCATCCCCTGCCAATTGTGTTTGTGGAATTTGAATTTCGCAATCGTATGGAATTTCAACATCAATATTTAGTACACAACCATTGACATCAGTAACAGTCAAACCATAATTTCCGGAAGCAGCGCCCGTGAGCATCGTTTCATTTGAACCATTGCTCCATGCGACAAAATATCCGGGACTTCCACCTTCTACACTCACTTCTGCACTTCCATCATTACCCGCGCAACTTTCTGCGTTGAGAATGATCACGTTTGCCGTGAGCATGATTGGCTCAGTAATATTGGTTTCTCCTCCGATTACACATCCCGATGCATCTGTGACATTCACAGAATAAACACCAGCATTGAGATCCGTCACGGATGATTCATCAGAACCATTTGACCAGAGATAAGAATATGGACTTACGCCACCTGTTACAGTAGCTATTACAATTCCATCTCCGGCACCAGCACATGAAATGTTTTCTGATTCTATCTGAATATTCATACCAGCCGGTTCGATGATGAGTACATCCGCAGAACCTGAACAGCCATCCAGATCGGATACAGTTACGCTATATTCTCCTTCTTGTAGATTGCTTATGGTTGCACTTGTTGCACCATTGCTCCAAGAATAACTGAGGTTACTTCCACCACTTGCAATGGCAGTTGCGCTTCCATCATTGGCTCCGAAACATGATATTTGAGTTGGTTCAATGTAAACAGAGAGATTGTCACTTTGTGTGATTTCAAAATTGTTTGTGATTTCACATCCGTGTCCATCTGTGATTTCCACAGAGTAACTGCCAGCATTCAAATTGCCTGCATTGTTGCCACTTGCGCCATTGCTCCACGCAACGACATAAGGTGCCGTACCTCCGGAAGGACTTACTGTTGCGCCACCGTTAGTTGCAGTGCATGCAATATCAAAATCTGAGAGGTTTGCTACAAGTGCGGCTGGTTGAGAAACACCAATGGTGAGAGACGCCGTGCAATTGTTTTGGTCAGTTGCAATGACAGTATAATTGCCCGCTGCAAGACCTGATACGCTTGCACCAGTCATTCCATTGTTCCATGAATATGTTTTGTTGCCAGTACCACCCGTTGCAGTAATTGAAATACTGCCGTTGGAAAGACCATTACAACTGACATGATTGACTACTGAAGTGAGTGCGAGCGCTGCAGGTGCACTTACCGTGTAAGTTTGGTTTGCTGTGCATCCGTTTGCATCGGTTGCTGTAACCGTATAATTACCCGCACCAAGTCCGTTTACTGTTGCGCCAGATGCACCATTGTTCCATGTAAATGTTTTGCTTCCTGTTCCACCAGTTGCACTTACAGAAACTGAACCACTGCTTGTACCAGCACAAAGAACAGCGGTTGCTGTGCCTGAGATACTGATTGCTGTTGGTGCAGTAATCGTGTACGATTGTGTAGCGGTGCAGCCATTGGCATCAGTTGCAGTGACGGTATAAGAACCTGCGCCAAGGTTAGAAACAGTTGCGCCTGAACCACCATTGCTCCAACTATATGTTTTGCTACCAGTTCCACCTGAAGCAGAAACTGTAATTGAACCATTGTTGGTTCCTGCGCATAACATATTTGTTGCCGTGCCTGTAATCGTGATGGCTGAAGGTGCAGTGATGGTATATGATTGAGTGGCGGCGCATCCATTCGCATCAGTCGCAGTCACAGTATATGAACCTGCTGACAAATTAGAAATGGTTGTTCCGGTACCACCGTTACTCCATGTATAAGTTTTACTTCCGGTACCTCCGGTTGAACTCACGATTACAGAACCGTTGTTGGCTCCGGCGCATGAGATATTGGTCGCCGTACCGGAAATGGAAATGGCCGACGGTGCAGTGATCGTGAATGATTGTGTTTTAGTGCAGCCATTCGCATCAGTTGCAGTTACGGTGTATGAACCGGCAGCGAGGTTACTTGCTGTTGCCCCTGTAGCGCCATTGCTCCATGTGAAAGTTTTACTGCCAGTACCACCCGTTGCTGAAACAGTGATAGAGCCATTGCTCGATGTTGAACAAGTCGGATTGGTTGTGGTGCCAGTGACTGCGATAGCAGATGGTGCTGTAATTGTTGCACTCGACTGTTTGGTACAACCATGACTATCTGTAACTGTAAGCGTGTATGCACCTGCAGCAACATTGTTGATGTTTGCTGATGTCGCACCATTACTCCACAAATAGGTATATGGTGATGAACCTGTCACCGAAGATGATACAGCTCCAGTATTGCCTGTGTTGCAAGATGGATTTGTGCCGGTGAGCGACAAGGTTGGATCGGCATATACCGTAATGCAATCTGTGCATGTGTAAGTGTGACTTCCATATGCATTCGTTGCGGTGAGTGTTACGTCAAATGTTCCTGAATTCGCATAGGTCACGTTTTGTGGATTCGATTGACTCGAAGTAGCAGGAGTGCCACCTTCAAATGTCCATGCATAGGATGTAGGTGAATTTGTACAAGTATTGGTGTAATCGTTTTGAACGTTTTTGCAAATGGTATTATCCTGAATCGTGAATGAAGCTACCGGTGGATTGCCAGTCGGTGTTGTTGCTTCCAGACAGAAAGGATTCACTGATTCACTTCCCCAATCACCACTGTCATTGGCGAGCACGGTGCCATCGCTTGAAGTCAATGAGAAACTTCCACTTGTAAAACCTTGTCCATCGCCGTAGTCGTCATGCATCGTAAGTGTATAACAACCTGGTTCGAGACAAATCGATTCGTAGTTGTGTGTTCCTTGTTGACCATCGGCATAAGGTCCACCACTGATTAGTATAGTACCTGATTCATCTTTGATGTCCCATGTCGTTTCATGACCGAAATAGTCGGTGACGATATCAAGCGTTGCTGCGGCTCCATCGGTAATTTCAAAATCGCCGGTAGATTGATTGTTTGCTGTATTCTGATCTGTTGATCCATTCGGACTATTGGTCCATGCATAAAGTGTATGCACACCAACAGACGGATTGATCGCTGTAATATTCACTGTGGTAGAAGTACCGGAAGCGAGCGATCCTGTCCAGTTATAGGTATTTGAACCTACTCCATCCAGATTGTATTGAATGGCCACTGATGTCAGTGCTGTACTTCCATAGTTCGTTAAGGTTACTTGTGGTTGCATACTGCCCTGACAGTTCGTACCTGTAGGTGAAAGCACTGCTGAAACACCGGCGTCGAGCGAATAAACCGGCATACATCCCAATGATGTAATCATCGAAGCACGTTGTGTTTCTAATGTTGTGCGCATTCTCAGTTTTTGACCTTCTGAGAACATATTCTGACATGTTTGCGGCGTATAGTCCATGTAGTTTTCTACCTGCTGCGTGCCACTACATGCCGGACTTGAACAGGATGCAGCCTGAATGGTAACAGGGGTATCACAAACACGATCGCCACCAGTATTACAATCCGCTTCGGCTGCACAACTAGATGTTGCATTGAAGGTATGATAAAGGCCAAGATAATGTCCCATTTCATGGGTTATTGTCCTATTCATATTGGTATATGACTTCAGGTTACCTGTTGTGCCAAACGCGTTGTACAGTATCACAATTCCATCAATGGGACTGGCAATAGGGAAATATGCATATCCCTGAATACCTGCACCACCATCATTGTTTTCAATTTCACTGACTACCCAAATATTGACATAAGAAGCGCGAGGCCAAGTTGACAAAGCCTTCACTGTTTCTTCTACTGCTCCATTTCCGGCAGATGCTTCAATACCCATGGCACTGTAGTTTGTCACTGAACTACCATTTACACGAACGATACCAGTGGTTGGGTTGCCGTTGGGATCGCGGGCAGCGAGACAAAAGTCTATTCCCACATCAGGACCAGCACCATATCCATTTGAACCGGACATGTGTCTGAAGTCTTCATTCATCGCATCAATAGCACTGACAATTTGTTCGTCGGTGATATTGGTGCCTACACCATAAGCCTCACCATTGTGAATCACGTGGACCACAACAGGCAAAGTGTAGATATCATTGGTACGTTGATCAGGACTGAGGCCTTGCTGTTGCATGAGCCTTTGTTCCATATACATGAAACTCCTATGAAAAACAGGGTCAGTCTCAAGTAGCGTATTGTTCTTGTCATCAGAGGCGCATGAGCCGGTATTCTGTGCATTCAGCTCAGTGCTAGCGGTCCACAACAACATCAGAACTAAGGTAATTCTGAACTTCATTTTAAAATTAGATTGGTTTCAAATGCCGCTTTATACTTTTTAAATGGATGGGTAGTTGCGAACGGGCATTTGTATTCGACGAAACAGGAATATTTCGATGACCAATGAGAAGAACAGACAGACCAACGATCTCGCAATAATTAAGAAAT
This sequence comes from Flavobacteriales bacterium, assembly GCA_016722445.1. Classification (GTDB taxonomy): domain Bacteria; phylum Bacteroidota; class Bacteroidia; order Flavobacteriales_D; family Sanyastnellaceae; genus JAIBBG01. Next base: position 12,129 of record JADKIZ010000015.1, on the reverse strand, counting down.
GGACTAGAGGAAAAATGTCAATGATCGCTGAAAATCAGCGCAATAATTTCTTCAGAGGCAGCGGCAAAAACGGTCAAGTTGGGCGGCGGCGAAGTATATTCGCGCTCCAAATTTTTCAGCTAAAGAGACATGTTTGAGAACCTGACGGACAAATTCGACCGGGCCTTTAAAATTCTAAAAGGAGAAGGCAAAATTTCTGAGATCAACGTCGCAGAAACATTGAAAGAAGTGCGCAGAGCACTTTTGGATGCTGACGTGAGTTTCAAAACCGCCAAAGAATTCACCGAGCGGGTGAAAGAAAAGGCATTGGGTCAACAGGTACTCACGGCCGTCAAACCAGGTGAACTTCTGATAAAAATCACCCACGACGAACTCAAAACGCTGATGGGTGGCGAGGCCAGTGAAATCAGCTACCAGGGCAATCCCGGTGTGATTCTGATGAGTGGTTTACAAGGTTCCGGTAAAACAACTTTCTCTGGAAAACTGGCGAATTTCCTGAAGACCAAAAAGGGCAAAAAACCACTGCTCGTAGCTTGCGACATCTACCGTCCGGCGGCGATAGATCAATTGCACGTTGTCGGTGAAAGCATTGGTGTAGACGTTTATTCCGAAAGAGAAAACAAAAACGCCGTTTCCATCGCGACCAATGCCATCCATTTCGCCAAACAAAATGGATTCAATGTCGTGATCATCGATACCGCGGGTCGTCTCGCGATCGATGAACAGATGATGGCTGAAATTGCCGACGTCAAAGAAGCTGTTAAGCCGAGCGAAACACTTTTTGTGGTCGATTCTATGACGGGTCAAGACGCTGTGAACACAGCCAGAACCTTCAATGAAAGATTAAATTTTGATGGTGTTGTTCTAACCAAACTCGATGGTGATACACGAGGTGGTGCTGCTCTTTCCATCAAAACTGAAGTAAATAAACCGATCAAGTTTGTTGGTACCGGTGAAAAGATGGATGCACTTGATGTATTCTATCCGGAACGTATGGCCAGCCGAATCCTCGGTATGGGTGATGTGGTATCGCTGGTAGAACGCGCACAGGAACAATTTGATGAAGAACAGGCCAAACGCCTTGAAAAACGCATCAAACGCGATCAATTTGACTTCAATGACTTCTTAGAACAAATCGGTCAGATCAAACGCATGGGTAGCATGAAAGACCTCATGGGAATGATTCCGGGTGTCGGTAAAGCGCTGAAGGATGTGGAAATCAATGACGATGCCTTCAAACATATTGAAGCCATCATTCAAAGTATGACTCCAAAAGAGAGAAGCAATCCTGCACTCATCAATGGAACAAGAAAAACACGCATAGCCAAAGGATCTGGCAGAAGTATCGATGAAGTCAATCGTTTGATGAAACAATTCGATCAAACCAGACAGATGATGAAGATGATGACGAATAAGTCACAGATGATGCAAATGATGAAACAAGTTCGCGGTGCAAAACCACGCATGTAATCTTCTGATCGTATGGAAGCGCTTTTCGAAACAAAATTTCAGTTACCACAACAAACAGGATATTATCGCGGAAAAGTGCGCGATGTCTATTCCATTGGAACAGATATTCTGGTGATGGTAGCCAGTGACCGAATCTCTGCATTCGATGTTGTGTTGCCTAGAGCAATTCCATTCAAAGGACAAGTATTGAATCAGATCGCATCACATATGCTCGATGCCACATCGGATGTTGTACCAAACTGGAAATTGAGTTCGCCCGATCCGAATGTGACAATAGGTTTTAGATGCGAACCTTACAAAGTAGAAATGGTGATTCGCGGATATCTTACAGGACATGCGTGGAGAACCTACAAAAGCGGATTGAGAGTGCTTTGCGGAGTTAATCTTCCGGAAGGACTCAAGGAACATGATCAACTTCCTGAGCCTATTATCACACCTACCACGAAAGCATCAGAAGGTCATGATGAAGATATTTCCAGAGAGGAAATCATCGCAAGAGGTATCGTGAGTGAATCAGATTATATTCAACTGGAAGCTTATACAAGAAAACTTTTTGCAAAAGGAACTGAGATCGCAGCCAAACAAGGTTTGATTTTGGTGGATACCAAATACGAATTTGGAAAACGCGATGGACAAATTCTTTTGATGGACGAAATCCATACGCCTGATTCATCGCGATATTTTTTTAGTGAAGGTTATGCTGAAAGGCAAGCGAAGGGAGAACAGCAAAAACAGCTCAGCAAAGAGTTCGTCAGAGAATGGTTGATTGAAAACAACTTCATGGGAAAGGAAGGTCAGACTGTTCCTGAAATGACCGATGCGTTCGTTCAATCTGTAACAGACCGCTATATCGAACTATTCGAATTGGTGACTGGTAAAAAATTCGAAAGACAGTCATATAACGGGGCGCAAGAGCGCATCGAGAAAAACATTTTGAGTTTCTACGCTTCACAACAGGTTTAGTCTTTTACAACCATCGTTCATTTTATTCTTCTATTGAACGTTTTGACTTCTGGTTAAGTCTTGCGGCTTGCGTGGAATTAACCACAAAGGACACGAAGGGAACTACTCACAAAGAACACGGAGGAAAAAAAATCAATGGGCTTGCAGATTCAGTCAAAACCTTTGTGGTCTTTGCGTGGTTTTTCTTGGTGTTCTTTGTGGCTTCGAAACTTAATACGTATTGGTTACTATGATTTGAGTGCTTTCTTGTAACCACAAAGGACACGAAGGGAAATTCACACAAAGGACACGAAGAAAATTCATCTATAAATCAGATTTGACCTTGGTGTCTTTGCGTGGTTTTTTCTTGGTGGTCTCCGTGGTTTCTTGGTCTTCTCAAACAAATCACTTGCTCGATTTAAAGACTCAAAATCCCCCTCAAAAATTCTACTCCCAACAATCCTGATCGAATACAGAAACAAAAATAAATAGATCCCAAACGTTTACGATTGCATTGTCATCAAGGTCGGCTTCGCATGTGTTGAGACAACCAAATTCACTCATGAATACAAGTAAGTCTTGTGTATCTCTGTTTCCATCACAATTAAAATCAGCACGGCAAGGATCGATTGATGTAATGTCCGGCACTTCATAATTGAGTGTGGTTGATTCAGTACACAATGGATTGGATGCGGTTAATGTCACCTCGTATTCAGTGTTGTCTATGGAAGAAAGCAAAAGACCAGGATTCACTCCTACTTCTACCCCATCCACCTGCCACGAATACTGTTCTACAAACTCGTATGTGCTTTCGAAGTTGACTTGTTGTTCGCCGCAAATCATGGCGGTGGTGACATCGAAAGCAGCTTCTCCGCCACATTCATGGATGGTTGTCCAAGTGGTATTCGTAATGATCGGATAATTGTTGTCGAAATAGATATAGACTGTATTCTCAAGAACAGTTCCAACTGGCAGATCAGGAAGTGGAGTGATCATGTATGAGATCACCCCGTGCGAGCCTGGTTCATTGCTCACTGAATCGGGTAGTTGAATGTTCTCAAAATAGAAATCGATAAGCCTTGTTTCAGGATCGATTGTCGTCATGACGGAATGCGAATTTGCGATGATTCTGAAGGACTCAATATCGAAATTCACATCCAGAGTGTCTTGAACTCGGATGTTTTGAGCAGGCGCATTTCCGGTATTCTGAAAACGAATGACGAATTCTTGTTGCGTCTCTTGCAACAGCAGGTGTTGATCAGTATAGCCAAGGGGAAAAGGTTGTTTGTCATTGGGGTCGTAAGCGCAGGTTATTTCCATGGTTCGTTCTCTTTCTGCATAAGCCTCTTGGTTACCTTCATAAAAGGCGTACACTTTGGCTATGTTGGTGATGTATTCTCCAATGTGATCGACAGTTGGAGTGAGCAGAACAACATCATAAAAGAACATTTGTCCAGGGAGCAAATTCTCAAAACTCATGTAAACAGAGTTTCCGATAACGGAATCTATAGGTGTAACTTCTTGATACCCTTGGAACAATGGGTCATATTGTAATTCAACGATACCATCAACGGGTACATTACCTAAATTTCTAAAGCAGATATTGAAATTTGTGTATTCGTTGCATAGGAAGCTGAATCCACTCGGATAAACATCAACACCAAGACCAAAGACTGGAATAAACTTATACACTCCAAACATGAGTTGAGTTGATGAACTTGTATTGGCGTTAAATACTTGAGGGTTTTGAGTGGTATTGGTCGGAAAAGTAACCGGATTGAACAACTCAAATGTCGCAATCTGTTGTTGATTAAGTATTGCTGTAAAATTGCCTTGGTCATTGGTAATATAGGATTGACCGGATTCATCCATTACCACAGTCTGAAATGGTATACCGTAATCCATACCATCCATGATTCCGTTTTGATTATCATCATAAAAAACTGTGCCCGTAATACTGAACTCACAATTACCAATATCGCAATTGGCAGTTTCCAGGTAATTCGAAGCTAAAGGATTCGTACAACCACAAATACCATAACAACAACTGCCATCTTCTATCCAAGCATCGGGGTCATAGTTGCAAGCCCCAGAGTCCATACATCCTTCGCCTAACAAATTTTCAAACCATGATACTGTGTGATCACCTGCCCTCGCTGCCAGGACATCCATATCACCATCGTTATCTAAGTCCGCTGCAATAACGCACATAGCAGACCAAGCCGGTGTAAGGATGATTTGTGGAATACCGAAATTTCCACTTCCAAAGTTCTCATACCAGGCTATCATATTGCCATTTAACGACCCAGAGATCACATCCATATCACCATCCAAATCCAGATCGGCTGAATAGACACTCCAAGCTAAAATAGCATCCAAGGTGATAATTTGCTCGGTGCCAAATAGACCACTACCCAGATTTTCATACCAGGCAATCTTGTTATCATCTTGAGAAGCTGAGAGTACATCCAAATCACTATCCTGATCCAAATCGGCAAAATAGACACTTCGAGCGTTATCAGCCTGATTAGAGATTATCTGCTGGGATCCGAAGACGAAACCACCTAGATTTTCATACCAAGCGATTTTGTTATCCAATGACGAAGCTGAGAGAACATCCATGTCACCATCTCCATCGATGTCGGCAGCACGGACACATTGGGCACCCCATGTATAACCACTGAGAGTAGTTATAGAACCAAACAGGCCAGCTCCCAGATTCTCTATCCAACCAATACTGGAATTTGATTGGCTAGCCCAAAGCACATCCAAATCCCCATCTCCTTCTAGGTCAGCCGTACTTACAAAGGTTGCACTATTTAGATCTTCAGTCAATGTTTGCAGCGTATCGAAGAGTCCACCACCTAAATTCTCAAACAAACCGATTCTACCATCAAATATTGAAGCTGAGAGAAAATCCATGTCGCCGTCGTTGTCCATATCCCCAGCATGAACACAATAAGTGTTTTCGGGAAGCGTGCTAATAAGCTGCTTAGGGCCGAATTGGCCTCCACCCAGGTTCTCATGCCAGTTGATCCAATCACTACTCCCATTCGCGCCAGCTGAAATTACATCCAAGTCACCATCATTATCTAGGTCTGCGGGATACACAGTCTTGGCATAAGCAACTTGTGATGCGATAATCTGTTCCGTACCAAAAAGCTGAGCAAAGCAAGTTTGAGTGATCGGATTTGACCTTTGTGGTCTTTGCGTGGTTTTTCTTGGTGGTCTCTGTGGTTTCAAGAACTTATCATTCAAATCATTTCATGGAATGATATAGACTCAATACAGGTCTTCTTTCGATCGTGGCTTGAAGCCAATAAAAGCCATGGCCCAATCTGTCACGACGCAAACGGGAGCTGATGCTGCGCTCAACCTTTGGCATGAGGGAGTCGCGTCACGCGCTATGTTTTGCTGAATCAATTTCATAGAAATAAACCTGCATCGACATGTCTTGAATTAAAGTAATTTTCGCAGCTTTTCCAGTAAAATTGGAAGCGCTATTGTGAAATCATCATGGAGAAAGTAGATGTATTTTATCCCAAAAACCAAGCGGCCTGGAGAAAGTGGTTGGAGAAAAACCATCTTTCCAAGCAATCTGTTTGGCTTGTTTTTTACAACAAAAAGTCTAAGTTGAAATCAATCACTTGGAGTGATGCAGTAGATGAAGCATTATGCTTTGGATGGATTGATAGTAAAAAGATTAAAATTGACGAAGAAACTTCGCATCAATTTTTTAGCAAGAGAAAGCCAAAAAGTACCTGGTCAAAAATCAATAAAGACAAAATTGCGAGACTAATTGAACAAGAGAAGATGTCGCAAGCAGGGATGGAAAGTATTGAAAAGGCTAAAGAAAACGGTTCATGGACGATTTTAGATGAAGTGGAGGAATTAATCATGCCGGCTGATTTGGAGAATGCGTTCAATCAAAAACCACATGCCATAACCTACTATTTGTCGTTGAGTAAATCAGTGAAGAAGATCATTTTATCTTGGCTGCTTTTCGCCAAAACCACAGAAACAAGACAAAAGAGAATTCGCGAAATTGTTGATCAAGCCGCACAAAATTTGAAACCGAAACATTTGCAATAGCGTGTAAACATTCATTTCAGTTACCATTTAGAAACAGCCATAGTATTTCGTGTAAGCATCATACTTGGTGTTTGAACATGTTCATAAACGATCAAACGATTTTGGTTGTCAATTGCCGTCCGCTAAAATATTCTTGATAAAGACCATTCATCCGAAACACTCCCTTGAGTTGCATTACGGGTATTGAAGATATTGACTTCATATTTCACAAGAAATATTCACTGTATGGAATACACTTAGCTAAACCTACGCCACGGTGTGGCGCTGGGGCGCTTGAAACCACGAAGGACGCCAAGAGAACTTCACACGAAGGACGCAAAGAAAATTCATCTATAAATCGGTTTTGATCTTGGTGGTCTTTGTGTGGTTTTTCTTGGTGTTCTCCGTGGTTTCAAGAACTTATCATACAAATCATTATATGGATTGATATAGACTCAACACAGGTCATCTTTCAATTATAGTCAAAACCACTCCGAGCCTCGGCATCGCATGTCACTATGAAATCGGGAGGTTATGATTCGCTAGATCGGCGACAAGTTCTGTTCCTATGCCGCCATCCCTAAAAGTTCTGCCTTCCTCAATTCCAAGGCCGCCTTACATTCCGAGATCGTGGCAATATTTGATTCAAGCAGCACAATTCGGTATTGACCCTTGAGGATATCTTTGCTTTGCATCCGATCTTGTTTATTCAGCAATCGGAGAAGTTTGTTCTGCAAAGTGTTGATCTGAATTTCGATCTCACGTTGTTGCCTTGCCTTTGTGACCGTTTCCCGTTGTGCTCGTTTGACTGACAGCGCAGATTCTATAGTCTCCAATTGAGATGGAATCATCGAAGACATCATTATGCTGACTGTGACTTTTGTCTGCGCATCATTGAGGCGTATTCCCAAGTCATCATGGTTTTGTTGGAGTTTCTGCAGGTACCTGTCGCACTCTGCTACCGTAACAAATTCAGTGAAGTTGTAATTCATTGTTTAATTCTGTGATGGGATATGGATTGTTTTCTATAACGAATCAAAGAAGCAACATTCCTCGGGCTCAATCAACCCAAATTTGGGAATTTGTGTAGATGTTAAAATGCCACATTGCTGTACCCTATAAAAATCTAGTTACTGACTCTCAATAGCTTAACTAGCAAACTTGCCAGACAATTTGGAGCAAGTGTGTAGTTGGAGTAACAGAAAAAAAAATTCAGGAGATTCACAACAATTTCTTGAAAACCCCTATCCATAAGGCTTTGCGCGAAATGTTCCCAACAAAAAAAAATTCGTCAAATTCAATTTCGGGATGAAAAAGGAAGACTTTCATCCAAAAAAGATGACAAAACGCACTATTTCGTCACGGATTTTTTGGGTCGCTTGTCCATTTTTTTCCTGAGGAAAGCCAACTCTCTACCTTTTTTGCGGCCAATTTCGCCTCTGCTTTGTAGAGCTTTTCCAGGGAATAATATTTCGATTTGTCATCTTCCTCAAATTGTATGGCACTCAAACCGATCATCAGAACATCCGGAGCTTTGATTTGTTTGAGGATATTTATCTGAGTCGATATCTGCGCATTTCTAGTGTGAACAATGAGCGAGTATTCTTTGAGTTTATCAATTTTCCGCTGCCAATCGATGATGGACGTTTCAAGTTCAATCACCTTTAACCGAATCATGGCGGTGTCCATTTCAGACCAAGGCGGATTCGAGTTGCGTTTGAGAAGACCTCGCTTTTTCATCAGCTCTGCAGAACGGACAATCCAGTTTATTTTTTCCTGCATTTCCGTGCTTGCTCCGCGACGTTTCAATTCCAGATTGACATATTGACTACGTGGAATTTTCAAAACCAAGGCAAACTCTTCTTGCGTCCAACCCAATTTCAAACGCAAATCATAAATATTCACCTTATTGTAGGCATAATTTGGCATAGTAGTAATCTCTTCAAAAAGTAAAACAGCGATTAACTGACACAATTTTAGTTGATTTATGAAAATTGTGACAGTTTCACCTGATTTTTTCTTTTCGGAATTCAGTATTATCCCGAAATCGGTCTCATTACATCATAAAAACCAGGATTTTGAACCAACATACTTTCGAATCAGCCGAGAAGTGCAATGACTTGGACATCTTTCAGAAGATTTCATTCAAACACTTGCGCGATTTGGTGAAACTGTCTTTGATAATGCAAATGAAATGTTGGTTGTATCAGTTAAAACATCCATTCGGCAATTGTATATTATAGACTGTCGATAAAATGTTGATGGATGGGGAGATGATAAATGGTAAATTAGCGGATGCGGGGGTATGGGTGGGGATGGGAGACATATATATGAGTTATCGGCAACCTTAAAGCTCCGAACGAACCAAAAAGCCTAAACAAAAAGATAGAATTCTATGGGACTATTTGACTTTCTAAAAACTAAGGACAAACCAACTGAACAAATTCCTCAAGTAAAGGTTGGAAGACCTGAATGTGATATTAGCAAAACTCAGGTTATGGTTGACCTTGTTTCCAAATTTCTGTGACAAAAGAGATGATGCTTGGCAAAAATCTTTTATGAAAATGTTCAGACGGCCAGTTATGCTTGCGGCAGCCCACAGATTTTTAATGGGCCTGACGGGTTTCCATATTTTGTATTACGGACTCCAGAAGCAAACAAACCTTTCGAATCATTTTGTATTAGAAATATGAAAGATGATTTCTTGCTTGAGATAGGATGTGGAGTAGCTCTAAATCCAACTGACAATGGTGTTGATTGGGTGTTTTCTTATGGTGACATTTTGAACTTGCATCTGAATAAAGAGTTCTTTTCAAAGACAGATAGTGTAGAATTACAAAATGTAGAACTATTAAAAAGGAAGAGAAAATATTGATAGCTCAACCTTCCGAATCTTACTTTCCAAAGCAGTCAAGGGAAATTTTGAAAAACTTTCTTCAAAGCATTGGAGTAAAACGACCAAAGCTTATGATGGTTTGTCGCACAATTGAAGGAGAAGTAATTCAGGAGTTAGCTTTTAATTTATTTGCAGAGGACTTTGAAAAACACTGACCAGCTTAATTTTCGCTTAAAAACAATTCAGGTTGTTTTTGCCAAGACATTATGTAATACTCTCAGTTCCTAAAAACTCTGACTTGACATCTCACTTTAATGACTTGTAGAATGATAATTGAAACAATATATCATCGGTCGAAAGGAAAGGCAGCCGATAACAGCACATTTGCAATAGGCGAGGTTTCGAGCTCCGCAGACACACTTGTGGTGGCCGAAAGTATTGTGCTCCGCGTCAACATTAGTGGTAAAAATCCCGCCCATCGCAAATCTGCAAAACGTTATCTGTAATGCACCGCAATCATATCCTATGATTAAAATCTACTTAGATTGGAATGTGATATCCAACATGCATCAAATCGATATCTTGAAGCGTGATATTGATATGTCAACCTATTCTAAATTGGTGTAACGTTAATTGTTGCTGCAAGAGAGAAATTTATTTTGCCATATTCGAACGCACATCTTAACGATCTATTAAAAAGATTCAAAAATGGCAATCACCAAGAAGTGGCAGATTCATTATCATTTATCAAAGAGCTTACTAAAGAAGTTTGTCTAACGCAATATTGGAATGATACTGTAGCGAGATGGCACCATAGAAACCCGTACGAATATTTTGACGCAATTGTCGAAGAAATGGAAGATGAAGAATCATCAAAAGAGTTAGATGGACTATTTGAACCCTTAAAGGAATTTGGTGTAAGATAGACTGGTTTGATTTAAAATTCAAGACAATTCCTCAAGCATTATATAATTTACAGAACTCTCTAAAGCAAGTCCTATATTCACTGAACTCTTTAAGCGATCACAACATGACAGCAGCATGTATGCAGTTATGGAGGATTTATATGAATTAACAAAAGAAACAAATCCCGCCATTTATAACGGTCTTTGTTCACTTTTCAAGAATTCAATTCCATTAGATGCAAATGTCCACAATGTTGAGAATGTTATCGGTCTATTAGACCAGACCATGCCCAAAACGATGATCAACAAATCATTTACAGAACTGTATAAGGACAATAACAAATTGGAAACATCTAAAAATCAAGATTATTCTAAGATCGTTGGCGTTTTTATGCAGTTGGATTTTGTAGGGTATGGTTCCGATAAATTGACTGATAAAAATCCATATGCTAACTTGTTCAATGATTTCACTGTATTGTTCTGATGCCGCTCATTGGGCGATTTCTTCGTAACTGCGGACAAGAAAGCTTTTAAGAAGACAAAGGCAGTATATCAAAGCGAGGGCATCAATACGGTAGTTATGAAGCCAGCAGAGTTCGTTGATTTCATTTTAGAACCGCTTTAGTGAATGCACAACAAGTAACAGCACCTCCTATATAAAGCAGTTCCTCGAGAGGCAAATGCAATATTTAATTTTATTCCACTTGTTGTTGTTCGTGTATTGTAATGTGAAAAACTCTGTGATGGCTTTTGCGCCGGAAAGTTTTACACGTTTCAATGTACTCCGCAGAGTATTTTAAATCATTAAGCTCAGTCTCCTAGGTATAGTCTGTGATAGATCACAACTACAAGCACTTGTTTGGTTACCATGCCTGTTTATCCAAAACAACCCATCGCAACCAAATCCTCAAAACGGATAAACATAAGTTAAGGTCTGTACTGAGGTTCAATGAAATTCATTTCCCAAAAATCTTCTCATCAACCAATCATCAAATGAATCCTTTGGTATTTTTATCCATTGAAAATTGAACAATAAGACTGGGGAGTAAATCCACAGGCTGATGTTATGTGTGATGTCCACTTATAAGCGGATTCGGGTTGAAAAGTCATTTTTGATTACATTTGAGGCTCATGAGAGGCAAAGAATCCAAATAGACACATCAGTTGTTGGTGGCTATTTTGACGAAGAATCTAAAGAAGCAACTTTGAAATTGTTCGATCGATGGAGGAGAGTGAGGTATCATTTGTCGCCTCGGATTTACTTGAACTTGAATTATTGAATGCTCCAAAACTGGTTAGAGAATTGTTGCCAAGTTTCACAGATCAAAAATTGGAGCGATAAGAATTCAGTCAAGAAGCATCTCAACTAGCTGATGAATACATTCAGGCTGGAGTTGTGGGCAAAACTAGCCTTGAAGATTGTAGACACATTGCTTTGGCGAGCATAAACAAAGTTGACGTCCTTGCAAGTTGGAACTTTAAACACATCGTGAATCTGGATAGGATCAAAGGATATAATTCTGTCAATATGCGCCTGGGATATTCAATGTTGGAAATTCGAAGTCCGAAGGACTTAATAAAATACGGAGATGAGTAACAAAGCCAAAACTTTTGATGCATTATCAATGATGCGCGAAATCCGCGATAGAATCAGTTTCGAAACTCAAAACATGTCCTTTGAAGAATTGAAGGCGTATATCAAGCTAACGTCTTACTGATCCAAAACCGATCTCAGCGGAAATTAGTCTTCCAGAGACACTCACACAAATTGAGTACACGGTCCTACGGGAGTTTCCTCGATATGGTTCACGCCCCACACCACCGAACGTACCGACCCGTATACGGCGGTTCACGATGAGGTCGAGTATCCCATGAACGATTGTTCGGGGCGTAGCATTTAGGTAA
>JADKIZ010000014.1 GCA_016722445.1 Flavobacteriales bacterium | reverse complement strand
TTGTATGTCTAAATCACATTGCGTCTCACACCAACATACTTTAAATAATCGATTTTCCACAAATGGTCCTGATCACGCAGAAACACCAATAAACAGCGTAGATACAGACATCCCTTGAACATATCTCCGACTATACAAACGTCGCTGTGAAATATTAAACAGGTTAGCTCTTGGGAATCTGCACAGTATGGTCGCATTTTTGTGCACTGCGGTCTTATTCCCATTCAACGTGTTCAAAGCGTCACTTCGAAAAAAGATTTATCTGTCCATGCTCGCCATGATAGCATTGTCGTTCACGGCAATGTTCGTCGTAACCATTATGGATCATTACGAGCAGAATGATGCCGCAAACGAGCAGCGTTTTGTGGAAATGGAAAAGTCCATCAAAGCATCCATGGATTATTTTCTCATGCAACATGGAGGTCATATCAACAGTGATTCACTGGTGCAAACTTTTTCGGATAAAGTATGTGAGTTGAGCGATGTACATGACGTTTTCATTGCGCTGTTCGACCTACGTGGCAGATACCTGCTTTCATCCAATTTCACACAAATGGATTCCTTGTCTATTCCTGAGCAGGTCAACTATTCCATACTAAAACAACTTTCCACCGGCAATACGCGTGCGGTCATCGACAAAGATTTTAAGTCAGATCAATACACGATGGCCTATTGGTATTTCAATGACGAACACAAAAAGCCCATTCTCATCACCAATGTGGTTTATGAAAAATCGTATGATAAAATCAGTGCCTTGAGAAGATTCCTGCGTGAGATCAGTCAGGTTTATATCATCGTATTTCTCATCGCAGCGTTTGTCGCTTTCTTGTTATCGAGGTCTATTACACGATCCTTACAAACCATCACCAAGCGCATACGCAACGTGCAATTGGGCAAACACAATGAACCCATCGAATGGAAAGGTCGTGACGAAATTGGTGCATTGGTTTTAGAATACAACAGGATGTTGGCCGAACTTGAAGCCAGCGCAGCAGCCCTTGCACAAAGCGAGCGTGAAAGTGCATGGAGAGAGATGGCTCAGCAAGTCGCTCATGAAATCAAAAACCCATTAACTCCCATGAAACTTCGCATGCAACAATTGCTGAAATCATGGGAGAATAAAGATGATCATTTCGATCAGCGCATCAAATTGTTCGGTGATAGCATGATTGAGCAAATTGATACTTTGACGAGAATTGCCAATGAGTTCTCCCATTTTGCCAAAATGCCAAAACCTGAACTGCAGGACATCAATCTGGTGAAACTCACCAATAGTGTTGTAGAACTCTATCGTGAAAAAGAAGGTATTGAGATCAACATGAGAAAGCTGTTCATCACCAACGAAATGGTGAGATTGGATAAAGATCAGACAGTGCGTGTGTTGAATAACCTCATCACCAACGCCATTCAAGCTATTCCACCAGATCAACCCGGCAAAATTGATGTTTTGATTCGCGGAGTGAGAGAGGGCATTATGATCAGGATTGCGGACAATGGTACAGGTATCGACGAAAATCAGAAACAAAAAATTTTCGTCCCAAGTTTTACCACCAAAACCACTGGAACTGGCCTCGGTTTGGCCATGGTAAAAAACATCATCATTCAAAGTGGAGGTCGCGTTTTTTTCTGGAGTAAAAAAGACAAAGGCGCTTCCTTCTATATCATCTTCCCACAAAAAGAATTATGAAATCTGACTTAGAAAAATATTTCGATAGGCTTTGGCCGATCTGCAGAAGCATTACCGGAAATGGATTGCGTGAATCATTCGAAATTCTCAATGAAATTATTCCACTTCAACTCACCGAAGTCCCAACGGGTAAAACAGTATATGACTGGACGATTCCAAAAGAGTGGAACATACATGACGCATACATCATTTCACCAGATGGAAAAAAAATTGCAGACTTCAAGGTGAACAATCTTCATGTCGTGAATTATTCCATTCCTGTTCAAGGAGAATTCACGAAAGAAGAATTGAGTAAACACATTCACACCATACCGGAAATTCCCAATGCCATACCATACATCACAAGCTACTACCGCGAAAATTGGGGCTTTTGTTTAACACATGAAGAATGGCAAGCGTTACCAAATGATGGGAAATATCAGGTATACATCGAAAGCACGCTTGAACCTGGAAACCTCACTTATGCGCAATGTGTTTTGAAGGGTGAAAGTGATTGCGAAATATTTTTCAGCACCTATCTCTGTCATCCGAGTATGGCCAATAACGAGCTCAGTGGACCACTTGCGACAGCCTTTCTGTACAAGACGATAGCTTCAATACCCAACAGAAAATACACCTATCGCTTTTTGTTTGCACCTGAAACAATTGGTGTCATTGCATTTCTGGCAGAACATGGTGAATACCTGAAACAGCATATAGAAGCCGGATATGTCCTCACCTGTTGCGGTGATCCCGGATCATTCACCTATAAAAGATCCAAACATCGCACAAGCAAAGCAGATCAGGTTGCAGAACACCTTCTACGTCATTCGGGAAAAGAACACCAAGTGATCGAATTTGCCGTTGGAGGCAGCGATGAAAGACAATATTGCTCACCGGGTTTCAATATGCCGGTTGGATCATTGATGCGAACCATGTATCAGCGTTACAAGGAATACCATACGTCCCTTGACGATAAATCGTTTATTTCATTTGAGGCGTTGGAAGAAACAGTCATGATGTATTACAACATGGTGCGTGTCTTCGAAATGAATGAAAAGTATGTCAATGTCATTTCACACTGCGAACCACAATTGGGAAAACGCGGACTCTATCCATCAAGTATCAACCCGGTATTCAATCGGGAAGAAACCCATCGGCTTTTACACTTCCTCAGTTTCGCCGATGGAGAGAACGATTTGGTTGAAATTGCAGAACGACGAAATGAAAGCGCGTTGCTATATGAAAACATCATTCAGGATTGTCGTAAGGCCGGACTGATCTGATAAAAATTAATAGCGGTTTAATGAGTATCTTTGCGCACCCGAAGATTTGAAACCGACCCTGTATGGAGCTTGTTCCTTTTTCCATCATCAATCAATATCATAAAGAACGGTTGATTCATTCAACACGTTACACTGGAAATGAATTTTCATTTCTCAAGGTATTTCAACATGGGTTATCGTTTTCATTGACGAAGCAAAAGCAAAAGCTGATTAAAAATTACCTCGGCTCACCCTATACTATTCAGATGTTCATTTACTACCTCAAAAGCAAACGAGGCAGCAAGATGGCATTTCCAATGCTTCGAGAAAATGTAATACTGGATCCGGGTCGGGTTGTAAAAGGGAATGACGGCGCATGGCATTCCATCTATTTCGATAAAATTTCCAGTGTGATTGGTCGTGAAAATCTGACCATCATCAGCATGAAAGACAAGGCTGGAATACCGTGTGATTTTGAATTTTCTGCTTATCAAGGCTCATTACCAGTACCCGATGAGCAAGAAAAAAGGATGCTCCATGAAGTGATGGCTGCATTAAAAGCAGCGCGCAACAGCGGTCAATTTACGCAAGATGAGATGTCGCAAATCAGATCTGCTTTGCACATTTTTTTCGAAGACTTTAGACTTTACTACAATATTTTCAAGAACCAATCGGTAAAAAATCTCCTTTTCATTTGTCATTATCACAACGAAGGACTTATTGCTGCGCTTAAACTTTTGAAAATTCAATGTGTAGAGGTTCAGCATGGTTTGATCGCCAGCAATGACCTGTACTATGTGTACCATGAACAATTCGCGCCTGTCATTTCGAAAGCGTTTTTTCCCGATAAAATTCTTGTTTACGGTCCCTATTGGAAACGCATTTTGGAAATGGGTTGTGAGTTCCGGTCACATCAGATCAACATTGCCGGAGATTATTTATACCGTCTCTCATCAGAAATGAAGGAGAAGCCACCGAAAGAAAACATTGTCCTGGTTTGCGCTCAAAAAAATCTACATGAAGATTATGTTTCTTATGGAAAACAATTGGCCGCGCACCTGAAGAATCATCCTGACTGGCGGGGCATCATGAAGTTACATCCACTTGAACGCAACAAACAGGCGTATGAAGAACTAAAATCTTATGGCATCGAAATCGTAGATATCGAGACTCCGTTAGATGTTGTTCTCAGTCGTTCAAAAATCCAAATCAGTATATACTCCACGACATTTTATGATGCCTTCGGTTTTGATGTGATCAATTTTTCATTACAGGATTTTGGAACCATGAGTGATTATGCATCGGACATGATCAGTGAAGGTGTGGCGGCTCCCATCAATGCTGATGAAGATCCCATCGCGAAATTTCTTCATATGAAAAGTGCCGAATACCGCCAATTGCCACGGGAAGATGTGTATGCACCATTCAATGAAGCCGTTTTACTCGAAGTACTTCAGGGCTAAGCACCCTTTGTGATGTTAATAGCGTCTTGTGGAAACACCTCCATTTGCTCATATTTTCTTTAAATACAATGATTACATTTGTGGGTATAACGTCAAGAAGATGAAAAAAGGCTTACTTCTGGTACTCGCAGCGTTGAATTCATTGCTCATCCGTGCGCAAAATGAAGATCATACCGGAGCAATAACACTTACTCCAATAGCAATGAGAGACTTTACTTCTCTCGCAGCTTCAGGATGTGAATTGACAGTGAGAAACCTCGGTAGCTCCACCTCTCCACAGGCGGTTCAAGGAGCATGGACCATGTCCAATGATGTCTGGTTTCAATTTGTCGCCGTTGCAGAAGTTGCAAAAATCAAAGTTTGCAGCCCTACAACATTTGATGCAGCCATTGAAGTATGGAATAATGCAGCAACAACTGCATTGGCATCTGCCAATGTAGCCGGTTCTGGCGGCAAAGAATACGTGTGTGTAACGGGACTTACCACTGGCACGACCTATAAAGTGCGTGTGGGAAGAGTTAGCGGTTCGGGTGCAGGAACTTTCAATATTTCATATGAACATTTGGGTGTAGAGATTAGATCAGGATACTATCCGGATCCTCCTGGTGCTGCAACTTGTTATGATTTCACTACCACCATTCAGCGCTCACTGATCACCTATCCTGTTGGTTCTACCAGATGGACGTTTATTGATGAATTAGGGACTGTATATGGACCATTCACATTGAGCTATGCTATTACACTACAACAATGCGCTGGAATATGTGAAGGCCACACCTATCAGGTTTATTGTGAAGTACAGGCAACGGATGCCGAATGCGGAACACTATGGTGGGGAAAAAGCGTAGCACGGCCAATTACTACATGCGCCACTGCATGTCCAACACTCACTACAAGCTCAGGTGTTACCTGTGGCGGTACATATTGTGACATATTCGCAGTGGACTTTCAAGCCAGTTATTTAGGATCGGGTTTCGAATATCAGTTCAAATTCGTAACCGACAATGGCAACACCGATTTTTGTACGGCTTGGTCTACAAACCCCATCTTCGAAACGAGCAGTTACGCAGCCTCTGCAAATCCTTTTCGATACAATAAGATTTATGAAGTGTACGTCAGGGCCAGAAAATGCGCTACCGATCCCGCTTGGTGTGGCCCTTGCATCTTAAACACCTGTGCCATTCCATACGTGAGTGTCACCGCTTCTATGTGTTGCAAATGGAGAAACAAATCAAGTGGTGGGCAGATCACCTGTGAAGCTATTCCAGGAATGGACAATTATCGTTACAGGTTTACGCCGGTAAGCATAAACCCATGTCTTCCGAATCCGTTCACTCCAATTGGACCAGCCATCAATTCGCCTACCAATGGCGGTTGGGGCGGCTTATCCACGAATCCAGCCAGTTTGCCCCTCACGCTCGGCACGGTATATAGCGTTCAAGTTCAAGGTCGAAAAAACAGCACTGTAATTACGCAATGCGATGGCACAACGAAAACAATTCCCGCACAACAATCAGATTGGGGACCTCCCTGCTTGATCGGTTTTAGAAGTTCATCGAGTCCTGCCGTTGGAACTCCACTGGGTTGCTATTGCTCTCCATCTGCATTTATCATGGAAGACGAAATTTTCGTAGAAGAATTATTACGCGATGAAATCATCTACATCGATGAAGAAGAAATGGCTCCAAATCTTGTCTCCACAGTGTTTGAGGGTGGTTTTGTCATCAATACATCCGCAGCAGGATTAGCTGGTGATGGTGTGATGACACTTTATAACCTGAGTGGTCAAGTAGTGATGACACAGAATCTCAATGACATGGAATACAACGACTATCGCGAAATTGTGGTAGACGGCAATCTACCTGTGGGCGTTTATGTCGTGACCGTGGTCGGAGAAAATACTTTCATATCAGACAAGGTTTACCTTGATCGCAACTAGTCAAGCGTTAAAACTCTAACCTCAATTGCTCTGGTAATAGGGTAAATGACTTCCTGTGATGTTCGCAAGCGCCAATCCGGCGAATCGCATCACGGTGAGCTTTGGTCGGATATACTTTATTTCCATTCCATCCATATTCCGGGAATGCTTGATGAAGTTCCATCATGATTTCATCCCTGTGAGTTTTCGCCAATACCGAAGCCGCGGCAATGGATTTGTAAATGCCATCGCCCTTGATAATGCAATGGTGTTTTACGCCTTTGTATGGATTAAATCTATTACCATCAATGAGTAGTGCTTCGGGTATTTTGGACAATTGATTCACTGCGCGATGCATGGCAAGAAATGACGCATTCAGGATATTGATTTCGTCAATTTCGTGAACACTTACGATGCCTACAGCCCACGTCAGGGCCTTTTCGCAAATGATGATTCTCAATTCATCGCGATGTTTTTCTGACATTTTCTTCGAATCGTCCAATAAAGGATGACGAAATCCGGCCGGTAAAATAACTGCAGCAGCTACAACAGGACCAGCAAGACATCCCCGGCCAGCTTCATCACAGCCAGCTTCCAGTATGCCTTTGGTATGAAATGATTTCAGGTAGCTCACTTTTTACGACAATTCATCATGCTTTGCCACAAAAGTTCGGAAGAATGGTCCCAGGAAAAATCCTTTGCACGATTTAGTCCTTTTGCGATCAGGTCATTTCTCAAATCGCTATTCATTGCGATCTTGGTCATGGCATTCATGATTTCCGACACCGAGAACGGATCTACTGCGAGGCCTGCTTCGCCCGTCACTTCAGGTAAAGCAGAGGCATTCGCATATATCACCGGAGTGCCGCTCTGCATGGCCTCAACCACAGGTATTCCAAAACCCTCATAGTAACTCACATATAGCGAAGCAGTGGCACTCGCCGTTAATCTGACCAATTCATCTTGTTCCAATCTGCCGGTGAATACAACATCACTTTTGAATGCCATCGCGTCATAAATCTGGTCCAATTCCGGAAAGTCCCAAAACTTTTTACCTACAACTACAAGTTTGTGAGCTGTTCGATGTAGCTTTTTAAACTCATCAAATGCCAACAAAACACGCTGCAGATTCTTTCTTGGGTGAATAGAGCTGACAAAAATGAAAAAGAGGTTGTTGTTGGTGTAGCTCGCCCTTACCGCCAGTTGCTCATGATCCGGCAGTGGTCGATACATCTCACCGGCAGCATTGTGAACCACATCCACTTTAGTAGGTTCGATACCATAACAATTCTTCAAATCGCGTTTGGTAAATTCACTCACTGCAACAATGCGGTCTGCCTTGTTGGTACTCAGGGGTGTTCGTTTACGCCAGAATTTACTTGCCGATGGCGTAAGGTCATTTGGATAGTGTTCAAAATTGAGGTCGTGTACAACCAACAATTGTGGAATGGACAATTTCAGCGAACCTATCATATCAGGAGAGACAAATAAATCCGCTCCACATTTTCGGACCGCACGCGGTACAGCATAATCGAACCAGATCCGATATAAAATTGGATGTCTGGCTTGGGGATGTATCACGTGTGGAACCACATTTTCAGCGAAGACGAATTCAGGGTCGAACGGTCTATCGAAGAAAAAATGAAATTCATGTTCAGGATGGCGCTGAGTGATCCGATTGAAATTTTCATAGGTAAACCAACCAATACCATCCAATTTGCCCTTCAGCAACAAGCGGGTATTGACAGCAATTTTCATTTCGGACCAGAAATTTAGGCGAAAAATAAAGCCGCCCCGGAAATCCCGGAGCGGCCGATATTTTGGAGAAACCTCACCAGATTACAGACGCACAATACCTTTGTGGCGTCTTTCGTCTGAAGTTGTCAGTTTCTTGCGGCCTTTTGCACGACGTGAAGCAAGTACAGCACGACCTTTTACACTAGACATGCGCTTACGGAATCCATGCTTGTTTCTGCGTTTTGTGTTAGATGGCTGATAAGTACGTTTGCTCATAACTCTTTGGTTTTAAACATTTACCCTTGAAAAGGGGCGCAAATATAGCACGACTTTGCTTATTTTTTCAACTTCTGAAAAAAAACATGTGAGTAAATTCGCCAAAATCCACTGCAAAAATCAAATAAGCACTCCTGACTCCCTGAAATAGCATATGCAATCCGATCCGGCAGATCTTCCAAAGAAACCATCCTCATCAGAAGGCGAAATTCGCATTCTCCATATCACACCTTGGTTTCCATCGCCGGAAGATCCGGTCCGAGGTATTTTCATTCAACGCCACATTGAGAGTTTGAGCCCCTATTGCAAACAAGCCGTTTGGCATCTCGAATTCAATCAGGACATTGAAACTCCAGAATATTTGTCCGAAAACGGATTCCTGAGGATCAGAAAAAAACCATCCTTCAACTTTTGGTGGCTCACGGAATATCAATATGCCAAGATGCTTCGCAAGCTGCTCAAGAAACATCGGGTTGCAGAAAACTTCACCCACGTCAATTTTTACATTGCGTATCCGGCTCTTGTTCACTATAAGCTTTTTCAAAAATACTTACCTGAACGTGTATTTATCACAGAACATTGGAGTGCATTTCAGTTCAATTTTGGCATTGGCAAAATTCATCCACGAATTGCTCAGGTATTTCACCATCAGTTGCCCATTATTTCCGTCTCGAAGAGTTTATCCGATGACATCATCAGGTATTCTGGCCGGTCGCAAAACATCAGCATAGTGCCCAATACGGTAGATGTTGCACAGTTTCACCCAGACGATACACCAAGGCTGGAGAGTTTTTTTATGGTGGCATTCTGGAAATGGCCGAAACACCCTCTTTGGCCGATAGAAGCATTACTTCAGTTGCGGGAAAAAGGAATCAAAAAACACATCCGTATTGGTGGTTATGGACAACAAGAATTGGAATTAAAAAAATTCGTCCATAAAAACCAAATGGAGGATCAGGTCACATTTCTGGGCAAACTCACTCCTCTTGAGGTGGCAATGGAAATGCGGCAGGCATCCGCATTTCTTGTTCCAACGGAATATGAAACATTTTCCGTAGTGGTAGCCGAAGCCCATTGCAGCGGTTGTCCGGTGATTGCAAGCAGGGCTGGAGCTATACCGGAATTAATCACGGATGAAAACGGAATCTTGGTTGATCAAGATTGGGCCTCAGCTTTCGAGAAATTCGATCAAACGACATTTCATCACAACGATATTGCAGAAAAAGCGGCACAACGCTACTCCAGGGAAAATGTTGGTCGCCTGTATTTTCAAACTATTCAAGAAAAAATTTGAACTTCCTCCAACATAAAAAAATCCTGTTGATCAGCCCTGAAGCGTGGGGCAAATCGAAAGTTTCAAAACATCACTATGCTATTGTCGCCGGTATATACGGCAACAAGGTTTGGTTTCTTCAGCCATCAAATGTCAGCAAGATCAAAACGGATTCCCTACCTGAGCATATCACGTTGGTTCAAGACCGATATAGGTTCAAAGGATTAAGGAGGTGGCCTTCTGTTCTTCGCAAATTGATCTTCAAGCGTCTGATCAAAAAGATGGAATCTGATCTACAAATACAGTTCGATGTGGTGTGGAATTTTGACAATTCAAGGTTTTACGACCTAGACTGTTTCGATGCTGAACTCACCATCCATCATTGTATGGATTATCACTATCAGTTTCAATTTGAGCGGGCAAGCCGTTCAGCAGACATTTGTTTTGGCGTGACAGATGGCATTGTGGAAAATTTGAAAAAGCACAATCCAAATAGTTATTTTATCCAACATGGATATCAGGAGGTAATTGGCTCAACCTACAGTTTGATGCCTTCTACTCAAAAGCTTCGTGCAGTGTTTGTCGGAAACTTCATGCGAAAAGACATCGCCTGGAATTGGCTTCATCAAGTTACGACGCAGTTCGACAACATACACTTTTACTTCGTTGGGAATTGTGGTATTAGTAACCTCAGCCAAACGATTGATCCCGACATAACTAAACACATAGAAGATCTTAGTCAACACCCAAACGTGACATTCACCGGTGAATTAAACGAGTCTGACTCATGGTCTGCAATGTGTCAGGCCGACATTTTGTTTGCTGCTTTCCTGGCTGATCAACACCCGGAAATTTTTGCGAATCTGCACAAAATCATGACCTATCTCGCAACGGGAAAACCGATTGTCATCAATCGCATCATGCAATTTGAATCTACGCCGAACTTGTTGCTCATGGCGTATTCTGAAGATGAATTTATCGCTCACTTCAAACTGTTAAGTACAAAACCCGATTTGCAGTTTGGAGAATTCGCTCGAAAGAGTAGAATTGAATTCGCTTACAATAACACCTACGAAAAACAATTCGCACGAATAGATCAACTCATAACCACCAAGCACTCATGAATCCCTCAGTGAGCATCATCATGCCATCGTTGAATGTGGAGACTACATTGCAGAGGCCATACATTCTCTGCAATCTCAGGACATTTCAAACTGGGAACTCATTGTCATAGATAATGGCAGCACTGATCAAACGGTTGAAGTTGTTCTTGCATTTCAAGATGAAAGAATCATCTTGATTCATGAAAGCAGGAAGGGCATTAGTATGGCCAGAAATGCTGGCATCAGAATAGCCAAAGGTGAATATTTGTGCTTTTTGGATGCCGATGATAAATTACCTCCATCCAGCTTGAGTAGCAGAATTAATTTTCTGACCCAACACCCAGAATATTCATTTTGTGATGGTGTCGTGACCATTTCTGATGAATCGTACAACTACGTTTTGAACACCTATCAACCACATATTGAAGGTGAAGTTCACTTAGAGATGGCTTTGTTTCAGCCAAAATGTTTTTCAGGCGTTACCTGGATGATAAGGCGCAGCACTATGGACACACTCATGTTTCCGGAAGATTGGCTGGTCATGGAAGACAGAATATTCTTTTTTCAATTATCCGAAAAAGGAAAATATGGCCATATCGACCAATTGGTATATGAAATCAGAAGGCGACACGACTCGAGCATGAGTGCTACAACTGTGATGGAAACACATTACAAGCGTTTTATGAAAGAGGTACAACAAAAAGTATTGTCAGCATCACAACAGAAAAAAGAAGAACGCATTTTTCATTTGATATATCTAAAAACTTATCTCAAAGAGCTACGTTTGCTCAAAGCCGCAAGGCATGCATTAGCCCTGCTTATGTCGTGATGGTAAATGAGAACAAAAAACATATCGTCGTTTTTCTTTACTACAGTTTGAAAGATCCACTGTGCGAAGGCCTCATGTTATCTTATCTCAAAGCACTTAAAGACGACAACACCATCTTTCATCTCATCACTTATGAGCAGAAAAAATTTGCTGTTTCGATTGACGAAATGCTTGTTTTGAAAGAGCAATTGTTTCATGATCATCACATTCAATGGTATCCGCGACAATTCACTTCAGGTCGCTTTTTTCTTTTGAAAAAAGGTCTGTCTGCCTTTCAAGGAATAAGACTCGTTATAAAAATCAACAGAAAACAACAGCTGAATTTGATTTGTGGAATGGCAACATTAGCGGGAACCTTCGCCTTTATTGCATCACGCTTGTTGCGAGTGCCTTATTGTCAATTCACCTATGAGCCACATTCACTGATTATGATGCAAAGCGGAAGAATGAATGCTTCCTCATTGCGTTATAAGATTGCTCGTTTTTTTGAGAAAAAAATAGGACTCCAATCAGAATACGTTGCCTGTACAACCAAACATATGGTGAATGATCTGAAAGCAATGGGTGCGAAGGGAAAACTGATACGAATTCCAACGAGTGTAGACGAAGAACTGAACAAATTTGATGAGTCCGCACGAAATAAAATTCGATTGGAGCTTGGATTGACGAAAGAACCTTTGATCATTTATCCCGGAAAATTCGGCGGGATGTACAGACAGAAAGCGACCATAGAGTTACTCACCGCTTGGTCCCGACTTTTCCCAGAAGGTCATGTCCTGATCATTACTGATTATGATATGAGAGAAATAAAAAACTGGTTGATAGAATGCAACGCTGATAAAACCAGATTTCATTTAAAGAGCACAATACCATTTCACATGATACCGCAATATGTCAGCGCAGCGGACATTGGATTGATTGCCTATGAAAATTTCGAATCGAGAAAATATTGTTCTCCGGTGAAAACCGGAGAATTTCTGATGTGTGGTGTGCCCATACTGGTTCAAGTCGGCACGTCTGAAGATGATGAAATAGTATTGAAAAACCGCGTGGGAGCAGTACTGACCTCATTTGACACTGAAGGGCTAACAGCGTGCCATGAAACCATGAAGAATTTATTGTCAGAGGATAAAACACAACTTCGACAAAGGTGCCGGGAAACAGCAATCTCTTATCGTGGAAAAAAATGCTCTTCAACTGATGAAAGACATTTTCGATCAGTGTTGAAATCAATACTGGCGAATCACAACCCAAAATCTTCTTTCCGAATCTTCTCTTTGAACTCAACAGGTACGGTTTTCGAAACCATCAATGCTTTACCCCTGATATATCCTTTGCCTTCAATGGTAAATTCCGATTTGAACATCAACGTAAAAATATCACCGGCGATCGCTTGAATATTTTCCGGCTTGGCCAAACACTTCAACTTAATGGTTGATTGTGCCATTTTCGGAATAACGGTTTTCTCCAACACTTTTACTTCACCCAAAGGTCTTCCTTCAAACACTAGGTCTACGTGAGTTTCGGTGAGTGTGATTTTATAATTATTCGGATTTTCTACTGTCAAATAAATCTCACATTCCGCTCCTTCCTGGTCAAAAGAAAGAATCTGAACATCGAGTACTTCCTTCACCTCAACTTCCTTGTAAACACTGCACGAACTGATGGTGAAAACAACAGCAATTAAAAAGAATAGCTTTTTCATCAGAATCAATTTCGATTCGCCAATACAAAGACCCGGCCGTTTCGATTTATTTCGAGTAGTAGTGATGGAAATATGGTATCGTTTCAATTCCTTTGAAATAATTGAAAATGCCGTAGTGTTCATTTGGTGAATGGAGGGCATCGCTATCCAAACCAAAACCCATCAAAACTGTTTTCACTCCCAATTCTTTCTCGAACAACGCAACAATTGGAATTGACCCGCCACCGCGTGTTGGAATAGGCTTTTTGCCATAGGTCTTCAGCATAGCCTCGCTTGCTGCAAGATATGCTTTGGAGTCAGTTGGAGTAACAACCGGTTCACCACCATGGTGCGGACGAACTTCCACGGTAACGCCCTTTGGCGCAATGCTTTCGAAATGTTTTTTGAACAATTCGGTGATTTGATCGCTGCTTTGATTGGGAACAAGTCGCATTGAAATTTTCGCGAAAGCCTTTGATGGCAGCACCGTTTTGGAGCCTTCACCGATGTAGCCACCCCAGATACCATTGCAATCCAATGCTGGTCGGATACCAGTGCGTTCAATCGTGGTATATCCCTTTTCTCCCCACACATCGCCAATTCCCAAATCCTTTTTGTATGCCTCCACATCAAATGGAGCCTTATTCAATTCTGTGCGCTCAGCTTCATTAAGCACTTGAACGGCATCATAAAAACCAGGGATGGTGATGTGATTGTTTTCATCATGCATAGAAGCGATCATCTTCGCAAGAATATTGATCGGATTACATACAGCACCACCATAAACGCCGCTGTGCAAGTCGCGATTAGGGCCAGTTACCTCTACCTCAACATAGCTCAAACCACGCAATCCACAGTCGATTGAAGGAATATCATTTGCAATGATTGAAGTGTCGCTGATGAGGATAACATCACATTTTAGTCTGTCATGATTTGCTTTCACAAATGGTCCCAGATTGCTGCTTCCACACTCCTCTTCACCTTCAATCATAAATTTGATATTGCAAGGCAGCGTTCCAGTTTTCATCATGGCTTCAAAGGCTTTCACATGTGAAAACATCTGACCCTTATCATCGCATGATCCTCTAGCGAAAATGGCGCCATCGGGATGGATTTCTGTTTTGCGTACCGTTGGCTCAAATGGTGGAGTATGCCACAGTTCGAGGGGATCTGCAGGTTGTACATCATAGTGCCCGTAAACCAATACCGTTGGTTTGGAAGGATCCGTAATCTTATCTCCATACACAATCGGATGGCCATTCGTTTTGCAAACTTCCACGTTGTCTGCACCGGCTTTACGGAGGTGCTCTGCCACAGAATCCGCGCATTTGGCCACTTCATCCTTAAATTTTGCATCGGCACTCACACTCGGAATGCGCAGCAGTTCGAAAAGTTCGTCGAGAAAACGTTGCTTGTTATCGTTGATGTACTGAATAGCCTTTTCCATATTGTTTTGAATAAATTGGGTGGCGAAGATATTCTTCGGCCGCCACAATCTTTCAATTTCTGTTTGTGAATTACATGAGTGGAATCAGGGAAATGAATTTTTGGTGGAACCACAACCTTCGCCAAATTCGCGGCCTGATGGAACCACAACCAGGCATTTCATTCGACAATACCGAAATTGCATTCGGTTATAAGAGCAAAGGCGAGCTTCGCAAGTCGTATTATTTGTTCAGATTAATTGGCAATCCGGGCTTTGTGAGCTTCGGTAAATTTGCCACGAATCTGGCAATCAACCTACACATCCCTATCGGATGGGCCATAAAAGGCAACATATTCAAACAATTTTGCGGAGGCGAAAACATTGCTGAATGTGCCCGGGCAACCAAAATTCTGGACCAATTTCACATTGGTACTATCCTAGATTATTCGGTTGAAGGGAAAGACAGTGAGGCCGATTTCGACCGTACCCGAGACGAAACCCTTCAGACCATCAAAACTGCACATGGAAATCCCCATATCCCATTTTCGGTTTTTAAGGTAACCGGACTTGCCCGTTTCGAGTTATTGGAAAAAGTGAATGCAAAAGAAAAACTGACTGATGCCGAAATTGCCGAATGGCAAAGGGTTCGCAGTCGGGTGGATGACATCTGCGCTTTGGCACACGACACCGACACACCTTTGTTTATCGATGCAGAAGACAGTTGGATTCAAGATGCCATCGATCAATTGACGGATGAAATGATGGAGAAATACAACAAGGAAAAAGCCATCGTGTACAACACCCTTCAGATGTATCGTCACGACAGACTTGAATACCTCAAAGTCTCCCATCAGCGCGCCATCCATCGCGGCTATTTCATAGGGCTAAAGCTTGTTCGCGGGGCTTACATGGAAAAAGAAAGAGCTCGGGCAGCAGAAAAAAATTACCGCGATCCCATTCAACCCGATAAAGCTTCATGCGACAAGGATTTTGATGCTGCGGTGGATTATTGCATCGAACATATCGATCGCATTTCCATATGTGCCGGGACACACAATGAAAACAGCAGCATGCGACTTGCGAAGATGATGGATGAAAAGAAAATTGCCAGGAACGACAAGCGGGTTTATTTCGCCCAGTTGTTTGGAATGAGTGATCACATCAGCTTCAATCTTGCCAATGCGGGCTACAACGTTGCAAAATATGTTCCTTATGGACCGATCAAAGAGGTGGTGCCTTATCTCATTAGAAGGGCACAGGAAAACACTTCGGTAAAAGGACAAACCGGGCGTGAGCTCAGTCTTATTTTGAAAGAAATGAAAAGACGAGGAATGTAGAATCATTCAAAAATCTTCGAGCCACTCTTCCATAGCATTTGTCCGGCGATATAAAGCAGGAACAACCCGAATATGAATTTGACCTTATGTTCAGGAAGTTTCAAGGCATATTTCGATCCGAAATAACTTCCTACAACAAAACCTGCGGCGATCACAAATGCGTAATTGAAATTGACGTGACCGGCTTTGTAATAGTTCATCACACCAAGCACGCCTACCGGCAACATCAATACAGCGAGACTGATTCCCTGTCCCTGCATTTGTGTCATTCCAAGTAAGTAAACCATGGCCGGTACGATGATGACGCCTCCGCCAACACCCACAAAACCACTTAACGCACCTGCGAGCAGGCCGATCAACAAAAGCAGTAGTAACTGCGCTATGGTAAGTTCCATTTTCATATTGATTGAATACACGAAGGTAAAATGAACTGCCTGTTCAGGAGGCTAATCACAAAATATTCGTTGAGGTATTCTTTATCACATACAGGAATTCGCTGTCCTATTACATTTACACCCACAATAAAAAAAATCTTATGAATTTTCCAGCCGAATTAAAGTACACCAAAGATCACGAATGGGTGAAAATCGATGGTGATATTGCCACCATTGGCATCACGGAGTTTGCACAAAGCGAATTGGGTGATATTGTATTTGTAGAAATTGAAACACAAGGACAAACACTTGGTGCCCACGAAATTTTTGGCACTGTTGAAGCTGTTAAAACAGTAAGCGATTTGTTTATGCCAGTTGCAGGAGAGGTACTTGAAGTGAATGCTGGCCTTGCTGATGACCCTGCTTCAGTGAATACCGATCCTTATGGAAATGGCTGGATGATCAAAGTAAAAATCGCTGCCGGCGCAGACATGAGTCAATTGCTAGATGCTGCAGGTTATCAGGCACTGCTCTGATCAACATGAAAATAACGATTTATATCTATCCTCTTGAACAAAGGATCGGGTAAGATATTGGCCATAGCCGCTCCAATTATTTGGGCGGCTATTGTCTTTTTATTGCATGTGGTCAAGATACCATCTGAACATGAACCTCGTATCAGTATTCCACATGCTGACAAAGTCGTTCACTTTGTTATGTTCTCCGCTTTGTCATTTCTGATGTGGCGTTCCGCCATGTTCTTTGGAAAAAGACGCACAGTCACACAGTGGTTAGTTGTCATGCTATTTTGTTTAGCATATGGTGCATCGCTAGAATGGTATCAGGGAATTTCCGGAGCAGATCGCGACAGTGATTTCTATGATTGGATCGCAGATTTGATTGGAACGTTATCCGGATTGGGGGTGGCGGCGACTAAAGCATTTTCAATCTTCTTCCGTCATCAACTTCGGAAATCTTCTTAAGATTTTCGCCAAAATATTGCTCATTCTTTCTTCACCGGTTCCACGCACAACCTCCACGGTTCTTCCATCTTTGATTAATTCCTGATGATAGATTTGGTAAAGTCTCTCGCGGTCATCGGGATTTTCGCGCAATGGATCTTCCTCCCAAGGTAAATCCGGCAAACACAACAAATAAAGATCGAAATCATACGAATGTTTCATCTCTATGATTTCAGGATTATGGTCGCCATATTTTTCATTCCACCACACATCCAACACGTAGAAATCAGTGTCCACAATCAACGCATCAATATTTGATTTGAAAGCTTTGGTGAGATAGGCAGCTGTTTTTCTTGCGATGGTCAGGATATCTTCTTTGTTGTACTCATAAGCATCGCCCTTATCGCAGAGGTATTGGCGCGCGTATTCGGTCACCACCTTTGAATCAAATAAGTTTTCACCCAGCCATTTTGCCAGGGTGGATTTACCGCAACATTCCGGACCTGTAATTGCAATTCTTACCACGCGTAAAACAATTTTAATTCAAAGTATCCATCCACTGCCATGAACAAATAGAGTGCAAACATAGCTGCTCCTACATAGAGTTTGCGGCGAACATAAATCAGTACAGATATCGAATTGATCATGATAAAATATAACCAGTTTTCGTGTACATAGTTCACCATGAGCCATGTTCCGGTAATCCCAAAGACCGTTACTACGCTATCGGCTACGGGTAGTTTCGCATCTGTAAACTTTTTTAATAACACTCCGGCGGTTAGAGCGAGAATGAGCGACACCACAATGTAGGGTAGATTCTGATTGAATGTCCAGTGTTTCACCACCCATTCTTCTCCACCATTCACCCAACCATAAATTGCAAAACCCACATAGCACAATTGAAGCAGAGGTTCAGCGTAGAGCTTGTTCCTTAGACACAATGCTGCTAGTGTCACTGGACCGAGTATACCAAAAAGATAACACCAAGAACTGCCATTCAAGTATAGGATCGTGTACATCAGATTGAGTACGACGGCAGATATTTCAAGGATGCGGTTCATTAAAAGTGCAAGCAAAAATAAAGGCCTCTGCGTAGAGGCCTTTATACATATCATTTGAATGCATTATGCGTGTTGTGCCATGTGCACGAAATCATCATAAGACATTTCCTTCACATTCAGCGTACAGTTTTGCTTAACAACTTCCATGATTTTCTCTTCATAGAGAAAGTCATAAACCCTTTTTGCTTCTTCTTTTTCAGCAAGTGATTTTTTCGCGAATTCGGTAAGCATTTCGTCTTCCATCGGCAATCCGTACTGCGCATAACGTGCAGCCAGAACGCGTTTCACGTGAGCAACAGCATCATCAGGTGCAACACGCACTTCATATTGTCGGATGATTTTACCTTCAATCAATTCCCATTTCAACTGTGCAGCATAGTAAGGGTAATCGTGCTCGATCATTTCAGCCGTAACAGGCTTCTCATTGGTCAGCGCGATGTATTTTTTCAGGAAAGAATCCGGAAGTTGTGGGTTGATGGACTCTGTATATTTTTTGGCGAATTCTCTTTTAAAAAGATAGTCCGAATCGCCTGCAAACATGTTTTCCAGATCACCTTTCACTTTGGCTCTGAATGCATCCACACCATTGATTTCACCTTCACCATAGAGTTTATCAAAAAGCTCCTGATCCACTGCGTGTGGCTCGATGCGTTTTATTTCAACGACAGTTAATCTGAATAGACTTTCCAAATGATGAACAGCATCATGCGAAATATTCAGCATTTTTCCGAGATCCTCGTGGTTGGCAGAAAGCAGGCGCGGATCAACAGTTACCTCATCGCCAATTTTCAGTCCGATGAGTTTGTTTTTGGTGATTTCATCCGTCACAAATTCAACACTCACGGTACTTTGATGAGAGATGCCACCTTCTTTCACATCACCATTTGAATCAAGCTCATCGAATTTCACGATGATCATGTCTTCACCGCCACTCGTTTCAGGCTCGCTCATTTTGCCATATCGACGGGCCAAATCCTTCGCTTGTTTATCGATCAAAGTATCATCCACATTCACCTTGAAGTAATCAAAGGTGAGTGAATTATTCAAATCAATATTGAGTTCTGGCGCCAATCCCAAATGATATCTGAATTTAAAATCGCCGGGATTGTCCCAATTTCCAACTTCATCATCCTCACCGGTAGGAATCGGGCTACCGAGGATTTCAATTTTGTTTTCAGAAATGTATTTATAGAGATTGTCCTGGATCACCTGATTGATCTCTTCAGCCAGAATACTCTTTCCAAAGCGTTGTTTTACGAGACTTGCAGGCACGTGACCAGGGCGAAATCCGGGGATTTGAGCCGATTTTCTGTACTTTTTGATGGCACTTTCCACCCTTTCGGCATAATCAGAAGGAGCAATACTGATGCTTAACTCAGCATTTAACGCATCCAGATCGTTACGTTCAATATTCATGTTTTAAGAATAAAAAAAATCGTCCGGTAATTCATTTTGACCAGAAGAACTTCCCGTCAAAATATTCCCCCGAACGACAACATATTAGTGCGGGCGGAGGGACTCGAACCCCCATGCCTCGCGGCGCCAGATCCTAAGTCTGGTATGTCTACCAATTTCACCACGCCCGCATCCCTTATAGAAAGGGGGCGCAAATATAATACGCGGATTCCGGAGTTTGATCGAAATTCCTGAAATTCATTACAACCACATATCCTGATGGAGATCAAAATCCCTATTCCTTTGAAAAACTCACCTAGTATCCTTTAGGTTAATATACAGTTCACGTGTGATTCACTACTTTGCAGCCCATCAAAAGAACAGACTGATATGCATATCTGCCACACCACGCTTCGGATCATCGCAGTACTAGTGATCAGCGCTCTGCATGCGCCCGTTCGGGCACAAAATGCACCAGGAGCGCGGGCATCGGCCATGGGTGGGTCGTATCTCGTGATGCATGATGTCTGGAGTGCCGTGCACAATCAAGCGGGATTGGTCTACGCGGAATCTGTGCAGGCAGGCGTGTTTTACGAAAATCGGTTCGGATTAAAAGAGCTCAGCGACAAAGGAATTGTGGCTTCAATGCCTTTCAGAAAAAGCGCTTTTGCGATTTCTTATCGCTCATTTGGCTACTCTGGATACAGTCTTTCACGCGCTGGTCTGGCATATGCCATGAAATTAAGCGACAAACTTTCTGCGGGTATCCAGCTCAATTATCTCACAACACGTTTGGGCGAGAATTATGGCACGACATCCACCTTAAGTGGAGAAGCTGGATTTCTTTATCAGATGAATGAAAAGCTCTCGCTTGCCGCACATTTGTACAACCCCAACCGGGCAAAACTCAGTGATTACAATGATGAACGCATTCCTTCACGGATGCGTCTAGGTGCAGGATACAGATTTTCTGAAAAAGTCATTATTACCGGAGAAGTTCAAAAGCCATCTGATAACAAAGCAACGGTTCGTGCAGGTCTGGAATATTTGCCTGTAAAAACCTATCCCTCCGCGCCGGATTTGCTTCTGATCCTGCTCAATATGCCTTCGGCTTTGGCTATCGGATAAGCGGATTTCAAATTGACGCTGCCACGGGATATCATTTGGTACTCGGATTTACCCCACAGATTTCATTCACCTACTTCGGTAAGGA
Source organism: Flavobacteriales bacterium (assembly GCA_016722445.1). Classification (GTDB taxonomy): domain Bacteria; phylum Bacteroidota; class Bacteroidia; order Flavobacteriales_D; family Sanyastnellaceae; genus JAIBBG01. The sequence goes on along the minus strand of JADKIZ010000014.1, from coordinate 110,380 downwards.
AAACTGATGATGCGCATCCTTTTCCATAACCCAAGGGCAATCCGTTTGGTCGGATTGATGATCGTAATGATGTCGTCTATGATTACCCGGGCGCAAACAGAAGAGTTAAAAAACAGCATCATTGAGCAGCGCATTGAAGAGATTGCCGGCACGCTCGACGAAGGAGCTGAACTGGACTATACCAACCTTTTCGAAGATCTCTCATTCTATTTCGAACATCCACTCAATTTGAACACAGCCCGGATTGAAGAACTAAGAGAACTATATCTGCTCTCAGATGTTCAAATTATCAGCCTACAAAATCACATAGAAAAATACGGTTTCCTTCGAAGCATATATGAATTGCAGGCCGTGGACAATTTCGACATGGAAACCATCAGAAACATTTCCTATTTCGTCACAGCGAAACCAACACTTAGCATGAAGGATTTTTCCTTCAAAACATTTACCAAAGAACTCAATCACGACATTTTCCTGAGGTATAAAAGAACGCTCGAAGAACAGGCTGGATACATTGCTGATGAAGAAACGGGCAAACCTGCATTCATTGGATCTCCCGACTATATGTATGTGCGCTATACAGCTCAGTACAGAAAAAATTTCCGAGCTGGTTTTACACTTGAGAAAGATCCTGGTGAGGCCTTACAAGATGGCCCTGACTTCAAAAGTTTTCATGTGATGTATTCTGGAAATACCTGGTTGAAAAAAGTTGTAGTAGGAGATTATCAAGCACTCTTTGGGCAGGGTATTACATTTTGGAATGGTTTGGCTTTCGGTAAATCTCCTTTTGTCTTGAACATCAAAAAAAATGCACTTGGTCTAAGACAATATTCATCTGTTCAGGAAGGTAATTTTCTACGTGGCGCCGGAGCTACGGTCGGTTTTGGGAAATTCGAACTGACCTCCTTCTATTCTGCTAAAAAAATTGATGCGGGGGTGTCTCTTGTCACCGATTCCGTTTTCACCGATGATGCCGTCATCACATCTATCCCACTTGGTGGATTGCATCGCACAGACAATGAGATTGATCAGAAAAACAGACTACATGAAATATCCTACGGGGGCAATCTGAAATATTCCAAGGGATCGTTCTCTGCCGGATTTACCGCAGTGCGCACGGAGTTTGATTTTCCTTCTGCATGGGACGGTGATTTGTATCAAAAATTCGATTTTACCGGTTACGACAATCTCACCGCCGGCTTGGACTATCAGGCGGTTATTAAAAACACCAATCTCTTTGGTGAAATTTCTCGCAGTCAAAATGGCGGTATTGCATGGATGAATGGTCTAGTGGCTTCATTGAACCAAAACCTTGCTCTCAGCGCTGTATACCGGGATTATGACAGAGATTATCAAAACCTCAGAACAAACGCTTTTGGAGAAAACAACACTTCTGCAAGCAATGAACAAGGGCTTTTCGTTGGACTACAGGCCTCACTTACCAGTAAAATTACCCTGACCGCTTATTCCGATTTGGTTAAGTTTCCATGGATGGCATATCGTGTAGATGCACCGTCAGATATGACCGATTATCTGGTACAATTGAACTATAAACCAGACAAAAAGCATGAGTTTTATATGCGCTATCGCAGAAAACAAAAAGAACAAAACTCTGCAGACGAAGACCTGTTGATCACCTATCCGGTAACCACACTTCAGGAAAACTGGAGGATTCATGGCGTTTATCAGGTACACCCCAACTTACAGTTTAAGACAAGGGCCGAATGGGTGACATTTCGTAAAGAAAACAGCACAGAATCCGGATTTTTGATTTACCAAGACCTGGTTTTCAAGAAAGTAGGCTCAAAAATGTCCTTCACAGGGCGTTATGCATTGTTTGATACCCAAGGCTGGAACAGCAAATTGTATGCATTCGAAAGCGATGTACTCTATGCCTTCAGCATCTTGCCATACGCTTACAAAGGTTCCCGGGTTTATGGCATGTTAAAATGTGATATCCGGCGTGGAATGGACCTTTGGCTGCGATATGGCACATGGATTTTCACGGATAGAAACGAGATTTCCAGTGGAAATACCGCCATTGCCGGCAATACCAAGTCAGATGTTCACATCCAATTGAGGATTCAGTTTTGATTTTTTAATACCCTGAATAGCAGAAATTTTACGTGTTTCAGAGTGAAACCATTTACCTTTGTAGGTGTAAAAGAAAATGAGGCAGGATATTTGAAAATGATCTGCCAAATTCGATTTGAAATGAAAAGACATTTACTCACATTTATTGCTGCCCTGTTTCTGTTCAGCTTTTCTGCCCAATCGCAGGATCGTCTGTCGCACCCGATCAGTTCTGCTCGAATTGTGGGTATTGAAGGCAAAGCAGAACTCATATTCGACGAAGCCATTGAAGAATCATTTACTGTAACAGTTTTAGATTTAACAGGTAAGTCCATATTTGTTCAGCAGCATAGTTCTACCGAAGGCGGTTGTTCTTCAGTAGAAATTCCAGTAGAAAATCTCCGAAAAGGCATTTATATGGTTCAGGTGGTTGGAGCCGATGGCAAAACCAAAACCCTGAAACTGCAGCGAAACTAAATTACCTTCAAGGTATACATCAAACGGGTGAAGTCTTCGGATTTCGCCCGTTTTTGTTTTACAGAATTCAAAAGCGGACGTGATTACTCAATCATGAAAATTCCCTGAGAATATTTCTATTTGAGGTGTTTGATCTTCACCAACGGACTGAACAGATATTCGTATCTCGTCTTTTCTTCGAAACATCTGTAGCGTGTGCGAATTCTTTCACCCTTAATAAAAATCCTATGATCCCTGCCATAAATGAACCTTGCGTGCATAGGTAGGTCGTCCAACAATTTGATATCGGGATGACTTGTCTTATCATACTTAGCCAAAGTTTTGGAAAGACTGATGTCGGTGCAAGTTGATGCGCCAGGATTGGTGAGATAAGCACTAATGGCTTTTGCTACATCTTCTGGAAAAACATTCCTTCTGAGGAATGGACCAAGTGTTTGTTTGAAACAACCTTTCCATTCTTGGCCATGAGGTTTTACGCGATCGCGGTGATTGTTGTAACAAATCAAATGCGCCAATTCGTGCATGAGCGTGATCAAAAACGCATACTTGTTGAGGTTGCCATTCACGGTGAGGACGTGCTTACCACTTTTCGGATCCGGAGTGAAATCACCGAGTTTCGTAGCGCGCGGAGGTGTAATTTCAAGATGATGGGATGGCTCCTCAACATCTCACAAGCCAGTTCCAATGCCCCTTCAGGCAAAAAAGGCTCAAGGGCGCGTTCCAGATCCGTGCTCTTCTTCATACACATTTATATCAGCACGAAATTCTCTGGCATCTTCCCATTTGGGACAGGTGCGGCATTTGGGTTTTTTCTTACCCGCAGTGCAAGCCCCGAGAAAAATCATGAGTAAAAAACAGAATATCATGACGCTGCCAGTTCGTAATTTCATAGTCACTGATTTTAACTATACAAATATATTTCGCAACTTTCGGATATGGCTAAATTTTATCGGCCACCAGAACCAACCATGTTTTTTAGAACTTCATTTGCCCGCCAATAGAGCCAATAACAATATCAAAACAAGTCATCACGCTACACATATGACAGATCCCATTACACATACCGTCCTTCTTATTGCAACTGTGGCTGTTTGGTTGTACGCTTCATTTCCATTGTTACGATATATGCTTTTGCTTTCCGAAGGTAAATTCAATATTCGATTGATCATTTGGTTTTTGGTCATGATCGTGGCGATCTTTTTCATGAAACACTCACTTGTTTCGCTTACGGGTTGGCCAACTCAGGGCAGTTGGTCAGCGAGATTGTTTTTTGGTGGACTTTTGTTTTTGTCGATTCCCATTCCATTCATATGGGAATACCTCAAACAAATTTTCCGCAAAAAATCCTGATATACATTCGAACTGTTTCGGATAACATTGGTGAAAAACGAGAATGGTGTGCGTATTGTGGTATCACACAAACTCGGCTTTCCTTTAGTCGAAGGCGAAAGAAGAAACCTTCAACAAACCAATGTGATCTAAATCCGGTAATTGTGCAATGATGTCGAAATGCAAACGTTTAAGTTTGCGCTAGATGACATCCGTGTATTACCATATCGGCCGATACTGGCTTCTTTTGGGCAATGTGTTTTCAAAGCCGGAAAGGAGAAGTGTATATCGGCGTCTGATCATTCAGGAAATCGATAAGATAGGATTGCAGTCGCTGGGAATTGTCGGGCTGTTGTCTTTGTTCATGGGAGCAGTTGTGACCCTTCAAACCGCAGCCAACATTGACAGTGGCTGGATACCAAGATGGACCATTGGATTTACGACACGACAAACCATGATCCTCGAATTTTCATCCACTATTGTGTGTTTGATCCTTTCGGGAAAAGTTGGCGGTAATATTTCCTCTGAAATCGGTACGATGCGCATTACCGAACAAATTGACGCTATGGAAATCATGGGCATCAATTCATCAAGTTACCTCATCCTGCCGAAGATTATCGCAGCAATGTTCATCTTTCCGTTTTTGGTGATCATTTCCATGTTCCTCGGTATTGCCGCGGGCGCGGGAGTTGGAACAAGCACCGGCGTTATTTCTATGACGGATTATGTCTACGGATTACAATATTATTTTGAAGGATTTCAAGTTTCATACACACTGATCAAGACAGTCGTTTTTGCCTTCATCATTACGAGTGTCAGTTCCTATCATGGGTTTTACACTTTCGGAGGTCCCAGAGAAGTCGGAGAAAGCAGCACAAGAGCCGTGGTATACAGCATGGTTCTCATTCTGATATCTAACTATGTTCTCACACAGATTCTTCTTCTTTGATCGAGGTAAAAGACATATCGAAAGCTTTTAACGGAAATCAGGTGTTGAAGAACATCAGTGTTGTCTTTCATCCTGGCAAGGTCAACTTCATCATTGGGCGAAGCGGCTCGGGTAAGTCGGTGTTGACCAAGTGTATTGTTGGGCTTATGGAGGTGGATCAGGGAGAAATCATTTTCGACGATAGAAACTTTACCAAGCTTGATCGTTGGGCAAGAAAAGACATCCGTCAAGAAATGGGAATGTTGTTTCAAGGGTCTGCACTTTTTAGCTCAATGACTGTTGAAGAGAATGTCATGTTTCCATTGCAAATGTTCAGTAGGATGAACAAAAGTGAAATGATGGATCGTGTAAACTTCTGTTTGAAGCGTGTAAATCTCGAAGGGAAAAACCACCTCTATCCAAGTGAGATATCCGGTGGAATGCAAAAGCGAACAGGTATTGCGAGGGCCATTGCCATGAATCCGAAATACCTGTTTTGCGATGAGCCGAATTCTGGGCTTGATCCGCAAACGGCTATAGTCATTGACAATTTGATCAAAGAGATCACATACGAATTCGGATCAACCACAGTGGTTGTAAGTCATGATATGAATTCGGTGATTGAAATTGGTGATCACATCAACTTCATCTATCAAGGTGAGCTGTGGTGGAAAGGCGATAAACGAGCTATTCTACATACAGAAAATCCAGAACTCAACAACTTCGTATTTCCATCCGAATTCATGAAGGAAATACGCGAAAGTTTACGTGGATAAAGTTTATCTCGAATCAGGTTCTAATTTATCGAGATAAAATCACTTGTTCATCATGTCTTCAATTTCTTCCACTTCAATGGCAAAATTCTTAAACAAGTCATCATTGCCATTTGGTGTAATCACGATGTTGTTTTCGATGCGAATACCCAGACTCTCTTCACGGATATAGATACCCGGTTCCACTGTAAATACATTACCGACGTTCACAGGTTTTGTCCAATTTCCTACATCGTGCACATCAAGACCGAGGAAGTGTGAAGTGCCGTGCATAAAGTACTTTTTGTAAGCAGGCCATTCCGGGTTTTGTTTTTTCACATCGTCCATGGTAATCAGATTCAGGTCTACCAATTCTTTGGTCATCATTTCGCCAACCTGCCGCTGATAGTCACCCAGAATCACACCCGGACGCAACATCGCAGTAGCACCTTTCATCACGCGTAATACAGCATTGTATACATCCTTTTGCCTTGGCGTGAATCGACCATTTACGGGAATACATCTCGTCATGTCTGCATTGTAATTTCCGTATTCCGCTCCAACATCCATCAACAATAAATCTCCATCCTGACAAGCCTTGTCATTGTCAATATAATGCAATACACAAGCACTAAATCCTGAAGCAATAATTGGTGTATAGGCAAATCCACGTGAGCCGCGACGAAGGAATTCATGCATGTATTCCGCTTCGATTTCATATTCCATCACACCAGGTTTCACGAATTTCATCACACGATCGAATCCGGCTTTTGTGATGTCGATGGCCTGTTGTAATTGCGCAATCTCTTCATGGTCTTTCACAGACCTCAACTTATGCATCAGTGGCGCAGATCTTTCAATTTGATAGTGCGGATATTTTTCGATAAACCATTTTGAAAACCGCATCTCTCTTGTTTCTACTTCGATTCCTGCGCGAGTATGTTCATTGCTATTCAGATAAACACAATTGGCTTCTGCAAGAACTGTGTGCAGAATTTTTTCGAAGTCATTCAACCAGAAAACGGTTTGAATACCTGTTTGTGCACGAGCCTCTTCTTTGTTGAGTTTTGCACCCTCCCAGATGGCAATTGTTTCGCTTGTTTCTTTCAAAAACAAAATCTCGCGATACTGTTTATTGAAACTATCTGGAAACAATATCAAGATCGTTTCTTCCTGATCAACACCAGACAGGTAGAAAATATCAGAAGCCTGTTTAAAAGGCATGTGACCATCTGCACTGGTCGGATAAATATCGTTGCTGCAGAAGATGGCAAGACCACCACGTTGTAATTCAGAAGCAAAACGATTGCGATTCTGTGTATAGTGCTGAGCAGATAACTGTTTGTAGCGCATTGATCAAATTTTTATGACACCTTAGATGTCTTTATCAAAACTGTAAAAAATTCCATTTCATGACTTCGTCTTCACCAATGTTTTTTGCGGCCTTTTTTCCAAGTACCTGATGAATGTCGCGTGGAGAAATGCCACTGGCAGGGCGTTTCCAGGTAAGGTCAGCCATTTCAATTACTTTTCCTTCGGGAATATCTCTGGCAGCAACTAGGCTTCTTCTGGCATTCGCTCTTGCAGGAGCTTCACTCTCAAGTGCCTTCATTTCAAAAGTACCCAAGAGGCCAAATGTGCGATCTATTCTCTCTCTGAAATGTTTCAGATCGTGCATATCCATTGCGTGATAGTGGTCATTGCCCGGCAATGATTTATCATGAGTAAAATGTTTTTCAAGGACAACTGCACCCAATAATGTGGCCACTTCAAGCGTATGCATATCCTTTGGTAATGTGTGATCACTATAACCTGGAACAGCATCCGGAAAAAGACGAATCATGTCTTTGATCATTCCCAGATTGGCATTCTCATCCATAGTTGGGTAGTTGAGCACACAATGCATCAGACACAATTGATTCCCGTGTTTTTCGATGGTTTCCACAGCCTGCATCACTTCCCACTTGTACGCAGCACCAGTTGAAAGAATAATCGGTTTTCCAAAAGAACACTGGTATTCGATGAAGGGCAAGTTCGTGATATCACTGCTGCTGATTTTGAAAACTGGCATCAGTTCATTGAGGAATGTCGCACTTTCTACATCGAATGGTGTGCTCATGAATTCGATGCCCGCCTTTTCGCAATACTTCGCTAATTCCTCATATTCCTTTTTCCAGAATTTATCGTATTTCTTGAAAAGTTCGAATTGAGACCTTGTTGGTTCTTTGGTAATATCCCAATAATATGGCGAGTCTTTGCTGGCGATGGTTTCAGCTTTATATGTCTGAAACTTGATGGCATCGGCACCACCTTGAGCGGCTTCGTCGATCAACCTTTTGGCAAGTTCCATAGAGCCTTCGTGATTCACGCCGGCCTCAGCAATCACATAAGGTTTACTCAATACCCTTGGATTGTAGTTGTTCAGAAAATCGGTGAGTTTCATGTCGGCTAAGCTAATATGGAAACGCCGAAGAAAAGAGTTGAAAATGAAGACTGATTAATCGTTGCCGTCCTGACAACTGCAAGGAGGCGACATAATTACTTTGACCTCAGGTAGATTGGATTTCAACCGCTGTTGCGTATCCGTGCTGATTTGATTGTGAAGCAAATCCAAAACTTTCAGATGAGGCAAATCACTGAGCGATTCAGGATAGTATTCGATTGGGTTATCCCATAAAGCAAGCACTTCCAGCAGGCTGAGTTCGTCAATATCGTCCGGAATAGAAGATATTAGATTGTCGGCCAAATCAAGTTCCCGGAGGTTTTTGAGTTGTTTCAGATTCGCAGGCAATTTTTCAATTTCATTGTGTTGTGCAGAAAAAATCTGGAGGTACTTCAGGTTTTGAATTTGATCAGAAATGAAAGTGATTCTGTTTTTATCGAGGATGAGTTCATTCAAGTTTTTCATGGACCAGATTTCCACTGGAATGACAGACAATTTGTGCTTGCTCAAATCGAGTCTATATACCTGATCTGGGCTTTTCATTGCCTCCTCCAAATTCCTGAATATTGGCATCGTATCCAAAGCTGCAGGTGAAAGTAATTGCGCATTACCCATCAATGCGCTCAAAACAGAGCAGCAAAAAATCACGATATGTAATGTTCTTTTCAAAAGAGTTGTTTTGCTTTGATGATGTCGTTTGCGATATTCTGTTTTAATTCATCAATCGAGCCAAATTTCATTTCCGGTCTGATATAATCGACGAAAGTCATCTGTATGTTTTCACCATAGATATCCTCATTGAAGTCAAAAATAAAGACTTCCACCGAACGCAGATTTTTGTTATTGATTGTGGGTCTCACTCCAATACTGGCGACGCCTCGATAAGACTTACCCATCACGATAGTTTCGACAGCATAAATTCCATTGGCGGGAATAAGTTTATACGCATAGTTTACTTCAATATTGGCGGTTGGATAACCAAAAGTGCGCCCTATACCATCGCCTTTGATGACTTTACCCGTGAGAGAATACCGATAGCCCAGAAACTGCGAGGCTTCCTGGATCATACCGCTTTCCAGGGCTGATCTGATTTTGGTGGAACTCACATTATTGCTGTCTATCATTTTAGCCGGAATTTCTTCTACTTGAAACCCAAACGTTTCAGACAATTCAACGAGACCAAGATGATCACCTTCGCGATTTCTTCCAAAGCGATGATCATATCCAACGGCCACAGTATGCGCATGAAGACCCGTTACAATCAGGTCACGTACATATTCGAAGGGGCTTAATCTTGAAAATTCCTTTGAAAAAGGATAGATGACCAAATGATCAATACCAGCTTCCTCAAGCTTTCGTGCTTTTTCCTCTGGAGCGTGAAGTAATTTGATTTGGTGATCGTCCGGATGAAGGACCATACGAGGGTGCGGATAAAAAGTCAGTAGCACAGTTTCACCGCCAATTTCTTTGGCTATTTCAGAAATTCTGCTGATGATTGCGATATGTCCCAAATGCACTCCATCAAAAGTCCCGATGGTCACCACAGGATTTGCAATATTGACAACTGACTCAAAACTGGTATGGATTCTCACTCGAAAAGTTTACCACACAAAAATACATTCAACCCAGAATGAGAATAAGGATTTCGTGTTCCGGGAATAATGACACAAAAAAAGGGGCCGGAAAACCGGCCCCTTCATATCAAATTTCAAAAGATTATTTTGTCACTTGAAGTTGTGTTGGAACAAGGTGTTCACCGTCGATTACGAGGCGAACAACATATTGTCCAACAGGGTATGAAGAGACATCCAATTGATAGTTATTCGCACCGCTGAACTGACCAATGTTTTTCCAATCCATCAGTTTTCCTGTGATATCACGCACTTCATAAGCGATATAATGCGATCCTTGAAGATCGAAATTAAGTGTAGCAACATCACGGGCAGGATTAGGATTCACTGTGAAGCTATTCAAGCCAATGGTGTTGGTTTCTTCTACACCAATTCTTTCCGAGAGAACAAGACGAACACCAGGAGTATAATCACACACCGATGTAAGTCCGAAGAACCAGATAAAATCACCATCCACTGTTTCAGCCCATACTCCAGTAGAGAAATCCTCATCAAACTCACGGTTTGCTTTGATAGAAAGACGTTCTGTACCTTCAGAAGTAGTTTGAATACCTACGAAGTAGCGGCTACCACCTTCAATTGCCGCACCATCATCGAAAGGAAGATAGATTGGATAAGTTTGAGAAGAGAAGTTAGGAGTCCATGACGGGTCAATAGAATATTCGCTACCAGCGATATACTCACCATCAGTAAGATTGTAATCAGTAGATTGCTTGATCAACAAAATCGTGATTGGCGTGCCTGTAGTTGAGGCAGTACCAAACCTAATTGTAGCGCCATAAGCAGTTGAACCGTCATTGTAAACGGTAAGGTAATTACCATAGCCAGTTTCTGGGAAAGGATCCGCACTGGTGCCAGTTCCAGAAATTGGTTCCATTGTAGTAGTCAAAGCTGCTGGATCATCATGACCGAATTCATCATCAGTGATGGTGAATTTTCTCAATGCGCTGTTGTCTGCAGGAGTTTCTTCAGTTTCTAGAGTTCTCACTGTACAACGTGCAAAGTATGTTCCTGCAACAGTAGGCTGCCATCCACTTGCAATGAACACGCTGTCCACCACATCATTTGGAGTAGCCATCAAACTATTTGGAAGAATTTCCACATCAGAAGAATCAGATGCAAGAACGTTCATGGCTTCATCGAGAATTTCGACTTTAATATTTGCCTGATGAGCTGCAGTTCCTGCGTTCGTATAGATAGTACCTACGATCATTCCATCGGCATCAGCAGGGATAGCTTGTTCGAGTGGTATCGCGCGGAATTGAAAATCATTGAAAATATCGCCGTTTGTGCAGGCAATTACACGAATATCATTTACCGCTGGATTTGTTGAGATGGTGACATCATCAAGACCCCAGTAGTAATGAGAATGTGTAACGTTTCCATCGGGCTGCCATGCGAAGCGGATTTGAACACCAGGTTGACCAGCTGCAAGTGCAGAAATATCAATGGTCGTCAAAAGCGGATTATCAGATGCATCATTTGCTCCACCTAAGAATTCAGGAGCAACATCAAATGCATACCAGTTTAGGCCGGCATCATTGGTTACTTCAAGAAACATTGGTTTTGCATCGTAGCAGCAAAATCTGAAATAGTGTTCGAAAGTAAGAATAGCACTTTGAGCAGAACTGAAATCCATCACAGGTGAAGTGAGATAACCAGAAACTGCTTCAGCAGGATTTGCGGTAGTGATTTCGCCGCCTTGGTACAAATCACAATCGAAAATGATCCATCCATTACCTGCGCTGGTAGAAGCCAAGGCAGGATCGGAGCTAGAGTAAGCGCCTGCTGGGCTGTTGGCGTCGGCTACCATCCAGATAGAGTTACCGCCAGAGTCTTCGTTGGTCCATGCTCCAAAAGCATTGTTACCATTAAAACCGTTGGCAAAATCTTCCGAGAAGAGAATATCTCTTTCCTGAGAGGAAGCCTGAGCCTTGTTGGCGATACCATTTTCCAGAGAAAGTCTGATTTCTGCTTCAGTCTGCTGACGAGGAACCACCTTACGGTGTGTTGCCTTGCCGGCATAGTGTTTTGTTTGTGCGTTGGCCGCGAATGCAAGCGCCAGCGCAGTGATCATAGTAAAAATTTTTTTCATTGTTGACCTTTTGATTGAATTCGGTGTGGCCAAAGTACAGTTAAACATCAAAATCACCTATCATCGAACAAACAAAAAGGCCTCTTTAACAGAGGCCTTTTGTTTTTTTATGATAAACGAGGAGGATTATTCCACGATCATTTTGCGTGTAATGTTGGTAGAACCAGCGTTGATGGTGTAAGAATAAACACCAGGAGCGTAGCTAGAAACATTCAATTGGTAGTTGTGGCTACCGATTGATTTATTTCCAAGTTCGAACTCTTCAACGAGATGACCAGCGATATCACGAACACTCATAGTCACTTTAGATGAACCATTGAGGGTGTAGTTGATCATAGTTACGTCGCTGGCAGGGTTAGGCATGTTCTGGTTGAGAGAAACATTTCCTTTTACCTCTTCTTTCACGCCAACGGTGCAACCTTCAGCACACTGACCCATCAGACGGATCATAGGAACACCAGAAGTTGCGCCATATGCATTGTCTGTGAAGAGCCAAGAGCTTACCCATACATTGCTACCAGAAACTGGAACACGAACTGTACCGCTACCGCTGATAACAACGAGATAAACGTGATCAGCAAGGAGTGTAACAGGCTCAACGAAAGGAAGACAAGTAAAGTCATTGTCGTTTACACTGTTGAGGTGTTCTTCATAAACAGTCACTTCTTCAGTTTCAGAACCTTGAACGAATTCGAAAATTGGATCACCATTCGCATCGAAGCCACCGAAGTCGAGGATGAAACCAGTGATGGTACCACCTACGTCAGAACCTGCACCAATAGCGAAACGGATACTGCCGAAAGTTTCATCTTGATAGATATCGAAGAGGTTACCACCGTATTCACCGCTGAGGAGTTCCATGAAAGCCTGAGCGCCATCTTGGTCGCGGGCATAAGTACAATCGGTCATTTCGAAATGAGCAGATGCTTCGTTGTCTGTAAGATCAGCTTCAACAGCGCTGCTTGTGGTAGTAGCCATGATGTGGTATTGACCAACAGCCGAAGGGATGAAGTCTGCTTGAACAGACAATGTGTCTTTGGTAAGACTTACCAAAGGATCTGGAGAAAGTGTGCTCCAAGTACCTTCAGAAGTAGCGCCATTCATTACTTCTATTTCGAGATTCACATCAGTGAGATCATAGAAACCGGTGTTGCTCACAACTGCAGTAGCGTGAACTGGGCTAGTCTGAGAAAGTGGAATCATAGAATAATCCCAGAAACCTAGACCGAAAGTGTCCTGATTCCAGTCACCGAAAACAACTTTATCCATGGTGAGGCTGTATTCTTCAAGGTCTCCGATAACAACATTATCAACGCCAAAACCAGAAGCCCAAGAATCACCATCAGACCAGTTGAAACGGATGCGCACATCAGCAAAGCTGGCGTAGTCGAACAAGGTCAAAACGATTGTTTGCCAGTTGCCTTCTTCAATAGGAAGAACACCGTTAGCATCGCCTGGGTAGTTGATTTGAGTCCATGTGGCACCGCCATCAACAGAAACAGTAACTGAAGCGTCACCAGCACCGAAATTACCATCATGGTAAATATCGAAAGTAACAGCAGGATAAAGAGCTGTGCTGAAATCCACTGGAGGAGTTTCAACATAAACAGCGGTCATTACACAATCGCAAGGAGCGCCATCGTCATTGGCACCAGCAAACTGATTGCCAGAACCAACTTCCGTAACAGGCCAATAACCACCAGAGTTGGCAGTAGTACCATCATGAACCATGAAAGCAGGTCCGTTGAAGTCGTCTGAAGTATCGGTCGTGGTTCCGTTCGTTTTCAAAACGTCTGGAGTAGACCAACCAGCAGGTAAAGCACCAGGAAGAGTTCCGGTAACACCCTGGAAATTCTCTTCCAAAATAACATCACGCATTCCGATGCCGTTCGAAGCAGCATCAACACGTGCAGCGGACATTGGAGAAATGTTTTCTCTTGTTGGTTTATACTTCCCGTGATATCCATTTACAGATACCTGAGCGAGAAGACTCGAACCAACACACAACGAAAATGCAAGCAAGTAGATTTTTTTCATTTGATTGATGATATTAAAAAGGTCAACAAAATTGAGGGCCAAATATAGAAATTCTTCCATGCAACCGTTATACAACGGGCAGTATTCTTAGCTGGCCTGAAAGAGATTACATCGAGACGGTCAAACCCCCTACTAAACGGGCACATTTTTAAGAATTTCCGCTTAATCTTTGGCTTTTCTCCACCCTGGAGACAATCCAGATGCTCAATTCATAAAGGAGTAGAATGGGCATGGCGACCAATAATTGACTGGTGACATCGGGTGGGGTGAGGATAGCAGCGACAATCAGATTCACGACAAAAGCATGCTTGCGGTATTTTTTCAAGAAAGCAGAAGAAACAAATCCGATTTTGGCGAGAAAGAACATCAGGATGGGCAATTGAAAAAGCAAACCCGTACCGAAAACCAGCGAGGTGGTGAGTTTCAGGTAAGACAACACAGTCGAGTTATTTTCCACATCCGCAAACTGGTAGTTTCCAAGGAATTGAATGCTCAGTGGTGCGAGAACGAAATAGCCAAAAGCCACACCACAGAAAAAGAGCAGAGACACGAAAAATACGACGCCATTTACCGCCGAGACTTCGCGTTCCTTGAGGCCAGGCTTGATAAATCCCCAAATCTGCCAGAAAATAAAAGGGAATGCCAGAATGAGACCACCAACCAGACACACCATAATATCCGCATTCATGTTCCCGCTCATCGTAGTGCTTTGCAGCTTGAATGCGGGAGGTTCAAGACAGAGTTGATCCTCAAGACCCATCTGATGGGACCAAGAACAAAATGCCCTGTAGGTGATAAAATCAGCGTTTCTCGGGCCCATAATCACTTCATTCACCACGAAATCATGAAAATAGACGATCACAACGACCCCAACCAGAGCGCCAAGAACAGCCCGAACCAGACGCCTTCTGAGCTCTTCAAGGTGTTCCAAAAAAGACATATCCTTTTTTTCCGCTGCCATAAACTGATCAGAAAATACCCTCCTTCAGTATGTCATGGAGATGAATAATCCCCTTGTATTTTCCGGATTTAAGGACGATCAACGAAGTAATGTGATTGCTTTCCATTACATGAAAGGCTTCCACGGCAAGTTCTGTAGACTCTATTGTCCTTGGCTGCGAACTCATGATGTCCTTAGCCTTTAGTTTAGAAAAATCAGTTTTGTGTTGAAGCATTCTTCTCAAGTCACCATCGGTGATGACGCCAACCAAACCTGATTTATCCACTACCGCTGTTGCGCCCAATCGTTTGGATGAAATTTCGATGATCACATCTTTGATGGGAGTATCTGGCTTCACAGCTGGGTCTGAATTATTGCCAAGCAAATCGGCTACTTTCACATACAGTTTTTTACCCAAGGCACCTCCCGGATGATATCTCGCAAAATCTTTTGCGGTAAAACCTCTGCATTCCATCAAGGCAACTGCAAGCGCATCACCAAGAGCAAGTTGAAGGGTAGTACTGGTAGTAGGAGCAAGATTGTTTGGACAAGCTTCCTTTTCCACGGGAGTATGGAGAATATGATCGCTTTGTTTCCCTAAAAATGAATGTACGTTGCTTACCATGCCGATCAAAGTGGTACCCATGCTTTTTAGCAACGGAACAAGCACTTTGATTTCCGGAGAATCACCACTTTTTGAAATACACAGCACGATGTCGTTTTTATGCACATTGCCCAAATCACCGTGAATGGCATCTGCCGCATGCATAAACACGGCGGGTTGACCAGTACTGATAAACGTTGCAACGAGTTTTTGAGCAATGTTTCCGCTTTTACCAATTCCTGTGATAATAAGGCGGCCATTCGATTTCAATAATTTCTTTACAACTACATCAAAATCTTCGCTGAGTTGTTCTGCCATGGCCTCTATCGCAGAAGATTCCATCTTCAAGGTTCTTCTTGCAGATTCGAGTATGGTACTTTTTTTTACGGCCATCGCAGAAAATTGAGATCGCAAAGATGCACCTGAGGCATAAAAAGGACAATGTTTTTTTCCCAGACCTATATGACAATCGCTCCGGAGATATGCGCAAAGGCCATAAAACAGCAGAAAGAAAACATCGATAGTTAGAACATGAAGAAAGAATATAAGTCATAATCGTGTGACACTTCAACGTATTGCAGATATAATTTACATCATTCGTGCGGCCTGAAAAGCCCGTCAAAAGGGCCATTTGCGCATTGAAGATGAACACACTATATTTTTCAAAAAAGATTTTCAAAAAGCAGTTTGTGTGATTACATTCGCGTTCCGTTTTTTTAAAGAGCAATGGCTCTTCGTAAAAAGAGGAATGTAGTTTTACTTAAACGTTTTGGTATAAGGAAGAAAATTACCTAATTTAGAAACCACTTTGGAAAACTGATGCTACCCTGTATCAGCGGCACTACGGAGGCCACCGGGGAAAAACCCAAACAATCGGGTGATTTAACGGCAATATCCCAGTAGGTTTTTATGAACGTTACCAAATAGTATTCAAATGCAAACAGTAGTTGGGCTTTCTCCAAAGGAAGCATTGAAGCAGTTTTTCGGCTTCAGTAAATTTAAAGGACTTCAAGAAGATGTGATCAACGCAGTGCTCGAGCGCCATGACACGTTTGTGATCATGCCTACGGGTGGAGGCAAGTCCTTGTGCTATCAATTACCCGCGCTGATGTTGGAAGGAACAGCGATTGTTGTTTCTCCGCTCATCGCATTGATGAAGAATCAGGTTGATGCCATCCGTGGATTCAGTGAAACTGATGGTATTGCTCACTTCATCAATTCGTCTTTGAACAAAACAGAGATTACACAGGTGAAAAGTGACATCATGGGAGGTAAGTGTAAACTCCTTTATGTTGCACCAGAGTCTTTGAATAAAGATGAAAACGTAGAGTTTTTCCGTGGTGTAAAAATTTCTTTTGTAGCGATAGATGAAGCCCATTGCATTTCAGAATGGGGTCATGATTTTCGACCAGAATATCGCAGACTTCGTCCGATCATTGAACAGATAGCAGATTGCCCGATCATGGCATTGACGGCAACTGCAACACCTAAGGTACAGCAGGATATTCAGAAAAACTTAGGGATGCTCGACGCAAAGGTTTTCAAAGCGTCATTTAACCGAGCCAATCTCTATTATGAAATACGAGCAAAGGCAAACGTTGGTAAGCAGATTATACAATACATCAAAGCGAATAGCGGTAAGAGCGGTATCATTTACTGTCTAAGCAGAAAGAAAACAGAAGAAATAGCAGAGCTATTGCAGGTAAATGGAATCAAAGCGCTTCCATATCATGCCGGAATGGATGGTGGACAACGCAGTAAGGTTCAGGATAAATTCCTGATGCAGGATGTAGATGTGATTTGTGCAACCATTGCGTTTGGTATGGGTATCGACAAACCCGATGTTCGATTTGTCATTCACCACGACATTCCAAAAAGTTTGGAGTCGTATTATCAAGAAACGGGACGTGCGGGACGAGATGGAGGTGAGGGTGTTTGTATTGCTTTTTACTCTCCAAAAGATATTGAGAAGCTTGAAAAATTCCTTCAGGGAAAACCTGTGGCTGAACAAGAGATTGGAATGTTGTTGTTACAGGAAGTGATTGCATATGCAGAAACTTCGATGAGTCGCCGACAATATTTGCTTCACTATTTTGGTGAAGAGTGGGATCCAGTGAATGGCGAAGGTGCGGGCATGGATGACAATTCCCGGAATCCGAAAGAAAGATTCGATGGAAGCGAACAAGTGCAAATGATATTGGAGTGCATCAGTGAATTCAAAGAACTTCACAAAGCAGGATTTATATGCAAAGTGATTGCCGGAATAAAAACATCTGAAGTCACTACATACAAAGGCCACCTCAGTAAATATTTCGCAGAAGGAAAAGATTCAGATGAAAAATTCTGGAATGCAATTGTGCGTCAGATGTACGTACGTGGCTTGGTGATGAAAGAAATCGAAACGTACGGCACACTCAAGATCACACCGGAAGGTAACGCATTTATGAAAAAGCCACAGCCATTCATGGTTGTGAAAGAAGAAGAAATCGGAGAGACAGATGATGATGATTTGATCATTCCAAAACAAGGTGGTGGCGCAGTCGACGAGGCATTGTTCACCATGCTCAAAGATCTCCGTCAGCGTTTAGCCAAAGAGAAAAAAAATCCCGCCATATGTTATTGTGCAGGATCCTGCCATGGAAGAAATGTGCACACAGTATCCAATCACATTGGATGAGATTGCGCAAATCGGTGGAGTTGGAAAAGGTAAAGCACAAAAATTCGGACAGCCTTTCATTGATCTCATCAAACATTATGTTGATGAAAACGAAATAGAACGTCCGGTAGATTTTGTTGTAAAATCCGCGGGTAACAAGAGTCTTCAAAAAGTTCAGATCATTCAGAATATTGACAAGCGCATACCTCTTCCAGACATTGCAAAAGGATTGGGTAAAAGCATGGATGAGTTACTCACGGAATTAGAGACCATTGTATCATCTGGTACAAAACTCAACATTCAATATTTCATCGATGAAGAATTTGATGAAGATCAGCAAGATGAAATCATGGAGTATTTCATGCAATCCGAAACAGATGAAATTCGCGCTGCCGAAGAATACTTTGATGGCGACTATGAAGAAGAACCACTGCGATTGATGAGAATTAAGTTTATGAGTGAAGTGGGGAATTGATTCTTATTCCATAACGATAAAGGGCCGCTTGACGCGGCCTTTATTATTTGAGATATTATTCTAATCAAATGAACAGTAATTTTCAATTATTGACTATGCATGTGAAAATAATTCGGTTCAAAACAATCAATCGAAACACATAATTCCGAATCAAAAGATCTAATCAACATTGATTTGTTTCATGATTGTGTCATGTTCGGTGATCACTTTCATGAAATAACAACCACTTTCTTCAAATGTGCATGAGAAGTGTTTCGTCCGTGGAAAATCTGTTGTTATCATTTGGCCGAGCGCATCATAAATAACGATGCAATCGATGGACTCAGATGCCATCAAATTCACTTTACCCTCAGAAGGATTGGGATAATCCGTCACACTAACCATTGATGTCTCCTCCACAGCAATGGGTCCGAGGCTCCAGGTGTAAACTTGTCCATCAGCAGGCAGTGAATTGATGTTACCAGTGAAATCGGTAGCAGAAGGTGTCGGATTTGACGAGGGTTCGTCTAGCGTCTGATAATCCGTGTTCGAGTTGAAAATCCCTATGGTAGCAGAAAGTGACGGCTGATTGTGCGGTCCATAACAGAATTGGATGGTACCGGATGTTTCATATAATTTAATCTGAAAATTCAAGGTGTCATTTGTAGCACCAGACAAACCTCCATAAAGTCCAAACTCTACCCATTCAAAAACAAAAACCCTGTTTGGTTCATTGCCTAACGTAGCATAGTAGGCGTGTCTTCCGGTACCATCAAGATCATCCCAGAAAGGACAAAGTAAACCAGTGCCGAAAGTGAGTAACTGAACAGAATTCATATTGTTCGAAGCGGATGGTGCTCCAGATGAAGGAAGCACGTTAGGTAGTGACACATATCCATTCGAGGACGCATAGAGCTGTACGTAATTTGTGCCACAATAGCCGAATGTAAAACCAATAGGTATGGCAGTATCAAACAAGTCATCACCAGCCACAGTCGCGTCTGTTCCTATATCCTGGATACTATTATAAGTGCCAAGAGAAGCGCCAAAACCATAAGAAGCAGCAGTCTGTGAATGTGTTTGAACAACTGCAACAAGAATGAATATGCACGTCAATAATTTTTTCATGTCGCGAATTTATATTCAAGGTGAATAGTTGGTTTTACAAATCACAACCGAATGAGTAAACGTATGTCTTTGATGAGAATTTGGAAAATGCGTATTGATTCTAAGCAGATGTGTATGCAAAGGGCCGCTGCTAGCGGCCCTTTATATATCTTCATAGAACTAAACATCAGTTATTACTCCACGATCATTTTAATCATGATATGACTCCCATTATGATGTTCTAGTGTAATCGTGTACATACCCGCTGCAAATTCTGTTCTGTTGAGTTGCTGAACATTCGAATTCGGAATCCATGATTTTACCAATTCGCCCGAAACGCCATGAACTAAAACTTCTCTTGTGCCATCAGGCAAAACAAGTGTTGAAATATCCTTCAGCGGATTTGGATAAAATGCACCTAAGCGTGAATCCTGATCATCAACAGAAAAATACAAGAACAAAAAGGACTCCGTTGAACAACCTTCTGCATTGGTTACGATACAGTAATAAGTTCCAATTTGTGTGAAGTCTTCTCCCAAACAAAGTGTTTGTTCTGTTTGTCCTTTGAGCAAAGTGGATCCAAAGTACCACTGATAGGTTTCGCCAGGCGAGGCGACTATGCACTCTGTTTGCGTATCCCATTCAATTTGAGCAGAAGGTGCATCTGCAACATTTACTTCAAGTACACTGCTTACCTGACATAATGGATTCGACACGATCAAAGAGATTTCATGTGTGCCAGAAGTAAAGTCTTCTGTGATTTGAGATTCGTAACCAGCAAAAACGCCATCCACGGACCATTCAAAAAGATCCACATATGTCTCGTCTATCGTTGGAGTTGCAAAATCGCCTTCACATGCATCCGCAAAATCCGGTAGTTGAGGCATCCATTCACAACTGAAAATAGTGTGATGGTATGTGTTGGTCACAATTGGATCATTGGTGTCAAAATAAATAGATGCATAGTTCAGAATATTTGTTTCGGGCATCAAATCACCAAGTGTTTGAATTTTGAATGTCACGAAACCATGTGATAGCTCCTCATTCATTGACAGGCCGGGAAGTTGAATATTATCATATAGAAATTGCACGACACCTTGCTCATTCACAACAGTGCTAAATGGATGCGATCCTAGCACAGGAAGAAATGTGCTTAAATCAAATTTAGTTAGGTCCAAAGAATCGACAATTGTGATGTCATGCGCGAAGTCGTTTCCAGTATTTTGAAATTGAATCGTGTATTCGATTTCATCGCCTGCTAAAATGAAATGCTCATCCCGATAGCCAATTGGAATTGCCTGCTTCACATTCGGATCATAGCTGCACGTCACAATGGTTTCAACGATCCACTCCTGAGAGTCCAGCAAACTTCCATCTATTGAATAAAAATCAATATGAAAAACAAACTCATAAATTTCACCGACATGATCAGAATCTAGGCCTTGCACGACAAGACCATAATTAACAACGCTACCCGGGTCCTGATTCTCTATATACCAGGTTGCAGTGCTATCGGTAAATTCATCAAATGGAGTAGCCAATGAACTAGTTGCTAAGTCAATCGAACTATCAAAGCCGAAAGTCAAAACCGCATTCAATGGCATTGAGCCTGCATTGTGCACACTTATAATAGGAGTTGTTCCTGTTACACATATGAAAGTGGACATCACAGATTCATTCACCGCACTATATTGAGCAAATGCTCCACTCGTGCTTTCCAAAGGAATTAAAATCTCATCACAGGAAGGAATAGTCATGGCGATCACATCACCATTCAGTTGCCAATAGCCATTTGGATCTGTAAAAGAAAGGGTATACGCACCCTCGGGGATATCTCCAACAGTGAATGTTCCAAGCATGTCTGGATAAATGATTTGACCCGTTTCAATGATTGTAAAGTAGCCACTACCTGCCCAGGCGTCCTCAGGGTTAGAAGAATAGATATCCCAATTTCCATCTGCATCTTCATCGAAGAAAGCTTGGGCGAAAACACTCGAAGCGTAGATACAACTACCATCTTCACAAGTAGCCAATGCATCGTAATTACATGCTGTCAGATCCATGCAGCCCGGATATAAACAAACTTCATATTCGTGTGGTTCTGGATTGTAATTGCATGAATTGATATCAGAGCATCCTGCGTTGTAGACAAATTCATCAGCAAGATCAACTACGATATAGGAAAAATCAGCAGATGTCATCAGCAGTACGTAATATGTGGTATTCGGAATCAAATTAAAATATTCTCCCAAATTGAGTTGCCCTCCCTGAGCACATCCGCAATAAACAGAGTTCAAGTTCGTGCAAGTTCCGTCCAGCGATTCGTAAACTTCAAAACAATATTCCCCATAGTTGATGTAGATACCAAAAATCGAGTCCGGAATGAAGGTGATCGCCGCGTTGTTGAAGTTTTCGGAGGAGAAAGAAAACCAACCACCATCATAAACATTGGCATTGGCACAGCTCATTCTGCACAGATGTTGGAGAGCACAGCCCTTGATAATAAAAAGGCACACCATTTTCCAAAGGTTCTGCTGTTTCTGGGTGTAGTTCTCCGTTATTGTTTCGTGATAAGGTGCAGCAGAATCCAATGTGCATCCATAGCATCAATAATTTGGATGGTATAATCACCTGAGTCAAACTTGGCGAGAAAATTCCCGGCGAAGGACTAAACGTAAACAAAGGCAGACCATCGCTTAAAATTTCATAAGGAGCCACTCCACCATTAATTTCCAATTCCGCCAATTGATTACAAGAGGTCAACGGTCCAAAATAAAATATTGACAGTGGAAATAATGGAGCAGACACGAGGTGTTCATAATAATTTGATCCTACTTCCATGTCAGAAACATCAAAGGCATTCACTTCTACAGTAAGATCATCCATTAATATTTCATAGATGTCCAATGACATGAAAGCGAAAGAGGAATCGCCAATTGAATAAAGGGTGTCTATCAATAAAACTTGTCCAGAATTGTACTTCCAGTTATAGACCCAATACGCAGCATCTGGGCAACTTCCGGTGCTGTAGCCAGCGAAAGACAAATCTTCACCAGCACAAACAGGGGTTTGGACGAACTGAACAGTGAGGCTGCATTGGGCGTTCGCAAAAAAGACTATGAAAAAAGAACAAACTGTAATGATGTATTTCATAATGGCATTATTGGTAAAGTGTTACCAAAAATATAGAAATAGCATTGCCAAAAAAAATCCACAATCAAGACCGTGACATCAAAACCCCGTGTGAATTCTAATCTATTACAAAAGCAGGACAACGAATGATGTGGGAAGAATGACTCCAAGGTTCTAATGGACTGAGGAACATTACGAAAGCGAAATCTATTCACTCTTACTCAAATACCGATCAAATTTCTAAACTCAGTGACAGATAATGGGGTTTCGACCGACTCCAGCTTTAGGGTGTATCTACCTTGATCCTCGAGACTTAGCGTTTTTAAGTGATTAATATCTACAATTCCTATTTGACCATTTTTATCAACGACGACAATTGCCTGAACACTTTCCGGATCAAGTGCAAATCTCTTGGGGCTCATTTGTCTATAACCATCATAAGTCAAAACACCATTGATATTTCTATCAATGACATATGTGCATTTACCATCAACCCGATTTCCAGATTGATTTTCATAACTGGCAGCAATCACAACAGGATTCTGAAGCCGTTCTATTTGATCACAATTATAAATTCCAAATCCATCGATACTCAAACTTCTAGTAAAACTCGCGGCATTCACTTTAGCCATAGCAAAATCTTGTCGTTCCAACCTTTGGATCGAATCGCAATAAACATCCCACTCCACTTGATTCATTTTTTTTTCTTCAATGGTCATCATTGCTCTTGTTGTACTCCAATTCCACTTCACCCAATTTTCATTTCTTTTTATCGCTTTACGAATAAACAGCCGATTGTATTTATTCAGGCCTTTGTTAAATTGTTTTTCGCGTGTCGCTAATGCCTTTTTGTAAGCATCCAATTTCAAGTCTCGGTCTTCATAGTACGTTCTTCCTTTTTTACGATAACTCTTCAACGGCATCACTTGCAGATGTGAAAAGGACGTGTCATCCTTCAATTGAAGCACATAACAGCCATCCCCTTCCAAGATTCGGATATCACAAAAAAGTCTTTTTCGGTGAAAATCTTTCCGAAGTATTTTAACTGAAATGTTCGAAACAAGCCGCCAATCATCCACGTGGATTTTTTTCATCTCCGGGTTACCGCTATAAGACCCCTCCAAAGTGAAAATTACCCTACCCTTAGATCTTCTGATTTTCTTCAACCGCAATTCATGCGAACGAACCTTCCAATACCCATATTCAATTCCTGATTCGTAGGTCTTCAAATCTCTTCTAGTATGGGTATAGCACAGGCTTTCATAACGCTGTGCAAAAAGGGTTGTATCTGGTCTTGGTAGGGTATTCCCTCTATGAATCCAGCCATTATAAAAATGAGCAGCACTAGAATAATTGTATTCTTCCAAGTTCACATCAACCCTTCCCAAATTTGCATTGCCCAAATCAACCCAAGTGTTTGATGTGTCATTAAAGGCATAGAACTGAAATCGATCCAATGAATCGACAGAATGAAAATTAATGGTCATTTGGGCATTTTCTTTTAGAAAAATTTCGCTGCCATCTTTAGAAGCATTGATTTCAAACATACCCGCCGAGCGGAATAGTGAAACATCATCATCCTCCGTAAAAGACATGGGTATTCCGCTGAGTATTTGGTCTGCCACATCAAGAAACTCTCGGTATTCCACTAACACATTTCCAATGACCGGATTTCCATTTACATCAACAAAAGAATTTGGTGGAATGATGACTTGAGTTCCACCTTTTTCCGAGCAAACAATTGTCGGCGTTTCGCATTCCACCTCAAAAAATTCCTTTTCGATTTGTACATTTTCCAATGGAGGAATAACATGGGTATAAAGTCTTGTCCAAGGTTCGGCCGGAGGATCGATTTTTCTTGCACGGTGATATCGAAGATCAAAATAGTCAGTAACCTCTGTCGTGTGATCTTCTGTCCGAATCGCTTCCGGTATTTGTTCGATTAATGTGATGAATTCTACTTCTATCGGAACTGTTGAAACCAATGTTGCGGGCACCGCCATTTTCGAAAATCGATGTTCCAACTCCTGATCAGTTAAAACATCCGGATAAAATTTTCTCAGATCAGCAAGTTGCCCATCAACGATGACTACAGTATCAACCTGTTCCAATAAAATAATATCGAAAGGCACGGCATCCAATTCGTACAATTCCCATGTAATTTTCTTCAATAGCGGTAAATCCGCGAACACATTCAAACAAGATTCCATGGGTAATTCATCACTACCGATGACTGTGAGTTCATTCAGTTTTTTCAAAGATGAAATTCCTTTGGGCAGAGCCTCGAAAGAATTATTGAGTAACCTTAGATCGCAAAGGGCCGGAAGTTCAGCAAGTGCGCGCGCCAGTTTATTCCAATTCACGTCATGACCTGACCCTTCAATGTCTATCTGAACAATGTCTGAATACGAATGATCAGAACGGCAGAACGCATCGATTTCTTCCTTTTCACATTTCAATTGCAATGTGGTTTGACCGTGCAAGGGCGGAACAAACATCAAAACCATCAGCAGAATCATCAGAGAAAAAACAGCAATTCTGGCATTCAGAATAATCATTTTGGAATTTGGCTTGGTTCTTTTGATCAAATCCTATAACAAAACATACCCGACTTTATTACAACGAACCAAAAAAATCTTGAATGTCCGTTGAGTTATTCTGCGGCCGTGTTGTTGAGTATGGTATTGAAGAGAAGACGATCATGAACCAAAAATGTTACGTATGACCTCTGTTGGAAAACCACATTAAGATACTAATTGCCCAACAATCCGAGAATAGAATTAGGGCTGTCAAGTCTTTGGTTTCTTATTCAATGCATTTGCCGGATGTGGATGCGTTTCGTTTATCGCAGGAAAATAGATTATCTGCAGAATCGCAATTCTAGTATAATTTCTTCAAAATTTCCTAAATTGAAGGAAATGCAAACAACTCTGCATAAACACACGCAAATGCTCTACTCAGAAAGCCATTTGTGTATTTGTTCTATTTGAATCCAATGGCTTTCTGACCACCAGACTTTTCGGTTATGAGTTGCTTAAAGTAGCTTGATTCTCACACCAACTTCTCCAACAACCGATTCATGCTCACATGTTCGTCTACAATTTCACGCACCTGATCAATACTCACTCGATCTTGTTTCATGCTGTCGCGCTCGCGGATGGTGACACAATTATCGTTCAATGTATCATGATCGATGGTGATGCAATACGGAGTACCAATTGCATCTTGTCTGCGATAGCGACGACCGATGGCATCTTTCGCATCATATTGAAGATTGAAATACAGTTTTAATTTGTCAACGATCTCACGCGCCTTTTCAGGCAATCCATCTTTATTCAATAGAGGAAGAACGGCAACCTTAACTGGAGCGAGCGCCGGTGGAATACGGAGTACAACCCGTTCTGAACCATCTTCCAGCGTTTCTTCGTTGTAAGCGTATGTAAGCGTTGCCAGGAACATGCGATCGAGACCAATGGATGTTTCAATCACATAAGGCACATAAGATTCCCCACTTTCTGTCTCGTGATAACGCAATTTTTTTCCTGAAAACTTCTCATGATTTCCTAAATCGAAATCAGTGCGAGAGTGTATTCCTTCGAGTTCTTTGAAACCCATTGGGAAGTTGAATTCAATATCACAAGCCGCATTGGCGTAGTGTGCAAGTTTAAGGTGATCATGAAATTTATAATTCTCATCACCCATACCCAAAGACTTATGCCACTTGATACGAGCGGCTTTCCAGTAATTGTACCATTCACTGTCAGTACCAGGCTTGATGAAAAACTGCATCTCCATTTGTTCAAATTCACGCATACGGAAGATGAACTGACGCGCAATGATTTCGTTGCGGAATGCTTTTCCGATCTGTGCAATTCCAAAAGGAATTTTCATGCGTCCGCTTTTCTGAACGTTGAGGAAGTTGACGAAAATTCCTTGTGCAGTTTCAGGACGCAAATAGATTGTCGCAGCATCACCTGCCACAGAACCAAGTTCGGTAGAGAACATCAGATTAAACTGACGTACTTCTGTCCAATTTCGGGAGCCTGTTTCAGGATCTGCGATTTCCAGATCATCAATGATCTGCTTTAACTCAACCAAATCAGAATTTTCAAGCGCTGTTTTGATGCGCGCTTCAACAGCAGTAATTTTTTCCTGATTTCGAAGAACGTTTGGATTGGTCGCACGAAACTGTTCCTCGTTGAATGCATCACCGAATTTGTTTTTCGCCTTCTCTACCTCCTTATCGTTTTTCGCTTCGAGTTTTTTGATGTAATCTTCAAGAAGTACATCAGCGCGGTAGCGTTTTTTCGAGTCTTTATTATCGATCAACGGATCGTTGAAAGCATCCACGTGACCACTTGCTTTCCAGGTGGTAGG
This sequence comes from Flavobacteriales bacterium, assembly GCA_016722445.1. Lineage (GTDB taxonomy): Bacteria > Bacteroidota > Bacteroidia > Flavobacteriales_D > Sanyastnellaceae > JAIBBG01. The sequence continues at coordinate 83,345 of JADKIZ010000014.1, read as the reverse complement.
ATGCATAAAAATGGCAGCATCGATACCGACAATATTTTCATGAAGGCGCGTCATGGCCTTCCACCAATATTCCTTAATATTATTTTTTAGTTCAGAACCATACTGACCATAGTCGTAGGTGGCACTGAGTCCATCATAAATTTCACTCGATGGGAAAACATATCCATACTCCTTACAATGGGAGATGATCTTTTTGAGTTTGTCGTCGTTGTTTTGCATTGCGGGCGCGAATGTACGAGTCAGAATTACGACATTCAGCATTGACTTTCAACACCTTAACGACACAACTGCGAATTGTGCAGAAAACACATGGTTTCTAAACCTGTTTTGATGATGTGAAAAGAAAATGGCAATTTGAGATACTCACCGAATTCAATTCCTACCCTCATTGTCGAGAACAATGGCTCACCTCTCAAGGGTCTAGGAAAACGATTTCTCATAAAAGACCACCGAATTCTCAAAAAAAACACCACCTCAATCACAATAGAGGTTTCATTTGTTGATGTCGGAAATACCTTCGGCGAATAAGAATATGGTCCGCTGCCTCATCATAGATGATGAAAAAAACGCGAGGGAAAACCTCGAGAATCTCGTAGGCAAATATTGTCCTGAACTCACTGTGTCGGGATTGGCGCATTCAGGAATGAACGGCATACAGAGAATTCGTGAAGAAAAACCCGACGCCATCTTTCTCGATGTGCACATGAGCGACATTGATGGGTTTACACTTCTGAGTCGACTGGAAGAACCAAAACCCATGGTGGTATTTGTGACCGCGTATGAAAAATATGCTCTGCGTGCGATTAAAGCGAGTGCCATTGACTACATAAAATTGATGATACAAAGTTCGCACGACGAGAATCCGGAAAGGATCGCACTACCCGATCATTCCGGATATCGTTTCGAACACATGCGAGACATCATACGCATGGAAAGCGACAGCAACTACACCACCATATTCTTAAAAGGTGGCGAAAAAGTAGTAGTCAGCAAACCGATGAAACACTTCGAGGATTTTCTGGACGACGCTGTTTTTATCAGAATACACAATTCGCATATTGTCAACATACATTTTTTAAAGGGATACTTACGCGATGATGGCGGCATAGCAGAGTTGATCGACGGCACAAAACTCCAGATCGCGAAACGAAGACTACCCCTATTTTTGGATACCATCAAAAACAGATTTATCAAACCTTGAGGTACCAGAAACTATTCATTGTGGTCGTGGTCTTAGTAACACACGCAATCCAAAGTTTTGCGCAAATAAACGCGAGTGTCCCCTTTCGTCTATATGACACTCGACAAGGAATGCCATCCACCCAAGTACAAGGAATCTTCGAGGACAGCAAAGGCTATATCTGGGCCATTACAGATCGAGGAGCAGCGCGTTTTGATGGTTATCAATTCAAAACCTACACCACCAGTCATGGCTTGAGTACAAACAACGTTCTACTTATCAACGAAGACCATCATGGAAGAATTTGGTTTATGTGCAATAATGGTGATTATTGCTTTCTGGAGAACGACAGCATAAAGACCTATTCCGGTAATGAAAAGATTCAAAAACTTCTGAAAGACAAGTTACCCGGACCTTTTTATTTCGACGACAAGGATACGTTGTGGGTTACCACATTTTCCGGAATACAACTTTTCAAATGTTTTGGGGATAGCGTCAGTGAATTTCTTCCGTTCACACAACCACAGGATAAACCAACATATTATTTACGCAAAGTGGGAGAGAAACTCGTCACTTTGCAGGTAGGAGAAATTACCCAAGACAACAAAATTTCCACCAACGACAACATTTCTTATCTACTCAATGTCGCTGGTGAATGTAAGCTTGCCTGTAGTGTTCAGGTAGAAGAAAACCGCTGGGCAGTAGCAGGTCCAGGTGGATTTGTAGTCTTCGATGAAAAGGCAAATCTCCAAGCCTATTTTGAAAGTTCACCATATGTTTTTTCCACGCTCGAGCACGACAGGTCAGGCCATCTTTGGTTGACAAATAGCAATGGCGCTTATCGTTTGAGGGATTACAGAAATGGCCCAGACGACGCAGACGCCTTTTTCGAAGGACATTTCATCAGTGCGGTATTACAAGATAGACATGGCAACTATTGGTTTGGAGACCGCGATAACGGATTGTTTTTTGTTCCCGTATTGGACATGATGTTGTATTCAGCGGGGATCTCGGGCAAACAAGACAAGTGCGTTTCAATCAAAAAAATCTAGAAAAAGTTTATTACTCAGATGCCGCCGGCCAGATTTACCGTATAGATCAATCAACAGCGATACCCATTCCAAACACTAAGGCACCAAGTGGAGTTTCACTTGACTTTGTGATCACGGCTCTCGGAAATTTCGTTACTGGCAATAAACCCATCTTGACAAAAACCAATGGAGTTGCTATACATCTCGACGATAACAGTACCGTCCGAAAATCGATCATGCTTCAAGATGGGCGATGTGCATTTGCCCTTGCTGATGGAATTGCGTTCCTGAGCACAGATGAAAAATGGACAAAAATTGATCCCGCCATTTTCAAAGAAAGATGCAACAGTTTGTTTGAGGATGAAACGGGAAACCTTTGGATTGGCGGCAATTCTGGCCTTTTCAAATATGATGGAATTTCGTTTCAACCCATAGAAGAAATCAACCGAAACAAACCACGAATCTCAGACATCATGTCGTGGCAAGGATATATTGTATGCGCTACTAAAACTTCTGGATTAATTTTTTACAAACCGGGAGAATCCATTTTTCTTGAAGAAAAAAACGGACTTCAATCCAACATGACAGATTGCGTGTCGTCTTATGGAAATGTGATTTGGGTAGGTACTGCTTCTGGAATACAGCAAATCGAAATTCGCAAAATCAATGTCCTGGATTTTTCCACAACACTCATCAACGATGCGAAAGGCCTTCCGTCCAATGAAGTCAATGACCTTTTATTTGATCAAGGAAAATTAATCATAGCAACGAACAATGGTCTATGTGTGGTAGACCCAACCCTTCCTTCCATTCTGGCCTCCCGAACAGAAATGTTGATTGGCGAGTGGGAGGTTAATGGAAAACCCAGAGACACCACCTACGTTGAGCTTCGATGGAATGAAAACAGTATTCGTATCCACTACCGCAGTTTATATTTCCGTACCGCAGAAAAAACGAAATATAGATACAGACTCGACGGATTGTTTTCAAACTGGATAGAAAGCACGGCACTCTACGCAGATTTTCCAGCCATGCCAGCTGGAGCGTATACCTTCTTCGTTTCTGCTATGAATGAAGATGGCGAATGGGGAGAAGAGAAATCGCTTCATTTCATCATCAATCCACACTATACTCAGACATGGTGGTTTCGACTCATGGTTGCAGCCATTTTGGTGGGGATCATCGTACTCGCATTTTTCTTCATTTATCGTCAGAAGAAACAAAAACTTGAGAACCGCGCGAAAATGAGCGAATTGCGTCAACAGGCTTTGAACGCCAATATGAATCCACATTTCATCTTTAATGCCCTCGGGAGCATACAGCATTTCATCAATACAGGAAAAGGACAAGAAGCCAGTGAATATTTATCTGATTTTTCGAAGCTGATCCGAATGAACCTTGAGACCAACCAATACCCAATGGTCTCGTTACAGGATGAATTGGAGCGATTGGAATTATACCTGCGACTGGAAAAATTGCGCTTCGGTCATAAAATGAACTATTCCATAGAAATTCAGAATAACCTAAACCTATTCGACCTCAGCATCCCACCTATGCTACTTCAACCCTATGTTGAAAATGCACTTATACATGGAATATTACCATTGGAGGATGGCGGTATGGTCCAGATTAGCATAAAGGGTTTGGGTGATCAATACGAAGTCATTATTCTGGACGATGGTGTAGGCTTGCTATCGTCAAAGCACGACACAGGTACAAAAAAGCAAAGCCTAGCGATGAACATGAACGTTGAGCGACTTTTCATTCTTGGAGAAATGACAGGTCAAAAATTTAAGGTTGAGGTTACGGACCGGTCAGAATTCCAGGCTCAAGAACACGGCACCTTAGTCAGAATCCTCATCCCAAAAGATTTGGAAGTCACGCTTTAGCCTCCCTGATTTTGAACTTAATTGCCCAGATTTTACCGAATTCTAAGTAAATGTGCACGGTTGCTCATTGGCTTGTTTAACAAGAAACAAATCTTAGCACATTTGGGATGTCAAAAGAAACCATCATATATTTTCACAATATGAAAAGAACAATACTCTTCACCATTACATCCATTTTGATGTTGGTGTCATTATCGATGAGGTCACAAGAAACACTTGAATACACCTTTACAGGTCAGTATTTGAGTAGTTATACCCCAATTATCGGTGGAACGACCCTTTGGTCAAATACTTTCGATGATCAAATTTCAACGACGATAACCATTCCAGGAATCGTGTTTGGCGGAATAGAAAAAACAACGCTTCGCATTTGCTCAAATGGTTGGATCACATTTGGAGAAGCAACCACTGGTTCTGCATATTTCCCACTTAATAATACTGTCAATGGCGCCGACGGCATCATTGCTCCAATGGCAGCGGACCTTAAGAACTCTGAAGTCGGCGGGGCGAGTGTTAGCTACTTGATTGACGGCGAAACGGTAACGGTTCAATGGACCAACGTAAGGCGTTTTAGTGCTACGCCATCCACTGAGAACATGAGTTTTCAAGTCATTCTCGATACAGCGAATGACGGCATTTACTTCGTGTATAACGTGGAAACAGTAGCGTCGCTGAATTCAGGTCCACAAGTTGGGTTGAAGGTTGGTTCTGCAGCTCCGGTTGCCGGTCAATACGCCAATCGTTCTGTCACTGTTGATAACGATTGGATCACATCGCAGAACGGTGATAGTAACGCCAGCGCTTGTAGATTGTCCAGCTTAGCACCGGCTACAATGCCAGAATCAGGACTTGTGTATTCATGGAACGGACTTGGCGGCGGCTGTATGGATGCCGTCGCTTGTAACTACGATTCTGAAGCAACATTCGATAACGGATCTTGTGATTATTGTTCATGTGTTACGACCTGTGGATGCAACGATGAACTGGCATGTAATTATGATTCCGATGCGACTGCTGATGATGGTAGCTGTGATTATTCCTGCTATGGATGCACTGATCCTGAAGCATTGAATTATGAATCAACGGCAACTATTGATAATGGAACATGTATTTATGCCGGCGGCGGTTCTACTTGTGAAACGGCTACAACTGTTGAATGCGGTATGGTCATGACAGGTAGCACTCTTGGCATTCCAGGAGACGGATCACTTTACCCGGAAGACGGCTGTGGTATTGCGATGGGAAGTAATGGTCAGGCTTGGTTTTTATACCTAGCAACATTCAATGGTCAAGTAACATTTTCTACCGGTAATAATCAAACTACGAATTTCGACACACAACTACACGTGTATAGCGGATCATGCGGCAACTTCATGTGCGAAGGATCAAGTGACGACTTTCAAGGTTTGCAGTCACAAGTTTCTGTAAACGTCATTTCAGGTAATACATATTTCATCCGTTTGGGTGGATATGCGAATGCACAAGGCGATTACACCTTTAGTGTAACATGTGATAATTCTGGCTGTATGGATGCACTTGCTTGCAACTACAACCCTGATGCACTCACCGATAACGGATCTTGCGAATACTGTAGCTGTAACACATGCGGTTGCATGGATGAAAGCGCATGTAACTATGATCCAGCTGCCACGATAGATAATGGGTCTTGCTATTCTGCAATAGACGTGACCATACTTGGTGATGAAATTCCTTGTATTGGATTTGAAAGTGTGCTCATTCCACAACCCGCGAATGGTATTGGTCCTTACACCTATCAATGGAGTGATGGCAGCACTGGTGTCAATGTCACTATGATTGCTTTGGACAGCGAACCCGTGATCTATACTGTTACTATCTCGGATGCAAACGGATGCATAGGATCAGAATCAATCACCATTACTGGTTTTGACTGTATTTGGGGCTGTATGGATCCACAAGCGTGCAATTACGATGCCTCTGCCAATCAGGATGACATTTGTGATTACTCGTGTCTAGGTTGCACAGACCCAGACGCTATGAATTACAGCGAAACCGCAACCATTGACGACGGCAGTTGTTACTTTGAAGGCGAAGGAAATACGTGCGTGAACCCAATAACGCTATCATGCGGTGTAGGGGTTTATGAAAACATGACGGTTGGTGTGGTCAATGATAACAACACATCTGGCGCTATGGCCTGTTCAGGTAATTCAACCGGTGGCCAACGCTGGTATGTTTATACTGCTGCTTTCTCAAGTGAAATCACGGTTAGCACAATCAATGCTGGTACCAATTTCGACACTTATCTTAAAGTGTTCACGGGAAGTTGTGGTGATCTTACATGTGTTGGACAGAATGACGACATTGTAGGAACTGGCTTTCAATCACAAGTTGTATTTGACGCTGTTGCAGGAGAAACCTACCTGATCAGGGTTGGAGGATTCGTGACGATGCAAGGAAGTTTTGTACTCACATTCGAATGTGGCGGAGGTTGTTTAGATGAGACAGCATGTAATTATGATCCAGGGGCGCCATTCGATGATGGTTCATGTACCTATGGCTTGGACTGTTACGGATGTACCGACCCTGATGCTGAGAACTACGACCCGATCGCAGTCTACGATCAAGGCTGCCAATACAATCCGGAAATTTTAGTTTATCACGACTTAAATGGCAATGGTATTCATAACGCGAATGAACCAGGGCTTTCAAACTGGCCGGTGTATATCCCTGCCATGTCTGCGACTATCTATACTGATGCAGATGGATACATCAACGTCAATCTTCCTGCATCATCTTTCCAAATCGAACTCATCAACAATACTGAAAACTGGATCAGTTCAACTCCGGATATTATCATGATCGACGTTCCCAATGATATGTCAGGTTCATTCGGACTTATTCCATCCACGGGAGAAACGTTTTTTGTAGCCGGTCCTTATGATGGCTTCTGGGATATTATTCATTGTACAAATGGTTACGAAACCGGTGTCTTGATCAATAACACGGGAAGCACACCTTTGAATGGAGTACTTACAATGACTTGCGATGATCTCTTCACTCCCGAAGCGGATGATTACGGTACTGTTGCTCCCGATCAAGTAGCTGCGGGCTTCGCACAGTGGAATGTTTCTGATTATCTCGCTGGAAGCACCCAACTCTTCTCAATGCACATTGATGGTCCTGGTGTGGAAGACATTGGTACCACCCATTACTTCAACTTCAATCTAGTATTGTATGATGGTAGTGGCAATGAAATCTACAATGAATCCTGGCAGACATCACCGTTCATTGCGTGCTCTTATGATCCTAACGATTTAACTGCAAATCCAGTTGGTTTGTACGATCCACATTTCATACTACCTGGTGAACGCATTCAATACCGTATTCGATTCCAGAACACAGGTAATCTTTACGCTGAAGACATTACCATCATGGATGATTTGGATCCATCGGTATTTGACTTAACAACCTTTCAACCGCTATATGCATCAGCGAGTATGGTAGCTTGTTTGCATGATGACGGATTGGTTGATTTCATATTCAACGATATTTATCTGCCAGATTCTTCAACCAATGAAGAAGGGTCACATGGTTTTGTGGTATATCAGATTGAAGCTCGCGCCGACCTTGCGCCGAATACTGTTCTCTACAATCAAGCTTCAATATTCTTTGAACAAAATCCTGCAATTATTACCAACGAAGTTTATCACACCATCTTCGATTGTTCCTCATTTACTGGAATAGATGGTGACATGGATCTTTGTGAGAACGAATTGATCGTTTTGGATGCCACTCAACCTTATGTAGAATCTTATGTGTGGAATGTGGATGGCAACATATATAACGGCTCTAGTATTGATTTGAGTGCCCTACCAACAGGCGCACACAACATTCAATTGAACACCTCGAATCCTTTATGCAACGCAGATCACACCAACACATTAACGGTGCATCCCACCCCAACGCTTGACGCTGGTATGGATATGTCCGTTTGTGAAGGAAACTCCCTTTTACTGAATGCAACAAGCAATGCAGATGTGATCTGGTCCAACGCTCTGGCCAATGGCAGTGAGTACACTCCGGTAGCAACTGAGACACTCACTGTTTCGGCCACGAGCACTTTGGGCTGCACTGTAACAGATGACTTACAGATTACTGTTTCGCCATTACCTTCTGGTGACGTGATGACGGCCGGCAATGAACTTACCGCTGCATCTGGTGCTTCATGGCAGTGGTATTACAACGACAATTTGCTTGAAGGAGAAACATCACAAACATTGATCACCAATGGTGGTGGAACATATTATGTCATCATCACCAGTGAAGATGGGTGTAGCACAATCAGTCAGACTGTGATGGTAGTGGGCATAGAAGATAGCAATGCATATCAGGTATTGGTCTATCCAAATCCTATGACAGACCGCGTAACAATTGCGTTACCAGCCGGCATGAATAAAATTACATTGACAGATGCTTCAGGTCGCATTGTCTATTCCAAAGAAAACTGTGCGGGTATCATCAACCTGACGAAAACAGATATCGCTTCAGGAATGTATCATCTCATGGTACAGCAAAATCATTTCATCTACACAACCAAGCTTATCGTCAATTAAGGAAGTTTCAGTTGTGAAACCAGAGAACGCCTTCCAGAGATGGAGGGCGTTCCCTTTTATAGGAGGATTTGTAGGGTTGATCCTGTTACATTTGCGCGGTATGAAGAACGGCAAACCTCGTATTGGCGTGCTTGGCGGCGGATCATGGGCCACAGCACAGGTAAAACTTCTTTGCAACAACACCGATCGCGTGAACTGGTGGATGCGCAGCAAAGAAGCAATCGAACATATCCGGAACTATGGGCACAACCCACATTATATTCAAAGTATTGAATTCGATAAACAAAAAATAAATGTCACGGATAATCTCCAGGAAGTCATAGACAACAGCGACTATATTGTTGTAGCTATTCCTTCTGCCTTTTTGCATGACACGTTTGAGCAATACAAACCCACTGGGCTAGAGACCAAAGTGCTTTTCTCTGCCATTAAGGGTATCATCAATGAATTTGACTCAATCCCGGCGCGATATTTTCACAAACAACTTGGCGTTCCCTACGAACAAATAGGTCTGGTTTGTGGTCCATGTCACGCGGAAGAGGTGGCGTTAGAAAAACTTTCCTATTTGACCATCGGTTGTCATGATATAGAAAAAGCCGAGGTGATGGCAAAACTATTGGCGTGCAGATATATCAAAACGACGACGACTGAAGATGTTTTCGGAACTGAATTGGCAGCGATACTCAAGAATGTGTACGCGGTTGCTTCCGGAATTTGTCACGGATTAGGTTATGGCGATAATTTTCAGGCAGTCCTGATCAGCAGCGCGATCAGAGAAATTGAACGCTTCATCGATTCTGTGCACGAAATACATCGTGATGTAAAAAGCAGTGCTTATTTGGGTGACTTGTTGGTAACAGCATACTCTCCCTATTCACGCAACCGCACTTTTGGCACCATGGTAGGAAAGGGATATAGCGTAAAATGGGCAACCATTGAGATGAATATGGTGGCTGAAGGTTATTATGCTGCGCGCGGCATTCATGAAATCAACAAACATTTCAATACAGATATTCCAATAGCCGATGCAGTCTATAGAATTCTCTATGAAAAAATTTCACCCATGATGGAGATGCGGATTCTAACCGATAAACTTTCATAAATCGCCTCACACATTTGGCTTGGTTATCTTCGCATAACCAATTTCGCACAACGTGTACGTACAGACATTCAACTTTGGAAAAGTTCCCATAGAAATGTGGGAATATCCTGTAATGTTTGCACTACTCGCTCTGGTTTATTTGATTGGCCAGCGCATTCGAAAAAAAAACATCAAAACATATCCCGAGTTTAAGTTCTTTCTTCCCGGACTATTCATTAAAGTTGGCGGTGGATTTTTCTTCGCTTGCATTTACGTCTTCTATTACGGACAAGGTGACACGACCAGTTTTTATGAATGTTCCATGGCATTCACAAGACTGCTATTACATGATACCGGGGATTTCATAACCGTTCTATTTGGTGACGGCACCCAGGAAATGAAGAGCTATTTCACCTCGCAGACGGGCGAACCGCTCATGTATATGTTCGCCGAATCTTCCACACGTTTTACCATCAAAATTCTCGTGCCCTTTGTATTGATTTCCGGACAGAGTTATTTCATTACCACCTTCTTTGTTTCCATATTCACCTATGGTGGATTGTGGGGATTGTACAGAATGTTTGTCAGTTATTATCCAACATACAGTCGGGAATTGGCCTACGCCATTTTGTTTATGCCTTCAGTGGCATTCTGGGGATCAGGAATTCTCAAAGACTCCTTCACACTAGCAGCAACAACATATCTCATTGTACGAATCAACGCAGTAATCAGACGCAAGGGAAGCCTGTGGCTCAATGTCATCGGCATCATTGTCTTTTCATATATAATTATCTCCATCAAAGCATATGTCATGTTGATCATTATGCCAAGCGCATTGGTTTGGCTGATGTACAGCCGGATATCGAAAATCACCAACAGTCTTATCAAATATCTGGTCCTTCCATTGGTGGTAATGTTTATCGTGGTTGGCAGCTATTTCGGACTACGGGCTTTTGGTGAAAGTCTTGGTAAATTCAGTGTTGAGCACGCATTAAAAACTGCCGCGATCAATCAAAACGACTTAAAGCAGGAGTATTACGAAGGCAATTCGTTCGACATTGGGGATTTCGAACCCACTGTTGTTGGCGCCTTGTCAAAATCACCACAAGCCACTGCTGCCGGTCTATTCAGGCCGTTCCTTTGGGAATCCAGAAACATTGTAATGCTCTTGAGTGCCCTCGAAAACAGCGTTATTTTAGGCTTTACACTTTGGATATTGATTAAGATAAAATGGAGGAGAATAACCAAATACCTTGGAAAACACCCATTGATTATTTATTGTCTGGTTTTTTCGATCATGTTTGCTTTCATGATTGGACTTACTTCACCAAACTTCGGTGCTTTGGTAAGATTCAAAGTTCCTCTCATTCCTTTGTATATGGCGAGTCTGATGATACTCTATCTTGAATTAAAGCCGGGCAAAAATTGGGAGAAAAAAAATACAGCCCACCATACTCAAACTTGGACAAGCTGAATTCCGAAAACCGATTCCAATTTCGATTTCAAAATTGATTTCACTTCATCAATGTTCAATGCTGTGCCGAGTTCTTGTTGCATGGAGCTGACCGCTTTGTCGGTAATGCCACAAGGAATGATATTGCCAAAATAATTATTATCTGTATTGACATTGAAAGCGAAGCCATGCATGGTGACCCAACGGCTACATTTTACACCCAGTGCTGCAATCTTCCTTGCTTTGGTTGAATCGCGGATGTCAAGCCAGACGCCAGTAAGGCCATCTATCCGGCCCGCAGCGATACCATATTCAGCTAAAGTTTGAATAATGGCCTCTTCGAGAAATCGCAAATATTTATGGATATCAGAAAAGAAATGGTCGAGATCGAAAATAGGATAGCCCACTATTTGTCTTGGGCCATGGTAAGTGATATCACCACCCCTATTGATCGCATAAAATTTCGCATCGACGTTATTCAAAGCCTCCTCGTCCAATAACAAATTAGACACATCCCCACTTTTTCCTAGCGTATAAACATGCGGATGTTCTACAAAGAAGAGGTGATTGTCAGTAGAAATTTGTTCGACAACCGGCTTACTTCTATTCTCAAACTTGCGTTGCACGGTTGCTGCAAAATATCGTTCCTGTAGGTCCCAACACTCTTTGTAATCCATTGTTCCCAGATCATGAAAAAAAACAGGTACAGGAATTTGTTGTTCCGGTACCTGTAATTTTTTTTCAGATATGTTGTCCAATGAATTCGTTGACTCAGACTTTGGATAATTCATTCTTCAGAAATACGATGGCTGGAATAGCGACAGCATCTTCATTGCGCAATTCCGCCAAATCAATGCTGAGCCAATCCCCCAGGTGTATTAGATACATGGATCTTTCAATCCTTGTGCTGCCTTTAGACCAAGCTTCGATGATCGTGTTACACTTTTCTCCCATGAGTTTTTTACAAAGCTCCATGCGGATTTGAGAACGTTTGTGATCGTCGTTGTTGCGAAGAATAACCACAGCAACGCGGTTATCACCACCAGTCCAACCCACCAATTCATTGTGGTTCATTTCCGGAAACACATGATGCCAACACAGCATCTTAGAGTTTTCATTCACTTGTTGTCTCCAACGAATGGCAACACCTTCATACAACGCTTCGCTATAAAGAATTGGAATTCTTGTAACGATTTGCTCAGCAATCTTTTTGGACTCTGCGCGGATGCCAGAGATTTCGGATTCGATCAACTGAATACTGTTTTCAATTTCTTTTTCGAAATAATTATCGATAAACTCGTAAGCTTTCAGAACAAAAAACAATTGCACGGAACTATAACCAAACATGCTACGTGGTGGGTTTCCTCCAGGAATGAAAATTACATTCAAACCATTTTCTTTGGCATAAGCACCAATTTTTCCTCCACTAGTAACACATGCAATTTCCGCACCTTTGACCACAGCCTCGTGCAACGCCGCTACTGTTTCTTCAGTATCGCCACTATAGCTGCTGATGATCACCAAAGTTTCGTTGCTTACAAATTCTGGCAACACATAATCATTCGTGCAGACAATCGGAACGCTGAGTTTGTCGGCCACAAGCTGGCTTACGATTTTTCCGCCAATACCACTACCGCCCAAACCGGAGATCACAATATTGCTGATTTTACGGTCTGGTTTTACCAGATTGGCGGCCCTTCCGATGTTGAGCGCTTCACGAAGGTGATTTGGAAATGCTTCTACGAGTTTTTTCATGTTCAATATTCAAATTCAGATGGCGAATTTAATCCAGAAAACGAAGTGAGTAGCGTTATTAACGGTAGCCAGTGTGAATAATTCGCCACATTCTCCGCTAGGATACAGCCGTAATTTCATGACTTCAAAATGAAGCACGTCAAGCCACATATAGTTACAGATTCGTTGCTCAAGGGGCGCGGCGCACAACTCAACACGCACAATAGCTTTCAGAAAAGTAAATACGTCCAAACCGATGATCCTATCATGTGGTGGCAGGCAGAAGAAATGGACGAAAAAACTGCCACAACATACATAGAAGTATTTCCTAAAAACATTTTGTCCAGAAATAACAGTCCTGATATTCCCTTTAACTACAGCATCAACCCTTACAACGGGTGCGAACATGGTTGCGTTTATTGTTATGCCCGCAATAGCCATGAGTATTGGGGATACAGTGCTGGTCGGGATTTTGAGGAAAAAATTCTTTACAAGCCGAAAGGACATGAAATGCTTCGACAACTATTCAGAAGCGGCAAGTGGGAGCCACAATTGATCGTCTTATCCGGAAACACCGATTGTTATCAGCCCGCCGAGCGTGATCTTCAGCTTACCCGACAACTCTTACAGGTTTTTCTCGAACACAAACATCCTGTTGGTCTCATCACAAAAAACTCACTCATACTTCGTGATCTAGATCTTTTGAAAGAACTGGCAAAGCTGAATTTGGTCGGGGTTACCATTTCCATTACAACACTTCAGGAAGAAATAAGGCGCACCATGGAACCGCGAACATCAAGCGTCGCAAATCGCCTACGCGCGGTTGAAGAACTAACGAAAGCAGGCATACCCGTCAATGTGAATATGGCGCCAATTATACCTGGTATCAATAGTGATGAAATTTTTTCACTGGTTGAAGCGGTTTCTCAGCGCGGTGCAATTTCGGTGCAATACATCATGGCAAGATTGAATGGCCAAATCGCCCTGATATTTGAAGATTGGGTTAAAAAGGCCATGCCTGAGCGCGCAGAAAAAGTATTGGCCATCATCAAGGAAACTCATGGCGGTTCGTTGAATGAATCCAGATGGAAAACAAGAATGCGTGGTGAGGGGCATTTTGCCAATCATGTCGCATCAATGTTTCGCGTGGCACGCAAAAAGTTTTTACCGGAAGAAAAAAATTTCGAGTTGGACTATAGCCACTTCGTCACGAATACAGAAAAACAATTGACCTTATTTTGATCCATATGAACTACGCAATAAGTAGAATTACACAACCAATTACGAATCTTGAAAACATTCTGAAGTCATCCGCTACAAAGCGTGACAAAGGACTTTTTTTCTATCAAAACAAAGGTCGAGATGTGTTGTTTCGGCTTGAAGGACTCACCCGCATTTATCGGAATATCCATGATAAAAAATTCTTCGATACATGGTATAAGGAATGGAAAACGCTTGAAGACCTTTTGGGTAAAATGGATTTCTATGAATCGGTTCACAATGAGTTGAGCAAAGACCGTAAACTGAAAGCCAAAAGCGCAAAAGCATTCGGCGAACAATACAATGCGCTTTTGGAAGAACTCAACCAAAAACTGAAAAACGAACATTGGCTGTCTGGCGAAAAAATGGCTGCATTCAGAGCTGGCATCGCTCAATGCACATGGCTCGAGTCGCATGAAGACCGCGCCGCGTTCGGTCATGAAATGATCAATGAACTTTCGAAACTCCATCAGAAATATGAAGCTGGCGAACTCAACCCATACAACATTGAAGCTGGTCTACATGAATTCAGAAGAAGGCTTCGATGGATCGGAATTTACTCCATTGCATCCGAAGGAATGGTACAACTTCATAAAGTAAAAACCATTACACCCAGTCTTCAGAAATATCAAACCAAAGAAATCGTAGCATCACCATACAACATCATGGCGGCACCTTCTAAGGGACAGCACACGATCAGTATTCAATCACAACATTTTTACGCGATGAGTTGGCTCATTCAACAACTCGGCGAATGGAAAGACACAGCCCAACATCACGAAGCACTGAAATCCATTGGTGGTGAAATTTCAAAAGCCAATGCATCACTTGTCGCTAACATTCCGGCACAGGCCGAAATGACCATCGATGAGTTCGTCTATTCTGATTTGATACTCATGAAAATTTCAAGAGACATTTTACGGTCTATCCAATGAACTACTCCGTAACTTACTTTTCATCACCTATAGGTCTTCTCAGAATCATGGGAAAAAAAAGCGCTTTGATGAAAATAGAATTCGTTCAAAACGCAGGCACAGATTCCATTGATGAAGAACAACTTCAATTGGCCGTTCAACAACTCGATGAATATTTTGCAGGGGAGCGTAAAGAGTTCCGTTTGCCACTTCATCCAGAAGGAACACATTTCCAGATGAATGTTTGGGAACAATTGCAACAAATTCCTTTTGGAAAAACAGTATCATATGAAGATATAGCGCGCAAACTTGGCGATATAAAAGTCATTCGAGCGGCCGCAACAGCAAATGGGCGAAATCCTCTTCCCATTGTTATTCCATGTCATCGTGTAATTGGCAAGGATGGCACACTCACAGGATACTCCGGTGGGTTATGGCGTAAAAAATGGCTGCTTGATTTTGAAATGCGCGAAATACAACCCAAATTACTTTGATCGATATTTCTATTACCTGATCATCCAACGAAATCCGATATAACCCATTCGTCCGAAAACAGGTCCCCAAACGAGAGAGCCATCAAAATTCGCCGAACTTGGATTATCTGATGAAACGATTGCATCATGAATCATAAAATTCGTCAGGTTCTCACCACCAACATAAAGTTCAACATCCTTCATGAATGCATATGACACTTGTGCGTTTAGCAAAAAATAATCCTGACTGTATGTAGACTCTTGTTGCTGGTTGTGTAAGTCATGCATATCGTGTTCGCTTAAGGTAAATGGAATACGCTTTCTACTGATCCATTGTGCGGTCAAATCAAATCTCCAATGTGCTCCGTTCAGTTTTTCCCGAGTGGCATAAGCCACGTTGACAAATGCCCGATGCTTGTTTAGCAATGGTCGCTCAAGCAAAGTGGAGTCGTAATTTGTCTTCGCATCGAGCCATCGGTAAGCTAAACGCAAATCCAATCGCTTGATGGGTGTCCATTGAAACTCAGCTTGAACACTTGTACTAAAACTCTTGCCGGTTAAATTGTAGAATCTTGCTACTGTCGGAGTTTCCAAATCGAGCACCACTTGATTCTCAAATTTCGTGTGATACGCATCAATGGTCAGTGAGGCATCTCGATGGTTCATCTTGAACTTTTGTCCCCATACAACACCACCATTCCACGCTTCTTCCAAATTCAATCCCATAAAGCCCGTTGAGTCATTTTCTTCTATGACAATATTTCGATTTCCAGCCAAAACACCCACATTATCCATTAAGATGTTGGCCGTTCTATAACCCTTACCCAACAACAGTTTGATGGTGCTTCGCGGATTTATTGAATAGCGAAAATGTAGTCTGGGAGTAAAAAAAAGACCGTAGTTATTATGGTAATCACCTCGCATTCCCAATACCAAAGTCATGTTTTCCTGATGCGAAAAAGTGTACTCTGAAAATACACCGGCCACTTGTTCGGTTCTATTCAATTGAAGAGATGAAAGAGGTATCGGTGGGAATTCCCGAAACACAACACCCTCTGAATAATCATCATAATTGGCACTAATTCCAGAAGTAATTTTATGCGCATCAGAATGAATACGTGTAGCAAACAATAAATTTACTCTACCACTTAATTGCTGTCCATAATAGTTTCGGTATCCAAATCGTCCAAACTGATCGTGCCAGGAAAAGCTCACCTGCGAACCAAAACTCTTCCATGGTTTCTGATTGAATACATAACCGGTTTTACCCGTAAACTCATATCTTTTTGTATTCATTTCTGCGCCCCAAAGCAGAGACCGAACTTCATCAAGAGGATCAAAATTCAATTGCCCACTTTGATGTTGAAGATGAGACATGCTCAAAACATATTGTCCTGACAAACCTCGAGAGGAGTTCAAATGCCATTCATTGCGCAAGAGCAGGTTTGAGAATAATGGATTATCCAAAAAACCATCCTGATTCATATCCGATCGAAACTGTGATAACGCACCATGAGTCAGAAAGACCGGATGCAGAGAAATACGATGAAAATGATCTGAAGTGTCACGATGTTTCGGATTAAAAACCAAATTCAATTCCAAACGACCAGAACTTCCAGCATAGGCATTCAGATGAAATTGCTCCGCATCGGCTGGACTTTTCATTGCCACATTGATCTGTCCGCTGATGCTTTCGAAACCAGCAATAACAGATCCTGCTCCTTTAGAAATGTAAATGTTCTTGATCCATGGGCCAGGAACATATGTGAGTCCATAAGTGCTGGCCAAACCTCGCACAGCAGGCACATTATCGAACATCATCTGTGTATACCTTCCTTCGAGACCAAGCATTCGAATTTGCCTTGTTCCAGTAATGGCATCCGCGTAAGTTGCATCTATGGATGCGTTTGTTTCAAAACTTTCATTCAGATTACAACATGCCGCTTTACATAGTTCCTTCTCATTCAGAATTTGAAAATTCTGAGGATTTAGCATGGTCATCGTTGCGGAGTTGACCGATTCAGTTACCTGCACCGTTTGCAATGTCGACTTCACCACGAGAAAAAAGTCGATCTCCGTCTGACCGGAAAAATCAACCGTATCGCTTCCATACCCAATGAATTGAGCAATCAGGCGGGTTGCGCCGGGCGGATGACCAATAGAATATTGTCCTTGATCATCGCTCAATGTACCACTACGGGTACCTTCCCAAAAAATCGCCGCACCGGGCAGAGGAATTCGGTTGCCGTTGGCTTCTTCACCATACACATGCCCACGAATTCCTTGAGCACCGATTGTCATCGGGATCATCATGATGATCACAGATGAAATAAAACTTCTTAGCATCATGTCAATGCTTATCCATTTCCCGGTACTTGCAACATTCGTGAACACGTTGATACTGCTCATTTGTACAAGCAGACTTTTCCGTATCGTATCCAGCTTCATTCAATATCTGATGAATACGTTCCTCAGAAATTTTTGCCGGTTTGTAAGTAATCGAGAGTTGGTTGTCTGCTAAATCATAGTCTGCTGCAACGACACCTCTCGTGTCCATTACCTTTTCAATGGTTTCTTCGCAAAGGCCACAAATGCCGGCAACCCAAAACTTGGTTGTTACAGTTTTCGGTGGTTTTTGCCCAAATGAACTCAGGGTTGAGCATAAAACAAATGAAATTGCGAGTATGGAAATAATTTTCTTCATGTTTTTGTTTTGATTGAGTAAAAAAAGCTTTCATCAAGGCCAATAAGCCATCACAAAACAGAAGACGATCATGCGTAATAAATCAGGGCATGATGACAGATATATCGGGGCAATGAGGGACCCGTATCTTCCTGATAAAAGACAGGAATATCATTCTCTTCAGAAGAACGCCATTCCAGTTTCCAATCAAAACCCAAGCTTTTAACTTCCGACAAATCCAAAGAAGAAAAAGAACTCGAAAAATGGTCGCTTTCAAATTTTAGTGCGAATTGATCGAATTGACAGCAGGCGTGGTCAATAACGTTATTTTCACTTTGTTCATGGTCACAACAACTTTGAACTGGTGAAAAAAACGTAACGTCTTTTAGGTTACCACAACAATAATGCAGATGTACCTGTATTCCGAGGCTAAACAGGACATACAGAAAAATCAGGGGTGTGTAGAACCAACGTTTCACTGCTGCTAAGTTACGCTAAACCACGCTTACATGAAGATTTTCACATTTTGAAAACAAGGTAATCTTGGTTTTCAAAAACCTTCTCTAGCAGTGGTGTTTCCAAGAGTCGCTCTTTTCTGATCACCAAAAACCGACATCCCATAGATTTCAATTTTTCCAGTTCCGATGGAACAACGTGATCATTAGGCACGATCCATCCCTTTCGATTGAGGAAATAAAATTCGTTTGGATTTTCATTGCTTGCCAATGCAAAAAGGTCTTGTGAATTTGAAACCTGATTTGCTATATCGGTCAGTTGAAGTTTTACATACTCGCGATCCTTGATGAAAAAATCGTGCTGTTGATTGGCTACACTTTCTATGATCGCCAGCATGACCAAAGCAATCGCCCAGCGCTTGTCGAAAGAAATGAGAAAAACGCCAACCAACAAAGCCAACAAAGGCATGATCGGCAACGCATAATAGCCGTGGTGGGCAAAAGAAAACCTGACTTCAACATATACACGCCCATCAATGGGGCCAAAAGGAGCATAGTCCATATGACCAATTTTCGTTTTTTAATGAAGGCGATGATTAGTCCGACCACAGCATATGCACAGAAGAGATAGCTGTGAAAAGCGCTGAAATAGAACTTTTCCAAGACCCCTTTCCAATGCTCCTTCAGTTCATAGAAGCCTTCACCAATGGATCGTCCAGCATTATACCACTGTCCAAAAGTTTCCATCAGATGAAAATTCCAAACGAAATACCACCAGTAAACAGCAGACAGAATGAATAATGAAAGGACCACAAAAATGCCTTTGCGTAAATATGGCAGTTTACCATCGAAAAAAGGAATGGCCAACAACACCAGATACAATCCGAAAGGAATCTTTACCAAAGCACCCAAACCAAAAAAAAACCAAATTCCGAAACTCACAATCATCAAGCTGATCAATCTACCATACCAATGATCATAGCCCAATGGAACCGACATGATATAAGCGCCATATGGAATCAATGGAAATTCCATTCCAATGACACCTCGCTTATTCCCGCACTCGTCGATGGTTGGATAGAGGATGTTATGATCCAATTGATAATAATTCCTGGCGACCATCAACGACGTTGTTTGCCGCCAATTATGAGCAACTTCAATGGGTGGATTCGTGATGTGAAACAACCTGATGACAAACAGAAAGCCAATCAATAGCATAAGCTTTTTGTCGTATTCCCAATTTAGTATGTTCATGCGTTTTTTAATCCCAGTTCCTTTTGTATAAGCAAAATCCGGGATTCAATTTTTTCCACCTGCGCGGTATAGTCACCGCCAGAACGCAGGGGTTCTTTCATTGAAAAATAAAACTTGATTTTAGGCTCGGTTCCGCTTGGACGAGCAGAGACTTTGCTGCCATCAGCGAGAATAAATTGAAGTACATTGGATGATGGCAACATCAACTTAGTAGTAGCACCACTGCGAACATTCACAGAAAGTCCTTTTTGTATGTCTCTGATTTCAACCACCTCCGAGCCACCCAATGAAGCAGGAGGTGTTGAACGAAGGTGAGACATCATGGAATTTATTTTTTCAATACCATCAAGTCCCTTAATGGTTAGCGACAACAACGCTTCGTGATACAGTCCAAATTGCTGGTAGATTTCCATCAGCAATTTCCACATGGTTTTGCCATTGGCGTGACACCACGCAGCAACCTCACACAACACAACTGAAGAAAGTACAGCATCCTTATCGCGAACAAATTCACCCACTGAATAACCATAACTTTCTTCACCTCCAGCGATGAACCTTTCTTTACCTTCAAGTTCTCTGATAACACCTGCGATATATTTGAATCCAGTGAGTGTGTCGTACCACTTCACGCCAAAAGAACCGGCGATTTCTTCCAACAAATCCGTTGTGACAATTGTCTTTGCAATGTATTCATTGCCTTTGAAAAGATTGCGCTGTTTCCATTGCATCAATTCATAGTACACCAACAAACACGCAGATTGATTGCCATTTAATAACACCAATTTTCCATCATCATTGCGCACGGCTATTCCAACACGATCGGTATCCGGATCTGTACCAAGAACCATGTCCGCTTGTATGGATTCGGCTTGTTTCAAAGCAAGAGATAGCGCTTCTCTTTCCTCGGGATTAGGTGACTCCACCGTACTGAAATTACCGTCGGGAACAGCCTGTTCTTCAACGATGCTGATGTTCTGAAATCCCAATTCGTTCAAAGCCCGTGGCACCATGGTAATACCTGCGCCATGAATACTGGTATAAACAATTTTCAGTGTTGAAGCGTTTTTGATTTCATCCAGGGCAAACACCGTTCTTTTGATTTCAGAAAAATAATTTTCTTCCACTGAAGAAGGAACCGATTTGATCAAATTCGAATTTCCATCAAATTTCACCGAATCAATTCCATCCACACTCCGAACTTCAGTTATAATTCCCTTGTCGTGCGGGGGTAAAACTTGTGCTCCATCATTCCAATAAACCTTATACCCATTGTATTCTTTCGGATTGTGTGAAGCTGTAACAACGATACCCGCCTGACAGCCCAATGCCCTCACGGTATAGGATAAAACCGGAGTAGGCCGAAGTTCATCAAACAGATACACCTCAATGCCATTGGCCGATAAAACCTGTGCGGCGGTATCAGAAAAAAATCTTGAGTTGTTTCTCGAGTCATAAGCAATGGCTACTTTATTGGTTTGTCCCGGAAATTGTTTCAGAATGTAGTTGGCCAGTCCTTGTGTGGCCATGCCCACTGTATACTTATTCATTCGCATGGTGCCAACACCCATGATGCCCCGTAGACCTCCGGTTCCGAATTCCAAATCGCTGTAAAACGATTCTTTCAATGCTCGTTGATCGTTGGAAATCATGTCGCGAATGCTTTGCTTGGAAGACTCATCAACAGACGGTGACTGCAACCAGGCGTTGGCTTTAGCAATGATGTCCTGAGATAGTTCTACAGAGGTTTCCATAAATTTCAGATTGATAGGCAAATAAAAAGAATGTATATCAATGTTCTGTTGAAAGTGTTTTGTATTCATCAAAACAAGCGGCCAAACCATCCTGCCATGTTTTTAACGGGATGTTGGTGTTATTGATCCATTTATCACAATTCATTTTCGAATAAGCAGGTCTCATGGCACGTGTTTGAAACCCACCTGTTTTAACTGGATAAACCGGAACATCCATGCCAGACTGATGAATGATTTCCCGGGCAAAATCAAACCAAGATGCCTCACCCAATTGTGTGTATTGATAAGTACCGTATTCCACGTGTTCGGTGCGTATCAGAATTTTATGCAACAACTTGAGGATGTCCAATGCGAAATCACCCGCATAAGTCGGAGATGCAATCTGATCGCTCACTACCCTCAACTCACCCTTTTCCTTGGCCAATCGCAACATGGTGCGAAAGAAATTATGACCACTTGCGCTATATAACCAAGATGTTCTAATGATGATACTTCTTTCACATTTTCCATCCACCAATCGCTCACCTTCCAATTTACTTTCACCGTAGACACTCAGAGGATTCACCTGATCCTGCTCCGTATAAGGCATTGAGCCCTTACCGTCGAATACGTAATCCGTAGAAACGTGAATCATGAGAGCGCCATTTTTATGACACGCATCGGCGACAAAACCCGCTGCGGCGGCATTCGTCAATATCGCATTTTCCGGGTCATCCTCTGCCCGTTCTACATTGGTATATGCTGCGCAATGAATAACAGCAGATGGCTTAATTTCATCCAACATTTTATGCACCCATGATTCCACTGTAGTATCGAGTGTTTTATGGTCTGCAAAAACAAAGTCGAAATCCGGAAATGCCGCGGCGTGTCGCTGTAGTTCTCGACCAAGCTGTCCACCGGCTCCGGTAATCAGAATAGGATTCACTTCCATGGGGTGAAATTACCACGGAAATTGCCCCGTTTTTAACAGAACTTCTCAAGTTGAGGCTCCTTCCAATCCTACCTTTGTCGCGCTGGCATAATCATTGGCTATCGATTGCTAACCAATTTTCAAGGCTATGAAAAACATTTTACACATTTCATTGATTATCGCCTCTACCCTTTTATTGTCTGTACAAGGAATTGCCCAACGTTATCGAGGTCCATCGCTCGCTTTTGGCGTTCAGGTCGTTCAGCCAGTTGGCGAATTTGCCAAACAATTTGATGGTTACCCGGCAGGTATTTCCGGAACATTTTCAGCACCGCTTGGTCGTTCTCCTTTCAAACTGGGTTTTGGATATGCATGGAACAACATGGGTTCTCAAAACAAAGATATCAGCGCGCTTTTATATACTGACAGTATGGGTTATGATATCTATGAACCAGGCACTATGCGTATTCGCAGCACCATCAGCAGATATCAGGTCATTGCACGCTTCAGGCCGTTTGATGGCCGCATTCAACCCTATGTTGATGCCATGAGTGGTGTTGAGGCATACAAAACAAAAACAGACATTACACTCGATAACAGTGGTTACAGCGAAGCATCCAATTCCGTGAGACAACATCTCGACATGACCTATTCGTTTGGTTGGGCTGCAGGATTGCGTATTGCCATAGCAGACGCTGTATTTCTTGAAGGCCGTTTTGAAAACCTCACAGGGGGCACTGCAACATATGTCGACAAAGAGACCATCGAACTTCAAGAGAACAACGACATCACTTTCGATACCAAAGAATCTGCTACCAGCAAATACACTTATCAATTGGGGTTGTCATTCCGATTCTAATCTAAAGGCAACTTTTAATTCATCACGAATCAAAGCCGTCAGTTTCGCTGGGGGCTTTTTCGTTATAGCAATTTTCTCGCATAAAAACGACGATTGTGCTTTAGTTTGCAGCCTTCATGAGAGACTTGTTGCTGGCACCGATATATTTCATTTATAAGTTGTGGATAGGCTTTGTATTCTGGGTCTCGCTCATGATACTGTATCTTCCATTCCGAGTACTTTTAAGCAAAGAAAAGTGGTATGGAACAGCCTTTCAATTGAAGCGGTTCTGGTCAGGATTGATACAAAAAAGCATCTTCTGTCCAGTTAAAGTTCAAGTCCTATCTTCACTCCCGAAAGGGGCGTTTGTCATTGCATCCAATCACAGTTCCCATCTCGACACTGTGTTTCTGTACCGTATCATGCCTCGGTATTTTGCATTTGTGGGCAAAGGAGAATTACTCAAATGGCCACTATTCCGATTGTTTTTTCGCACCAGCGACATACCGGTGGATCGTGAAAACAGTGTGCGAGCCTATCAATCACTATTGAAAGCGAACACGATTTTAGCAGAAGGAAAATGTATTGCCATATATCCCGAAGGAACGATTCCCGATAGCTCACCCCGTATGAAATCGTTTAAGAAAGGGGCTTTCCGGGTAGCCATTGAAAACAATGTTCCGATCGTGCCCATCACATGGCAATCGAATTATAAAATCATGAACAATCCAGAGAAACTATTTTCGCCGTCTCTGCCTTCTGTTGTGCGCGTGGTGGTGCATCCGCCTGTTTACCCAACGGGTAGAGAAGATCAAGATTTGGTAGCTTTGCGCAACGAAGTATTTCGGATCATCGATTCTGCTTTACCAGAAGAACACAGGAAAAACGACAACAAACAAACCAACGAACTATGACGGGCATCACGAAGCTCTCTGTATTGATACCTGCCTACAACGAGGAAAAAACGATCTCCATTATTTTGGACAAACTTCGTTCTGTAAAACTCGTGCATGGTATTACCATGGAGATTGTTGTTGTGAATGACGCATCACGAGACAATACATTACAAGTCATTGAGGCATACGTGAAGAGTCACCCCGAAGCAGGCATACAATACTTCTCACAGCCAGTTAATCAAGGAAAAGGTGCAGCCATACACAAAGCCATTGAATTAGCGACTGGAGATTATCTTATCGTTCAAGATGCCGACTTAGAATATGATCCAGAAGAATTCAACGACTTGTTGAAACCAGTATTCAAGGACAATGCAGAGGTGGTGTACGGATCGAGATTCATGGGTGGAAATCCGCACAGGATTCTATTCTTTTGGCATTCAATTGGCAACAAAATGCTGACGTTTGCGAGCAATGCATTCACAAATCTCAATCTCACCGACATGGAGACATGTTACAAGTTGATTCGCGCTGATATTGCAAAGAGTTTGTGGCTGAAAGAAAAACGTTTTGGATTTGAACCGGAGGTAACTGCCAAACTTGCCCGTATACCCAATATTCGCATCTACGAAATTGGAATTTCCTATTACGGTCGCACGTATGCGGAAGGAAAAAAAATCGGTTGGAAAGATGGGTTTCGCGCACTTTGGTGCATTCTCAAATACAATGTATTCGATAGAAAGAGTACGAAATGAACTTTATCAATTCATTTTTATCTCTTAAATACAATCGGCTCGAACCAGCGCTATTCTGGCTTCTTGTTATACTCTCTCTTGTACCCATCTGGTCTGTCTTCGCTTTTATCACTGTAGATGGTCAGGGACATATTTACAACGGACAAGTTTTGTGGACTTTGGCGACTGAGCGCGACAGCTATATATCTGCCTTCACAGAAATCAACTCGTCATTATCGCCGAATTGGATTGCTCATCCCATCATCGCCTTTTTGAGCCCATTCTTTTCTCCTTTCAACGTTGAAAAAATCATCGTCAGTCTTTATGTCGTGTTGTTTGTTTTTTCCTTTCGAAGATTCATTCAAACATATTTCATTCATCAATCGTGGATGAGCTTGAGTGGTTTCTTATTCGTTTGGAGCTCGACAGTGGTGAATGGTTTCTTCAATTATAACTTTGGAGTGGCGCTGTTGTTTCTCAATCTCGCCTTTCTAAAAAAATTCACAGATCAGCCCGGCAATAAAAACGCCGTTGTTTTGGGAGTCGGAATTATTCTCTTGTACTTCTGTCACCTTATTCCTTTTTGCGTATTTGGGCTTGTTTCAATCGCTTTCATTGTTTCAAAGAACATATCGAAGCAAAAGGAAGGTCAAGTTCCCCTTTTGAGAAACAAATCAGCAATGATTAAACTGGGCGCAGCAGTTTTCATCCCAGCCTTGTTGCTCATTTCGCATTTGATTTCTATGCACTCTGGTCGATCCGGAGAATCCATCGTTAGCGAAAACATTGGCGAAAGAATTCTCAAATTATCTGGGTACAACTGCATTTCTGATCGGGAGTGGATTTATTCCCGATGGCTATATTTCATCATCATTCCTGTGTCTGTAATCTCAATTGGTTTATTCATGTGGAAGAAAACCACATCGCGTTCTATCCAGACAACATCGACCAACATGACATTGATCCTATCGTTAATCGCATTGTTAGCTTGTGTCTATTTGTTGCCGAACGGAACAACCTTGGGTGGCGGTATGCTCACGGTACGTTTAATCTATCTCACGACGACATTTTTCTTTGTTCTTTTACTGTTCCAAATCAAACAGCCCTTACTTCAAGTCGTGGTATTATTCCCCCTTTTCATTGTTCAAATCGACAAGCAAAGTTTCATACATCGGGAATATGTAAAACAGCAAGATTTTCTTAAGGTTGTTGATAGGGCGCGTCTAACTATTGAAGGAAAGGGCTTGATGTACATTGCTGATTTCAACAGAAAATGGCCCTTGGCTCACGCCACCGATGCTTTAGGTTATCGCAATGATGTAATACTCACCGATACATGGTTTCATAAATCTTTCAATCCCGTGATTTGGAAAAATCATCTGCCTATGACACCAGAAAACATGGATTGGCTCGACAATGAAGGAAAATGCAATACATCCGGTTTAGAAGCGTCTCTACAAACGAAAGTTCGATGGTATGTGGTCGCCGGAAACCCAAACATTGAAAAACATGATTCAATTCAATGGAGCCATTGTTCTGAGCTTTTGGAAAGTCAATATGAAAAACACTTTGAGGCGAAAGACACACTCACCATTTATCACCTTAAAAAATATTGATCCCAGTCCGGAAACAATAACCGTACATCGCAAAACAATTCATCTACCTATTAACCGTTACGGCATCGCTACCATTACAATTCCAAAAATCATTTTTTGATTCCTTATCATTGCAAACATGTTCTCGCGGAATAGAATCTTTTCCACTTTGATATTCTTGCTTTGTGCGGCGACGATTTCCGTTCGTGTGATTCGTTCACCTATGCAAAGCGCCATTAGTTGGGATGTATTTGGTTATTACTTGTATTTGCCCGCGTTATTTTATCATGACGACCTTGCCCTCAAAGATGTGCAGTTTGCGCATGATGCACGAAACAATTACGACCTGAGCAATACGCTTTACCAGGTGCATGAGATGGATGGTGGGCATCGCGTGATACAATACACCTGTGGATATGCGATCATATCCCTTCCCTCCTTCGCTGCGGGTCATTTCATTGCAGGAAAAACAGGACAAGCGCAGGATGGTTTTTCAATGCCATATCAGCAAGCCCTCGTTTATTGGATGCTCTTTATCTGTATTATCGGACTGTTCTTCTTGCAGAAAATTTTGCGTCATTACTTTGATGACAGTTTAGCCGCAATACTGATCGCGTTGTTGCTTTTGGCCACCAATTACTATGAGCAGGTCGTTCACAACCTCACAACACAGCACGGATTATTGTTCACGATACAGGCAATGCTGATTTGGTTTATCATTCAATGGAATGAAACCCGAAAAGGGCGTTACTTGATCATCATTTCAACATTATTTGGGCTTGGCTGTCTCGTCAGACCAACAGAAGGTATACTTGGGCTACTCATTTTTTTCTGGGGTAGCAACGGTTTAAAAAGTGCCTTTTCAAATTGGTTTGACATTTTTCGAAAACACCCGTGGGTGATGTTGGGCTCAGCTGCTATTGTGATGTGTTGTGCAATGCCACAATTGATTTACTGGAAAGTGGCAACTGGACATTTTTTCACGAACAGCTATGCGAACTACGGCGAAGGATTAGATTTTCTCACTCCACATACCTGGTCCTTCCTATTTTCATTTCGCAAGGGTTGGTTTGTATACACCCCGATCATGCTCCTAGCAGTAGTTGGACTGATTCATGCCTATCGGACTAAGCGTGATTTTGCATGGGCGGCTATCATTTTTTTCGTCATCAATATTTACATCGCATCCAGTTGGACTACCTGGTGGTATGCCGGAAGCTTTAGTCAGAGAACCATGGTTCAAACCTATCCACTCATGATGGTGCTCATTGGCATCACGATACAATGGTTATCAGCTCTCAGATATTACAAATGGGTTTGCTGGTCACTCGTGAGTTTGTTTGCTTTCCTCAATGTTTTTCAATCATGGCAATATGAAAATAAAATTCTGGATTCCTCGCGAATGACAAAAGCAGCTTATTTCAATATTTTTCTCAAAACCCAAAGGCCACAGCATTTAGATGAGCTTCTGATGATCGATCGCGGAACTTCTGGAATTCCAGAGAATCAGTTTCCGGATAAATATGTCAGTATCCCAGTAATGACGCGAACTTTCAACGAAGAAACGGATAGCATTTTCGTGATGAAACCAGAAGACGAATTTTACAATATCCATAAAACAGCTTATCGCGACCTCACCATCGGCGAACACTGCTGGGTGGACATTGATGTTGAAGTGTTTTGTGATTCTATGCTCAATGATGAGTTGCTCATCGTTGCGGCATTGGACCACGAGGGCAACTACGGCTATACCACACAAGGTTTTTCCAAAGACACATTCAAACCAGGAGAGTGGAACACGCTTCATATGTCCTATCTCACACCTCCAATCAGAAACACCAAAGATTTGTTGGCGACCTATTTGTGGAAACGAAAAAACTGGAAAGTACTCATCAGAAAAATCGAGGTGAATAAGCAAGTATTGAAAATGAAACTGAATACAATCAATAAATCCAATCTCCTTTTTACATGCTTGCTCGTGCTCCTGGCGCTCATCTATTCTTTTCCCGGAATACTCAAGCTGCGGCCGTCTGGTGTGCATCAATGGAGACAAACGGATTGTTTATCCATCACTACAAATTATTATGAGCGTGGTATGAATTTCATGGAACCTGAAATTCACTGCCTTATCAGCGACGATCTCACGACTGGAAAAACAATTGGAGAGTTTCCTGCTACCTATTATTTTGTCGCGGTACTTTGGAAAATATTCGGTAAACATGAATGGATTTATAGGCTATTCACCATGTCATTGTTCCTTACAGGCATCTGGTCCTTCTTCCGATTGTTATATGCACTAAATCGAAATTTTATCTGGAGTGGTGTCATGGCGTTATCTCTCATGACCGCGCCATTGTTGGTATACTACGGTACTGGATTCCTTTCCGATGTGCACGCCTTCAGTTTTGTGCTTATTGGTGGCTGGCTCTTTTATCGTTATGCAAACGAAGCCAAAAAGTATTTTCTATTCGCTGCCATAGCCGTTTTTACTTTGGCGGGATTACTCAAAGTCACCGCATTGTTGATCTTCCTTACGCTTGGTGGACTTTTTCTTTTAGAGTGGTTTGGGGTTAAAATCATACCCGGAAAAAAAGTATTTCATCATCCACTGATTGTCTTCGGTTCATTCGTCGTGGGAATTTTGTTGGTTGGTTCGTGGTATGTTTATGCTGAACACTTCAACGCGATTCATGGCGGCAAATACACTTTCAATGATATCTGGCCATTGTGGGAAGCAAAACCAGAAAGACTCACAGAAATTCTAAAAAAATTCCGATCCATCATCGTTTATCAGATCTTTCCAAAACCTTGGTTATATGTTTTAGCCATGATGGTTGTATTGCTTGCCATTCATGCACGCCGACTTCCGAAATTCATCACATTTGGTTTAATCATCTTGACCTTAGGATGCGCGAGTTATGTGATACTTTGGTTCCAGGCATTTGATGTACACGACTATTATCTCACCAACTTATACGTTCTTCCAGCGTCCATCACCGCATCTTTCATCTACCTCGTGACAACACATTGGAATGAACTCGCTAATTCCAGAAGTATTCGCGCAATGCTATTCATTCTTTTCGCTTGGGGTGTAATGTATACCAGTTCAAATTTGAATATGCGCTTTTACGCGAAAGAAGAAAAAAACTACTTGATGTCTGGCAGTCAGGATGAGGTAGATTTTTATAAGTATTCTAAATGGGCTTACAATAACGAAACCCGTCAATTGGAAAACATTGAGCCTTACCTCGACGCATTGGGTATTGCCAAAGACGACTTGGTCATCACTCAACCCGATCCTTCATTCAATATAAATTTATATTTGATAAATCGCAGAGGTTGGAGCGCGATGGGCGACGAAGCAAATACCGAAGAAGGCATTTTCAGAAGAATACAAAAAGGAGCAAAATATCTTATCGTCACCAACAAACGTGTATCGATTGAACATCCACATTTGAACCGTTATATGGTAAATCCATTCGGAGCATATCAGAACATTATCATATATGATTTGCGTCCTTTTGCGACCAAATACGCTCCAGAATCATAATTTGTAATCACGCGTCAACCGCACTGGATGCGGAAAACGACAATTTCTTCGTCAACTTCTCCATCCGTTGTGCAGGAAATCTATTTTTGCGAAAAACTCTGCAACATGGCATATCAGATAGACAATTATAACTTCAAAGGAAAGCGCACATTCATTCGTGTTGATTTTAATGTGCCGCTTGACGACCACTTCAACATCACTGACGACACGCGAATTCGTGCCGCATTGAAAACCATTCGTAAGGTGATGTCCGACGGAGGTAAAGTTGTATTGATGTCGCACCTCGGAAGGCCAAAGGGAGGACCAGAGGACAAATATTCATTGCGTCATATTGTAAAGCACACCGCACAATTGCTCAGAACAGAAGTAAGCTTCGCGACAGATTGCATCGGACAAAGCGCCAGTGATGTCGTCAACGCGCTTCCTGAAGGCGGCGTAGCAATATTGGAAAACCTTCGCTTTCATAAAGAAGAAGAAGGTGGTGATGAGTTTTTTGCGGGTCAACTTGCAGAGAATGGTGATGTTTATATCAACGATGCATTCGGCACAGCACACCGTGCACATGCTAGCACGGCAGTGATTGCGAAGTTTTTTCCCACAGATAAATTTTTCGGATACCTCATGGAAGATGAGGTACAAAGCATTGATCGAGTTTTGAATTCCACGGCCAAACCAGTCACCGCAATCATTGGCGGAAGCAAAGTTTCAAGCAAAATTTCCATTCTGGAAAATCTGTTAGCGCGGGTAGACAACATCATCGTTGGTGGTGGAATGGCTTATACTTTCTTCAAAGCATTGGGTTGCGAAGTGGGTAATTCATTGGTGGAAGACGACAAACTAGAAATGGCAAAAGACCTCCTTGATAAAGCGAAAGCCAAAGGTGTCAAGATCTATTTGCCAGAAGATTCAATTGTTGCAGATAAATTTTCTCCTGATGCAAACGTCAATGTTTGCGAAAGTCGAAGTATTCCTGCTGGTTGGATGGGATTGGATATTGCACAAAAATCTATAGCCGAATTCAGACAGGTTATTCTTTCATCCAAAACCATTTTATGGAATGGACCAATGGGTGTTTTTGAAATGGAAAAATTCGCCAATGGAACCACCGAAATTGCCAAGGCTCTTGCAGAAGCCACAGCCAATGGTTCGTTCACATTAGTGGGAGGAGGCGACAGTGTTGCCGCCATTAATCAATTTGGACTAGCTGACAGAGTAAGTTACGTAAGCACGGGGGGTGGAGCCATGCTGGAAGCACTAGAAGGTATAGATCTACCTGGCATTGCAGCCATCAAGGCACCTGTTATGAATTAAAGTGTCCAATCACCTTTCACACAAAAGAGACTTCTTAAGCGTGTTGCTTCTCGCTATCAACAAGAACCGGCGCGGGTTTGAATCGTGCAGTAAAATGACGCAAAAATGGTGGCTCGTATTCGATTTTGAAACCCGAGACTGTTGATGCATTGCTTAGAATATCGTCAAACACTTCCACTACATAGTCAATGTGACTTTGCGTATAAACCCTTCTTGGGATGGCGAGTCGGACAAGCTCATTCCTCGCTGTGAGCATGTTTCCTTGATCGTCATATTTCCCGAACATCACGCTGCCAATTTCTACACAACGAATGCCGCCACGTTTGTAGAGTTCGCAAACAAGAGCCTGACCGGGAAATTCATGTGCCGGAATATGCGGATAGATTTTTTGGGCATCAATGTAAACAGCATGTCCACCAATAGGCCAAACAACGGGCACGCCTTTTTCTTTCAAATGTTCACCAAGATAAGTTGTCGAACGAATTCTATATCTCAAATAGCTTTCGTCAAAAACCTCGCGAAGTCCTACCGCAATCGCTTCCATATCGCGGCCAGTTAGACCGCCATAAGTTGCAAATCCCTCAGAGATGATGAGAAGATTGGTGCATTTTTCCGTCATAGCCGAAGATCTTAACGCAAGCAATCCCCCCATATTAACCAATGCATCTTTTTTGGCGCTCATAACGAACACAT
Source organism: Flavobacteriales bacterium (assembly GCA_016722445.1). Lineage (GTDB taxonomy): Bacteria > Bacteroidota > Bacteroidia > Flavobacteriales_D > Sanyastnellaceae > JAIBBG01. The sequence continues at coordinate 51,068 of JADKIZ010000014.1, read as the reverse complement.
CAGCAAGGCGTAACATTTCGCGGGCGATTTCTCGGTAGTTTTTTTTGTCGTAACCCGCTTCTCTCTCATGGATAAAGAAACTGTTTTCTGCAATTCGACAACCATCCAGAACCAAAAGAATATGGTGCTTATCACAAATTTCCCTTACCTCTCTCATGTTCTGCATGCTCACCGGTTGGCCGCCAGCAGAATTATTGGTTACTGTCATGATCACCGCGGCGATATTTTCAGCGCCATGCATTGCGATGCTTGCACGCAATTTTTCAAGGTCAATATTTCCTTTAAAAGGAAGATAAAGTGCTGCATCGTAAGATTCATCTGGCATCAGATCATAGGCTTCTGCGCCAGTGAATTCGATGTTTGCACGAGTCGTGTCGAAATGTGTATTGCTTAGAAATACTTTTCCCTTGCCTCCTAAGATTCCGTACAAAATTCTTTCTGCCGCTCTTCCTTGGTGTGTTGGAAGGACATAGGGCATACCAGTGAGATCAGACACTTCAGCAAAAAGTTTTTCCCAAGATCTAGCTCCAGCGTAAGATTCATCACCAACCATCATGGCAGACCATTGTCTGTCGCTCATGGCTGAAGTTCCGCTATCGGTGAGCAAATCAATAATCACATCATCAGAATGCAACAAAAAAGGATTATAACCTGCTCGTTGCAAAGCCTCTTCCCGATAAACCTCAGTGGTCATATGTATTGGTTCGACCACCTTGATGCGAAATGGCTCTATCAATGTCTTTCTTTTCATGCCTCAAAAAAATGTTTACCTGCAAGGATGGGCAAGAAAGACGTGACATTTTATGACGAACATCATCAACTAAACCAGGAAGCGCTCAGTGCATAGTACACTGCCATCATTCCGGAAAATATCGCATTGGCAAGAAACCTGAATTTTTCGCGAACCACATTCTGAATGATATAGTTTGCAAAAAGCGATACTGGAATATTCCACAAAAACGAGTACCATGCTATGGTGAACAGTTCCATATTCAACATATCCGTGCGCCAAAGAAGAAGTTTAATCATGGCGAGGTGTCTCACAATCCAGATCGGATTGAAATAAACTTGTGCGAGCAACATCCTAAGAACCGAAGCTTTCCAGCCAACATATTTCGTCGAAAGCTTGTTGATGAACCCAAAGTATGCAGGGATTTCCCAAGCATATAAAACTCCCCCGATCAAGATCATTCCCAAAACACGAATCCATGAAAACTCATCCGACAACAATGCTGCAATGGTGTCACCTACAGTATAAAATACCGCACCTGTTATCATGTCTTGTTTTTTTATCATCACTTGGTAGTCTAAGAGAGGGTTTAAAAATTTGCTCAATTGGCTTCTTATGAGCAATGGCTATCACCAACAGGCTCTTTGAAAATTCGGGCGGCGAAGTAAAGAACAAAGTACCGACCAACAGCGAAAGGTCCGATCTTTGTTTGAGTCAATCTCATCCGATCCAATTTGAAATGAAATATACCATCATCTCCTTTCTGCTCTTTATTACCGTATCGTGTTTAGGCCAAACCTTTGTTTCGAACCAGGAACACATTTATTACACCAACATTCTATACAACGTCAACAAGGGATATGTGCTGCCGGGCCATTCAGATATGTGGAGTGATGCCCTTTTCACAGTGCAGAGCAACAAAATATTCAAAGGATTTTCCACTTCCACTTTCGACATTCTTTATCAGGTAGAAGATGGCAAGTTGTATATCGGAGAAAGCACTTTTTCAACTGACATCCTATTTACCATCGTAAATGGTAAAATTTATCGAGGAGACAGCACTATGATGATGGATTGTATTTACACCTATGACCCGGTAAAAGGCATGATGTACAAAGGTGATAGTCATTTCAAGCTCGATGCAGTACTTTATTTTCAGGGCGAGCCACTAAAGAACGCTGACTTGTTCGCGTTGCTTTTTGCAATGAATATGCTTTGATTATTTTACCTCAGTTACTGTAAACCGGTAAAATTCCATGATTTCGTTGCAAAGCAATTTTTTGCATGCCTCGTCCACTTTTCCCTCAGCAGACTTTTTGTCCTTCGCATCAATTTGCAACGTGATGTGTTTTCCAATTCTCACGCCACCGATTTCCGGCAAACCGAGATTTTTCATAGAACCAGTAACCGCTTTTCCTTGTGGGTCGAGCAATGCCTCAAGAGGCATAACATCAATTTCAGCTTTGAATGTAGACATGTTCAGAATTTGAGTGGCAAATGTAACTCTGAGGATTCATCATCAGAAATCAAACTGGAGTTTTGCGCGTATCCCATATTTCACAATATCCGGATGATCCAAATAAGTAAGCCTGTAGAGCATATCAATCCGCAACACCTTAAATATATTCTCCACCCCAATGGCTGCTTCGATGTATGGTTTTGAAAGAGAATAAATATCCGGTTTGCCATCATAATCGAAGTCCCTTGAGAGAATGGCGTCATTTTTCTCATCATAACCGCCAACCACTGCTTTAGCACTCAACACTTCGCGCCATTTCAAACGTCGCATCAAAGGGATTTTGTTCAACACAAGACCTTCTGCGTGATAGGACGCCCATAAACTCACCCATTCATCACTGACAAATTCAAAATAGTTCATGGTATTGTAAGAAGCCTCGTCATAGAAAAACGTTTCATTACCTTGATGCATCATCAACAATGGATAAGGAAGATTTCCGAAGATTTTGCCGGCTTCTGCACTTACGCGGGCGTATCCGAATGGACCAAATCGCAGTTTATCTGATATCCTCGCCACCACCCTTTGATATTCAAACTGCGCTCCCAAAACATCTGGTACACCATAGTCGAACTGGAATTCCAAAGTTGGGTAAACAGTACCTAAACTAATCCTTTCAAATTCGCCGTAGACAAATTTTTCTTTGTATGCGAATCGCGTGTACAACCCAATTTCAGTGGTGATGAGATAGCTGATTTGCTGCTCAACATTCAGTTCCGGTTTGAAGCGCACATACTTGTAATTACTCCCGGCAGGTTTCAAAACTCGGTGTTTGAAGATGGCCCGATTCGACAATCCATACAGCCATTCCTTTTCGATATAACCACTCAGCTCTGTGACATCGGTGAGCTTATTCGCCGGATTACGCCGAAATAAAGAAGACAAGACATTGTCTTGTCTAAAGGCGCCTGTTCCTTGTCCTAATTGTTCCATATCGCGTTTGGCAAACACATTCATAGCCATCCGCGGATTTTTATTCAACACCCAAGTAGCGCCTCCACCATATTTGAATCTTTCATCGCGCAAACCGTATGCGGCATATCCTTCCAGCATGATTTTTTTACTGAAAGCATTGCTCGTTCTACCACCGAATCTGAATCGATTTCCTTCTATCGGATTAAAACTATATAACGTGTAATATGGACCGATTTCAAAATTGCCGATGACCTTATATCCATTCACCATCAAGTTGAGAATGTTGGATACCGTGACGAATTGCGGTAGCTTTTTGAGTGTATCTACCATGTGATAGATGCGCAGTTCTTTATCAGATAAAGCAATGTGCCGCATACTATCCCAATATGCATCATCATGGTCGCTCGCATCCTCCTTTACCACGATATCCGTGACTCCCTTGTAGTATTCTTCAGGTCTTTCCTCGTTGATGACAAAATTTCTATAGGTCGAAGTTTTTCTTCCATAAACACCCATCTTCTTGTTCGTGACATTAAAGTCCACGACCAATTCATCTTTCGTGAGCATCCACACTTCCTTTTCCACCTCGTTGTATTCCTGCTTTACTTTAAATTCTTTGATCCAATTGATGTTTGCGCCTTCGGCAATTGTCGCTTCGATACTCTTGACCGCGTAGGTAGAATCATTCACCCACATTTCACCAAAAAACAACAACTCAGCTTTTCTTCTTGGAAAAAACTGAAGCTTATAACACCACTTGTTATCTATCCAGGCAGAGTCAATCAGGTCATAGTCATAGAAACCCAAACAATAAGCTGAAATCGGGCTGGTAAAACTTTTACTGAAAATTACCAATTCATTGTCATACACATTGATGTTTTGGTACATGTCGCCCAAGAACTGATTGATGGATTCGTTTTCTACACCACTCACTTTTGTCGCTTTTACCACTTCTTTCGACAACTTAGGATTTCGTTTAAAGTAAAAATCCGAAAGTGATTCCGTCATAAACACGGGCAGATATGGCTTTTGTTGGGTGGTATCCACGCCCTCGAAAACAAAGTCGAATGGTTTGAGAATTTTCCTGTTCTGAAATTTTTCTGTGATGTTATTCAAATCAAACTCAACCTTGTTGTACACTTCATATTCGTAAGCGTCTAGTTTTTCCCGGTTGTTGATTTTTTTATTGCGAATAACATTTTTAATCAAAGCAATGGCTGGATTCGGACCTTCATCCGGTCTGATGGTAACCTCGATGGTTTCATTCATCGCAGGCACCATTTCAAAGTTGATGACAGTGGTAACGCCCTGCTTGATTTTTTTCGTTTGGGTGACATATCCAAGTATTATCACCCGAAGTGAATCACTGCTGTAATACGTTTCTATCTTGTACTTTCCGTCAAGGTCGGTTTGTCCACCGCTCTTGGTTCCTACAAATATGACTGCCGAAAAAGGCAATGCCTCCTTCGTGGTAGCGTCAGTAACGGTGCCGCTCACGATGGTCTTTTGGGCGAATGCGATAGTAGAAACCATCGACATGATCGCGGCCACACAGATATATCGGAGAAACATTTTCATTTCCTGCGAAAAAAGCAGGTTGAACGGTAATTTCGGAAAACAATTATCCTGAAAAATCAACACTGCAATGAGTATACGCTTTTTGCCCATGTTTGGTTCATTCGAAATGCGGCACCATATTCCAATCAAAAACATGGCCTCCATGCTATGCTGTCTCATTTGGATGACACAGGAATAACAGGGCAGCATTCCGAAAATGCATGGAACTTTCCCTCAAATTTACTTCATGTGCAGGCGTTTTGAAGATTTTCAACCCCACTCTCTCCTTGATGCAGTGGCAGCAATTCCGACAATGAATCCGATTACTCAGATGGGCTGGTGATCTTATATAAAATCACATAACCCAAAATATGGAGTATAAGCACAGCCGCATAACTCAGGTTAAACCCAAAAAAAACAAACCCCGGCATTTGTTCCGGGGTTGGCCTTTATTGAAAATTATTGTCCTTATTTCTTGGCGGAAGCTTGAGATTTGGTGTAGGCATCAAGTCCACATTTCAACCATTCCGCATATTCCTCAGAATCCGGAGTGTATTGCGATGGTGGAGTAAGCAATACGCCATCCGGTGTCAGCAATGCATAAAAAGGTTGAGAATTGTTGTTGAATGTTTCTGTCTGAAGTGTTGCCCATCTGTCGCCCACATCCTGAATTCTTTTCTTTCTTCCCTGAGCAGTTTCGTAGATGAATTGTTGGTCAGCAGGCAATTCAGTTTTTTCGTCGACATACAACGAACACATCACAAAATTGCTGTCGAGCAAATGCCTCACCTCAGGCTCAGGCCAAACGTTCTCTTCCATTTTGCGGCAATTGACACATGCCCAGCCTGTAAAGTCGAGAAACACAGGTTTGTTCTGTTCCTTCGCGAGTTTCAGCGCCTCATTCAATTGATTATTGTGTGTTTCAAACTCGCTCTTTCTTTCGTAGAAACTATAGGTCCATGGTGGAGGAAAACCACTGAGGAATTTCATCTTACCAAGCCCTTCGTGATTCATGACGCCTGGTACAAATCGGATGGTGAAAATGATGACAACAGCGGTAACGATGAGTTTGGTCTTAGACATACCCTTGCTTCCCTGACCAGGTTTAAACCGATACAATCCGAGAAGATAAGCCGCCCAAAGCGCGCCAAGCAATATCCAGATACCGAAGAATACTTCACGCAACAACACGCCCCATTGGCTTACCAGATCCGCATTGGAAATAAATTTCACAGCAAGACCTAATTCGAGGAATCCAAGCGAAACCTTGAAATCATCCATCCATCCACCAGATTTGGGAAGTTTTTTGAGCAAGCTTGGAAATGCAGCAAAGACAGCAAATGGACCGCCCAACGCAAGTCCGAAACCCGCCATCGCAGCAGAAACTTTTGCCGCAGGCAGTGCTAACTCCATTCCCAAAAAATTCACCACTGCAGAGATCTGATCGCTGTCACTGTATATACTACCGAGCACACTTCCTAAGATAGGACCCGTGCAAGAGAAGGAAACAATGGCCAGTGTAAGTGCCATGAAAAATATTCCAAGGAGTCCACCCAAATTCGAAGCATTGTCTGCTTTGTTGGCAAGACTGCTTGGAAGCGTGAGTTCGAAAAATCCGAAGAATGAGATCGCGAACACAACGAAAATGATGAAGAAGCCAAGGTTCAACCAAACATTGGTTGCGATCTGGTTGAGCACGGCTGGATCAACATTTTTCGTCAGGTGAAATGGCAGTGACAACAAAAAATAAATGAGAAAAATAAAAAGCCCATACATCACCGCCATAGCCTTGCCATTCTCCTTGTGTGCTCCCTTTGTGAAATAACTCACGGTAAGTGGAATCATTGGAAATACGCAAGGCGTAAGCAAAGCGAGCAAACCACCAATCAAGCCAAATAGAAATATGGCCCACAATCCAAAGTTGGCTTTCTCCTGTCCACAATCATTGATAGGAGCATTAAGATCAACAGAAGCCATTTTGAAGGGATCATTGCTCATCGCGGTGACAGCTTCATTTTCCAACGGATCAAACAACACCCCTGTCATCTGCGCCAAGTCGAACTTAAAAAACAACGTTTGAGGAGGTAAACATGACTCGTAGCATTGCATAAAATTCACAGATCCCACGATGGTTGGCAATTCATCACCATTCACCTGAACAACCTGACGGAACAAAGCTGACCCTTCAAAATAATTGAGGTTCATCATAAAGTTTGGGTCATACTCACTCTTTGGTTTATCCTCTAAAACAGAACCATTCAAAGAATAAGATGGTAGCGCTTCAAATGAAAAAGTAGTTGGAACCGGACCTTCGTTGCTTTCCACTTTCTGACCATAGATGTGCCAACCTGGCTCCATGGTCGCCTTCATTTGCAACTCGTACATGTGATCTCCCACTTTCACTATAGAAGGTGTCCAGGTCACGTGACTCTCCTTGTAGGTGTTGGACTGATTAGTATTTGGTGGAGTTGTAGAGGCGTTGTCAGTAGCGGGGGCGGACTCAACGGCGCCTTCAGCCGCAGCCATGGGTTGAATGACTACCTCAAATAATTCTGGATCGGGAAAAATACATTTCTCATCATTGCAAGCCATGTACTCAAGGGTACCGACACACTTAAATTTTTCCTGAGACTTTATCTTAATTTTTTGTTTGAATACCGCTGTGTTTTCGAAATAATTGAGATCCATTTCGAAATTGGGATCGTAATGTGTGATGTACTTTCCTTCAGAAGGTTTGCCCAAAGCCTCATACTTGGATGATTTATCCAGTTTAATGGATGTTGGAATCGGACCAATGGCATCTGCTTTATCAGATACTTTCAAAGCATAAACGTGCCAACCACCATCGATCTTGGCAGTTGCAGAAATTTCGGCTTCTGTTTCGCTCAGTGTCTTCGCGGTAAATGTCCATTTCACTGGCTCCACAATTTGTGCACTCGTAATTATCGAGATACACATTGTGATAAACGATAAGAATACTCCTTTGCCTACGCTCATTTGTTACCCGTTTTATGATTCTGGGGACTCAAAGTTAGTCCGCACTTCGTGCTGAAATCCGAAGAATTGAAAATTTGATTGGATTTTCAGAAGGCGAAATTAGGGTAGAGAACAGCGCAACTGAAGATGAAAGATAGATTCTGTAACAAGTGTCACATCATCTACACACAGCACTATGAAAGGAATTCCACATGCCTGATGCAATGAACGGGGATGCTCAATCCGCGTTCAAGTAGCACACGATCATTTCCTGTAGCTATGATTCTTGACCTCAATTTTTTGACAGATTTTAAATCTTCTACGAGCAACCACACTTCACAATGATTGATTCCTTCCAAAACCGCCGCGCGCAATAGCGAGGCATGTGTTCGAATCCGGTCACGCTGGTTGGTAAGCACATCCGTCTTGCCAAACTCCATGCGTGTGATGGCGTCAAAATCGGTGGGGTCGTAAATGGTTATTGCTGACATTGAATTTTGAGGATTTCCTGATGGCCTTGAACGCAACGAGAACACAATGGGTTACGCAAGCGACATAAAAGAGATGCGCAATACCCGCTTGGTACCATCTTTCAGTCGAAATGATTCAGCAAGTCTGTAGCCCGGGATGGCCACAATTTGTTCTTGTGAGGTCAGAATTTTGATCGCTGCTTTCTTCTCTGCCGACACTTTTTCTTGCATGAGGAAATCGCTGATTTTCTTTTTTCCCATCATACCAAAAGGTTGAAAGATATCTCCAGCTTGCCAATTTCGGCATATTAGCGGCATCCGAATCAAATCGAAATCGGCATATAACACGGCAGAACCGGCGTCGAAACTAACATCGGAAGGAGAACACAGATCTAAGACGATCACACCATCAGGCGACGTCCAGGGCACTTTTTCAATCTCAAGGCGCACATCTTCCAAATCGGATGCGTTCACGAGTGTGAGATGCTCCGCATTGCTCCAAAGGCGGTATTCTCCCGAGGAGATAGATTTACCTTTCTGAGCATGGATCAATTCAACAGCCTCATCAATTTGTCTCGAAGAAAACCCAAATGGTTTCAACCAATGATAAAGAATAAGCCGAGGCCAAGAACAATTCAGCAAATCGGTTTTGAAAATCGAATTTACCGATCCTGACTTTTCAAAATATCTGTGCAGTTCAACATGCACAGTTCTCTCCTGCAGTAGTTCGCCTTCCCGAAACAATGAAGCGCGTGATGCAATGGATTGCTCCAGATTGGGATTTAGCTGAAGTAGTAATGGCAAAACCTGATGTCGCAAATAATTTCTTTGATAATCATCTGTTCGATTTGATGAATCTTCTCGCCATTTTAGGTTATTCTCTTCTGCAAAAGCAATGAGCTCCTTTCGATGAAAGGACAAAAGTGGACGAAATATCTTGTCGTTCAAAGGCAACATACCACGCAATGAAGACCACATTCCGCCGCGCATGAATTGGAACAAAATAGTTTCCACTTGATCATTCAAGTGATGTGCGGTGAGTACAAATTTCAAATGATGTTCGCGTTGCAATTCATTGAACCATTGATAACGAATTTCTCGCGCCGCTTCCTGCACGCCATTCTCAGAAGATGACATCTCCTCCTTTGCATTAAGAAAAAACGCTTTGCATCCCAATTGATGAGCAAGTGCTTTCACCAACAATTCATCACCATCACTTTCTTTGCCTCGCAGACCATAGTTCACATGAGCCAAGGCCATTTTTGTCCACATTGATGTAACAAATGGCATAACACAACACTATCTATACCTCCACTCACAGCCACAAGGATTTCTTCTTCCGCACGAAACAATGCGAAGTCGGACAGTATATTCTTGAAAGCCTGTAGTAAGCCGGACATCATTCAAAAGTAAAAACAAGAAAGGATTGAGATACAAACGAATCAGCGAAAGCGGCAACTCAAAATTGCGATATCATCATTATAAGGTTCTTCTCCCTTAAACTCATTGAGTGATTGCAGAATGGTGTCATTCAATTCGGTCATACGATCATTGAAATAAGTTAAGATCAATTTTTCCAACCGCGGTGTTCCATACTGATCGTTTTCATTGTTCTTAGTTTCCACCAATCCATCGGTGAAGCATACCAAAATAGAATCAGGTTCTAGTTTCACTTCACCCTCTACCACTTTCGGTAATTTATCGAACATTCCAAGCCCAATGGTTCCATGTTTGAGCTCCTGTGTATACCCGTTGCGATCAGCTAAAACTGGTGGATTATGGCCGCAGTTGATGTAATTCAGCACACGTCTTGATCGACTGTATAAAGCAAGAAACAAGGTGATATACTTTTCACCCATGGCTGTTTCCATCACGCGGTCGTTGAGTTCTCTGACAATTTCAACAAGATCGCCATTGCGATAAGAGAAAATAGATCTGAGGTAAGCTTGAAAATTTGCCATCAGGAAAGCTGCACTCACTCCTTTTCCAGAAACATCCGCCATGCACAACATCACCTGATCTTCATTCAGTTCCTGAAAGTCATAATAATCGCCACCAACTTGCTGATGCGCTTTGTAGTACGCACTTACTTCATAACGTTCATTATCCGGTAAGTGGTGCGGCAGCAGAATTGCCTGCATTTCTGCGGCAAGCTCCAACTCCTTCTTCACGCGTTCCTGTCTGATATTTTCTTCCTGAAGTTTGCGATTCTGAATAGCAACGACCAATACATTCGTGATGGTTTGAATAAACCGCATGTGTTTAATCACCGGGCTAATGCCCTTTTCGTTTTCATCCACATCACCAACCAGCAGGTATGCAATGGTGATTTCGTTTTGAAGAATCGGGATGGTGAGATCGAAGGCGACATGCCTTGACCCGCTAATCAGAGTAATACTTTTTTGTGCCTGAAAAAAAGACTCATCGGTGATGTCGTGAATTTCACCTTCATCGACACCATACTTCAACAGGCATTTCCATGACTCCTCCTTTGCGAACAAGGTGAGCTTACCAATAGAGAGCTGTTCACGTAGAATTTTCTCATACTGATTGAGCAGATATTCCACGCTTCGATTTTCATTGATGGCCGCGGTAATCTCCAGCAGGGCATTCAATTTAAAATCCCTTTGTTTTACCTTTTCTGCGAGTCGAGTCGATTGTGCCATCATCAAGTATTAACGGAACAAAGTTGTGCGATCTAATGTCGTCACAAATTCTGTTGCGAATTAAATACAAACATTCCTGATGTATTGAAACTAAAGACCAAGCTTTTGGATGACTTCCGGAAGTTTTCTCACCAAAGCAAGTTCACGGAATTTTTGTCTAGCCTCGTCAGCCGGACTTCCAAAATATGTTTTACCACCTTCCACATCTTTACTCAGACCGCTTTGACCCAGTACCACCGCGCCTTTCCCGATGTGCAAGTCACTTGGAACGCCAACCTGACCCCAAAGAATAACGTCATCTTCTATCACAACACAACCCGCAATTCCGACCTGTGCAGCAAAGAGACAATTTTCACCAATTACGGTATCATGACCTACATGAACATGGTTGTCAATTTTTGTTCCTGCTCCAATTCTGGTATCGCCAGAAACGCCTTTATCAATGGTACATGCGGCTCCAATCTCAACCCTATCGCCAATTTCAACACTACCGCACGAATGCATTTTTTCCCGACCCTGAGGTCGCGCTTTGTAGTAAAAAGCATCGCTACCAAGGACTGCATTCGCGTGGATGATGCAGTCATTGCCAATATTCACATTATCGTATAAAACAACACCGGGATGAATGATACAACGGTCGCCTATACAAATATTTTCCCCCATCACAACACTGGCGTGTATGGCGCAATCCGCACCAATCCGGACATCTTTTCCGCGATTTCCCTCGGTCATTTTCCATGGAGAAAAATGCCTCGTCAAAAAATTATAATCACGACATGGGTCATCTGAAATAATCAATACCTTTCCATTTGGACATTCAACTTCCTTGTTGATCAAAATGGCGGTAGCGGCGGATTGAAGCGCCTTATCGTAATATTTGGGATGATCCACAAACATCAAATCACCACTTTCTACTTTATGAATCTCATTGATTCCGGTGATTTGGAAATCCGGTGCACCAACATATTTGCAACCAATGAGCGCTGCAATTTGATGGAGAGTTTGCGATGGCGATAATTTCATTAGGCTTCAAAAATAGCAGACAAAAAGAACCCCGGCTATTTACCGGGGCTCACAACTCAAAAGTTGGTTTATTTTTTTACCCGTTCGTGATACTGACCAGTGGTCGTATCTACACGAATGGTATCACCTTCATTGATGAATAAAGGCACACGCACTTCTACACCGATATCAGTGGTAGCAGGCTTTGTAGCGTTCGTCGCCGTATCACCTCTCACGCCAGGTTCTGTGTATGTAATTTCATATTCCACGTATTGTGGCAAATCGCAACTCATTGGCTGATCATCTTCAGTGTTGAACAACACGATGCACTTCATCCCTTCTTTCAGGAATTGTGGCGCATTGATCATTGGTTCCGGTATAGCGATCTGTTCAAAATCTTCGAGATTCATAAAATTGTATGAATCGTCTTTATAAAGAAATTGATATTCTCTGGTTTCGATGCGCACTACATCAATAGCAACACCGCTGTTGAATGTTTTGTCAACGATTTTACCGTTGTTCAGATTTTTGATTTTCGTTCTCACGAAAGCCGGTCCCTTTCCTGGTTTAACGTGAAGGAATTCCATCACGCGCCAAATGTGGCTATCCATCTTGAAGCAGAGGCCGTTTGAAATGTCAGCTGTTGTTGTTGCCATGTCTGGTAAATTTTGCGGCCGCGAAAATACAACCACAAGGTCGATTTTGCAACCTTATTTACCCGTGATCAGGACCTCAACCCGACGGTTTTTAATCTGATCCTGAATGGTTTTCTCCGGATAAACCAAAGGTTGGGACATGGCGTACCCTTTAAAACTCAACCTCGTCTTGTCTATGCCGTGGTCTATGAGATAATCATAAACGAATTGAGCGCGTGTCCAGGAAAGATTGTACTTTTTCGTTTCATCGTCAATACCATCCTCTCCGCCCTTTTTACCACAACAGATGTGTCCCTGAATTTCGATTTGAAGTGTTGGGTTTTCCTGCATGATCGTCAGGAGTTTTTTCAGCACAGGCTTGGCTTCGTTCAATATCCGGTGTTTTCCCGGTTGAAAATTGAGACCTTCGAGAACCAGTGATTCCCCGACATTCAATTGACTCAATTCGTTGAGAGAAGTCGGAAGTTGTGTTGTGTCTATTGGAACGGGGTCGGGTTCTGGCGCTGGTATTGGCTCAGGGGCGGCTGATTGTTGGCCATCCAGAACAATAACCACATGACACCATGACGGGTCAGCTGTTGAATTTTCGCAGTTTTCCCTGATAAAAAGTTCAGTATTCAATTCGATGGTCGTTTGATCAAAATATGCCTTGAGGAAATTTTCGCAATAAGCAGCACGCTCAGCCGCAATTTTCATCCGCTTGCCTTCATGTATCGGGCAATCGGAATATGCTTTCAATTGAATACGCAAATGCTCACCACGATATGCCGCCATTTGCTTTTTTTCGAACTCCGCTTTCAACTCATCACCATCGATCGCCATTTGACCCTCTTCAAATCGCAAATCGACTTCCACAGGAAAGGACTGTGCCCAAACAACAGAAACGAACGTGGTAGAGAACAATATGGAGATGATTAATTTCTGCATCCTGAAATATTACTGAGGCGTGTATTCGGTTGCTCCATCAAGGATGTAATTCATTTGATAAATATCAGATGCATTCAGTCTTAGTTTTCCTTTGAAAGTGAGTCTTTCATCTGTTTTATACGTACGATTTTTTCCTGCAAACCTTAAATCTACTACGCTCTCAGGACCACCGCCACCGCAGAAATAGCAATTGGCGTATGGATAACGTGAAACCACATAAAAGTTTTCGTCATAGTCCACCGGTATGACATATCCTGTGATGTATACATCCTTTCCTTCGAGTGCTTTGACACCAGGTCCGAAAGTTGGTTTCCAGTAGTACATATCCAAATCGGCCACATAGACATCTTTGAAGGTAACATCGGTAAGTGTGTGCCAAGTGAGTTCAAGCACTTTGCCTTCTTCAAAAACCGGCGCTACAAACAGTTTGCGGCCATATGTCCAGTCGATGACGGTTTTCGCCTTGGCCGGCAACTCCTCCTTATTTTCATACCGAATGAAGCCATAGGTACCAACAGCGATGATGACACCAGTTAGAATAAAAACAATTTTCTTAACCATTGGAAAGTGTTTTCGAAATATCCATTTTTAATGCGCGCAAAGCTGGCAATAATGACGCCACAATACCTATGACCAAAGTTATCGCCAGAAGTATGAGCTCATAAAATGTGATGCCTAATTTATCAAATCCGTAGTGAAAATTCTCTTTCATGGTGTTGCTAAGGATGAGTAAACCCGTGCGACTCAACAACAACCCGATGACATAACCCATGAATACTAAAAGCAATCCTTCGCTTAAAATGAGTGCAAACAACTTCATTCTGGTCCCACCCATTGTGCGAAGCAGTGCCAGCTCATATTTACGATCCTTCATGGAATTGTAGAGCGAAATAAAAATGCTGATAAACGACAGAATGGTAATCACAATGGCAATGGCTGTGATGGTACTCATACCAATCCCAAAGTTGTTCATGAGTCTTGAATTCTCCACGGCCACATTGGCCAATTGCATGGTCGTATTCTCCGCTTGTTTAGACAACATGCCAAATGCACCCTTATTTCTTTTTATCAGGAGATAGGCGGTCATCTCGCGTCCTTCGTCCGGATCGTGGGCCTCCGCATCCATGTGCTGATGTTCATCTTCTGCATGATCCGCTAACTGTGTAGTCTCTGCTTCGTGGTGTTCAGGTAGATCGGTCGCAGGTTGTTCCATGTCCTCTTCATGATGTTCCCCGTGCTCGTGCACAAGCCAAGTGCTTTCAACTGGGGTAAGAATGAGGTGATCAATCGCACAACCCGATTGCTTAAAAATACCGACTACAGTAAAAGGTTTGTCGTGATGGTGCGCATCCGGATCGCCTTCCGCAGCATTATCAAAACCGTGTACACTGGTGAAAGTGCTTCCTACCTTCAAACCCGCATCACGCGCCACTTCGTAACCTATTGTTGCCTCAAACGGTTTTTCGAACATCTTGCCGCTTTCAACCTCGCATCCATAATGGTCTGGATAATCACTATTGGTTCCGACAATCCTGAATTTCTCATAATTATCGCCATAAGCAAGTGGAATGGCCTTTTCCACCATCGGGTTTTTGATCAGGCGCTTTGCATCTGATACTTTGATGTTTCCTGTGGGAGCATCCACATGATAGACATTGGCCAAAATACTTTGAAGCGGACTTCCTTTTGCCGCCAGAACAAAGTCAATGTCTTTGATGTTCCGGTCAAATTTTTCGCTGATTTGATCATTGATCAACAACATAAGCGAAATAATGCCCACACCAAATGCCAGCAACACAACACTCAAAAGGGTGTTCAGTGGTCTGAAACGAATATTGCTCCAGGATATTTTCAGTAAATTCATATGCTAACCTGTTTTGAGAAGCGATCCTTAAGTCTTTTATCGTGCGTCACAATGATGAGTGCAGAGCCGTTGAGCGCCGCTTGTTCTTCGAGCATTGAAATGACCTGATCCGCATTTTTATCGTCTAGTGCACTGGTTGGTTCATCCGCCAAAATGACCAAAGGCGCATTCATGATTGCTCTCGCAATAGAGACCCGTTGTTGTTCGCCCGTACTCAAGTTTGCGGGCATCACATTGATTTTGCTTTCAAGATTCAATCGTGACAAAGCTTGAATGGCCTTTTCCCGATTCACTTTTTCACCAGTGAGATAGGCCGGCAAAGCCAAATTGTCCAAGACCTTTAACGATTCAACAAAATATGCTGTTTGGAAAACAATGCCGATGTTCTTGCCGCGAAAGCGGTCAAGTGAAGCATCATCCATTCCCGAAGTAGTCTGTCCGAGGATTTTCACTTCTCCGCTCGAAGGCCTCAACAGCCCCGCCAACAGGTGAAGCAGCGTGGTTTTTCCCCGTCCGCTTTCGCCCAATATCAGCAAGTGCTCGCCCTTTCCACAATGGATGTCGGGAAAGTGAAACGAAGGTCCGTTGTCATATTTAAATTGAATATTCGAGGTATGGAGCATACATGAAAATTTTCGGTTACGAAGTTAGAGAAGCCGCTTGCCTAAACATTAAATGAATTGTGAAGAAGTCCAAAGGATATCAGACTCAGATACATCAGATATTTGCAGGGTCAAAGAGATGACATCGCTTATGAATTTCAAACAAAGACTTTCGCGTTATCTATTGGGCCTCGGCATTGGGTGTGTGGTTGTATTCATGATGTTTCCCAATCATGATTGGTTGGGCTGGACACCCGGTAAAACAGTGATGAAACAAATTCGTGAAATCAATTTTGTGATTGATCCTGTAGCACAGTGTCAAATGGATTGCATTGGTATCAATAAAGATCAGATACAACTCGCCAGAAAAGATGGGCATATTGATTTTGATAAATCCGCGGTCCAATCTGTCCCGCTTATTTATCATCTCGAATATGGAAATCTAGCCATGAAGGTACAGCTCGAAGATAAATTGGCAACACTGAAAGAAGTGAGCGCCCCGGCAAGCGAATGTAACTGCAACTAAAATCAATCCCCGGTGAAAGAAAAGATTCGTCAACTCGCATCACAATTACTTCAGGAGGTAATTGGATACCGTCGTCATTTGCATGCCAATCCTGAGTTATCATTTCAGGAGTTCAATACATCAGCATACATCGAAGCCTTTTTGATTCGAAACAACATTTCTTACAGGAAGGGTATAGCTGGCACCGGTTTGACGGCGTTTATCGAGGGGAAAAATCCAGAAAGCAAACTCATTGCTTTGCGCGCTGACATGGACGCTCTTCCCATCGTGGAAGAAAACAATGTTGAGTATAAAAGCAAAAACAACGGAGTCATGCACGCCTGCGGGCATGATGTACATACCAGTTCTTTATTGGGTGCTGCGTTGATCCTCAATTCACTTCGCACCCATTGGGAAGGTACTGTTCAATTGTTATTTCAACCTGGTGAAGAAGTTTTGCCCGGTGGTGCATCCGTCATGCTCAAAGAAGGCGTTTTTGAACACAAAATGCCAGAAGCCATTTTTGGTCAACACGTTTATCCTGAACTACCAGCCGGTACAATCGGACTCAAGCCAGGACCATATATGGCGAGCACAGACGAAATTTATGTGACTGTAAAAGGACGCGGCGGCCACGGCGCAAAACCAGACCGCAACATAGATCCCGTGCTCATTACTGCCCATTTGATTACAGCACTTCAGCAAGTCGTTAGTCGTTGGGCCAACCCAGCAACTCCAACCGTATTGTCATTTGGAAAAGTGATTGCCAATGGCGCCACCAACATCATTCCCAACGAAGTGAAGATGGAGGGAACCTTTCGCACCTTCAATGAGGAATGGCGCGTAGAAGCACATCAGCGTATGAAAGATCTGGCTACGAATCTGGTAAAAAGTATGGGTGGTGAAGTTGAATTTCGCATTGAAGTTGGATATCCGGTTTTGAAGAACGATTCTTCATTGACTACCGCCGCAAAACAATTTGCCATAGATTATCTTGGCGAAGAGCATGTTGTTGATCTTGACATTAGAATGACCGCAGAGGATTTTGCGTACTTCTCGCAATACATGCCGGCCTGCTTTTATCGGTTGGGTACAGCATCACCAAAAGACGATTCGAAAAGTTATGGCGTGCACAATTCCAAATTCGACATTGATGAAAGTGCGTTGGAGACAGGCATGGGATTGATGGCCTGGCTCACCATCTGCCAATTGTCATCCAAAGAGTCTGTTTAATTTTGTTCATAGATCATGACTGAATTCATTTCTCTTGGCGAAAACTGTCTTCCGGATGATGTCTTGTCATTCCTCGGATTAAAAAATGAATCCTACCCATTTGGAGGAGGCAGGTTCAATGTTGAGTATATCATCCAACTTATTGAATCCGATTTTGAAGCTTTGCTGAATCCCGAAAATTTGAGCTGGGGACAGACAGAGGCAAAAGCAGTAGTCAGAAATAAACTCTACACTTACAAACACGACATCTATTCCGAAACAGTCACATTGGGATTTGAGTTTACGCATCACAATGTTTTTGAAGAAGCTCCGCGAAGATCATTTGTGAGAAAGATTGAGCGATTCAGGAAGGTGCTTCAGTCCGGCAATAACATCGTCTTCTTTTACAACTATCGCTATTCGGAAAAAAACGACATAAAAACTTTAGAAAATCTCATTGCACAGTTTTTAGACGTCTTGAAAAAAAAATACGGTCATCAATACAAATGTCTGATTGTCTATCAAACACTGAATCAACCCACAAGAAACATTTCAACACGACAGAACGCATCGATATTCATTGCAGAATTCATCACAAAACACGAATGGGAAGGTGACGAATATTGGAATGGCTCACCTGATCGTGACCTTTTCAAAAAATTGTATGACTCAAGTTCTTTTCAAAAATTCGTTTACGGTCCCGCATATTTCATCCAGCCTTTGATAACAAAATCCAAATCGCTGATCAAAAAATTGATTGGTCGGTCATCATAAAAAAGCGAGAGCCACTCTGCAGTGGCTCTCGACATTTTTTTCTTTCTTCAATGAGGCGTCGGCGTTCAAGCAAACAATCTACATTGAATGAATTTCATTATTTTTCTATGAGCATTCTTTCTGTCAATGTTCTACCCTCGTTAGAAATTTCAACAGAATAGAATCCAGAAGTAAGTGCTTGTTCAAATTCAACTCGTGTATTCAAAGAACCATCTGCAACGATCATTTTGGTAAAGACCACTTGACCGATTGAATTGAAGATTCGTATGAACACTTCTCCATCAACCCCACCTTTCAAATGGATATTCACAGCATCTCCCTGATTCGGATTAGGATAAATATTCGCTTCAATTGTTGAGCTCAAACTTCTTTCAGAAAGATCTTGAATTTGTTCTTCTTCCAACATCATGCTCGCAGAACTTCCGTTTACACTGATCACACGGTTTGGACCGTATGTGCCAGTCATGTATGAATAGTTCGGTCTGATTCTCACTCTCCAATAACCAACGCTTGCCAGGTTACTTGGGAAAGCAGATACAAGATTCAAGTATTGCGAAACACCGTTCGTAGTTACTTCGAATGGAAGACCAATCGCTGTTGCACCAGTGCAGTCTGTCACTTTGGTAAATTCATAAGTGAAGTTAATAGCACCGCATGCATTTACATTTCCTGAAACAGGAGCCCACTGCAAATAGTTTGATCTAATCAATACAGCAGGACAAGTTTGAGTTGACTTCACTTCAAGTATTGGTTGTGACGCTATTGTCACACCTGTGCAATTCACAGATGCAATGCTACCCTGAACAGTCATGGTAGGTTCTGGGTTGCCATTACCGTCGATCAATGAATAATTTGCATCAACCTTCACGCTATAAACACCGCCATGTCTGATATCCAATGCTGGATGAGTGAACGGCATTAGACCAGAAGATGTAGCACTAGTAGTTACATATGGAAATGCTGCGCTACCACCAGTACCAGTGAAGCTGAATGTGTAATTCGTAGCACCACGATATACAGCTTTGAAATTACTGCACATGGTGAATCCACCTACTGGAGTTGAATATGAGCATCCACTTGGCATCAATGGAGAAACACAAATTGTAAATGTTCCGCCTGCTGAAATATCTCTATTTCTTACACCTACATAATAGGTTTGTCCCGGTGTAAGTGAATTGTAATTCAAAATTTCCTGACCACCAGAATTGGTGTTGGCGAGTTCACAATTCACTTCAACAGCACTCGAATTTTGGAGCTCGATGATCGCGTCAAATCCAGTTGGAGCCACCTTAATCTGTACACCAGTAGAAGGTGCAACGAATTTATACCACACATCGCGACCAGCACCAACAGGCACGTTCGCAGGATTTCCTTGTGCTGAAATATTGGCATTCACCAAAGTTCCGTTGATCGCTAAACAATTCGGATAATGTGTATTAGAATTATTCAGATTCACATTAATAGCGCTAACCCAGTTGTCATTTACAATGCCTGCACAACCTTCGTTAATTAACCCATCACAATCGTCATCGATTGCGTTGTTACATAACTCGGTTGCGCCTGGATATGCAGTTGCATAATTGTCCTGACAATCCAAAACATATGGTGTACCGCCGTGTGCAACAGGATAGTAAGGAATGGTTTGAGCCGGCCATGAAGCAGAGTTGCAATCCACACCAGAAACGCATCCGATTTCGCTCACGAAGCCACCGAATCCATCACCATCCACATCAGCCCACCATTCTGTACCTGGATTAATATCTGCATTGGTATCACAGCAGTCATCGGCATTATCTACATAACCAACAGGGGTTGAACAAGCCACCTGAGAAACAAGTGGATTTCCAAATCCGTCACCATCACTATCCTGATAGTATGTAGAACCAAGCATTGTAACTACAGCACTCATTCCAATATTCTGTAAACAAGTACCATTGCTCACGCTGCTAAGAAGATAAGTAGTGTTTGAAGTCAGGGCTCCTGTGTTGAAACTTGCAAAGCCAGATCCATTTAATGTGATATATTGATCCGAACCTCCGTTCACCGTGTATGTTACCACAGCACCAGCGTTTCCATAGAAACTGATCGTGGTATTGCTACCGCTGCAAATAGATGTTGCGCCATCAATTTCGGCCTCAGGTATTTCGTTCACCGTAATTGAAACGGTTCCAGAAGCTGAATTAGAACATGTGCCATCGTTTACAGAAACCAAAGCATAAACTGCATTCGCCCACATCGCGCCTGTATTCAATGTTGCAGCACCAGACCCATCCAATGTGATAAACTGATTGCTTCCGCCATTGATGGTGTATGTTATTACCGCGTTCGCAGTTCCGCTGAATGCAATTGAAGCAGAGCTTCCTTGACAAACAGTTGATGGTCCGCTAATTCCCGCTGTAGGCAAGTTGTGATAAGTCAATGTTGCACTTCCGGAAAGATCTCCAGAAACAGAACTACAATTCGCATCACTTAAAGTTGCAATAGTATATGTTGTAGTAGCCAATGGCGTAACACTCACAACGATCATCGGACCACTTCCAGAGAAAGGAATTGCTCCAGGTGAAAGTGTTCCATTGAATGTTCCGCTTCCGGTTACATTGATGTACAATGAAGCTGAACTACCGGCACAAACAGTTTGTGTACCTCCGATAACGCCAGTTGGACGAGCATTCACAGTGATTACTGCGCTACCTGACAAATCACCGGCATCTGCAGAACAATTGCTATCGCTCAAAGTAGCAACAGTAATTGTTGTATTTGAAGACGGGCTCACGCTCGCCGTAATTGGACTAGACGCACCACTGAATGAAGCACCGTTTGAAAGTGTTCCACTCCACGGACCCGTACCAGTCACTGCAATTGAAAGCGATGCTGAACCTCCATTACAGATGGTTTGTGTTCCACTAATTGTTCCTGTAGGCTTGCTGTTCACTGTAACAATAGCACTACCGGTCAAATCTCCAGATATAGATGCACAATTCGCATCCGAGAGAGTGGCAACAGTATATGTAGTATTCGAAACTGGAGACACACTCACTGTGATTGGGCTTGAAGACCCACTGAATGAAGCACCGTTCGACAATGTTCCACTCCATGGACCAGTACCACTAACAGTAATGGTCAAATTAGCAGAAGCACCAGAACAAATAGATTGAGTACCACTAATCGATGCAGTTGGTCTAGCATTGATTGACACGATAGCCGAACCGGTTTTGTCGCCCGATGCTGCTGTGCACTCAGAATCCAGAAGTGTGGCAATGGTATATGTTGTATTCGATGTTGGAGTAACACTTACAACTATCGGATTAGACGATCCGCTGAATGTCGTTCCATCAGAAAGCGTTCCGCTCCATGGGCCCGTTCCTGTTACAGCAATCGAAAGATTAGCTGAAGAACCATCACAGATAGATTGTGTACCAGAGATGGCTCCAGTTGGTCTTGGGTGAACTGTAACCGTAACTGTTTCAGTCGTTGTGCAGTTGGTTGCAGTAGTACCCGTAACGGTATAAGTTTGAGTAGTGGATGGATTAGCAGTAACGGCAGCAACGTTTGTTGCGCTCAATCCTGTTGCTGGCGACCATGAATATGTTGGTGATCCAAAATTTGCAGAAGCAGTAAGTCCTACCGAACCACCGTTGCATATTTCTGCAGAAGAAGGAGAAACACTCACATCAAAACTTCCACAATCCGCAGCAAAAAACTGACCGTACATAGTGGTGTTATTCAATGCCGTGCCATTGATTTGGTTGGCAGCAGTTGTAAAAGTTGGATATGACCACGCTGTGCCATTCCATCTTGCGAGCTTCACAGAACTGCTTGTTGCACCACCAATGAGGTCTGCAGATTGATAACCGAATGCGTTAATGTTTGTAGAAGCTGAAGAAGTGATTCCACTGTTGGTAATAGTCCACCAACGATTCACATAACTCGTCTGACTTAAGCCGTCTGTAGCTGCCTGTGGGTGTGCGCCATCTGTAGCTTTTACAATGGCATTGCCCGAATTTGTCACAGTAACATAGTTGATGGTCACAGGAGAATATCCGGTTGCAGTACCTACATCAAAGGAATAATTGTTCGTGCCTGTGGTGATTGCGCGTTGCAGATCACCAATCACATATCCTTGTCCCAAACGACTCACCGCAGTTGTGCTGTTATTGGTAATTTGAATTCTATTCGTCAAGACATCCAAAGCACCAAGGTCAGTTGCCGGGAAGCTGAGCAATGATGCAACAGAAATATTCGCCCCGTTGTTCATAGTAACAGTATTGTTACCTGCTGATCCTGTATTGTCGATTGTTAAACTTGCAACTGTATTCGTAGTAGGTGAAGTCACCGTAAAGAAGTTTCCTGTGTTCTGATTGGTTGTGCCATTATATACATAATGTCCACCAGAGCTGTATGATCTGTTGTCTGTTCTGATTGTACCCAATGCCGCAGATGCAGTGAAACCTTCACTGTTCGCTGTGCGAATGGTACCTCCAGAAGCAACGATCACTGAAGTATTGATTGAATTCACTCCGCTGATCAGATAATTACCACAATCCAAAGTTCCACCCGAAGCAACGTTTACGTTTGTTGGATATGAAGATAGACCAGTCGTGTTGATCACGAGATCAGACAGCAAAGAAGTGACTCCTGATGCAATTCGATAATCCACATAAGATGACGATCCTGTTGTGTTTTGTGAGATCGTTTGTGTGGTTCCCTGAAAACGGAACATACCGTTGGTTGAAGTGTTTCCTGAAGTCGATAGATTACCGCTTCCACTTCTCGCATAATTACCAGTAATGCGAATTTCGGCTGCTCCGTTGTTTGAACTACAAAAATCCAGATTACCCGATGTATGCGTGTAATTTCCTGCGAGGTTCAGGATGGCGGTGTTATTTCCTGTTTTAAGAATAAGAGATCCACCGGTGATATTCATATTGCCCCCGATATTCATCGTATAGGCTCCATTGCCAATCAACCTCAGGTTCGCTGACCCGGTATTGAGCATGGTAAAGTCTCCATTTACTGTGGTCAACGCTCCGCCTAAGCTCACATTCACCAATTGATTTGAACAGTTCCATGTAAAATGATGGAATGATTGTCCCAGTCCAGAAGGTGCAGAATTATTCAAAAACACACCCATTACAGTACAGGTTGAACCCGTGCTCCATGTTGAAGTTGGTATGGTACCAGCAGAGAAGAAACTGCTATAGTTGTGTTCGTATGTTGAACCAGAATTAAAGGTAAGTCCACCACTCGTGTTCACTGTACCATCAGTATTCCGCAGGAATCCATCCACAGATGCCGCGCCATTAAGACTTAGCGTAGCACCATCCATTTCAAGTCTCGCACCAGGGGCGATATAAGTTGTGCCATTCACAGTAATGTTTTCAGCAGAATAAACTGTGGCGCTAGTATTTGAAATCAATAAATGATTGAATGTAGCGGTTCTGGTAAGCACATCTTGTGTTGCGCTTCCGTTAAATTGAACCGTGCTACCTGTTGTAGTGAGAGTGCCACTTGTAGATGTATAATCTCCGCATATTTGAATGGTATCGGCAGAAGCAAGCGTTCGTGCACCAGTACCAAGATTCAAAGTACCATATTGAAGAGCAGGAATAAATTGATTGAATGTCGTATTTGTAAGCGAAAGTGAACTATTGCAATTAAAAGAAACTGACGCCAATGGATTATAAGTGAAGTTACCAGCAACCGTAAGTGACGCACCCGAAGCAGCAGTGAAGTTACCACCATCACTAAATGTGAGGTGATTTACTGTTGCGCTTGAACTAAGTACGCATGGATTATCTGCATTACCATTGAAGTCAATGTTGTCGGTTGAAGTTGGCACACCTGAAGGTGTCCAGTTATTGGCTACCGTCCAACTATTGGATATTGATCCATTCCAATATTTCACTGGTGTTCGACCTGTGAATTGCGCATTATTCAATGAGAAATTAGATTGGGATAAATCAGTTCCCGTTTTAGTCAGCGTCGGAGAAGCAATAGTTGTGCTATAGTGATTCCATGAAGAAGCGCCAGAAGGAAAAGCGGCTACTTGTAAGTTATTTTCTGTACCGTTCACGTCACCAGCAACATCATATGCAAGTGCCGGATCATAACTATAAGAACCAGAATTGCTGCTAAGCGAAACAATCCAGTGACGGCTCAAATAATCGATAGGAGAATACGGGAGACTCAAGTTCGCACTTGTATCATCAACCACACGCACACCAACCACACGACCAGTGAGACTGTTTGCACTAAAGTTCAATCTGAAACCTGAATACTCAGTGGTACCCGTCATATCACCAATATAGAAATAAAGATCGCGTCCGCTGTTGGGAAGTGTTCTTTTCAACTGACCAGAGCCATCGGCTACAATCATATTGGTTGCAGATGGACTTGAATTCACCAATGCTGCTGCCGCAGTATTTGCAATCGTCAAATCATTGCTTCCCAAAACAAACAAACCAGATAAGTTTGTAAACACCCCGTCAGTTTCACCTGTTCTCGATGAATGTAATGTAACCGTCGACGTTGAATTAATGGTTACGTTTTCAGGATCGTTCGTTGTTGGCCACTCAATAGACGAAGTTGTCATTGGGGCAGAACCATCATAAACAAGGGTTGTATTATCTGTACCATAAGTAATGGTACCGCCAGTGATCGTTCCGGCAGTGCGATAAAAAGAGCAATCATTGATAACTGGAATCGTCCCGCTAAGGTTTATTCCCGCAGGATTGTTCACTTTGAAATCGATGGTATTGGAGAATGTTCCTACAATGTTTACGGTTTGTGCCGAAGTGCCGTTGAATTCAATCAGCACATCCAAACTCGGTGTTCCACCTGTAGTGTGTGTGATTGATCCGGAATTAAAATTGAAGAGACCAGCTACTCGGAAATTCACTTGTGTATTATCATCACCATCTGTCAAGTTCAAAATACTAGAAGCAGTTGATTGGGTGTAACCACCTCCGACATTCATGTTCACGGTATATGCACCGTTTGCAGAAGACAATCTTACTTCTGTATTCGTTCCCGAGATGGCAAAATTTCCACCAACATTGATTGTTGTGTTTGTGTTATTTACAAGGATGAGTTCATCGTTTGCATTTCCTCCAATGCTGGACACCGTGAAATTCCCAGCTATATCTGTCAGAGCACCGTTGAGATTAATATCATCTGTTTGACCAGTGCAATTCCATGTAAAGTTTCCAAATGTTTGATTCAAATTCGAAGGGGCAGCGGTATTTGAAGTATAGCCCTGTATGATACAGTTCGAAGTGGTGTTCCATGTTGCAACAGGAATAGCTCCGGCTGTTGTCGTATAATTATGTCTGTAGTTGGATGCAGCAGAGAAGGTCAATGAAGAAGTGGCGCTTGTTACTGTACCGAAATTGTTCATGCTTCCGCTAACAGTTGTCACAGAATTGGCAGTGATCAAGCGATTTCCATTGTTATTGTTACTATTTAAAACAAATGTCCCAGAGATATCTCCCGCACAAGCATTGGCGAAAGCAAATGTGAGGTCATTGTTTCCTGTAGAGCTAAGTTGCACGGTCGCGCCGCTGGCAATAGAAAGGTCATTTCCATTTCCTCCCGCCATGGTGAGCGTAACATCTGTTGTTGAAGTAAACGATACATTCGTTGTACCTGAAACAACCAATCTTCCGATGGTTTGTGTAGGTACATTTGTCGCTGTTGTTGTAGCGTTATTATTGAAAACAAGAACGTCATTCACCGCAGGTGTTGTTCTGTTCGGTGTCCAGTTTGCCGCCGTGTTGAAATTCGATACTC
Organism: Flavobacteriales bacterium; assembly: GCA_016722445.1. Taxonomy (GTDB): domain Bacteria; phylum Bacteroidota; class Bacteroidia; order Flavobacteriales_D; family Sanyastnellaceae; genus JAIBBG01. Next base: position 24,908 of record JADKIZ010000014.1, on the reverse strand, counting down.
CTGTTTGATTCCAAACATAAGAGGTTCCATCATTTACACGACCAGTGAATTCAGCCGTTGCACCAAGTGGCATGGTTGCATTTGTCAAACTACCTCCAGAGCCAAGAACATTAGACGCTGAAGAACTTCCAGTAAGCTGACTCCACACTGAACCATTGTACATGTTCATGCGCAAATTCGACTCGCTTCCATTCAGATCTGAAGCAGGATAAGTAAATGACGGTGTGTATGTATAAGTTGAAGCGGCGCTATTTGAAATAGCCCAATATCTCGATAGATAGTCGGTTTGTGCAGGAGAGCTATTTAGTTGTGGATGATTACCCTCAACCACTCTCACGCCAATATTTCTTGCTGCTCCATTTGCAGCAAAAACGAAGGATGCGGGAGAGTATTCTGTTGATCCAGTGTTATCACCAACAGGGAAATTATAGGTAATTGGTAACCCGCCAGTAGCAATGGCGCGGATCAATTGACCAGCACCATTCGTAATGATCATTCTCGATGAAGAAAATGTTCCCGTGATGGCTCCAGTTGCGGTATTCGACAAGGTCAAATTATTTGCACCCAATGTGATATTTCCCGAAGTCATGGTAAGCACATTGCCGATGCTAATCGAGTTGTTCAATGAAAGACCCGAAGCATTATTCAATGTTACATTATGGAAATTCGTGGTGCCGGTAATTTGTTGGGCACTGCTTCCATTAAATACGACATCTCTAGAGTTGTGTGTAAATGTTCCGTTGTTGATGAAGTTGCCGCCAAGCTGAAGATTACCGCCAGCCGCAGAAGACAATGTAAGTGCAGAAGATGCAGAAATCTGCACGCTTGATGCTGCATAACGATATTGAGAAGAAGCGCCGAAATTCAATGTCGTATTTACACCATTTCCAATCAAAACATTTCCAGGAACACCTGCGCCTGAGGTTGTATTCGCAACCCACTCAGTGGCTGTTGTTAATGTTCCGCCTTGATTGTAAACCAACGTTGATCCCGAATGATATGATGGTGCATTCGAAGCAACAGAACCACCGGCGTTGATTTGTAAATAAGTATTATTTCCAATGGTGGTAATTCCACTTCCAAAATTCACAGCGGCACTCAAATTAACCTTTGCGCCAGATGCCAATGAGTTAAGACTCATGGTTCCACCTGATGCAGAAATAAATGTTTTGGTGCCTGTAATATTCAAGGCTGCATTTGCCGCGTTGAGTTGTATAACGCGCGCTCCTCCAGATGATAAAATATTTCCACCATTGCCTTCAAGTGTAAGTGTACGACCTGAATCAATTGTTGATGTTGCAGATCCTGTCAACTGAAGAACATCACCTGAGGTACCGGTGATTCTTACATCAGTGTTTAAAGTAACGCCACCTGTTGTATTATTGATTACAAGCGTTCTGAAGTTGTTCGATGTGCCCGCTGTATTGAGTGATCCTGTTATAGTTTGCGTTGAGTTTCCGCTAAAAGTAACGTTGCGCGAATTGTGAGTGAATGTTCCGTTTTGTGTGAAGTTACCCCCAATGTTCAGATCACCACCGGAAACAGTTGAAAGCGTGAGGCCATTGCCGCTAAATGCAATACTAATATTGATGTTGCCCGATGCATAACGATAGTTTGCTGAAGTACCAAAATTCACCACTGTGTTTGCTACCACATCACCAATAGCTATGTGATGTGGAACACCAGCACCACTGGTTGCGCCAGAAACCCATTCCAATCCTGTTGTGTATGAGCTTCCGGTATTGTATCGCAAGGTTGAACCTGCGGCATAGGTCAAGGAGTTGGTATTGACATAACTTCCATTTCTCAAATCAAGAACACCCGTGCTACCCAGTGTGGTTTGTCCACCTGCCAATGGTGTGAATTTGTTGTGCGCATATATCGCCCCATTGAAAGTGAGCGCCGCACCTTTCATTTCGTGTTCACCTCTCAAAACAAAAATCGAAGCTGAGTTGGAGGTCAAAGTACCAGAAGTGTAATTCAAACATGTTCCATGACCTGAGCCAAAGACATTACCAAATTGCACAGTACCGCCCAAACTTAAAGTTCCACCGGAAATTTCGAGTGTCCCTCCTGAAGCTATAGTAAAATTACCCACAGGTCCATAGCTGCCACTATTGATGACCACCTTACCATAGGTAACTCCTGAAGTTGGCGCCGAATTGATCAACGTAGCTGTTACCGGAACATCAATGGATTGAACCGGTATACAATCTAAAGCTGACACACCAAATCCTCCAACGTAGTTCACAACTGTAGGATTGGCACCCGAGCCCAGATCAGAACCTGGAGCGTTGGAATAAATAGCAGATGATTGCCCCATCCACATGTTCAGATATAAAGCATCCGGGTTGCCAATAGCAGAAAATGGAATAACCACTTCACGCCATGTACTGCCTGTGTTATAACTCAAGCCTCCAATGGTGGTTGACCAAGATGCCGTGTCAATTCGGGCCTCCTGACTAGATTCCTCCGCATGCACAACATAATTTGCGGAAAAGGGCAATGTACCAGTAACACCATTATAAGAGTGACCGGAGGTTGTGCCTGTGCCTGAAGTAGGCGTGGACTGAGGGTCCGTGTCCAGATAGACTGTAAAGTTATCCGTTGTAGCAAAACTACCAGACGTTCTGAATGCACCAAGATACAAATTACTTCCATCAAAAGTGATGTAGTAATCCGTATTACCTGCAGCAGCAGAGATCTTTTCTGCAACATTGAAATCGGATGTACTACCCGAAAATGATACAGAATGATTCGACTGTCCTAAGACTTCTGTAGACAACGCAAAAGCGAGAAGAAGTGAGGCGATTTGACTGATGTGCACAAATGGCACACGAAGTAGTGACTTCATGAGTGGCTATAGAATTAGTTGAGTACCTAGTTTCAGTTGAATATCGAACAAAATTCGATATTCGTCGCAAACATACGTTGTTTTATCGGGCCAAACAATGATTTTAACGATGAAATCACCAACTTCGTCGAACCAAAGCCCGTATATTGTTGATAAACAGCGAATTATTCATGGTTAAATTTTCTGATCAGACGCATATTCTTGACTTCGATCAATAGGAGAAATCACTTCAATTGACGCATTTATGTTAATTCCGGGACGGCAAAATCTCAAACTCAACCACGCAGGTCATAAAAGTTAATCGATTAGAACATACCAGAAATACAAAGGGCCGGAAACCCCGGCCCTTTGAAAATAAATTAAAATCTTAAGTATTATCTTTCAATAAACAGTTGCTGAACATCTTGCCAATCACCAGTTGTGATTTGAACAAAATAGATACCCGCACTCAATGGCTCGGTAAAGTCGAGATTGGTATTCAAGATTCCATCAGCAATGAACGATCTGTTATAAACCAATCGACCAGCAGCATCCGTGATCCTCACCTGAATATTTTCACTTACGAGATGATTCACCACGATGGTAACTTCCTCACCAGTTGACGGATTCGGGTATACCATTGCTACAGGACTTATTGCATAGCCACGTTCTGCTTCGATCAGATCGTTATCATCGGGTGACATTGCGCCTAAAGAGGTGTTGTTCACTTGAATATCCTGTGCTGGTCCATAAGCGCCACTTCCATAAGAGAAGTTTGGTCTAACCTCAACGCGCCATTTACCCATATTAGCCAAAGGATAGCTCGGAGTTGGGAAAGCAAGCAGCAAACTCAAATATGGAGTATTGGTTGGAGTTGTTACTGTGAACGGCAATCCAACCGTACCAGCACCGCAAGCACTGATTTGGGTAAAGCGGAACGTATAATTAACCGCGCCACACGCATTAGCGCCGACTACTACAGGAGTAGCAATCAAATATGAATTGCGAGACAAAATCGCTGGACAACGTTGGGTGCTCTTCACCTCTGAGAGAGGCGCTGTGATGATGTCAATATCTGTGCAATTCCCACTTGGGCTGTTGCTGCCTTGAATGGTAATGATTGCTTCTGCAGCATTCAACCCGTTGTAAAGTTGATAATTTGCATCTACGCGTGCGCTGTATTCACCGCCATATCGGATATCAAGAGCCGACGTGCCCAAAGGCATAAGGCCTGTAGACGTTGCGGCAGTCGTTACAAATGGAAATGCTGCTGTGCCACCAGTACCAGTGAAATTGAATGTGTAATTCAAAGCACCTCTGAACGTCGCTTTAAAATTGGAGCAAATCGAATATCCACCAGTTGGCTCGACCGAAGCGCAACCACTTGGCATCAACGGCGAAACACACAATGTAAACGTACCAACATTCGTGTTGTCTTTATTTCTCACGCCAACATAGTAGACCTGTCCAATAGTCAACGCGTTGCTGTTGAGGATTTCCGCACCACCAACAGTGTTGTTGATGCTTTCAACATCCACTTGTCCTGTAGGATGTGCTGCAGTGCGCAATTCAATTACAGCATCAAACCCAGTTGGTACAACCCTGATTTGAACACCCGTAGATGGAGCTTGGAATCGATACCAAATGTCACGTCCGCCACCCACATTTACGTTAGATGGATTGGCTTCAATGGATATATCTGCATTGACCAAAGTTCCATTTTGAATATTGCAGTTTGGATACCACATATTAGGATTCTGAACATTCAATGTAATGGCATTCGCCCATGTGTCATTGATAATGCCACTGCAACCTTCATCGATCGTTAAGTCGCAGTCATCGTCAGCACTATTCTGACAGATTTCTGATGCTCCTGGGTATGCGTTTACATCATTGTCATTACAGTCCATGGAATAAAGTGCTCCGCCGTGTGCCGGTGGATACCATGGATATGTTTGTGCATTACCAGAACATCCGCTGATACATCCATTGGTATAAATAAATGATCCATATCCGTCACCATCAATATCAGCCCACCATTCACACATTGGGTTGATGTCAGCATTGGTATCGCAACAATCTGTGTTGTCAAGAACTCTACCTGACGGTTGGGTACAAGAAGCCGTTGGAGAAGAAAGTGGGTTACCAAATCCGTCACCATCAGCATCCACATACCAAAGTTGTAGTGCTGCTACAGCGAGATAAACAGAGTCTATTGCTGTGGTGCACGGTGAATTTCCTGTTCCTGTCAGATAAAACTTCACTGATGTTCCAATATCACCTGCTGCAGGTGTATATGTCGGTGTCAATGTGGTTGAACCCGCAGTAATACTTCCAGCTCCCGTTTCGGTCCATACGATACCAGTGGTGTTCACATTTGTTGCGCCATTCGCAAACGTGTATGCACTCAGTCCACAGGTTGACATATCAGTACCCGCATCTACAACAGGTGCGGCAATGATCGTCATCGTGATGACAGTGCTTGTATCGTCCGGTGCAGTGAGACATGGATAATTTGAGGTCATGATGCAATCAATTTGATCACCATTCACGAGGGATGGATTAGAATATGTGTTTGAGTTAGTTCCAACATTAGATCCATTCAATCTCCATTGATATACTGGTGTTGAACCACCAAATGTTGGGGTTGCTGTGAACACAGCGTTTTCACCAGCACATATTGTTGATGAAGCAATTGAAACAGATACCACTGGAGTGCCAATAGCATAAACAGTCATCGCAATTGTGTTACTAGTGTCTGCAATTGGCAGTGGACAAGTTTCACTGCTGTAAAGAATGCATGTCACCAAATCACCATTGCTGAGTGATGACGTAGAATATGACGAGCCCGTAGCAACTGAACTACCATTGATCTGCCACTGATAAACAGGAGTAGATCCAGGATTCATTGCGGTTGCCGTGAAATTCACGGTAGTACCGGCACAAATCACATTTCCTAAAGAAGAAGCAATCGTGATGTCCACAGGAGTGTTAGGTGTCACAACAATAACAGCACTGCCTGTCATAGATGCTGTGCATGAGCCAGAAGCAAGATTCGTTGCAATAACCGTATATGTTCCCGCGAGTGTATGGAATCCAAAACTGATGGAAGAACCAGTACCTATAACCGGCGAACCGGTATCTGTACCATTGCGCTGTAACTGGTAACTAATCCAGCTATCTGAGCCATCAAGTTCTACTTCCAAACCACTTCCGCCTGCGCAATAAGAACCGCTTCCGGTCACATTATAAGCATCAGGTGTTTTGCATTCCGCAACAGCAAATTCACCATAAGCGGTGAGACCTGTGGCTTCAGTGCTGGTTGCCGCAAGTGTTCCAACTGTCGGATAAGTCCAACCCGACGAATAACGGCCGACGATGAAATTGCTGTAAGTCGCACCACCGTCCAGATCCGAAGCATCATAGCCAAGTGTTGCATCGTAGTTGGTTAATGTCAAACCTGTTTGCGAAAGGGTCCAAACGCGGTTCACAGATTGAGTTGCATCCAAGCCTGAAGTAGCAATTTGAGAATGATCTCCTGATGTTGTTGAAGCGGTCATACTACCCGCAACAGAAACAGAATTCGCATCAATAGTTATCGGTGCGTAAACGGTAGCATCTCCGATGGTCATCGAGTAAGTATTGCTTCCAGTAGCCATTGCCCTACGTAGACTTCCATTTACGTGCCCAAGGCCAGTGCGGTTGATTGCTCCAGTTGCATTATTGGTGACGTATAACGTATAAGTCGACGCATCAAGAATAGCAGTATTACTTGCTGTAAATGTCAGCGTGTTTGAAACCTGAACGTCGCGAGCCAAAACAACAGATCCGGCTGTTTTATCAATCAGGAGATAAGGGAAAATAAATGTGAGTGGATATGATCCACCGATGGTTTGTGTTCCGCCACCATTCATAAATAACGCACGGTTATTCGAGAAAAGATTCGCACTCACTCCATTGTTGTTGAAGTTCCCACCCAAATAAACATCTGCACCTGAAGCTTGTGACCAAGACATGTTTCCGATAAAGGTCAAATTTCCAGCAATTACAAAGTCCTGAGTAACATTATTTCCGCCGAAATCTAAATAAAGACTTGAACCGCTATCTATAGTAACGTCACCAGAGGTGCTGATAGGCAAGGCAACTGACGATCCACCATTTCCGCCATCAAGGGTAGTACTGTTACTTAACTGCACATGATGAGGGTATCCGCGTCCACTTGCAGCACTCCACTCCAGATTTCTTCCATAAGTGGATCCGATATAATATTGAAGTAAAGATCCTGTAGCGTAGAATGGAGCGTTGGTATTCACATATCCACCAATATTAATTCTAAAGCGACCACCATTTTGAATGGTAACTGTACCAGAACCAAAATTCACTCCGCCACTTGCATAAACATTATATGGATTGCAACTGCCCGTGAAAGTTCCGTTTCCGGGGAAGTTTAACAAACCTGCATTGACACCCGTCACCCAATCACCACCAGTTGCATTCACTGTTCCGTTATTCGTAATATTCAATTGCTGAGTGTTACCTGCAGCGAATAAACCAGAAATCAAATTGAATGTTGGGGTCGTTGTATTGTTGTTGGTAAGCGTAACAGTGATGCCTGAAGAAGCTTGAATATTCAAATTACCCGTGCTGGTCAATGTTGTTGGCAACGCGTTGCCTGTTACTTGATCTGCTGCACCATTGTAGTAATAAGTTGCTGTACCTGGGAAAGTTCGTGTCAAAGTTTGAACGTTACCAGAAGCAGTTGGGGCGGTCACAATACCGCTCGCATGACCGGACTTGATAGCCCCGGTGGCATTCAGGTTAAACGCCGTCTTTGTTCCTGACAACACATAAGGTCCCATATCGAACGTTGCGCCGTTGGTCACATTAAATGTATGTGCGGAGGAGGACAAACTCACATTGCTAAGCAACTGAACTGTGTTTGTCGTTGAGCTTCCCACGTTCCATGTGATTGCACCGGAAACTGTTCCGCCGGATTGACTCCACGTTTGTGTTCCACCAGATCCTTTGATAAAGTTAAAAGTACCGGTGCCCGATCCTCTCGTGATGCCACCGTTGTGAACAAAGTTTCCCTTCAGATTTACCACGCTTGTTGGAGACCCGGCTATACCAAACTCAAAGGTTCCCGCATTTTGAATGAAATCTCCATTGAAATGGACAACACTTGGAGCGCCACTTCCGGTTTTCGTGATGGCGCCGCCAGACTGCAGGCAATGTCCATTAACCGTCACCGTTGCATTCCCCGCTCCAGAAACAAGATCAAGTGTACCTGCTTCAACAATAAGGCTATCGCCGATTGTGAGAGAATACGTCTGACCAGCGGCCAATCGAAGGATGCCACTTCCTGTAGAGGCGATTCTCAGTTTACCACTTACAGATGTCAGATTACCCGAGGTATTCAACGTTGCGGTCTGTGCAGTATTTGCAAAAACAACATTGGAGAATGACTGTGCAAAGCTTGCCGCTGAAGGTATATTCAGCGTTAGTCCGCTGATCTTACAAGTCGATCCAGCACTCCATGTAACCGTCCCACCCATGGTGAGGGTGCCGGCATCTCTTGCGTGTTCATAGGTTGATCCATTGTTCATCACAATAGTTCCTGAATTCGTAATTGTGGAACCCGCGCCTGCGCTCGTACCGATCAATTTGAGTAATCCACTCACCGAAGTAGATGTACCTGAAGCAAAGGTGAGTGATGTAGAATTCGTTGAGGCCACCAGTGTTCCTGTTGAGGCTATCGTGGCATCGGTAGATGCAGTGCCGTTGAATACGGTAAAGACGGTTGTCCCACCCGACACATCTACAGTTCCGTTGATTTCAAGGTCATCGGCTGTGGTGCTTGCAGTAACAGTAACGGTATGGCCGGCGTTAATCTTAATAAGGGCACTATTCGCATAACTCGGTGCTACAGAAGGGGTGAATGGACTCGTGAATGCTGGACTGAGAGATGCTTCCCAAGTGGAAGTAGAACTCCAGTTTGATGGACCTGCACCTACTGTTTGATAGTATACAGGCACATCGATGCGACCAGTGATTTCATTTCCAGAAGCCATGGTCGTTTGTGTAGCACCACTGGTAAATGTCAATACGTTAGATGCTGCACTGCTGGTGGCAAATTCAACCCATGCCGCAGTACCGCTGTTGTATACGTTCGCCTTTAAAGATGTTTCAGGGCCAACTACAATGTCGCCTGCAGTATATGTAAAGGTGGCATTGGTCCAGTTATAAGTTCCCAAACCCGTAACGGTATATTCCCAATACCTTGAAAGGTAACTTGAAGCAGCACCCATACTTGGATGAACGCCGTCAGTCACAGTGAAACCAATTGTTCCGGCAATAGAAACCGAAATATTTGGGATGGTAACAGGTGAGTATTCCGCAGAACCTGTTACTTCTCCAATAGGCCAAGTAAAAGGAATTCCGGTTCCACCAGAGGATACATTTCTTATTAGAATTCCTGTACCATTTGTGACAATCATCTTCGAAGAAGAGAATGAGCCGCCGGTAACGCCACCGGTTGCTGAAATGGTCATATTAAAATTACCCAGATATACAAGGCCTGAATTTGTAAAATTAAAATTCGTCAAGTCGATGTTTTTATCAAGAGTAAGACTTCCGCTTCCTGTCCAAGTGATGGTATAGGTCGCTGAGATATTGGCAAATGTGCTGAAACCAGTATTGACGTTCGTACCTGTGAATTCAAATGTTCCACCTGAAGTAAACGCAGGTGAAATCGTAAATCCAGAAATAGTACCCACAACACCAGTGGCGCTATTCATCTTGAGTGTACCAGTAGCATTGAGCGTAAACTGATCTGAAGTAAAACCAGAAATCACCTGGAAGTTTCCTGCATCAAGTGTACCTGCAACATTTAAAGCGCTAGCGCTCGCACTACCAAGTGTCATATTGGTGAGGAGTTGAACCACGCTTCCGTTGGCAACGGTGAAGTTCCCTGAGCTCATCGCTGTGCCGCTATGGCTGAAGGATTGAGTGCCCGTGCCGCTAAATGTATATCCCGCTGTTGAAGTAGCAGATCCGGTGAGACCCAAGGTACCAGTGCCGGATTTTGTGAAGTCTCCCTTCAATGCTATTTGATTATTTCCAAGTCCTGTGCTCGCTCCAATGTTGATCGCATTGGTCGTTGTGCTTGTCACTAACAAATCACCATTCACCGTAACGGTTGCTACACCGGTTGTACCTGCAGTTACTTCCAACACCAATTGACCAGTTCCACTGATGGTAAGGTCGTTGGTCGAAAGAGCACCATGCGCAGTTGCTGCGCTCGTTCCAACTACTTCAAGGATACCTGCACTCAATGTTGCGTTGCCTGTAACATTTAATGTACCGGTAATTGCACTTGTAGCAGATCCTGAAACGCGCAGCGTACCAGTACCAGACTGTGTCAATGTTCCGTCTACCGTCATGGTATTTGAACTCGCACCGGCAGTAACTCTAAAAGCACCACTACCGCTGTAAACAAAATTATTGGCTATTCCAAGGTTGAAACCAGCGTTTACTTGCCAAATGGTAGAGGCACCACCACCGATTTCAAGGTTGTTGTACTGGCGGGCTGGTGTTGTAATGTTTGTTGTGAAGGTGGACAAAGTATAGGTTGCCGCCGCAGTTGCGGAATAGCGAACGGAACTTCCCGTGATTGTATGTGTTCCGGTTCCTGGTGTGAATGTGTTGTTGATGTCAATTACACCGCTACTTGCCCATGTCCTGTTACCGTTACCCGAATTGATAATACTGTAGTAGAAAAACGCAGGGATTGCTTGTGATCCAACACTGCTGAAATTGAACGTATTTGTTCCAACGGCTACCGAATAATTCGATGCTGTAGATGGGTCAAAGGTGCCAGCCACATCAATAGTTCCTGAGCCAAGTGTTATGGTTGCTGCTCCGCGGTTTTGACTTATTGTAAGGTTGTTGTATGTAGATGACGTGATGGTTTGTGCACCAGTGCCGTTATAGTTCACTGTACTTCCAGTAACAGTCATAGAGCTACCTGGTGTATAGGTTCCACAAATACCAATTGTTCCGCTATTTGCAAGAACGCGCGCTCCACCCGTCAAGTTGAGACTGCCATAATTGAATGCCGGAATGTTTTGACTGGTAGATCCCGAGATAGTCAATGTGCTGCTACAATTCAATGATGGTGCTGTGGTGCTTGTATAGTTAAAGTTGCCAGTAACTGTCAAATCAGAACCAGAATTCATGGTAAAGCTTCCGCTGTTTTGAACAGTGAAATTCGTCACCGTGCGTGAATCTGTCATCACCAAGGCCGTGGTATAGTTGGCTGGATCAATCAAGACATCATCAGAAATACTAGGTGTTCCATTCGGAGACCAGTTTGTCGCAGTTGCCCAAGTGTTATCTGTTGCTCCTGTCCATGTGTAACTCACGTTTGGTGCAGCAAACCCATCGTCTTTTCCAACACCAATGGTATAACTTGCCACTGATGGTGAAAACGCAGAACCATTGGTAACAACATATGGTCCGCCTCCACTGCTTGACGCGTTTACATCCGACCATGAGGTACCATTATGCAGTCCCATTTTCAATGTTGTACCAGCAGTAAAGTTTGCGTTCTCTTCTCCGCCGTTGTATTGTGCACTTGCAGTAATGGTACTTGTACCAGCTGTAGCTTCAGTCACAGCCCAATACCTATTGATGAGTTTGGTTGCATCATTCGCTGCTGGAGAAGTAACCGCGTCAATTACACGCACTCCATACGTGTCGCTAAGACCACCCGTGTTATTAATTGTAATTGGATTATACGCTGTCTTGCCAACAGGGAAAAGAACACTTGGGAATAACGTACCAGCCAATTGCTTCAATTGACCCGTTCCTGTTGTTTTAAAATGTTTGGTTGATCCGGCTCCGCTAATTGCTCCTGTGAGGATGTCGTTTGAACCAAGCGTCAAATGTCCATTGGTCAACGTAGTGGTGGCCTGAACAGAAACGTTTGCATCCAAAGAGACGTTCGACGAGTTATCGATCACCAAATTGGCACACATATTCGCCGTTGGTGTTGTAGAACCAAAGAAGTCACCTGTTCCTTGTGTTCCAGAACCATTGAAAGTGTAGCTTGCAGAAGCATGATATGTTCTGGTTGTTGTCTGAACACTTCCGCCGGTAGAACCTGACGTGGCCGCAGTAAAGCCATATTGACTTGCGGTTTTGTAGGTACTACCAGAAGCCGATGCACACGTTCCGCTACCAGTCACCGTGTAAGTTTGAAAATCTAAGGTTGATCCCAGTTTAGTGGTGAACACTCCAGTGCCAGTGCCCAAATCAAGGTTACTGACCAACTGAACAGTATTCGTGGTTGAGCCAGTTCCCGCGTTCAATCCAATCACACCAGAAAAAGTACCTGAAGTTTGATTCACAGTTTGTGTTCCGCTAGCTTTACTAAGATTAAATGTGGATGTTCCAGATGTTCTGCTAATGGTTCCGCTGCTCAACACCAAATTATCAGTAAGGTTGACAACGCCGATACCAAGTGTAGAAATATTGAGGGTACCGCCATTGACAGTCAATGCTCCGTTGGCATTAAAAGTACCTCTTGAGTTTGCACTGGTATTGGCCACATTCATCGTACCAGCAGTCAATGTTGTTGCGCCATTCACAGTAAGTGTTCCTGTGGGTGTGGCGTTGGTAGCTTGAGACATATGAATCTGACCCGAGCCATTCAACAAGAATGTTCCAGTGCATGTCAGAGATGCCGATTTCGAAGAAGAAACCGCAATGACCAATGCTGTACCAGAACTAGAAGTAATAGAAGTATTTCCTCCAACAGTCACAGCAGCAGTGCCGGCGCCAGAAGAAGCAGAATTCGAAATGGTAAATCCGCCGGTTCCGGAAATGTTCAAATCACCGGTAATGTTGATGGTCGGTGTAACAGTCCCCGTAGTTCCAACAAGAGAACCACTTGAAATATTGAGGTCTCTTCCGATAGAAAGTGTAAGACTACCTGTTGAAGCAACAAGGCCTAAATTTTGAGAATTCGTTCCCAAAATATTGAGGTCACGACCCACTGTGGTCAGAGCACCAGAAAGATTGCGGGCTGCAGACTGCACACAGTTCCATGAAAAATCTGAAAATGATTGGCCCAATCCCGCAGGCTCTGTGGTAGTCGTTCCTGTAACAGAACAATTCGATCCGCTACTCCACGTGCAAGTGGCAATGGTTCCACCATTCATGTTGTGGTTAAATGTTCCGGTACCGGAAACAGTCATGGTGCCTGTATTGGTAATCGTTGCTCCCGAGTTTCTAAATGTTCCGTTAACTGTGCCAAGCGCACCAGTTACCAACGTGAAAGTGCTAGCAGTTTGCGTATACAATCCACCACTGGCCGCAACTGTAAAGCTGCTTTGGCCGCTGGTTCCAACATTGATATTCACTCCACAGGTCACATTGCCTGTGGTGTTTGTGACAAATAGATATGGGAAAAAGTTCGTAGTTCCTGAACCGTTCAAAGTTCCGGCAAGTGTTTGTGTGCCTGTTCCGTTGAAGAATACCGCGCGTGAACTATGTGTAAATGTTCCGCTATTGGTAAAGTTTCCACCAACATAAAGATCACCACCCGACGCTGAGGACAGCGTCAATCCCGAACTTGCAGCGATAAGCACATTGCCACGTGCAGCGCGATAGAGCGCAGAGCTACCAAAGCTTAAAGTAGTATTTGCACCATTTCCGATGGTTACGTTGGCTGGTACTCCCGTGCCACTGGTGGCGTTGCTGGTCCACTCTACACCTGCTGTGTAGGTACTTCCTGAATTATAGATCAGGGTCGACGCGCTGCCGTATGTAGGCACGTTCGTATTGACAAATCCGCCATTATTGATTTGAAGATTACCTTCAATATTTGTGGCACTGCTGGTAAAGTCTACACCTCCCGCGATTTGAACTGTTGAGTTGGTTCCGAAAGTTCGAGCGCTGTTTGAGCCGCTCACAAGACCGGCACCAAGAAAAGCAACTTTGCCGACGGTTGAGGTTCCGTCTATGGATGTGGTTGAAGTATTGTTCATCACAATCTGACCTGCAGTACCTCCGATACCACGACCACCAACAGATAAACTATTCACACCAAGTGCGACAGTTGCTGTGTTGCTCAATGTGAGCGATCCGGTGAAAGATGCATTAGCCACTGAAACGGTTCCGACAGCAGCATTGCTGATGGTAATGTCGCCATAATCATCTGCAATATTTCCCGAAGAAGTAAGTACCAAATCACTGATGGCTGTTCCACCACCATTGGCAGAAGATGTGTTCTGAGAGCGATAAGTAGTAGGATTCACACCTGACTTATACACCGGAAAACTTCCAAAGAATCCAGCAATCGTCGGAGTAGCCGATGCTGACAAATTGGTCCCTGGAGCATTCGAAAAAAGTCCTCCTCCATAACCCATCCAGACAGTAACATAAACAGATGCCGGATTACCTATATCACTCAGTGCGATTCTCACCTCTCGCGCGGTTGTGCTGGTGCTTGTTGTTGGCGTTACACCTGTTGTCGCCCACGATCCATTGTAGCGATTGATGGGATCGGTATAACTCTGTTCGGTATAAGATGTATAGTCAGCATTGAATGGTAGTGTAGGGGTTACTCCATTGTAGTTTCTACCCGCCGTAGTTCCGTTGCCACTGGTTGTAGTGCTGCGCGGATCTGTATCGATGTAAATCGCAAAATTGTCACCACTACCAAAAGTTCCTGATGTGCGGAATGCACCGAAATACATATAGGTTTGGTCAAAAGTGATGTAGTAATCTGTATTGTTCGCTGCGGCTGAGAATTTTTCGCCCGCATCGAAATCGGTTGAAGAACCAGTGAATGTTACGGTGTGATTGCTTCCTGCTGGGGCAGTTCCTTGCACTTTAAAATCATCAATAGTCCAGCGTTCTGCCGTCGCGTTGTTGACCATTGTGATTCTGAACATCAATTGGCTCGCAGCAGGCAGTCCTGTTACTGTTACCGTGCTATATCCATTCGTGGTTTGAACTCCACTGGTGGTCGGTTGAAAATTCACAGGTGTGGCGTCACCATCGTAAGCCGTGCTGGCATTGCCTGAGCCACCCGCATAAGACCAATAAGCGTTGTTGGCACTTGAACCAAGAACCCGTACTGTACTATACCAATTGGTTCCATTGTCGGGACTCACCTCTACTGTAACAATATCTGCAGCATCTGCACCATTGGTTGTAATACCAATAGACCAAGAAGCCAACCTAAAAGAAGAGCTAATACCGGTATAACCAACCGTATTAACGGCACTCGATGTTATAGTAAGCGTTGCATTGGACTTGCCAAGCGAATAAGTACCCGCAGAGGCAAACGGAGAAGTAGCGACCCCATCTGCGCCAGCAGAATTACCGCTGTAATACGACGCTGTTCCGGCTGTTACCGAAAACATGGTTAAGGTGTTTTCAAATCCTTCACTCGCGATGGTAACTTGTGAGTAAGCGTTTTGCGCAGAAAAAAATCCGCAAAGAATTGCGAACGAAATTAGAATTTTCTTCATGAAATTAAGGTTAATCAACCGACCGTAGTGAGTCAGATAGAATTTTCTTGAATGCTAATAATTAGGTTAAGCAAATGTAGCAAAGTGGGGGTACAAACAAAAAATAAGTGTACAATCAACACCGTCATGTCACGGTAACTCAATAGTAGATGCCAAACTGCGACAAATTCCACACTTCTGCCCTCAATATCCAAGGACATTTCGCACCCGCGAAAGCGTAGCTGCCGCTGTTTGACGCGCCTTATCGGCACCCTCGAGTAATCGCGCTTCCAACTCTGGCAAATCGGACATCAATTTGTTGTATTCGGAGCGCTCATTGGCATAACCATCGATAATGGCGCCTAACAGGTCTTTTTTAGCGTGTCCCCACCCATAGCCACCGGCTTCTAACTTTTGTTTCATTTCAACAGAAACGCTTTCTGGAGTCATGAGTTTATAAAGTTGATATACAATGCTTCCTTCCGCATCTTTTGGATCCTCCAGCGCTGTGGCATCCGTCACTATTTTTTTATTGACAACATCTTTCAGCTCTTTTTCCGGTAAAAAAACATTGATGAAGTTGCCATAACTCTTGCTCATCTTCTGTCCGTCTGTTCCAGGAACATACATGGTTTCTTTGCTCACTTTCGCCTCAGGAACAACAAGCACTTCACCCATTTTGCGGTTAAATGTTTCAGCTATATCCCGGGTGATTTCAAGATGTTGAAGTTGGTCCTTCCCAACTGGAACCACATTGGCATCATAAAGCAAAATGTCTGCAGCCATCAATACAGGATAGGTAAACAATCCGGAATTCACATCGCTCAAACGGTCACTTTTATCCTTGAAACTATGAGCATTGGCAAGCATAGGATATGGTGTAAAACAGGAAAGATACCAAGTAAGTTCTGTCACTTCCGGTACATCGCTTTGACGATAAAACGTGGTACGCTTGGTGTCAAGTCCAAAGGCCAACCATGTGGATGCCACGGAATAAGTATACTCCCTTAACAGCGCCGCATCCTTGATCTGAGTGAGCGTATGAAGATTCGCAATGAATAAAAACGAATCATTGGAGGGGTCCAACCCAGCCGCAATAGCGGGTTTGATTGCGCCCAGGATATTGCCAAGGTGTGGTGTCCCTGTACTTTGAATACCGGTAAGAATGCGTGCCATATCAACTTTGTATGAAGCAGCGAATTTAATTGGTGATTCCAACCTCATGGACATCCTCACGTGAGGTTCTTTCCACAATTAGGTTGAGGTAAATTTTACCGAATAAACATACTTGATGAACAACAGCACAAATGAACGGGTGCCATTTTTGCTTGTAGACAAAAGTAGAATCGTTGTATGAAAATGTTAGAACCCCCGACACCTAGCGAATGAGTGTAACATGACCTTCAAGAGAATAATCACCCATCATGTCCCTCCTTCGATAGGCCAGTCGCCAGACATAACAATTATCCTGTGCAAAGTAATCCCCATCATGTACTTGTCCATACCATGGGGATTCGGGGTTTTCACTTACAAAAATGCAATCGCCCCATCGGTTATAAATGGATAAATGATAGGTGGATATTTTTTCGAGATTGCATCTCGGAAGAAAAATATCGTTGATCCCATCGCCATCTGGTGTAATACAATTCGGTACATACCAATTGAAATCATCTTTCAAATGAATGATCTTTTGGATACTATCTGAACAACCGGTATTCGTGTCGATGGCATTCAACTGAATAATCCAATTACCTGCGACCAGATCACTCAGTGTGAGATCAGATGAAACCCCAACACTATCTCCATTCAACGACCAAACAAATTCATTGGCATGAATACTCTCATTGAGAAGGATGATTTCGGGTTCAATTTGTTCAATCACAAAATCTGCAACAACAGGTTGATCAATGGTGGCTATCATCAAAGAATCAGACTCGCAACCATTAGCATCACGTAGAACCATGTGCCAGAATCCTTCGGTGATATCCAAATGAAAATCACTCAGCAATTGATCGTTTGCGAATAGCAAAAAGGGTGGTGTACCACTCACTGGAGTCACGGAGATTTCACCAAGGTTACGACAAGTTGGTTGAGTCAAACTATAGCTAGCGCTTATCTGCGCGTTCTCATTCACTGTAACAGACAATGCGGTTTCACAATTTAGACCATCTGTAATCCTGACCACATAATCTCCTGCAACAGCAACCTCGAAAACGCCCTGATTGTTCGTTGCCAATACAACTCCATTTTGCATCAACTCGAATAAATAACTTCCGCTTCCCGTCAGACCAGTAACAGATATACTTCCTGGTGAGCCATCACAACCAGCATCTAGAGCACTGATTTCACCCGTCAACTCCATGCCTGAATCACCAATTAAACGAATATCATCGAGTCCAAAATCGAAACCTCCAGACCCAAAATTGATTTGTTCAAGTCTGAACGTTGCGACTTCGGTTGTGGCAATCCAGTTAAAAGAATATTGTTGCCAATTCAATGGATTGCTGCTTATAGGCATCATGGTATTGATGAGTGTGTTGGGATTCAACCATGTCGTTACACCATTGGCGTCCACTTCGGCATCAAGAACGAAGATGTCGCCAAATCCACTACAACCCAACAGCCAAAATTTGAAGGCATAAGTTTCACCGGGTATGAGACAGTCTACTGTTTGTTCCCATACCGTTTGTGGTTCTCCCGATAGAGATTCGTCTTGCCCATCTACAAACATAAATTGACTTCCTCCGTGAGGCCAACCGTTGAATTGTCCGCCAACTTCCGAAGTTGAAGCAATCACATCATAGCAACCAAACGTTTCATTGCAGTTGACATTCCATACGCTCATTTGAGTTGAAGAGGGGGCAATATTCCCTGTTTCAAAATCACCATTAAAAAACAAATTGATATTCTGACCGCAAGCACAGTTTTGTGCATCCGTCGATAAAACAGAAATCACCAAAAGCCAAAAAAAGATTAAAACCCTCATCCTGCGCAATAGATACAATTCAAGCCTGAAATGTTGCATACAGAAAATACAATTCAGTCTCTATCAACCCTAAGAAGTCGCGAACACACATCCGGCCTAATTGTTAGATTGAATAAATAAACAATAGTGCGATGCATGCAAATCGTTGAGGTGCAACACCACTACAATACTTTGCTAGAAAATGGTATAATTGGTTTGTCGAATATCGCGTGACTCGCCGTCCGTCATTCAACTACCATTAACCTGGACGGCGTCCTTATATTCGCCACCCAACCCACACCTATAAATGTTAAAACCTTTTATCCTCACCGCTGTGTTGGCACTTGCATTGTCCTCGTGCAACTCAGATCAACAACAAAAAACAAATACTGTTTTACCCCCGCCTCCTATGGCTAAAAAAATTCCTTACAACCTCACTGAACACGGAGATACCCGTGTCGACAATTATTACTGGATGCGTTTGTCTGACGAGCAAAAAAATGCTCCTGCCGAATCACGCGACCAACAAACCAAAGATGTACTCGATTATCTCAACGCAGAAAACGATTACACCAAAAAAGTATTGGCCCATACAGAAGAGTTTCAGAAGAAACTTTTTGAAGAAATGAAAGGCCGTATCAAAGAAGACGATCAGAGTGTACCAGTGAAAGACAATGGATATTGGTACTATACCAAATTTATAGCAGGCAAGGATTATGCGATCAATTGTCGCAAAAGAAACCATGGAAAACCCAACAGAAGAAAGTCTGATCGATGGTCCAGCCATGGCTGCTGGTCACGATTATTGGGCTTTAGGTGGTATTGATATCACAGATGATAACGCGCTGATGTGTTACAGTGAAGACGTAGTGAGCAGAAGAATTTACAACGCATCATTCAAAAATCTCACAACAGGAGAGATGCTTTCAGATAAACTCGAAGGTCTTGCCGGTAGTCCTGTTTGGGCTGCTGATAATAAGACTGTTTTTTATGTGAAAAAAGATCCAACAACACTTCGAGAATTCCAAATCTGGAGACACGCCTTGGGCACATCACAAGAGAAAGACGTATTGGTTTTCCAAGAAGACAATGAAGAGTTTCATTGCTTTGTTTCCAGAACCAAAAGCAAAAAATATTTGGTCATCGGTTCACATCAAACTTTAAGTAATGAGTATCGCGTTTTGGATGCATCCAATCCCAATGGAGAATTTCGCCTCATTCAACCGCGCGAAAGAGATCTCGAATACAGCATCGACCACTATGGGGATAAATTTTACATCACCACAAATTATCTGGCAAAAAACTTCCGCTTGATGGAGTGCCCTGAAAACGCTACAACAAAAGAGAATTGGACAGAAGTGATAGCACACCGCGAGGATGTTTTGTTGGAAGGAATCGAAATTTTTCGCGATTTTCTTGTCGTTGACGAAAGAAAAAATGGACTCACACAATTGCGCATGATCAAATGGAGCGATCGCAGTGAACACTATATGGAGTTTCAAGATCCTGCTTACGCTGCTGGTGTTGGCGCCAATCCGGATTTCAATACTGACATCCTTCGTTATGGCTATAGCAGCATGACAACACCTGCGAGCACATACGATTACAACATGACCACTCATGAACGCACTTTGAAAAAACAACAAGAAGTGGTTGGCGGTCACAACCCTCAGGATTATCAAAGTGAACGTCTTTATGCAACAGCCAAAGATGGCACCAAAGTTCCGGTTTCTTTGGTATATAAAAAAGGAACCAAACTCGATGGTAATGCGCCATTGTTGCTTTATGCATATGGTTCATACGGCGCTACGATGGATGCTGGGTTTTCCTCTACGCGACTCTCTTTGCTCAATCGTGGTTTTGTATACGCCATCGCACATATCCGTGGCGGACAAGAAATGGGACGTCATTGGTATGAAGACGGAAAACTATTGAAGAAGAAAAACACATTCACAGACTTCATAGATTGCGCAGATTACCTCGTTGCACAGAAATACACCAACCAAGAAAAACTCTTTGCCATGGGTGGTAGCGCTGGCGGTTTGTTGATGGGTGCAGTAACCAACATGCGACCAGATTTGTGGCGTGGTGTAGTGAGTGCTGTTCCTTTTGTGGATGTTGTTACAACCATGTTGGATGAAACCATTCCACTCACAACTTTCGAGTTTGATGAATGGGGTAATCCAAAAAACAAGGAGTATTATGATTACATGAAATCATATTCTCCTTACGATAATATTGAAGCTAAAAATTATCCGAATATTCTCGTTACATCTGGTTATTGGGACAGTCAAGTACAGTATTGGGAGCCTGCTAAATATGTGGCCAAAATGCGTGAGATGAAAACCGATCAAAACTTGTTGCTCTTCTGGTGCAACATGGATGCTGGACACGGAGGAAAAAGCGGAAGATTCGAAGCACTCAAAGAAGTCGCATTGGAATACGTTTTCATGTTTGATCTTCTCGGTATAAAAGAATAAAAGCAACTCAAAACAAAAAGAAACGGCGGGTCATGACCCGCTGTTTTTTTAAGCCAAATCATGCAGGCGGGATCGTGATGAAGCGCTAAAAGCCAAAAAGGACGGGCGCTCCCGCAAGATTTTTATTTGAAAGCGTATCATTCATACTGTGAAAATAAAAATCGAGGAAGTGACCGTCATTGAAGGCTTTCAGCGCTGTAATAGATTTCGACTGCATGATTTGGGTTTAAGGTTTAAAAAAACCAAGCAACACAATCATATTTCAATACAATGACCAATAACGATATCATGAAAAAGCTGCGCGTAGCTTTGAAATTACGTGACACAGAAATAGTCCACATCCTGAAGCTGGCAGATTTCGATATCACCGAATCAGAGTTGGGTGCCATCTTCAGAAATGAAGATCACCCAAAATTCAAACCTTGTGGCGATCAGTTGTTGCGAAATTTTTTGAATGGACTCATCGTACATCTTCGTGGTCCTATGCCCGAGAAGTCAACGGAAAAACCCGTGGCGAAACCGCCTAAGCCAAATCAGAAACCACAACTCAAAGCTCCGGGAAGTCTTTCAGATAAAAAACACAGGTAGTGTTTTTCAATTGGTGAGCATGCCCATCAAAATCATCAGATCATCGGTACCAACAACTCCGCTGTTATTCAAATCAGCTGAACAGTTTCCCAAACAACCAAATTGATCCATCAGGACCAACAGATCGAGCTCGTCTACTTCACAATCGTTGTTGAAGTTCGCTGGTAATAAAACATTCGAATACACCGTCACCTCTTGTGTTGCATCACCTGCACATCCAGGAGTTGATTCGTAATGATAATTCAACGTGTAATTTCCTTCACCCAAAGCAGATGGATCGAAAACACCATCCACAACTCCGGGACCTGAATAAATTCCTCCGGCGGGCAGACCTCCAATGAGCGCGGTGAGATCGCTGATACAAAAGTCATCTTCAAAACTCCACGTCACAACTGGCGGCGTTGCCAGTCCAACATTTACAGAAACCCAGGAAGAGACTCCACATTCATTACTTGATTGCACATAAACCAAACCTGCTTGTTGTGCATTGTTAATCGTCACCTGATCACCATTTTCAGTAAACGCACCAACAGTGACAGACCAATCAAAGGTTGACGCGGCTGGATCATCCACAACAGTATAAGTTGCGGCTCCTCCGGAACAAACAGTTGAGGGTCCGACAATAACAGGCGTTTCAACAAGTGGCGTCACAGTGACATCATAATATACTGTTGATTGAAAACCACATGTATTTGTAACAGTAACGCTCACCAATCCGGACTGATCGCTTGCAATCGGCTGTATGGTAAAAGCGTTTGTGGCGCCCGTCCAGCCATCTGGAAGCGTCCAATCATAACTTGTTACACTCTCAATGAATCCTACACTGAAGGTCCCAATATGGTTTTCACACCATTCATCATCGCCGATGATATTACCAGCTTGAAACGCGCCGCATCCTAATTCCGCGCGAAAGATTTCGCCGGCAAAACCACCACCATAACAATAATTTTCGGTGAACTGCGCACTTGCAAGAGCCACATCACCAACCAATACCGACTCCCAGTTTGCGCCCCCATCAGTAGATTTGTATAGTCCACCATAATTGTCAACTATATATCCTGTTGTCGGTGTGTAAAAATGAATGGCAATGATGTAATCAGCACCTCCGGCATACGCCTGCGTCCAATTCAAACCACCATCAGTGGTGTGCCATACTGAACCCACAGACCCGACCCAACCTTCAGTTTCAGATATGAAGTGAAGGCTACCATTACTACCACCCATGCCCGGCATATTGACCCATGTGGAGCCGCCATCAGTGGTTTTAAAAAAGGTTGCGGCGGAACCTGTATGCACCGTGTAACCCACGTTGACATTGACAAATTGCATGGCCGACCCCGCCTGATTCGTTCCACATGAAAAAGTACTTCCTCCGTTGGTTGTTTGACAAATTCCTGAAGATAACAACGTAGAACCGACACAGCCTACTTGATCTGAAGTGAACCACATGCATTCAGGAGATGATGAGGTGAAAGGAGTCGTATAAGTCCAACTCGTTCCACCATTTGTTGTTTTGGCCAAACCACTTGCACCCGCAACATATCCGGTATTACTTGTTGGAAAATGTACCGCATACCAACCTCCACCAGAACCTTGTTGCCTGATTGACCATGTCTGTCCGCCATCTGTTGTTTGCACAATACCAGTCTGGTTATTTCTTCACCAAGAACACCCACTGAACCAACAGCTGTTCCAACAAGATCGCTTTGAAACCACACAGCATCGAACCTAGAATTCGTCACAGCATTTTTAATCACCGTCCAAGTTGAACCATCATTCGTGCTTTTGCTAATCTGTCTGTCTCCCATCAGAAAAGATGCATTGCTCGATATATAGGTACCACAAAGAATATCATTGCTTCCTTGGTTGCCGGCTGTATTCCATGTTGTGCCACCATTCGTGGTGGTGTAATAGGCGCCGAGAGAACCAGCCGCCCAACCGACAGATGCATTGCGAAAATGAATATAATTCAACGTATTGCTTCCTCCGCTTATCTGCTGCGTCCATGAAGTTCCTCCGTTGGTTGTTTTCAATATTGTTCCTGAAGACCCACATACAAATCCCGTCAATTCATCCACAAAAGAAACAGATTGAAAAGAGGCTGTACTTCCTGATGTCAATGGCGCCCAATTCAATCCTCCATCAATTGTTTTGAGAATGGTGCCACTCCAGCCTGCAACATATCCGATGGTGTCGCTTGGAAACGCCATTCCCCACAACCTGTTTGTGGTCCCTGTAGTCATCACCTGCCAACTATCACCTCCATCTGATGTTCGCAATATGGTACCACTAAACCCACAAGCAAAACCTACTTGTGAATTCAGAAAATGCAACTGATAAAGCCACTGAGTAGTCGGAGGGTTTAAGTCAACCCAAGAGTTACCACCATCGCTAGACCGAAACAACCCACCATTACTTCCACAAACAAAAAGTGTGTCTTGAGTTACATACTCGATGTCGTATAAATTACCTGTTACTACAGGTGCCCAGATTTTATCCCAGCTCATACCGCCATCACCTGTTCTATAAATATCTCCTGCAGTCATTTTAACCATAAATCCACGTTGTTCGTCCAAAAACGAACAGCCTTGAACATCAGAGTTAGTAGTTAGCGGAGTTAGCAATTGCCATTCCTGAGCAATTGTTTGCACACAGAGAATGGAAAAAACGAGAAGTAGTTTTACGCGCAACATAGGTGGCAAATTTCGCCATCAAATACATTCACTTTTCGCAAAAGTTCATTCAACCTTGAGTTTGTTTCTAAAAAAGAAAAGGGTTACGCGTGGTAACCCCTTGATTCTTTTATTTATTTTGTAAAAGTTCGCTAACTACTCAATCCCGCACCAGGCGGATCTTTTGACCATCTAGCAATCCCACAAAATAAACACCTGTTGGCAGATCTTTCACATCAAACACACCATTCATTTTTTTGATTTGCGCCACACATTGTCCGGTTAAATTGAAGATTTCAATTTGTCCGATATGGTGATCACTGATTCGAATGAGGTGATTGGCAGGATTGGGATACACCTGAACGCTTTCACGTGAAAATTCATCATGAACGTCGGCACTGCCATCACCTGAATAATGTACGTTGATAAAATCGCCAGCAGCAGTAAATCGCAAAATAGGCAGGCCATCACTCGCACGAAACCAAATGAGTTCGCGATAATTCGCGACAAAATTCGTGATATAGGTTGAGTCCGTTTGATCAGTACTAATCCTATATACATTTTCAAATGTGCCATATGGCAGTTGCACTGTGCCAAACCCATCATATTTCCAGCTTCGCGAACTCGAGCCAATAAGTACTCCATTCGATCCGATCGTTGTATAAATCAAATGATGGTGATAAATGCTGTCGTTGAAATTCATCGGAAACGTGAAGTACGGCATTGGTGGTTCATAGTGATATGGATTTCCCGAAACAACCAATCCATCATAATACAGTGTGTCGTTATTGTCAGAGTATGAATAATAAAGGTCACGCGAAAATGTGGCTAAACCATATTCATTGATTT
>JADKIZ010000013.1 GCA_016722445.1 Flavobacteriales bacterium | reverse complement strand
GAGATTACCCGTGGTTAAATCTATGTCAATACCTTGACCGAAGTCTTCATTATTCCCTCCGTAATATGTTACAAATTCATTTTGGCATAGTGCATTGAACTTAACAATGAGCATATCTTTTAGGTTAGAATGACTGTGAATTACTTGGCCAGACTCTTCTAAAATTGATTGGGACTCACTATCACCAATCGCGAAAACATCGTTTGACTCATTGCATACAACGTCCTTAAATTGGTCGTTTTGCGAACCACCGTAAAAAGTAGTCCAATCAACATTGGTTATGGATGTCCTTGATGCGGCAGCTGATGGATGTCCATATTCCAAAACCAAAGTACCACTCCAACTACCGTAGTTAACGAATGAAACGGTATTCGAACTGATACTGTAATTTGGTTGCCAACCTAGCAGTGTCAAAGCGCCCGTGGTTGTGTTTAGTGTATACGCTTTAGGTCTTGTGAAAACAATTGAACCGATTCCTGTGTTAACGTTAAGGTTTCCGTTTCCATCTAATGAAAGCGAACTTTGTCCGGAGAAGGATAGCTCGAAATCATTTGTTGGAGCACCAGATCGTGCAACGATCCATTGCCTAAATCCAGAAGCCGACATTGAGTAAATGATATCGGTATTGGTGTACACATTTGGTTTGATTATTTGATTATACGATGGAATTTTTGCGGTTGTTTGTGGTGAATGTGCTAAGTGAAAATTATAGTGTTCTAAGCGCTCATTCATCCCGTACACTTTCGACGCGTAATCTCCTTTTAGAAAAGATCATGTCAACACGCCAAAGAGTGTCAACGTTAGTTGAATCCATGCATTTGTTTAGTTGATAGCAATCAATGAATCATTGATATAGGTGGCAATCGTATTCAGTTGATCGTAAAGTGAAATTCCATATTAGAATTTCCAGAGGTGTCCCTAACTTGTCCTTGGTTCTTTATATATCCCGCATAGTTTGAATAACCATCTGAGGGTACTGGTGAATAAATTGTTTTTCTTTCCATTGAGTGAGTAGATAAGAGTATGTAGAATCATTGATTTGTTTCTGCCTGCCACATAGAGGCTCCCATTACTTTGATCAACCGCAACACAATCAGCCCGATCATTCTTGTTGTATTCACTGTTATATCTGTTTTGGTAGTTGATTGCTCCGGTGGTGCTCTTTATGCCAACAACAGCAATATCATCGTTGCCGTTTTTAAAAGTCGTGGCACCGATGATGGGTGAGTTGCTGTTATCAAGCGCTAGATAATTTCCAACATCATCGCCACCGTTAAGATCATAGGTATCCTCCCAACTAACCGTGGCGCCAGTTGCAGTCATTTTCACCGCGTAGATATCTTTTCCTGTCGTTGCGGATGTGCTGTATCCGGCAACATACACATACGATGTACCATGAACTTCAATACTGAGCGCTTCATCATCAAGATCGTCGCTACCATTGAAGTCATGCACCCAATACGATTCAAAGTCCGTATCGAATCGGGCTATGCGGATATTTTTTCCTTCAGTCGAAGATGTGTAGCTTCCTGCCACATAGAGATAGTTGATGTTGTCGAGCGCAATGTCATGCACGGCGTCAAACACCACATCGTCTCCGGCGCTGATACTTGTTGTGCTCAAGGAGCCGCTGGAACTGTCATATTTTAAGCGAGCAAGTTTCCACTGTACCGGGCTCAATGCTATTTGCGATGCGGAATATACATATGTGTAGCCACCATTTAGGACTATTCGAGATCCCGGTCTTGCATATTATACGTACCGTTATTCCACGTATTTGTCCACAGTGCTGTGCCGGTTGAGTCATATTTTATACTGAGTACGTTAGTGAGTTGTGTGATTGATTGGTACATACCTCCAGCCACATACACAGCGTTATTACCATCAAGTACAATGGTGGTGAGTCCATCGGGACCACCGCCTGCTCCTGTATAGGTTTGCACCCATTGCTGAACTCCGCTTGCATTGTATTTAATGGTAATCGCATCGTAATCGTTTGCGCCAACTTGTTTGGTGCCGACTACATACACATTACCAGCGCCATCAATTGCAATGTCTGACGCATAATCATTACCCCCATAACTGCCCGCAAAGGTTGCTGACCACTGAAGGACATTTGAGCTGTTATGTTTAGACACGAGAACATCGTAGTGACCAAGGCTATCAAGCGTGGCTCCACACGTGAATACATCATTCCCCATTCTTCACCACACTTGATTTAAGAAACATTTGCTGCACTCCGATGAAGTTGCGCTTTCAAGGGACACTTCGGTTTGTTGTTGTGCAAACGTGCATGTTGACACCATGAAACAGAGTGAGTGAATGAATTTTGTCGGTAATGTGGTTTTTAGTTGAACGAATGTAGTAGAATATTCTTTTCGTTTTGTTAAATGCGAAAAATAATAATCATATATTCTCATGTCAAAGTTTCACCTTTGCATATAGAACTATGCCGCTTGATGGGAATCGCAAAATTCGCTCCGCATGGATTATTGAATTCATGATGTTCCTAGTGACTAAGCTCTCACCCCACCTCCACCCACCTTTCCATCATCCCCACATCATGACTTGATATCAAAACTGCAACGCCTGTGTCGCGGCAAAGGGTAGACATCAGGGTATAGAATTCTTCGCGGGCGACGTAGTCGAGGAAGGCGGTGGGTTCGTCCATGATGATCAATGGTGTGGCCTGAGTTAGGGCACGGGCGATCATGGTCTTTTGTAATTCGCCGTCGGAGATATCGGTGAGGGATTTGTCAGCCAGATGGGTGATGCGCATGCGCTCCAGACTTTCATCTATTTTTTGACTGTTCTCCTTCGTATTGAAATGCATGGCGCCTTCGGTGGGATAGAGTCCCATTTCTACCAAGTCGCGTACGCGTAATCCACGCAGTCGTATTCGTTCGGTGAGTACAATGCTCACCAAGGTTGCGCGGGTCTGAATATCTGTGCGGTGTATGTCTTTTCCCTGGATGAAAACCTTTCCGTTGATTGGCGTCAATAAACCACTCAATGTTTTAAGCAAGGTTGTTTTTCCTGAACCATTCAACCCTTTTAGTCCGACAAAATCTCCATGTTTTATGGCAAGGGAAAAATTTTCGAGGACCGGCTTGTGGTGGAACCCACCGCAAGGTTTTCGGTATGTAGGATGGTGGTCGTCATCAGAATATCGTGTTGTTGCGTTGGCCTTTGATGATGATCCAGATAACCACTGGAGCTCCCAAAGCAGAAGCTACGGTGTTCAATGGGAGATTGAGCAGCAATGATACAAGATCGCAGAGCATGGCGGTTACAGCCCCTGCTACTTCTATCGCAAATGCAATTTTGCGGTGAAGCATGGTGCGATACCACGATCGGATGAGATGCGGTACTGCCAACCCTATGAAAGCCACTGGACCACAATATGCCGTGGCTACTCCCGCCAACAAACCTGTGATGAGAATCAAGTAAAGTGTCATCCTTCGCGTGTCAATTCCATACTTTGAGCATATGAAGCACCCAGTAAAAGATGTCCAATTTGCGGAGCAATGGTAAAATGGCCAATACCCCAGCGATCACTGCAATGGCCATGATGGCAATTTCCTCCATACCGGTGCCTGAGAAACTACCCATGCCCCAGGTGATGTATTTGCGCAGCGATTCATTGGAAGAGTGAAATTGTAAAGCGTCTACTATAGCTCCGGTGAAAAATGAGAGCATCACCCCAAAAATGAGGAGTGTGGTATTGTCGCTCAGTCGTCTTGCGGCGAATGAGATGACAAGCAATACCGCTAACGCACCGGCTATAGCAGCCATGGCGATGGCCGCAGGTGTGAGGTCTGTTGCGGCAATGATTCCGCCCGACAATACCAGTAAGGCTACACCGAGAGATGCCCCGGAACTAACACCCAATACCGAAGGACCCGCCAGTGGATTTCTGAAAAGGGTCTGCATCAACATTCCCCCAAGGGCTAAGCTGCTACCGGCAAAAATGGCTGTGAGGGCACGCGGTAAACGCGAACTGACCACCACCATCCTCAGGTTTTCATTGACCATAGACTGAGCCGTGAGACTGTTCCAAACATCCTCGAGACTCACGTGCACCGAACCAAAAGCCAATTCGGCAAAGGCTATCAGCACAAGCAATATGATCAGAATGGCATTTTTCAAGGTGTGCAAAAGTCGGTTCGGAAGGGTGAAAGTCCTCATTCGACGGTGATCTACCCCAATTTTCTTCCGTTTACCGCCAAAAATCGCCATGGTATGGTGGGGAACTGTCGGCAAATGACGACTTTTGCGCGCCTTTTTTAACTCGACATGAAATTTGATAAGAATACAGTGATTGGCTTCACCCTGATGGTGGTGTTGCTCATCGGTTTTGCATGGTACCAAAATGGTGAAATGAAAAAACAGGCGGAAGCTGAGCAGGCTCGTCTGGATAGTTTGGCTAAAGTTGAAGCTGCCAATCCGAAGCCGTCAGAACCTGCTCAGTCAATTCCAACTTCTGATCAAGCAGTCATAGTAGCGCCTGCAGCCAACGATTCAGCATCGATAGCCTCTGCATCTGGTTTGCTCCATGAGAAATTTGGAATACTAGCCGCTGCAGCTCAAGGAGAGGCACGCGACATCATTCTTGAAAACAACAAAGTGAAAGTGACGCTCAATACCAAAGGTGGTATGGTGAAAATGGCGGAACTCACTGATGGTTATAAAGCCTATCATTCCAAAGAGAATATCCGTTTGTGGAGCGATAGTCTTTCTGCCATGAAACTCGCTTTTAACCTTTACGGAAAAGGTAATTTCAAAAGTGATGAATTCATTTTTGTGCCTTCTACGGATTACGCTGATGCGAAGACTGCGGCTCAATCAGTGTCCATGAAATTGTCTACAGCAGATCCCAACAAATACCTTGAATTGATTTATAGCCTTGCTCCGGATTCGTATCAGGTCGGCATGAAGATCAACGTTGTGGGTATGGGTGATGATCTGGAATTGGGCGGTAAACCAATGAACCTTGAATGGTTCGTTGCTGGTCTTCCGAATGAAAAGGGTATCAGCGCTGAACGCTCAAGATGTTCGGTTTACTACCGCGAAATGGAAGAGGACAGGGATTACCTAAGCGAAACTGCGGGCGACGAATATGTGTCGGAGAAAAAAGTGAACTGGATGTCATTCAAACAGGATTATTTCTCCGCTGCAGTGGTATCTGAGCAAGGCTTCAATTCTGGATCGCTGATGCAGGTGAATATTCCACTGGATTCTGCCAGAACGAAATTCTATTACGCCAATCTGGGTATTACCATGAATGGTGGACCATCTACCTCTGGTGATTTGATTTTCTACTTCGGTCCAAATGATTATCGTGAATTGAAGAAAGTGAATGCTGCAGAATTTGATCGCATCATCGACTATGGATGGAGCATCATCGGAACAGTGAACAGATGGTGTGTAAGACCATTGTTCTGGTTTTTCTCTTCTTTCATTGGTTCATGGGGACTTATCATTCTGCTTGTCACATTGGTCATCAAGACAGTTCTGTTCCCGATCACCTGGAAAAATTTCATGAGCAGTGCAAAAATGCGCGTGTTGAAACCGGAGATCGATGAGATCAATCGCAAATTCGAAGGCAAAGATGCCATGGGAAAACAACAAGCGACTATGGCGCTGTATCGTCAAACAGGAGTGAATCCATTCGCAGGGTGTATTCCTGTTTTGCTTCAGATGCCAATTCTGTACGCGATGTTCCGCTTTTTCCCAGCAGAGATCGTACTTCGTGGTAAGAGTTTCCTTTGGGCTGATGACCTTGCAGCCTATGACAGTATCGTTTCATGGTCACAGAATATTCCAATTCTCAGCTCCATTTATGGTAATCACGTGAGTGGATTCACCATCCTCATGGCCGCGTCTACTTTCTTGTATTCACAGATGAGCATGGGGGCACAACCTCAGATGGCGCAACAGCCTGGTATGCCGAACATGAAAGTGATGATGAACCTGTTCACAGTGATGATGTTGTTCTTCTTCAACAATCAGCCTTCAGGTTTGGCGTTGTACTACTTCATTGCGAACATGGTGAGTATCGGACAGATGTGGGCGATCAAAAAATATTTCATCAATGAAGATGCTATTCGCGCGAAAATTGATGACAATAAAAAGAAACCAAAAACGAAAAGCAGTTTTATGCAACGTTTGGAGGACGCGCAAAAAATGCAGCAAAAGAAACACAGTAAGCGTTAATTTTATTCTGGCAGGAGTATTGCGATGCGCGCCAATAAACTACACATCATGACAAAGTCCATCACCATTGTGGCAATTCTTTTGTTGTCGGTAGTTGCCTGCAAACAAAAAAAGGAAACGACGACTGTTGACCCAAACGCAGAGGCGATTGCTTTGGCAGAAGCCAAAGCGGCAATCGCGAAAGCGGAGGAAGCAGCACTTCAAGCTGATCGCGATACACTCCTATTTTATCAGCGCGGGGCCTGTTTTGGTATGTGTCCGATCTTTGACTTGGTTGTTTATGAGAGTGGCCGGGCAGTTTATCTTGGTAAAAACTACGTGGATCGCATTGGCGTTTACCAAACAACCATTGATCCTACCGCTCTTCAAAAAATTAGAACCACCGCCGATGCGATTGGTTATTTTGGCCTTCAGGAAAGCTACGACAATCCTCACGTGACTGATTTACCCACCACGGTTACCATGATTGCATCGGGTGAGGGCAAGTTGAAAACTGTGGCAAATAGATATAAAGGTCCAGCGGGATTGCGCACTTTGTATGAAGAGCTGGACAAAATGGTTGAGGCACAAGATTGGAAATTGATCCAGTCGAAAAATTAAAATTGGAAATTCATCAAAATCAATTCAACAGATATCTTACAATAAAATGAAACACCTGATTAAACTCTGTGTGGCAGCTGTGCTGATGTTCCCAACTTTTGCGAAAGCAAATGAAGGAATGTGGCTCGTGAGCCTCCTGAACAAAATGAATGAAGCTGAAATGCGCGGAATGGGCTTGAACCTCACAGCCGAAGAAATTTACAGCATCAATAAAGCTTCTTTGAAAGATGCGATTGTTCGATTGAACTACGGTATGTGTACCGGTGAAGTGGTAAGTGAAAAATCACTCATCTTCACCAACCACCACTGCGGTTATGACGCGATTCGAACGCTTTCTACTGTAGAAAAAAACCTTCTTCGTGATGGTTTTTGCGCAAAATCTTTTGCAGAAGAATTGCCTATTCCAGATTTCAAAATTCAATTTTTGGTGCGCATCGACGATGTAACCAAACAAATCATGGATGCCATTCCAAATGGTACTTCTGAGGCTGAACGTGCTAAACTTGTTGCAGCAAAAACAAAGGAACTCATCAATGCCAACAACGAAGGCGGCAAGTATGAAGTTGAATTGAAGTCATTCTACTATGGCAATGAATATTACCTGATGGTTTATCAAACATTTAGTGATATTCGTCTCGTTGGTAATCCTCCTGAAAGCGTAGGTAAGTACGGTGGAGATACAGACAACTGGATGTGGCCTCGTCACACTGGTGACTTCTCTATGTTGCGCATCTATGCAGACAAGGATAACAATCCTGCAGCGTACAGCAAGGACAACGTTCCTTACAAACCAAAACACTTCCTTCCTGTAAATATCGATGGAGTAGAAGAAGGAGATTTCTCTATGATCATGGGATTCCCTGGTCGTACTTCACGTTACCTCACTTCTTATGGTGTACAGCAAGCAGTTGATGTGCGTAATCCTGCACTCATCTCTTGTCTCGGAACAAAACTTGAATCATGGAAAACCATGATGGATGCTGATCCGGCTGTGGATTTGATGTATGCTGCAAAATATGCATCAACTGCCAATGGATGGAAATATTACATTGGTCAGACACGTGGATTGAAAAGACTGAATGTGAAAGGTGATAAAGAAGCCATTGAAAAAGCTTTTTCGACATGGGCCAATGCCAATGATTCACGTAAACAGAAATATGGTCAGTCGTTGGGTATGGTAAAAGAATACTATGATGGATGGAATCCTTATGTATTGAAATCAACCTATGCTGGTCTTTGCGGAATCGGTGGTGCTGAATTCGCTGGATTTGCTTTCGGAATGGGCCCTGAACTTCGTGCATTTGCCGAAGAAAAGGATGCAGCGAAAAGAGATGAAATGAAAAAAGCTCTCATGGGTGAAATTGATGCTTTCTTCAAAGAATACAACGCAGGTGCCGACAAACTGGT
The DNA here is from genome assembly GCA_016722445.1 of Flavobacteriales bacterium. Taxonomy (GTDB): domain Bacteria; phylum Bacteroidota; class Bacteroidia; order Flavobacteriales_D; family Sanyastnellaceae; genus JAIBBG01. The sequence continues at coordinate 97,202 of JADKIZ010000013.1, read as the reverse complement.
ATTTGTCAATCTGAGCAATTTGTACCGTGAGCAAATGAAAGGTGCCGACAGAGCTACATGGCATGCAGTAGTTGATTCGAAGTTCAAAGGCAATGTAAATATGTACGCTGAAAAACTTTTCGCTACTTCCATTTTCACGGATAAGAATCGTTTGATGGCTTTCTTGGAAAAACCAAGCACCAAGGTGTTGGATAAGGATCTAGCCATTCAAGCAGCAAACAGCATGAAAGAGCAGAGTGATTCTTACGCAGCATTTAATCAACAAGAAAAATTCAATATCGGTATGCGTCAATTCGTTGCTGGTCTTCGTGAAATGAATCCAGACAAAGCATATGCACCTGATGCCAACTCAACCATGCGTTTGACATATGGTCTCGTAGATGATTACAAAGCCGCTGATGCTGTACATTACGATTATTACACCACCACAGTGGGTATTTTGGAAAAACGCGATGATAGCAATCCGGAATTTGTCGTTCCTCAAAAACTTGCTGATTTGATCAATGCCAAAGACTTTGGAAAATATGCTCCAAAAGGAAAAGATCTCGTGACATGTTTCCTCACAACACATGACATTACCGGTGGTAACTCAGGTAGTCCTGTGATTGATGGCGATGGTAACCTGATTGGTATTGCATTCGATGGCAACTGGGAAGCGATGAGTGGTGATATCGCATTCGAGAAAAATATGCAACGCACCATTTCTGTGGACATTCGTTATGTGCTTTTCACCGTGGAAAAACTCATGGGTGGTAAGAACATCGTGGATGAATTGAAATATGCTAAAAAGAAGCCTAAGCCTGCAGTTGCTCCAGCAACTGAATCATCTTCTGTTGCTCCTGCACCAGCGGGTCCTCAAGCTACACCTGGTCCTGCGGTAACACCTGGTCCTGGTGGTCGTCCATCTACTGCTGCTGATAACAAAGCAAGAATGGAAGAACAACGCAAAAAAGCTGAAGAAGAAGCGAAGGTGAAGAAGGCTGAATTTGAAAAGAAAAAGGCTGAGTCAGATAAGAAAAAAGCTGAAGCCGCGGTGAAAGCGAAAGCTGCCAATGACAAGGCTAAAGCGCCGGTGAAAGCGGCAGAAAAAGCTCCTGCGAAGAAGTAAAATATTTTGTATGAATATAAGAAAGCCGCTCTGTTTAGACAGGGCGGTTTTTTTTTGAGGATGGTTCGCCTGCGGCGGTGAACGGCTTCGCCGCAGGCGAAGCAAGTTCAAGGTTTAAGGTTCAAAGTTCAAGGTTACGCCAATATGTGGTTGTATACAAATGCGATTTGGAGCAATCAAAACACTTCGCTAGCCAGAAGCTTCAAAAACTGTTTCCTCGGTGTTGAACCCACTACGGCGTGGCCGTCTATTGATAAAGGATTTAAAATTTAAGATTTAAAATTGCGCCGATGTTAGTGTGAATGCAAAAGTGAATTGGAGCAATCAAAACACTTCGCTTACAAGACGCTTCAAAAAACGGTGTCCTCTGTGTTATCCTCTGTGACTACTGTGTTGAACCCACTACTGCGAAGCCGTGCACAAATCCCCCCATCCCAAAAAGGCACAACCACTCGCAACCCTCCTCAACCTATCCATACATTTGCTTCAATGAAGCTGAATATTTTCTATGTGTTGGTGTGTGTGTTGTCCATTTCCTGCAACATGCTCAAGGTGGTTGATCGAAAGCAAGAGAAACGCTTCACCAAAGAGGAGATGCCGTTGATTCAATTCAAAGAAGGCACAAGTATTCACTCAGTACACGCAAGCAACAAAGCCCGACAAAAAATTTTACTCCTACATGGTTATGGCGCAAGTGGAATCGGTCAATATTATCGATCTGCGATTACATTGAATGAGGAGTATGATCTCATCTTGCCTGATCTGTTGTATTGTGGGAAAAGCAGAGGCGACTTAAGCGAACAAAGTTTTACGATTGAAGCGCAGGTGGAACATGTGAAGTTGATTCTCGATTCACTGAATATTCGCGAACCAATGCTGCTCATCGGCAATTCATATGGTGGTATTGTGGCTGCTTATTTCGCTGAAAAATATCCTGAGTTGGTCAATAAACTGGTCATCTATGATTCACCTGTGAATGAATACAGATTGAGTTATGCCGATAGCCTCGCGCATAGTTTGGATGTACCAAGTGTACTCGAATTGCTCTCGCCAACCACGATTGCAGAAAATAAAAAATCACTCGATGTGGTTTTTATGATCAACCATACATCCCTCGCTTTCTAAGGAGACAAATGGTGAAGTATGGTAGTATTCCTCAAGACCTTTTCAACTTAAGCTTTTACAACATTTGATGGATCATGAAAAGGAGTACAATGATCACTTTTTTACATGGAAGATGCCCGTCTATCTATGCTGGGGTGATCACGATGTTTTGATTCCCATGCAGACTTGTCGGGCAATCATGAACCGCTATGGTATTGCAGAGGGTCAACTGCATATCTTCCTTGAAGCAGCTCATGCTGTCAATGTAGAAAAACCTGATGAGTTTGTGGAATATATCAGGCGGATTGCTGTCGATCGCACAACGATCATAAACAAATGATCATCTTGATACCCCAACCAGATAGATTTTTTTTGTAAAACAAATCCTCATTATCGGGATCCAATTGTGATGAACTGACTAAGTCGGTACCATTCAATTCAACTTTTTTGCCTTGTAATTTTTTGATGTCATCATAAAGTTGCCAGGATTGAACATGTTCCCAGTTGAAGCCGATATACATCACTTCATTCAGCCGATAACCAATTCCAAGACCTCCTTCAATGCTTTTATTGAACGCAAGTTCTTTTGTCCGTTGGAAAAATCGAGTATGTTGAGATTGGATACCACACATAAACGATCGATGGATTTTGTCATAAATCGTCCCCATGCTGTTCTTTTGGTTCTGATGGTTCGGGGTTCTTTCTTTTTTACTGCACGCCTTTCATTGACCATGTCTTGTTTCTCCAATTTTTTCTGTCTGAAATCTTCATCACAGGATGGGCTTCTGAGTTTTCCCAGATTAAGATCAAACACCACCGAAGTCGAAAACAAATAACTTGTCCGGTCAAGTTGTGTCAATCTCAAAGTGCTGTCAATGGGAGAAACACTCGCAAATGCATTCTCATAGCTACTGCTGGTGGTTAACCACCGATAGCCGAGGCTCAGTCCAAAATGGACAAATTTTTTCTTGGTATCGTTGGCTTGGGAATTTTGATCATTGGAAATCTGATTCAACTGTTCACTTATGACCTCCAGTTCAGTTTCCATGACTTCCATTTTGGAAATCATCAGGCTGTCGCTGATAAGCGCCAAGCTATCTGTGATGAGTGTATCACTTTGTGGTGCGTAATAATTGGCCAGAAGATTCGCTGGACAGGAAAAAATCAGCGTCATGAAAAGGAAGAGTGCTCTCATGGTTTCGCAGGTAATTTGGTTGGTACGAATAGCGAAACTGAGAAACAGGGCGTTGGGTTGAACGCACTGGTGAATTGAAAATTGTAAGTGGGAAAAAACTATTTGTGAGGAGGATCGATCAGGAAACAATGTACTGTCTACAAAGCTCGTTTTTCGTCGATCAAATTGAAAGTAATTTGGATAGAAGTGCAGTTCCCAACAGCGGAAAACAGCGGTGCATCAAGAACAACGAAATCAGTTTTCCTGAGGCACGTTCACGCGATCGTAGGCAGAACAAGTCTGATGTCTCTTGCCGCAAGAAGCCATAACAAGAGCGATTAGAATCAGTACAATGGGGAATAAGTTGCGTTTCATCATTTTCTATAATCCTTGCAAAGGTAGTTGAATCATTGCTTGATTGAAACGCCAATATTCACAAATTGTTCCACAAAGTGCCAGATATTTTTGAGTGAATAATCGAAAGGTTATCAGCATCACAAATCAGGAGATTGTTGATGTTTTGTGGCGTCAAATTCGAATTGACGCGAACTATCTCCTGAGAACGATGTAGATGCTGAGGTGATCACTGTATCCGCCTTTGTAATCCTCACCAACATAGGTGCGGTTAGGACGTTTGAGGCCTTTGTCATCCTGGAACATGACCAGATCTGGATTAAAAATATGAGCATCACTTGATGTAGATTTCCATCCTGTCGTAGCTTCCTGCAGTGTTTTGGTGGCAATAAATTGATCCAGGGCACCCCATTCTCCTTTGTAATAATACGTTCCCCGACCGCTGGTATGTGCGGTGTACATGTAATTGTAAAGTGTATTGTCTTTTTGAATTCCTGCATTTAACACTTCCGCAATACTCTTATCCACGGGATGGTCATTGAAATCACCCATGCAAAGGATTTTCGCTTGTGTATCTGCACTCTTGATTTTTTCAATCTCAGATTTCAACACCTTCGCAACAGTAATTCTACTGATTTCGCTTTCGGACTGTCCACCTCTGCGACTTGGCCAATGATTCACGAAAAAGTGTATGGTCTCATTTTTCACTTTGGCTTTCACATACAACATGTCTCTGGTTCGGTCGGTTGAATCTGGAAGGACTATTTTGATGTATTGGAAATCTTCAATATTCAATCTTTTCTTATCGTAAATGGCAGCCACATCAATACCGCGCTCATCAGGACTATCCTGGTGAATGATGCCGTAATTGCCTTTGCTCAGCAGGTTTTCTTTCACCAGATCTTCGAGGACATTGCGGTTTTCAATCTCCACCATACCAATGAATGCAGGAAGTTCGCCAGGCATGGCATCAAAAACTTCTGCAAGCTTTTGAAGTTTTTGAGCATAGCGGTCTGCAGTCCATTTGTATTTGCCTTCTGGTGTAAAATCTTCATCCTCGGTCTTGGGATCATCCGTTACATCATACAAATTTTCAACGTTATAGAATGCAACGGTGAGCGAATCACTTCCTGATTTTGGTTGTTCTGCCACCGGTTGCGTATTCTGGCAAGCGACGAGCAGAAACAATCCTGCGAATAAACTGAGTATTTGAATGTTGTTCATAGAAGCAATTAGGAGTCGCAATTTGAGGTGAAAAGAAGGTTTTGTGACTATGACTTGGATGATTTTTTTGTGAAATGAAACAGGACAGATTTTTAACGCCATTTCGGAATTTTTTATTGGCGGAACTATTCTAATCAAATTGGTTTAGAATGTCATTGGGGTGAGCACTAGAATATTGAGGATAGAACCCAAATAAAAGAGGCTGTCTTATTAGGACAGCCTCAATCATATCTAAATTCTATTGTTTATGCAGAAACAGTATTGTTCATATTGTCCAAAACATTCATCACTTCCTTCACTGCTTTGGCAGAAGAAGCAAGAAGTGCTTTTTCCGCATCATTCAGTTTGAGTTCGATGATTTTTTCGACGCCATTTTTACCCAATACAACTGGAACACCGAGGTAGATGTCTTTCAGTCCGTATTCGCCCTGGAGCCATACGCAACATGGGAAAATACGTTTTTGGTCACGTACAATTGCTTCTACCATTTGAGCGGCTGCGGCACCTGGAGCATACCAAGCAGATGTGCCGAGCAGGTTTACGATTTCTCCACCACCAGTTTTGGTGCGTTCAACGATCGCGTTGAGTTTTTCTTCAGAGATGAGTTCTGTTACAGGAATACCGCCAACAGTGGTATAACGTGGAAGTGGAACCATGGTATCACCATGACCACCCATGAGCACAGCCTGAATGTCTTTAGGAGAGCAATTCAATGCTTCAGCTAGAAATGCGCGGTAACGAGCGGTATCCAGAATACCAGCCATACCAATCACACGGCTGCTGTCGATCTTTGCAGTAAGGTAAGCGCAATAAGTCATCACGTCGAGTGGATTGCTCACAACGACGATTTTCGCATTCGGAGAATACTTGATCACGTTTTCAGTCACCGTTTTAACGATTCCTGCGTTGGTAGCGATCAAATCGTCGCGACTCATCCCCGGTTTACGTGGTAGACCTGAAGTAATTACCACCACATCAGAATCAGCAGTCTTGCTGTAATCATCAGTACTACCGATGGTACGGGTATCATAAAGGTTGATAGGCGCTGTTTGCCAGATATCCAAAGCCTTTCCTTCTGCGAAGTTTGGTTTGATATCTACGAGCACAACTTCATTGGCGATCTCACGGTGAGCCAAAACATCAGCACAGGTTGCGCCCACATTGCCTGCACCTACTACGGTAACTTTCATTTTTTTCGAAGATTTATTTGGTCGCCTCCCCGGTTAAACCACATTTGGTCTCCGTAAAGAAGGCGCGCAAAATTAAAAAGCATTTTAGTCGTTCCAAGGATTGTTCTTTTGCACAAATGCGTTGGAATTACACACAGTTGTGAATGTTGTGTCGTGAGGCACCATCTTTGCAAAGTCCGAAAAAATTGTACCTGCATGCGTTATTTCTTACTGACAATCATCTTCTTTACATCAATTCTGGCCTTTTCACAGGAAAAGCCTGGGAAAATTTACCCGGAGGGCAAGCCAGGTGTGGATTACAATAAACTCAACCCCAAGGGAAAAAAGGATGGGCTCTGGATTCGACAGTGGGAGTCTACCCGCAATGTATACACCCGTGGTCAGTATAAAAATGGTGTTCCAACCGGAATTTGGGAACGGTATTATCCGGAGGGTGAATTGATGCAGAAGATGAATCATGTGCAGGATACGACCATCATTGATGTGACTCACTATTTCACCGATGGAAAAACGGTGATGTCTGAAGGTCGATATATCAAAAAAAGAAGAGAGGGCGTATGGAAAATGTACAACGAATCGGGTGTAATGATCGCAGAGGAATCCTTTAAAGACAGCTTACTCGACGGGAACTGTAAATATTTTTATCCGACAGGCAAACCGTTAAAAGTGGAACAGTATCTCCGCGGCGAAAAGAATGGCGATGCAGTTGAATATTATGATACAGGAAAAAAAAGATCAGAAGGTAAATACTTGAAAGATGAACGTGAAGGCGCTTACAAAGCGTGGTTCCCTTCAGGTGTTACCGATTGTGAAGGTAAATATGTGAAAGGTGTACAGGATGGTAACTGGAGGTATTTTCATGAAGATGGAAAAATCAAGGTGAATGTTTTATACAGTATGGGTAAGGAGCTGAAGAGGAAGTATGAAAATGGGACATTCAAAGAATACTACGACAGTACCATCCCCAAAAGTGAATACAGTTATGAAAATGGCGCGAAGGATGGACCTTTTACTGAGTGGTATGACAAGGGCGAATACGCTGCTGTTCCGGGATCTCCGGAAGACAAAGAAGCGGGAATCGTATATCGCGAAAAATTGATCAATACCCAGGTGAAAATGCAAGGTGACTACGTGAATGATAAACTGGAAGGTGAGGTCATTTACTATCGTGAAAATGGTTCAATCGATCGGGTAGAAGAATGGTCGGATGGCGTTCTGGTAAAGACCCGTCAGGGAGCTAAGTGATATTTATCACGCTCATCATCGCCAGTTCAGGCCGCTTTTTTTACCGTTGGTCGGTCGGTCTTGTTAAATCATTCGGTTTTGATTACTTTCGCCCTGAGACCTTAATAAGTGATGATCCGGCAGGTATTACTCTTTGGCTTTGTTCTGTTACTCGCTTCTTGTAAAAAGGAGGACGACTTATCGGGTATTGACCTGGGATATGACTATTTTCCGAATAAGGTTGGTTCTTACATTATCTACGACGTGGACTCCACCTATTACGGTGTGAATACAGAATCCTATAGCTTCCAGATTAAGGAAGAACTCATCGAGGAATTTGTGGACAATGAAGGTGAACCTAATGTCAAAATCAACAGGTTTTACCGCCCCGCCAACAACACTCCTTGGATACTGATTGATGTTTGGACGCAAAAGCGCACCACTACTACTGCAGAAAAGGTGGTGGATAATATCAGATATGTCAAAATGGAATTTCCCGTGAAGAACGGAGGTACCTGGAATGGCAACGCTTACAATAACTACCCTGCACAACAATACAAATACTCGAATCTCGCCGGATTCGCCGATGTGGGAATTTTACAATTCGACAATACAGTTACTGTAGAACAACAGAACAATGTGAATCTGGTGGATGAAGAAATTTTTTACGAAGTGTATGCTAAAGGTGTTGGGATGGTATTTCGTCAGGCCACAGACTTGAATACACAAGGCTCGCAAACTTCAGGTTATGAAGTTGTTTATCGGGCGATTTCGTACAGCATTGAATAGTGTCTTAAGCGTACATGTCTTATTTTAGCAACCATGCAAGGATGGCTTTTGTTTTTTTGCCTGTTGACTGTACATGGTTTGTCACAGACTGCTCCGGGAAAGTACTGGGTACAATTCACCGACAAAAACAATTCACCTTATTCAATCAATCAACCTTCTGATTTTCTTTCAGAAAAATGTATCGAGCGCAGAGAATGGCTTGACCTTGGTTTCGATGAGCGTGATATTCCAGTGAATGAAACGTATATCAATCAAGTTCTGGCACTTGGCCATTGCACTTTGCACCACAAAAGCAAATGGTTCAATGCTGTCACCATTGCTACGGAAGACAGTACCCTGGTTGATCAGATAGAAGCCCTTCCGTTCGTTTCGCAGGTGAAAGCCGTTGGTGTTTATTCTACTTCAGTCGGACCTGTTGGCGTCGATAAATTTTATCCTGAAAAGGAATTGAAGTCTTTACAACAGGATGAATTGTGTTGTGATTATAGTGAGTACGGTCCATCGTTGCGACAAATCGAAATGTTGAATGGACATTTGATTCATCAGTTGGGATATACCGGCAAAGGTGTGGATGTGGCTTTGTTCGATGCTGGTTGGGGCGGGACAGATCAACTACCTGCTTTTTCGAAATTAAGAGATGAAGGCCGTATCATCATGACGAGAGATTTCGTTTATCATGAAAGTGTTTTCAATCGCAGTACGCATGGAACATTTGTACTAAGTACGATGGCAGGTATCATTGCTGATTCATTGATCGGCACTGCTCCCGATGCTGATTATTATCTCTTTCGCACTGAAGATCCGCTTTCAGAATATCCGGTGGAAGAAGACAATTGGGTTGCTGCTGCAGAATTCGCCGATAGCCTTGGCATTGATGTCATCAATAGCAGTCTGGGCTATTCTACATTTGATGATGAATTGTTGGATCATTCATATGCTGATATGGATGGCAATACAACAAGATGTAGCATAGCCGCGGATATCGCTGCTTCTAAAGGATTGCTCATCGTAAATAGCGCCGGAAACTCTGGCAATAATCCATGGCATTATCTCACCGCTCCTTCTGATGCGGATAGCATACTTTGTGTTGGTGCGGTCGACAAAGATTTAAAACATGCTTTTTCAGTGGCTATGGTCCTTCATCTGATGGTGATGTGAAGCCTGATGTTGTCACGATGGGACTAGCTACAGTTTACGCAGCGCTCGATTCTACCATTGCGACAGGGAATGGAACGTCATTCAGTTCGCCGATACTCGCTGGCATGGTGGCATGTCTTGTACAAGCATTTCCCAAAAAGTTGAATATGGATGTGATTGAGGCTGTTCGCGAAAGTGCAAGTCAGTATTCCACACCAGATGATTCACTAGGTTATGGTGTTCCGGATTTTCTGAAAGCCTGGCTATTGCTTGCGAACAGTGAAGATCAACTCAGCGGAGATTTCGAGATGCTACTATATCCAAATCCATGTGTGGATCAGATGACGATGTTTCTCCATGATGCCAAATGGTGCAATATCGCTTATGAAATTTATGATGCATCAGGTCATCGTGTGTTCGATGGATATGGAATTGCGGGAGACGGAAACGCAGGTTTTGTGCATCTCGATGATGCTATTCACAACTTGAGTCCAGGAAACTATGTGCTTCACGCTGGTTATGCCGGAAGACATTCTATTGCACATTTTCAGAAGTGCAATAAACCATGAGTTGAATTTCTCCGACAAAACCCATCACAGCCACATCGCACCGCGCACTGCTTACCCCTGATTCTGTTTTGCCAGGAATGCATCAATCGATTTGCGCACTTCTGCTTCCATTGCTTCTGCTTTTTTCTCGAGTGCATCTGCTTTGGATAGAAGATCTGCGGTGAAAGTTTTATCCTTGATACCAGACGCATTGATGCGCACATTCATCACTGCACCAAGGACAGCGGTGCGGGCGCACATCATACCAACTCCAGCATCAGAAATAGAATTTGAATTGCCGATTTCGACCATTTTTTCATCACATCCATACTTTCACAAGCAAGTTCTGCAGTTCTAGGGAATTTCCATAGCGTATTTGGAAGCAGATTCAATGGCTGCCGATCTTACTTTTTTCTCTTCGTCATTGTTCTTTGGTAATCCAAAAGCTTCCATGATCTTATTGAAAGCACGTGTGTCTTCATCAACAAGGAACATCAGTTTTTTCTGATAATCGATTCCTTTTTGAGCCCAATTGGAAAACTCTTCCCAACGATCATCCCAACCTCTTTTGTGAGAAGAAAGATTGGCCACCATAGCCCCGAGAGAAACGCCGAGCGCTGCAACATATGCGCTGATACTTCCGCCACCTGGCGCTGGTGATTCGCTTGCCGTTTCATTGGCAAATGATGTGAGATTCATATCCACCAGTTTTTTGCCACCAGAAAGTTTGCGGTCGATGATGTATTCGATCACTTTCTCTTCAGCACGGAATGGTGCGAGGTCATCAAGCCCGAGCGATTTGACTGCAATCTTGATTTTTTCCTGATCAGAAATTCCCAATGAACGTTCTTGTTTGCGTAGGAAATAATCCGCCGCGTCGAGTAAAGATTGAAGGGGAATAAGTCCTACCAATTCTGAGCCAGTTACGCGAATACCGCGTTGAGCAGCTTTCGCACATGACTCTTCAAAAGCAACATGCACCGGAGTGATATTGATATTGGTGAGGTTGAGCGACAATTGCGCAATGCCATATTCTTCAATGTACCAACCGATGCCTTTCACGGATTTCAATGTGCCAGGCTGACGCACTGGTTCACCTTGTTCATCAAGCATTGGTTTGCCGGTTTTTGGATCATTCAATACGCGTCCCGCTTCACGGATATCAAATGCGATGGCATTTGCTCTGCGTGTAGAAGTAGTGTTGAGATTCACATTGTATGCCACCAGAAAATCACGTGCTCCGATGGTTGTTACTCCCGCTTTTTTGGCAGTCTCATTTACTTGGTTGGTACCAAAATCAGGTTTCCATTCGGCGGTGGTTATTTTCTCCAAGGCTTCATATTCACCTTTTCTGCAATTCGCGAGGTTTCTTCGTTCTTCATTTTTTGCGGCATATTCATAGAAATAACCGGGAATGTCAAGTTCGCGGCCAACACGTTCGCCGACAGAATGAGCAAGCGCAACACATTCTTCCATGGTGACGCCACTCACGGGCACAAATGGACAAACATCTGTAGCACCTTGTCGTGGATGCTCACCTTTGTGGGTGCGCATGTCGATCAGCTCAGCCGCTTTTTTAATGAGTAAAAATGCCGCATCAGCTACCGCTTGTGGTTCACCAGCAAAAGTGATGACAGTGCGGTTGGTGCTTGCACCCGGATCAACATCGAGTAACATTACTCCTGGTACTGTTTCTACTACCGATGCAATGGCGTCAATTTTTGCGCGGTCGCGCCCTTCTGATATGTTTGGAATACATTCTACAATGCGATTCATGGTGTTTCGATTTTGCGGCGAAAGTAATGGAGGATATTTCTGTTGAATTTTATTCGGGCGGAATTTTTACTCACCTTCGCACCATAATTACTCAACATGAAAAAACTATTGGCATTCTTTACTTTGGCAGTTGCGCTGCTAGCAAATGTTACGATTCAGGCACAAATCGGCACCTTTTCTTCTAGTCCGCGAATCATCGTTTATGGTGAAGCTACCAAAGAAGTTGAACCAGATGTCATTGTGGCATATTTGAATATTTACGATGCCAACTACGATATGTCGTATGATCAGAAACGACTACAAAATTTGCAGCAAATCACCATTGATCGCATTGGTTGTGGAAAGTATATGACCAATCCTACTTATGCTGGATTGAAATCGTACACGGGAACTGGAGGTTTCGAATTACGTTTTAAGTCGCGCGCTGAATATGACGAAATGCTCAACAAATGCATGAATGCGTCGACCGATGAGGTCACCGTTTCTTTGGATTATAGTTTCGCTGAGATTTCGAATGACAAAAAACAACAAATCAAAGATCAGCTTCTGGATCTCGCCATTGCAGATGGAAAAAAGCGTGCAGATAAATTGGCTACAGGAACTGGTGTGCGGTTGGGCGGGGTGATCTACGCCGAAGAAATTCCTGACTATGGAGCATATGCCTACGATGGTGAAGGGTATGGTAATTATCTCAATCCATTTTCTGTCAAGGTAGTCGTGAAGGTTCAACTGCACTACGAAATTCTGAAGTAGTTCTTTCGTTCAACGATATTTATCGAGGATGGCATCGTCAAACAATGTCCACAAGCAAGCGCGCAGGCCTCCTGATTTCAATCCGTTGTTCGTCCATGTATTACAGGTGTGAAACATGCTGTAACTGCCAACGCCATCATAGAAAATATCGTGATCTCCATAGGATGCGTTTTCAATGAGAATCGCTTTGGTTTCTGTGGTACTAAATCCTTCTTTGATGTACGATACCATCCGAAGATAATTCTCTTTGGAGATACAGATTTTTTTGCAGTCCGCTGATACTTGTGGTTGATCATGAAAAGTGACATGCATGGCGGAAGTACTCAGGAAAAACATGGCTTTAAAAGCAGTGCTGAATTTCAAATCAGCCCACGTCGGAGTTTCAAGATAAAATCCTTTGTCGCCCCAGCCGAATGCGACATATTCTGCATCGGATGCATTCATTTTACAACGAGTAGGATCAATGAAGGTGGTCCAGTCCATGACATCATTTTTCATGGGGACAACTAAATCGGTGTGAACGCCATTGCTCATAACGTAAACTGTAACCGCATTTTCTTGGCATTCTGTGAAGTCATCGTTGACTATAATTTTTGAACATAACCAAGCAACTGCAGCTGTGAGCGCAATAAATCCAATGAGTGATAGGCAGGAGAGTAAAGTGAACTTTATAACCTTTCTTGTGAAGCGGGGAAGTTGGGCTGCGAATTTCATCACGATTTATTTTTGAAATGCCTGATCATCTGTCCGTAATCCATCTCATGTTCCATCGCAAAGATTGTTTTCATGATGCGATCTGATTTAGTAGATGTTGTTTTAGCACTTTCCACCCAATTGGAGTAATAGTTCTGATGTCCTTTTGGCAAGGATAAAAAGCGTTCGAGGTTTTCATTCACTTCAGCGAGACACATTAAAAGGTCTTCGGAAATTTTCTTCTCTTCTTGTTCCAAATCCAATTGCAGCAAAACCGAATCGCCTTTTTGTTTGCCAGTTCCTTTTCTCATTTGTGCGTTGAAGGGAATGATAAAATCACCGTCGCCCATAGGAATGAGTGCGACCTGTTTGATGGCGAATTGATATCAATTTTGCCGTTTTCGACCCTCGAAGTGATTTTTTGTTCCTGTGATGAAAGCTGGTTGGCGATTTTCGGACGGCACTTCAGGATGCAAGTCCATTTGGTTCTTTTGCAGGGCAATGTTTGAAATTTTTGAAGCACGCTTAAACGAAGGCTGAATTCTGAACTTTTGACATGGAGGTGTAATGGTTTCACAAACTTGGTTTCGCCCCCGCGCCCCCCCCCCCCCCCCCCCAAATCAAAACACGATCAATATTATTTGTGCCAAAAGAGTACATCAATTCTGCAGGCGTATGTATTTCTTTGGTAATGATCAAACTTGCTTTTTTACCTATGGTGATGGTTCCATGAGAACTATCCAGTGCCATAGCGTATGCGCCATTGATGGTCGAAGCATTGATCACTTCTTCAGGCGTCATATTCATTTGAATGCAAGCCAGACTGTTCACCAGGTTCATATTGCCAGAAGGAGTGCTGCCCGGATTATAATCGGTAGCAAGCGCTAAGGGCAATCCTGCATCAATGATTTGACGGGCAGGTGTGTATGGTATTTTAATGAATAGGGAACAGCCGGGTAATGCGACAGGCATGGTCTTGCTGTTTTTGAGTGCCACAATATCTTCCTCGCTGATCACTTCCAAATGATCTACACTGAGCGCATGATGCTTGACACTTATTGCAACTCCACCAATGGCATTGAACTGATTGACATGGGTTTTCGGAACAAGGCCATATTTGACACCAGCTTCGAGTATGCGGTCTGTATCCTCAACACTGAAATAATTTTTTTCGCAAAAAACATCGATGAATGAAGCAAGCTTTTGTTTGCCAACTTCCGGGATCATTTCGTGGATCAACAAATCGATGTATGCCTGATGATTTTCTTTAAATTGTTTTGGATATGCGTGGGCACCGAGGAAAGTGGCTTGAATAGTAAGTGGATGTTGATCGCTGAGTTGTTTGATGACCCGAAGCATTTTCAATTCGCTTTCAGTACTCAAACCATAACCACTTTTGATTTCAACTGCTCCGGTTCCCAATGACATGATTTCATCCAATCGTTGCCATGCACTTTGGAAAAGTTCTTCTTCTGATGCGTTGGCCAATCGTTGAGCGGAATTGAGAATACCACCACCACGAGAGGCAATTTCTTCATAGGAAAGACCATGAATGCGGTCGACAAACTCTCCAATTCTGTTACCGGCGTACACAATGTGAGTATGCGAGTCGCACCAGGTAGGCAGTACATATTTGCCAGATGCGTCGATGACTTCTAGTTCGCGCCAGTCGCTTATTCCCGGCCAGTCCTGCATTTCGCCATAGTCGGCAATGATGCCATCTTCAATGGCCAGCCAGGCATTCGCTATGGCTGGAAGATTCCGCATATCTTTACCCGAAAGTAATGGAGGTGCAGTATCATGAACACCAAGCAGTGACTTGATATTTTTAATGAGTATCTTCATGGTTGAATTATGATGCAATTTTAGGACAGTGGACGTATTTTCACATCAATCCTTTTTCAATGAAAAATTTATTGACCACATTTCTACTCTTGTTGGCGATCCATTTGAACGGACAATATGTTTCAGAAGAGACGGATACATTGACGCACAGGAAAAACCAGATTGGTGCTGTGGTCAATCCTGTAGCGGCTTTTATGTTGGGGACATCGACTTCTCAATTGCATTATGGGATACAATACAAACGATTGTTGGGAGACAGTAAGCGTTTGAGATTTGGGTTGCTTTATCAAAATATGTTACCCGATGTGAATGATCTTGGTGTACCCATAGCATCTAATGACAGCAGTGTTTTATTTCTTTCTGAGCAAAGCGAGTATCGATACGGGGAATTTAGGGCGGGTATCGAATGGAGTGATTTTAAGACCAAACATGACGCGGTATATGGATTGGATTTGTTGTTGGGCTATGATGTGACACGTGACGAACAACATTACAAATTGGTCAATCATGCCATGAGGGAAGAAGGGAATTCTTTGCAAGCTTCTGTTGACAGGGATAGTATGTATTCTTTCTTTGAACAACGCGCACTTGTGATTGGACTTTCGCCTACCATAGGCTATCGCACTACCATCAAGCAACGGTGGGAATTATTGGCCTATGCATCGCCGGAAGTCGTTTATTTTGCACCGATGAGTTCATCAGGCAAAAAGGAACCGGGTAATGAATATTACGGGAATTCTGTGTTGTTCAGATTGCGGTTACTTGATCTGGTAATTTCATATTCGTTTTAGTCACTATATGGATAGCAATACTTGGGGTAAAATATTTCGACTGACCACCTTTGGAGAATCGCATGGCAAAGCCATTGGCGGCATTTTGGATGGTTGTCCGGCTGGATTAGAATTCGACGAAGCTTTTGTGCAGAAGGAGATGAACAGACGTCGTCCGGGACAAAGCGACATCACCACAACACGCAATGAAAGCGATGAAGTTGAATTTTTATCTGGCCTGTTTGAAGGAAAAACGTTAGGCACACCCCTTGGTTTTATCATTCGCAACGATGATCAACGTTCCGGTGATTACGAAAATTTAAAACATGTTTATCGACCAGGACATGCCGACGCGGTATGGGATCGGAAATTTGGCTTCAGAGATCATCGTGGAGGAGGAAGAAGTTCGGCAAGAGAAACTGCATCGCGTGTGGTTGGAGGAGCAATTGCCAAAATGCTGCTGAAAACATACGGCATACGAATTCATGCATATGTGAGCAAGGTGAAACACGTAGAACTCAAGACACCATATCAGGATATAGATTTTTCGTTAACTGAAAAGAGCATCGTTCGATGTCCGGATGAAGCCATTTCTGATAAAATGATAGCCGTGATTGAATCTGCACGGAATTCGGGAGACAGTGTTGGAGGCACCATCGATTGTGTGATTTCCGGCGTGGAGGCTGGATTGGGTGATCCGGTATTTGATAAATTGGATGCGGTACTTGCGCATGCCATGTTATCGATCAACGCTACACGAGGCTTTGAAATGTTTCGCGGATTTGAATCAACAGGTCTTATGGGTTCTGAAAACAATACCATCACAACGGGTATTGCCGGTGGAATTTCCGATGGTCATGCGATTGTGTTCAGAACGGCATTCAAACCGGTTTCGACCATCGCTCAACCTCAACAAGCGATGACAAATTCAGGTGAAGAAATTACCCTTGAAGCAAAAGGTCGTCACGATCCTTGTGTCTTACCAAGGGCAGTGCCGATTGTAGAAGCCATGGCCGCTTTAGTTATGGCAGATATGGTTTTGCGAATGAGAAGTGATCGGATCTAATCGGCCTTTTTTGAAATCGCTTTTTTCAAAAGTTCCTCTACAACTTTTTTCTTTTCATCATCAGTCATGTAGGAACCATCAATGGTATAGAACCCATCATAATTCACAAAAGGTTCGATATCGAAAGTGAGGTTATCTCCAATTCGATGAGGTCCAACGATGAATTCTGAATTATCTGATTCACCGCCGTCATAGGACCATTGCACCTTGTATTGATAGATGACGTATTCACCATTGTTGCCCTTCATCTTGTGTTCATCGATAAGTTTTGTTTTGATGAGCGTGCCATCATCATCTTCGCTCATGATGTAATGTAGATATATGCGGTCAAGCTCGGATTGCTTGAGGTATTTCTTGGGGACAATGGACAATTCTCCATTTTTATTGTGGTCGGAAATGAGGGTAAAGCCATAAGGACTTTCGAGTACCGATGTCATTTGTCCTTTAGAAATTTTGAGTCCATGGTGCTTCTTCGCACGAAGTAATTCATAATCCCCTAAACTTCCTTTCTCCGGTTTTATTTGACTCATCATATTAAGAGATCGTTCAGATGTTGGGAGTTGTGATAACAAATAGGCTGCTGGTCCAGTTGGATCATAATAGTCTTTAGGATTATCCAGTTTTAGTGCCACTTCAATGAGCTGAATAATTTTGCTTTCTTCTCGAAGCAATGTTGCTTTATTTTCATTTTTGACACGAAGTTGTTCTTCACTCAATGTGTCAGGTGTGTAGTAATAATATCCCAGATCAGAATAATACAAATGGCTAAGCACGTTATCTGCAAGTTCTGGATGTTTCAATGAAAAGGCTAGGATTTCTGAGAGATGTTTGGTGTAATAATCCGTGTCATATGAAGAGGGCACTGGTTCTAGATTTTCTTCCTCATTTGGTTTTAAAAGAGGATAGAGTTCAAAATAAGCGGCAAGTGCTTTTTCGTTTTTTAAATTGAGAATTTCATCAAGGAGTAGAAATTGCACCCGCCATGTTGATGTCAGGTGAAATTTTTCTTTTGCTTTTTCAATGAAGTCGATGTGATTCAGAGTGAGTACATGTTGTGTTAGGATTGCGAATATGTTCGAATACGGTTCGTTATCATCAGGCCTGTTCTTAAACCATTCGGTGAGTAGTAAAGTGCTATCTGAAGATGCAATACGACAATCACCAAGTTCTTGGATCAATGCGTAGTTTTTTTCTGCATCGGTATTTGATTCGATTCGTTCGAGGTTTTCTTTCAAACGTGATACAGTGATGTCAAAATCGCTGGTGTAATTCACTGTAAAAGATTCAATGATGTCATTGATTTTTTTGACATCCTTCCAATCCGATGGAATTTCGATTTGGTAGGAATAAAGTCGGTCACCGCGGAGCTCATAAACTCCATGTATGACCTTTGTGCTATCGATATTGGCAACGGTGTATAGTTTTTTTCTATCTGTTGAAAATGTTTTGGATTCGAGGGTATCTGTGAATCCCAAATTCTTGTTTGCAGTATTCAACAATAAACTATCAGGATATGCATGGAAGAAATATGGACTGAAGGTTTCATAGGATAGCATGCTATAGGTAGCAGAACGATAGTCGTTGAGCGTCCATGTATTTACTTCTTCTTTATCGATAAACCTGAGGTCAAGATCTTCGCCGCCATTCAGACTTGTCATAGGACCGAAAGTGATGACGCTTGCAGTGCGATCCGGGATGGTGTATTTTCTGTCTGCAATTGGTTCGAATGGTTCCCATCTGAAAGATGATAATACTCTTTCGAAAATGTGGTGTTTGTCTTTTGGACAATCAATTTCGATGAAAACTGCAGTGTTGCCATGCAAACCAATGATCATGTTCTTTATTCCATCATTTGAATTGGCCGTAACATACGTGGCGGGGAATCCGTCTAATGTGTAGGGTGTAGATTCTACTTCAAGACCTGCATTTTCTGACTCTTGTATGAAATTATCAGTAACACTACTTAGTGTGAGAAGGCTGCTGTATTGCATCAAGTTCGAAGGCGTGAGAAGATTGATGTGCATGGAGCCCATCTCCGCAGGAATTTCATTCATCACGATTCTTATTTTCGAAAAATGGTCATTGTCGATTTTGATTTTTTGTGTCAACTCTTTCACTTCTCCCGGTAATTCTACTGCGAATGATCCTGCGGGTGAATGATATGTCGACCATTTCAAATCGGAATCTTGAGGTTGTTGAATGGGCAAATGATCAATTTGTACTGATTGGAGAAATCGTTCAAAGTCGGGATGTTGAAGATTTCCGCCCGGTGCTCCACCGCACAAAAGCATGATCAATCTATCGTTTTTACCAAAAAGACGCATACGGTAACTGCCTTCCGGAATGGAATAAAATACTTCTTTGCAAAAGCCTTCAGCAGTGTTGATGTCTTCTGAAGATTGGATCACAGCAAGCGGATTCATGATCTGAATGTTGGCGACCACCTCGTCGATCACATTTTTATCTTTACCTGCATTGTACATTTTCTGCTCCATGTTCATGTAGATTCTCATGGTACTCAAGTCCATGGACATGTACATCGTCAACGCTCCGTTACCGTATTGAAGAGGTTCTGGCTGTTTGGGCATTTCAACACTGAAGGTGCCATCGGGTATTCTGAATCGTATCCAATTGCCGGGTAATGTCAGATTTTCTTCAAGCATCTTTGATGCCACTCCGGTGAATGTCGCTTTCACTGGAGTTAACTCATATCCTTTTTTTCTGAGCAGTTCAATCACACCATCTTGTCCGGGAAGGTGAGCAGCACCAACCGCCGAAAAGAGTGTTCCTGATGTAAGCAATGAATCAATCCCGTTTGCCATGACGACATTTCTGGATGTCATATTGAAATCGCTTTCTTTTCCAGTGATACTTAAATAAAACTTGAACAACGAATCTATTTGTTGAATATCGCCACGGTGATAGATCTCGGTCAATTGATCATGACTACTTTTTGTCGAGTGTTTACTCTCCTCGTAAACATATTTGAGAAATTCACTGCGCAACACACTGTCCGGAAGCTCTTGTATTTCTTCTTCATCGCGGTTTCGAATGAAAGTTCGCATCTGATCTTCGATGACTTCAAGCCCGATGATTTTTTGACCGTGGAATTTTGCTCTGGAGTGCAAGTAAAGATCAAGTGGTGATGTGAATTTGGATGGTTCTTCGTCATCTTCATCTGCGTCACTATCAAAGAGGGTTATCTTGTCTTTTTTACGTCCTTTTTTGCGTCCTGATATTTCCTCATCGGTATCTTGAGTTGTTGGCTGTAAGAATTCATCTATTGGCACTACTGGTTCAACGGATAAAGACTCTGAATCTTTTTCATAAAGTTCTACATTGTATTTGTTGTCGGCATAGGATTGCACGAGATCGGAAAAGACATTTTCTGTGAGCTCATCAAAATCGAGTTCAAATGCCACCTGCTCACATCGATCGAGGCATATCAATACGCTATCACTCATGTCATACACTTCCTCGTCATTCACATGCATGGTTCCAAAAAGATATCCGGTTGATTTTCCTTCCTTTTGAATTTTCCACAACAATTGATAATTGGATCTGTCTTGTGCAACACCTGTTCCTGTGAAGAGAAACAGAATGACTGCGGAGCATATGTATTTCATGGCAAAGTGAGTACCGTGCAATGTGAGATTGCTTGTTTTGTTGATGTTGTTTTCGTGCACGTTAGTGGAAGTTTAGTTTTCTGCAACTTCATATTCCACTTCATATACCTCTTCGAGAGCTTTCAACGCTTCGGGTGTGATACTTACACGGTTGAACGCAGATGAATTGAGTTTGAGTTCTCCCTCGTCGGTTTGAATTTTTAGTCTGACCTGCGTTTTACCTTCACCATTTTTAAGAGAAGATGCAAGCTTATCTACAAGTCCATCGTGCAATGTTGCAAGAGGTATTTTGATATCAAGGTAACGACCTAATTTTTCGCGGATTTCAAACAAAGGCTCAATGCGATTGACACGATATTCGAGTGCGTTGGTATCTTGTCCAAAGCGTTTCTGTTGAACCCTTCCAACGATGAACAACTTGGCTCCGGCGTACAACAGGTGTTTGTATTTCAAATAGTCTTCTCCGAATAGCACGAATTCAAATGTCGCATCATAATCTTCGAGTTTAAACATACCGAATGGCTTATTACTCGCCCTTGCTATTTTTTCGACAAACTCCACAACTGTTCCTGCGAGCTTCAGCTCACGGTTGTTTTGCGTTTCCATGTTTTGTAGCAACGTCAATCCACCTTTACTGCAAAATGCCTGGATCTCCAATGCAAAATCGTCAAGAGGATGTCCACTGATGAACATTCCTACCACTTCTTTTTCTTTGGAAAGCTGCGTCATGGTATCCCATGATTCCACTTTTGGTGGTTGTGGTTCTGAAACCACAGAAGCTTCTTCGCCACCGAACATGGAAAATTGATTGGTGTTTTTTTCTTCCCGAAGTGATGACGAAAACCGAACGAGTGTTTCTAAATAGGTTTCGTTTTTTCCATCAGGAGAAAAATAGGCGGAGCGCTGTATTCCAAAGGAATCGAGTGCACCGGAAAGAGCTAGATTTTCCAATGTTTTTTTATTGGAAGCTTTGGCATCAACCCTTGTGAGGTAATCAAATATGGTGGTGAATCTGCCATTCTTTTGCTCTTCGACAATACTTTCAACGGCGCTTTCGCCCACACCTTTTACGGCTGCAAGTCCGAATCTGATTTCGCCTTTTTCGTTGACACTGAATAATGCTTTCGACTCGTTGACATCCGGACCTAGAACGGGAATGTTTTGTTTTTTACATTCTTGCATGAAAAAGCTGACCGTCTTGATATCACCCATGTTATTGCTCAAAACCGCGGCCATATACTCTGCAGGATAATGCGCTTTGAGGTAGGCGGTCTGATAAGCAATCCAAGCATAACAAGTGGAGTGTGATTTGTTGAATGCGTAACTTGCAAATGCCTCCCAATCCGTCCAGATTTTTTCCAGTTTGTCTACCGGATGGTTGTTCTTCATCGCGCCTTCGATGAATTTACCTTTCATTTTATCAAGGACGTCTTTCTGCTTTTTACCCATTGCTTTTCGCAGAACGTCGGCTTCACCTTTGGTAAAACCTGCAAGTTTCTGCGACAACAACATCACCTGCTCCTGATAGACGGTAATTCCATAAGTGTCTTTCAGGTATTCTTCCATTTCAGGAAGATCATAGGTGATTGGTTCAAGTCCGTTTTTACGCTTTACAAATGAAGGAATGTATTCGAGTGGACCTGGTCTATACAAGGCATTCATCGCAATGAGGTCATCGAATACAGTCGGCTTCAGATCCTTCATGTATTTCTGCATTCCATCACTTTCGTATTGGAATATTCCGACTGTATGACCGCGTTGGAAGAGTTTGTATGTTTCTTCATCATCAATGGGTATCGCTTCGATGTCTATGGTAACATCATGCTTTTCTTTGATGATGCGCAATGCGTCTTTGATGAGGGTTAGTGTTTTCAACCCGAGGAAGTCCATCTTCAACAAACCGGCACTTTCAACAACTGAGTTGTCGAATTGAGTACACCACATGTTGCTGTCTTTGGCAGTAGCCACGGGGACATAATTGGTAATCACATCCGGAGTGATGATGACACCGCATGCGTGGATTCCGGTATTGCGCACTGAACCTTCGAGGATAGTAGCCATGCGAAGGACTTTTCCTTCATGAGATTGTTCCTTCGCTATTTCACGAAGCGACTTGGCATTTTGCAAATCATCGCCATTGAGTTCTTCGTTGAGTTTTTTGTCGTCCCACTTGATGATGTCGCTGAGGTCTTTGTTGTCGGGCATCAACTTCGCAATACGATCAGTGTCGGGCAATGGAAGCTCGAACACACGTCCGGCATCGCGGATTGCGGATTTACCGCCCATGGTGCCATAGGTGATGATTTGCGCAACCATGTTAGCGCCATATTTATTTCGCACATAGTTGATCACTTTATCACGTCCTTCATCGTCGAAGTCGATATCGATATCGGGCATACTCACACGCTCAGGATTCAGAAAACGCTCGAAGAGGAGTTGGTATTTGATAGGATCGACATTCGTGATTCCTATGCAATATGCTACTGCACTTCCGGCTGCAGATCCTCGACCAGGTCCTACGCTCACTCCTTGTTTTCTTGCTTCGTTACAGAAGTCCTGCACAATGAGGAAGTAACCGGGATATCCGGTGTTGGCTATCGTGGCCAATTCAAAATCCAAGCGCTCGCGAATTTCATCGCTGATGGTGCCATAACGTTTTTCAGCGCCCACGTAAGTGAGGTGGCGAAGAAAATTGTTTTCACCGCGTTTGCCTCCGTCTACTTCATCTTGTGGATCTGTGAATTCTGTCGGAATATCAAATTTGGGAAGTAAGACCTCACGTGACAATTTGTACCCTTCACACTTCTCTGCAATTTCTACTGATGTAGAAATGGCCAATGGCAGATCGCGAAAGAGTTCGTTCATCTCTTCCGGAGTCTTCAAATAATATTGATCATTTGGAAGTCCATACCTGAATTCTCTGCCACGTTTACCAATGTATTTTTTTGGACGTGAAACCTGCTCACCTTCACGAACGCAAATCAATGCATCTTGCGCTTCACTGTCGGTGATGTTGGTGTAGTAAGAAGAATTGGTGGCGACGTATTTTACATTGTATTTCGCGCAAAATCCGAGAATGACTTTATTCACATGATCTTCTTCTTCAAGACCATGGCGATTGAGTTCTGCGTAAAAATCTTCTCCGAAATTTTCTTTCCACCATAGAAAAGCTTCTTCTGCTTTTTCTTCGCCTTCATTGAGAATTTTCCATGCCACTTCACCAAAAACACCTCCTGATAAAACAATGAGGTCATCCTTGTATTCAAGTAAGAGATTGCGGTCAATACGTGGGACATAATAATATCCTTCGGTGTGAGCGAGTGATGAAAGTTTTGCCAAACGGTGGTAGCCCGCTTTGTTTTTCGCAAGCAATACCACCTGAAATCCATTGTCCTGATTTCTTTTGTCGTGCATATCACGACATAAATTCACTTCGCAGCCTACGATTGGTTTTACTTCTTGTTTCAATGCCGCAGTGACAAATTGAAATGCAGCCATCATATTGCCATGATCTGTCATGGCTATGGCCGGAACAGTCCACTCTTTGGCTCTTTTGATGAGACCGGAGATATCCGATGTGCACTGCAACACCGAGTATTGCGTGTGAACGTGCAAGTGAACAAACGGATGGTGTTCGATGGTGGTGTCCGTCGAAGTGTCTTCGACTTGTTCCGTACTGTCAAGAACAGAGGTTTGTTCCTGTGCTGACTTAAAATTCGAAGCACTGAGCACTGGTGCTTCATATATGATTTCTGACGAAGTGGCTTCAGCGACTCTGATGACCTGACGTTTCAGCAATTGGAAAAAACACTTCGAAGTGGCATCCACATCGTAAGCTGCATCGTGAGCTTCGAGGAATTTTTCTCCGAAAAGTTTTTCATGCAACTCGGTGAGCGTTGGCCATTTGAATTTTCCACCTTTTCCTCCTGGAATGGCGCAAAATTCAGTGGCGAGTTCCTTGGTATCGAGAGATTTTTTTTCTTCGAGATAATTCGGCATTCCAATGCGAAGGAGTTCGCATCCCACCACATTCATGTCGAATTCGATGTTGTGACCAGCGAGGTAAACAGACTGGTTGACATCTTCCAGGAAAAAGATTAAAGCATCATTCAAAGAAATACCTTCTTTCAATGCACGATCTGTGGAAATCCCATGCACTTTTTCTGCATTGAAAGGAATGGTGAAACCGTCAGGACGGATGATCACACTTTTGGCCGACAATAATTTGCCAGTGTTGTCGTGAAGTTGCCATGCAAGTTGTACAACGCGCGGCCAATTGTTGAAATCGGTGAGTGGCGCATTCCAGTTACCGGGAAGACCTGTGGTTTCGGTATCGAATATGAGGAACATAAGGCAATGTCTGGTTAAACCGGATTGCCCTGTTTTATTGAAACAGGGTTAGAATTTGTCCGGTGTGCGAATTTACGTCAGTGGGGTGTCGCCATCAAAGGCATTGAACCTGATTCTGCTTGCCTGAAAGCATTGAAAATAAAGGAGTGTTGAAAAGTATCTGGCGTCCCGAATGATGTTATTTCACGTCTTGTCTCCGGTTCTTGGCCTGTCCCACCAATTCTTGTTTTTCCTGACAAAGGTGATTCTCAACCCACCATGCAACATGATCACATTGTCATTCTTGTTGAGTAGTCCTGTGGTATTGTGTCCGTTCACAGCTTCTGCAAATTGGTTGAGTTCAATGTCTGGAAACCATGAAACCGAAATTTCCGGTGTGAATAGGAATTGTCCGAATGAGAACAAATGATAACCGGCACCAAGCGACGTACTGAATTGCGTGGAGTAGGTGCTGTATTTTTCATCCTCACTCCATTGTATGGTTTTTTTATTCCGACGAACAAATGGTCTGAGGTAATTGTATTCAACACCAAGCGACATATAGAATCGTGTTCCCAATGGTCCTGCATTTTGAACTTGTTTGAAAATGGCTTTGGGATGCATACGAATTTGTACACCCAGCGATATCAAATGTATTCCCGCAACCATTGTCTGACCTTCTGGTGAGACTTGCGTCGCAAAACGGGTATATCCCAATTGTGGAAGTAGATGTATTTCATGTGCTTTTTGTACGCGCCAATTCCATCCTAATATTCCTGCATATCCATGGGTAAGTGGATAAAGTTGGTCTTTCTGCCAAGGTCTGGATGTATTGTATGTCTGGAATATTTTGTCGAATTCCGGAGCATGCAGATAACTGTATTGAAGTTTGAGTGTTGGTTGTGAAAGCGAAGAGATGTGCAAGCCAATAAGTGGCACGATCAAGATCATGATATGTCGAAATAGCATCCTCATGAAATCATGTTTATGACTGATCGCAACGCACTCTCCATGGCGCCGTGTACTGTGCCATGATGTCCTCCATCATGAACGGCTTCACCTGCGAAATAAATTTTATTGTTTATGGGTTGGGTCAATGTAGTTCGCGAATTTCCCGTGCCTGGTTTTGAATAAGACATCACCCCGCGGAATAAAGGATCACTACCCCAATTTTGGATGACGTGATCTACATAATGCATCGACACTTCTCCCAAAACCTGATCTATTTCTCCCAATACGACATCAATCAATCCATCACCTTGTGCTGAAAGTGTTTCTGCGTTTGCACCATTGACAATGGCAGTGAGCCACCTGTCTTCGGTACTTCTTTCCAATGCCGCTGTTGTTCTGAATTCAGGAATAAGTCCTGAACCATAAATGACTCCCGTGTTCGTTGGCCAAACCCTTTCATCAAATTGAACGATGATTTTCATGCCTTGATCAAATCCAATTTGTTGTATTGCATAGCTGTGCGAAACGGGCAATTCCGGAGTGAAAGTGATGTCGTTGTTTTGAAGCACACCAATGGGCACGGTGATGATGACTTTATCTGCGGAATAGACATTGCCAACTTCATCTGTCACCGTCACTTTTGCGCCACTGTAATCGATAGATTGTATGCGGCTATTCAATATGACATTTCCTATTTCTTTGCTGAATTGTTGGTCCAGGATGGATTTCAATCCTTTGTTTTTGATGAACTTTTTTGTCGTACCGGAAGTTCTTCTTTCTTCCACTGTCCGCAAACCGAACATGCCCATACGTTCATCACAACTTCCAACTGTATTGGCAACTTTGGCATTGAAAATATGAAACACATTGTCGCTTACTCCGGAAAGATTTGCGAATACTTCTGCAGTTACATCACTTCCGGCATAGTCACCAATCGAAGCGATGATATTGTTCATCGTATTGAAAAAGGTATTTTGTGAAGCCTCTATTTCGTTTTTGATTGATCCATTGAAATAATAAAGTGGACTTCCTGCTTGACTCACAAAAGAAGCACCTCCGGCAATCACCATATCATGCCACATGGAATTTTCTCCGATGATTTCATCTGCGCCAAGTTCAATGTCAAAATCGGCAAAACCGCTCAATGTTTTGATGCGACCACCTACTCGGTCTGAGGCTTCCAAAATCGTGGATTTGATACCGAATTCATTCAGAATTTTTGCAGCATAAAGTCCGGAAATTCCAGCGCCAATGATGATGACCTCACCCGTGAAATTGTTTTCATTTTGCAGTGTGGTTTTTTTACAGGCAGACAAAATGGAAGGAAGGAACAACATTCCTGTCGTTCCATAAAACATATTGTGGATGAATTTTCTCCGATTCACTTATTGGTCGTTCATTTTTCTGAATTTCTCTTTGAAAGTCCAGGCCAATGTTTTCGCCCGAAGTATAGCCATCTCTGCTTTTTCTCCTGTGAAAAGTTGATGAATGGTGTTTTCGAAATGATACATCCACCGGTCGAAATGTTCATCCCTCAATTTCATATGAACATGTTTGTCGAATACATTGGTTGTATAACCAGATTCATCCAATAAAACAAATGACCAGAAGTGGATCATTCGTGGTTTATGTTCTTCAAAATTCATGTGGCTGAAAAACCCCTTCAAGAGTTCATCTTGCATCACATCACCATAAAAAACATCCACCAATTGGTGGATGTCTTCTTTTGAAATGATATCGTGTTTTATTTTTTCTTCAGACATGATCAGAGTCCTGTTACATATTTTTTCTTCGGATATTTCACATTGAATCGAAGTTGTTTTTTTCACCGTTTCGTTTGGTGAAAGCGTCATTTTCCATGTGATTTTTCCAGTTACAGCATCAAGAACTCCTCCGCTGATTTCTTCCATTTCAACTTCCACGTCGCCATTTTGTGAAATCGGCAATTGGTCTTCCACAATGATTTCAATGGATTGTTTTTTGTTGTTTTGAATGGTGATTTCATATGCCTTCGAAGTTTTTTGTTTACCACCGAAAACACTGGTTTTACAATAGTCTTTGATCTGATCACGTTTTACATTGATCGCTTTATCGCGTCCCAATGACAAATTTAAAGTGTCATTTGCCAATGCAGGGTCGATATAACCTTTGCCGACAAAAGTTCCTTTGAAATAAATATTGCTTTCTCCAGGAAGAAGTGAATACTGCGCCCAATCTGTGATTTGTGCACGAAGGAATGCATCATTGTCCAATTTCGGAATGGTGACATAAGCGTAACTTGCTTTCAGGGTTTGAGATTGCATGGTTACATCATATTGCTGATTGTCACTTGGGATGTCATAGGGTATACTGATTTTGAATTCAGTACTCACAGTGTTGGATTGTACTGAAGTGTAGTTAGCCGCTGTTTGTGTCTCATATGCGATCGCTTCCTCCATCTTATCTACTGCTCCGCCATATGTTGCAGGCGCTGCTTCTGCTCTTGCTTTGTAGTTGCCTTTGCGACTTTCCATGACTGTAACCGGTAAAGGTTCATAAATACTCACATACCAAGGATAGAGTTCTGGTACTTGTCCGCCAATGTTGGGATTGCCTGTAGAAATGGTCAGATTGACATCTTCCCAATCGCGGCCTGTGCTCTGATAAACTTTAGCGCGATATGCAAATTGAATGGGCGAGTTCACGTCATCGGCCCTTAAATCATATACGGGAAACCAACCTGCACTTTGCGCGAAATAAGATACCCGCAGTGGTGTTGTTTGTGCTTTGTCGGAAATGACCGTGATGAGAATTTCACTTGGATTACTGCCTTTTCTGGCATTGAGCGCGTTGAGCGCAGTCTGAAGTCTGCTGATTTCTGCATTGTTCAGCCTTTCTTTTTCGCCAAGTTCAATCCATTTGTAGGACAATTCAGTGTAACGATTGCGGTAAAAATCTGCCATGTCTTTCAGGTCTTCTGAAAGCAAAACAGCGTTATCTCCTTTGATGTTTCGGTTGTATTCCAACATCGCTTTCTCTTGGGTAATCACGTCTTTCAATCCGGCAATTTCTTTTTGTTTGAAATAGCCATTGTCCAGACTGTCCTGAAGCACTTTTACTTTGGGATTGGAATTTTGATCTACGAGATAGTTGATCTGATGTCTCACAGAAAGTATGGTGTAGTTTGAGCCACCTTCTACCTGTATGGAGTTGGGATCTAGATAAAGTGTAAGATCCGCGAGGCGAATGAGGTTTTCACCTTCTTTGAGCTGGACATTGGCGGTTTCTGTGATTTGTGCTCCTGACATGAACACCGTCACATCCGTGGTTTTTGTCGGTATCGCTTTAGGCAATGATTGCGCAGATGCTTGTGTGAAGCATGAAATCAGGATTATTGCCAGAATTATGAGCTTTTTCATCATTTGATTTATTTGGGTACTAAATTATGCGTGAGTCAATGAATATGCCGTTTGTTACATTTCAGTTATGCACACGTTCAATTTTTATCTTTTTTCATGAATAGGGGTAGGCTCTGATCTGGTTGTCATGTTCATGTAATCCTAAAAATGAACATTTTACCATGAAAACTAAAAAGTTAATTTTGAACATGACCCTCGCCGTTGCTGCGTTTTCCATGTTAACCCTGACCTCTTGTGATAAGAGAATTCGCAAGAATGGTTCCGGAGTCATTACAACCTCAACCAGGGACTTGGGTGAGTTTAGCGATGTGGATATTGATGGAAGTTACGATCTGTTTATCCATGAAAGTTCGGAACAAAAAGTGACCATCACTACCGATGATAACATTGTGAGCGAAGTACACACCTTTGTTCAAGATGGAAAGCTGAATATTTCCATGAGTGAGGACTATCAACTACAAATACACGAAAATGGAAATACACGTGTATAACAATATTTATAGTCGAATTGACCTCAATGGTAGTGTGAATGTTACTGCTCCGGATACCATTCATGGACAAAACCTGGTGTGCAGTCACAATGGCAGCGGTAATTGTTCACTCAAATTTTCAGGAGAAGATTTGCAGCTTGATATCAACGGAAGTGCAAATATTCAGGCTGGAGGTGAAGTGGATGATTTACACGCAGAAATCAACGGTTCTGGTAAGATTGACGCATTGGATATGGCCTCTGTGAATGGCGTTGCTAAAATTCATGGTAGTGGTGATATTTATATGAATTGTTCCTCTACGTTAGACGCATGGATCTCTGGTAGCGGCAATATCCGCTATATCGGTGGCCCATCCGTTACATCTCACATTGATGGTTCTGGAAGTATTGCACCATATTGATCCATCGTCGATTTATCTTCGAAACCTGCATTTTATGATTGAATATAAAAAATATCCGGTCTATATCAGCCTGCTAGTTGGTTTGTGTTTATGCTTCAATGTATCGGGATTTAACGCAACTCAAAAATCCTGGATACCCCCGCTTGAGCGAAAGGTTGTTGTTGATTTTACAGACGCAAAGGCTGTGGATGTTCTCATGAACATTGAACAACTGGCAGGGTGCAGGTTTTCCTTCAATTCTTCTTTGATTCCGGATTCCCATGTGGTAACTATTAAAGCCGTCAATAAAACGATTCGTGAAGTTTTGGATAAAATGTTCAAAGGAAAATTGATGTACAAAAGCAAAAATGAATACATCATCCTGACTAAAGCGCCGCAACAACAAAAGGTGATCACAGGTTATGTGGAAAACAGCAAAGGAGAAAAAGTATCAGGTGCGTCTGTTTATGATAATACAACTATGGCATCGGCCACTACCGATGAGTTTGGTTATTATGAAATGAAAATACGACGTGAGACTCCCGTGCAATTGCATGTGAGTAAAACAACATATACGGATACTACAGTGTCGCTTCAACCTTCCAGCACAACACTTCAGAATATCGTGATTGTTGAAGAAAAGGATACTACGATAAGACATGCGTTACACACGATGCGCGATTCGGTGGTTTCAGTGTTAAATGATGTGAGTGAATGGACCATAGAAAAATGGGTGAATCATCCCAATGTGGAAAATATCCATGATTCCATGTACCGTGATTTTCAATTTTCGTTTGTCCCTTTTATTGGTACCAATGGCCGATTGAGTGGTAACGTCAGCAACGGCTGGTCGTTGAATCTCATCGGTGGATACAACAGGAGTGTGCGATATGGTGAATTCGGCGGTGTATTCAATATGAACCGTGAGGATGTGAGGTATTTCCAGTTTGCTGGTTTCACCAATATTGTCGGAGGGAATTTCGAGGGCGTACAATTCGCCGGATTTAACAATATTAACCTGAAGAAAACGAAAGGATTTCAATTCTCCGGATTCAACAATTTGAATATCGGAGAAACAGAAGCAGTGCAATTCGCTGGTTTTGCCAATACCAATCTTCAAAACACCACAGGAGTGCAGTTTGCAGGATTCGGCAACGTCAATCTTGGTGAAGTTGAGGCTGTACAGTTCGGTGGATTTGCCAATGTGAATTGTAAAAAGGCCAATGCTGTTTCTATCGCTGGTTTTGCCAATTGCGCCCTCGACACCATGAAAGGTGTGCAGGTAGCCGGTGCTTTCAATATTGCATTAAAAGAATTTCACGGCGTACAGATCAGCGGTTTGGTGAATATAGCTGGGAAAGTGAAGGGTTCTCAAATCGGCGTTTTCAATTTTGCGGATTCACTCACTGGAGTTCCGATTGGCCTTTTGAGTTTTGTGAATCGCGGTTATCATAAGCTTGAACTCTCTTATGATGAACTTGGATATGGAGGTCTCGCATTGCGAACCGGGGTTCGCCAATTCTACAACATCATTGGCGCTGGAGTTCAACAAAATACATTGCGTGATTCAGTGCAATGGTGTTTTGGTTATGGAATTGGCACCGCTCCTAAATTGAGCGAACGTTTATCGATGAATATTGATCTTACCTCGAAACAGTTTGTTTTCGCCAATGTGGATCATCTCAATCTATTGGCAAGAATGACGGTTGGTCTCGATTTTCACATCACTCCGCACTTGTCTCTCTTCGGAGGAGTAAACGTGAATAGTCGCTTTTTTGATGAAGCCGCTGATCCAATACCCGGACAGGAAAGCATTCATCACTTTTATGAAGAAAGACTCGACAATACCTATTCTATGGATGCCTGGCTTGGTTGGACTGCGGGTATCCGATTATTCTGATATCACTTTTTTCCATCTGATATAAGTCAGGCTGTCTCCTGACCAACGACATGGGTTTTGATACAACTACACGCAAACATTTGCGATGTAATCAAAACAGACAGGCCATGTCACTCATCAAGGCTAAAGAAAACAAAGGCGTTTCTGGATTATTTCCAGATTTCTTCGGCACTGATTTTTTCAGCGATGACTTTTTTGGTCGTCCGATGACAAAGTGGGTGCCCGCAGTGAATATCAAAGAGAATTCATCTGCATATGTTGTTGAATTATCTGCTCCCGGATTTTCCAAGGAGGATTTCCGAATTGAAATTTCCGGTGAGGATCTTTTGATCGAAGCGAGCAGGGAAGAAGAGAAAAATGAGAGCGGGGAAAGATTTACAAGGAAGGAGTTTATGACAAGTTCATTTGCACGTTCCTTCCGGCTACCTCAGAATCTGAAACAGATCATGTGGATGCCAAATACGAAAATGGCATTTTGAATTGGTCCTCCCAAAACGTGAGGAAACCATGCAGTTTGGCCCTAAACAGGTCAAGATTTCATAGATCGTGGTGATTAAGATTAAGCCGCCTGATACATTTGGGCGGCTTTTTCGTTATAAAACATTGGATATTCAACTACTCATCGTGTTTTTTTTACTCACTCTTGTGGCGGAGATTGTGGGTACTGTCGGAGGATTTGGTTCTTCCGTGTTTTTTGTGCCTATTGCCGGCTACTTTTTAGATTTTCATTCTGTATTAGGAATTACAGTGATTTTTCACATCATCAGCAATATATCGAAAATATTGTTTTTCCGCGAAGGAATTGACAAACGGACATTGCTTCTCGTTGGCATCCCGTCTGTCATTTTGGGGATTGTTGGTGCCTACTTTTCTTCTACTGTGGATTCATCGTTGTTGCAATTTATCCTCGCTTGTTTTCTGATCGTTCTGAGTCTGCTTTTTCTCATCAAAAAAAACATTGCCGTTAAACCTTCCGTGTTCAACGGTGTAGTAGGGGGAGCTGCCTCTGGTTTTATCGCCGGACTTGTTGGTACAGGAGGCGCCATTCGGGGAATTACACTCGCAGCTTTTAATCTGGAAAAAAAGATGTTTATCGCGACTTCTGCATTGATCGACTTATTCGTAGATATGGCCAGATCTGTTGTTTATATCACCAATGGTTTTGTACATGGCCATGATCTGTACCTGATTCCTGTTTTACTCGTCGCCGCTGTGGCAGGAACATGGATCGGTAAACAAATTGTTTTGCGAATTCCGCAGGAAAATTTCAGAACAATTGTGCTTGTGAGTATCCTTGTCGTCGGAATTCTTTCCATTTTTCAAAGTGATTTTATCAGCGTATCCATAATTTCAAGATGACCCATGCATTCAAGAATTGAAACAAGATTCGAAACCATTTTTAATCATGTGAATGAGGGTATTCTCATCGCTGATTCTAATGGTATGATCATACTTGCAAATCCAAAGGCAAACCAAATGTTCGGATATGCTGATGGTGAATTGGAGGTAAACTTGTCGAAATACTCGTGCCTGTTGAGAACATAAAGCCGGGCATGCCGTCATCGCGAGTCGTATATGCGCCATCCGGTGAAAAGACCCATGGGGAAGAATATGATTCTTCGCGTCAAACCAGAGACAATAGAATGTTTCTGTCGAAATCAGCCGTTATTATGAAACCAGTGATGGCATTTATGTGATCGCTTTTGTCATTGATATCACTGAACGATTTGAACAGCAGGAAAGAATTAAACGATTTAATGCGGAATTAAAATCACTCAATGAATCTCTCGAAAGAAAGGTGAGTGAACGAACCCTCGTACTGAGAGAAGCACTTCAGGAACTCGAAAATTCCCGTGATGAATTGAGTATTTCACTGGAAAAGGAAAAGGAACTGAATGAAATGAAAACACGGTTTATCTCCATGGCGTCTCATGAATTCAGAACTCCTCTGAGTACCATCATGTCTTCCGTTTCTCTTATTGGGAAATATCCCAAAGAAGAAGATCAGGACAAAAGAGAAAAACACATCAACAGAATAAAAAATGCAGTAACCGGCCTGACAGAAATTCTCAATGATTTTCTGTCGATTGGAAAACTTGAAGAAGGTAGAATTATCGCCAATTTGGCAACACATGACATCAATGGGTTAATAGAAGAAGTGATCACTGAAGTGCAACCCATTTGCAAGGCTGGACAGTATATCACCTTCACTGATGGCAAACCACTTGAATTGATGGTGGACAAACAAATGATCCGGAATGTGATGTTCAATTTACTTTCCAACGCGATTAAGTTTTCTCCCGAGAATTCTACCATTCGTGTGGTTACTGGTCGAATTGATGAACACGTAGTGATTTCTGTAAGTGATGAAGGAATCGGCATATCGGATGACGACAAACAAAGTTTGTTTGAACGATTCTTCCGTGGTCGCAATGTTTCCAATATTCAGGGTACAGGACTTGGTCTACATATTGTGGCTAAATACCTCGAATTACTCCATGGTGATATTTCTTTTACCAGTGAACTCGGGAAAGGAACCACCTTTACATTCAGAATTCCACTACAAAATGCATAACCTATGAAAAAAATCTTATTGATTGAAGACAATCAGGATGTTCGTGAGAACACTTCTGAAATCCTTGAACTGGCCGGTTATACAGTAACTGCTGCTGAAAATGGAAAAGCCGGAGTTGAAGCTGCCTTGAAGGAGAAGCCAGATTTGATCATTTGCGATATCATGATGCCTGTTCTTGATGGCTATGGTGCATTGCATCTGTTAAATAAGAATGAATCGACTGCTGCCATACCCTTTATTTTTCTGACAGCCAAAGCTGAAAGAATGGATATGCGCAAAGGAATGGAAATGGGTGCTGATGATTACATCACCAAACCATTTGATGATGTTGAACTTCTCAATGCCGTAGAAAGCAGGTTGCGCAAAGCGGAAGCGATGCGACGTGAAATGCGTCCGACACAAGACGACATGAACGAAATGCTCGGCCGTATTGATGGTATTGAAGATATCACCAAGGTTTCGGACCGCCAGCAAATCAGACATTTCAGGAAAAAGGACATCATCTTCAGAGAGGGTGATTCTCCTGCAGGGCTCTACCTCCTCAATGTCGGAAAAGTGAAAATTTATAAGAGTCACGAGCTGGGTAAGGACCTTATCTTGAAATTGCTGCAACCGGGTGATTTTTTCGGCTACATGGCTTTGCTCGATGATGAATTTCATTTGATCACTGCCGAAGCACTCGAAGATTGTGAAGTGACCATTTTTCCTCCGGAAGACTTCTACAAATTGCTCACACATCCTCAAGTGATGCAACAGTTTGTAAGAATGCTCGCCGGAAATATTCAATCCGAACAAGACAAACTCATGGCTCTTGCCTACAGCAGTGTCAGAAAACGGACCGCGGAAGCGCTACTCGAACTGCGCGCGAGATATCATGACATCAAATCGGAAAAACCATTTTCGATGGCCATAGCCCGCGAAGATTTGGCCAATATGGTTGGAACTGCCACTGAATCACTCATCAGAACTTTAAGTGATTTTCGGAGTGAAGGTATTATCGAGATCAGTGGTTCTACCATTACCGTTGTCAATATTGCGAGGTTGGAAAGGATGAAGAATTAAAAAGAATTGTGATGTCCCATCTATCATAGAAAGCTTGTTTTTTGTCGGTATGATCTGGGTTAACGAATCCGTTTCGCTGACATAAATCAGTTATGCCATTGAGCCGCCTCACAGGCTTTTCCATTGTTATTCAGGTATTTCGCAGATAATAATACTCAATGGAATGAAGAATATCCTGGCCACAACAGATTTTACACCCGACTCTTTAAGAGCGGTGAAGTATGCAGCGCGACTTGCTATGGATTCAGGTGCAAGGCTGTTGGTGCT
Source organism: Flavobacteriales bacterium (assembly GCA_016722445.1). Classification (GTDB taxonomy): domain Bacteria; phylum Bacteroidota; class Bacteroidia; order Flavobacteriales_D; family Sanyastnellaceae; genus JAIBBG01. Next base: position 61,469 of record JADKIZ010000013.1, on the reverse strand, counting down.
TCACGCAACGCACATACCTGTGGTGAGTGATACTTACTTCGATATTCGTGTTACCCTCGAAGAACTCAAACAGGAGGACAGCAAGAGTTTAACTGAACTGGTAAAAAAATTACAAGAAGAATTCGGTCCTGAACTTCGGATCAATAAAAAACTTCAAGTCGGTTTTACCAATGATGTCATCAGAGAAACTGTCAAGAATGGTGACATCAGTCTCGTTGTCATGGGCGTTACGCACAGTGATCGATTCAGTGAAGCAGTTTTTGGCAGCACTTCTACTTCGCTCGCCGGTACTGTGGATGTACCTGTATTGATCGTTCCTGATAAAGCAGTCTACAAACCTTGGAATTATGTGGCTTTCGCCTTCGATCAATTCAATATTCCAACTGGTACCGGTGTGAGGATGCTTAGAGAACTCATGGACATGGACGGATCCAAACTGAGGTTTGTCCATGTGAATGACAATGTGTTCAATGATGGTGATGATAAACACCTGGATCCTTTGTACAAGATGTTCAAAGGAGTGGACATGAAGACTTATTTCCTGCGTCATTCACCAGGCAGAACAATGGAAGTGTTGATGGATTGGGTACGAAGACACAAAGTTTCTGCGGTAGTGATGGTTGCCAGAAAACACAATCTGTTATGGCATATTTTCAATGAAAGCCACACGAAGAAGGTCGCTTTCAGAGCTCATGTACCCGTTTTGATATTGTCAGAAAAAAAGAATCATTAATGCTAACAAGTATGAAATTAGCCATTAAAGGAAATACCGCGATTTCGAGTTTACAACGAATTTTCAGTGAACAGTTTCCTTATATAAAAATCGAATTTTTCTCTCAGCCTCACGCTAAGGGAAAGCCTACTTCTGCAAAGTTGATGGTACCAGGCAACAGAACATTGGCTGAAATCAGATCATTTTCAAAAGAAGGTGAAATGGATATCGTGCCTGAAATGACCGTGGATCAACTGGAACAGGAATTCGAAAACAGCTACGGTTTGCACGTTCAAGTGTTCCGGAAATCAGGCAGAATTTGGCTTGAAACAACTGCTACAGACGAGTGGACACTCGGTAGACAGAATCAGGAAGGAAGGGAATTGTCTGAAAGTCCCCGAGAGGATGGTGAGATTCCAGATTACCACGAACAGGAATAAGTATGGACGAAGCAAAGCAACAAACACAGACGGTTTGTTATCACTGCGGTGAGGTGTGCAAAGACGCACTCGTTATGTCTGATGACCACGCATTTTGCTGCGATGGATGTAAGGTTGTGTATGAATTACTGAAAGAAAACAACCTTTGTACATACTATAACATCGATCAGCATGTAGGTATTTCTCCGAAACTCAAAAATTTTCAGGGAAGATTTAACTATCTCGATGATGAGGGCGTTCAGCAAAAACTGATTAGATACTCCGATGGTGAAACCACGGTTGTGGTATTTAGTCTTCCTCAAATGCACTGCAGTTCATGCGTATGGTTGCTCGAGCATTTGTATAAACTCGACAAAGGTATTTCACAATCGCGTACCGATTTTCTTCGCAAAGAAGTCACCATACATTACAATCCACAGGTTACGACCATGAGAAAGGTCGTTGAATTGATTACAACACTTGGTTATGAACCATTGTTGAGTCTCGATAATCTGAGTGGCAAAGAACAAAGATCGCCTCAGCGTGTGCGTGTGTATCGCATCGCTGTCGCAGGTTTTTGTTTCGCAAATATCATGATGCTCAGCTTTCCTGAGTATTTCCATATTACGGATGAAGGCGATCATGAATTGCAGACATTTTTCTCTTATTTGAATCTCGCCATTTCACTGCCAATTTTGATTTATAGTGGTGGTGAATTTTTTGTGTCAGCTTGGCAATCACTCAAAGCAAAATACCTCAATATTGATGTGCCTTTGGTGTTGTCTATCCTCATCACTTTTGTCAGAAGTGTATATGAAATTGTGAGTGGTACTGGTGCGGGTTACCTCGACTCTATGTCCGGTATTATTTTCTTCATGCTGGTCGGAAGATATTTCCAGGAAAAAACGCATCACGCGTTGCAGTTTGATAGAAATTACAAGAGCTTCTTTCCAATTAGCATCATGCTGAAGAAGGCAAAGGATGTAGAAGAGAGTATTCCATTGACCAATTTGAAAGTGAGTGATGTGATGGTGATACACTCACAGGAACTTGTGCCTGCGGATAGTAAATTACTCAGCGATGAAGCACATATCGATTACAGTTTTGTAACAGGCGAATCCGCTCCGGTTAAAATTCGCAAAGGTGAATTGATATACGCTGGTGGTAAACAAACCGGTGGTGCCATTGAGTGCGAAGTATTGCGTGAGGTTTCTCAGAGTTATCTCACAGGCTTATGGAATCGTGATGCGTTTAACAAAGGTGAAAAAGTGCATACAACATTTATCGATCGACTTGCGCGCAACTTCACTATATTCTTGCTCGCCCTTTCCGTGGGTGGATTTTTATACTGGATGCCAACTGATATGGCACGCGGACTAAATGCGCTCACTACTGTGTTGATTGTTGCCTGTCCTTGTGCACTGCTTCTTTCTGCGACTTTTACCAACGGCGCCATCATGCGGGTTTTTAGCAAAAACAAATTTTATCTCAAAAATCCTGCAGTGATTGAATCCCTCGCGAATGTGAATCATATCGTTTTAGATAAAACAGGAACGATCACCAACAACGTGAGTAAAAGTAAAGTTCTATGGCGATGAAATGGGCGAAAGTGATTTGGAAAAGTCTATTCATTGGTGCGACACTCCAATCACCCTTTGAGCAAATCATTGTCTTCACATCTGGCATTCTGCAATGAAAAATCAGTTTTCGATTACATTGAAATTCCTGGTGCAGGACTTTCTGGCCGCATTGATGGCTATGATGTGAAAATTGGAAATGCTGCCTTCTGCGGCATTCCTCTTCATTCTGATCAGTCTTTCAATGGTGCGAAAGTGCATGTCAAATTGAATGGGCATTATGCCGGATTTTTTGGCTTTGAAAGAAATTTCAGGGAAGGGGCTTCAAATGTGATCGCAGGAATGAAGTCTAACTCGGCTTTGTCATTTTTAAGTGGCGACAATGAAGCGGAGCGTGATGCTCTTCAAAATCTCGCCGGAAAAGAAACACCGATGTTATTCCATCAGACTCCTGAAAACAAAATGGATTATGTGAAAGATCTCCAGGAGGAAGGCGCTTATGTTGCGATGGTTGGCGATGGTTTGAATGATTCTGGTGCTTTACAGCAAAGTCAGGTTGGGATAGCTGTCTCCGATGATGTCAATAATTTTTCTCCAGCTTGCGATGCTATTCTGGAGGGATCAGCTTTTGGAAATCTCGATCGGTTGTTTCAATTGGCTAAATATGCTCAACGAATTATTCTCGCAAGTTTTGGACTTTCTCTTTTGTACAATGTCGTGGGATTGTCATTCGCCGTTACGGGAACATTGTCGCCTGTTGTTGCAGCGATTCTGATGCCGATCAGCTCAATCAGTATTATTCTGTTTACCAATGGCCTCAGCCATTTGGCAGCAATGAAACTGAAGTTGAATCATTGATCTGTAGCGTAAGCATTACCTCTTTCAAGTGATTTTCCTTGCCTGATCGTCGGCTCGGGTTACATGACGATTGTCATGTTTGTGATCATTTCATTTGGAATTCGATGGTTTTGTGTTGAATCCAATCAACGATCCCCATGATTTAGATCACTTTCAAAACTAACCGCTATCACAAAACACCTGTAGATGTAAATATTCCTTTGAACAGATAAAATTTCACAAAAAATGAGTGCCATTTACATACTGATCGGAGCAAGTCTCACCCTCGCTGTGGGCTTTCTCATTGCGTTCATCAGGAACGCACAAGCCGGCCAGTTCGACGATGATTACACTCCGTCCATCAGAATACTCATGGACGATGAAATACCAACAGAAGACACATCCAAACAAACCAATACTAATCTATGAGCACGAACATTGAACGTTTCGCTTATGACAACAAGATTGTGAAGCAATTCGCAATTGCCACTGCACTTTGGGGGGCAGTCGGTATGCTTGTCGGAGTAATTATCGCACTCCAGCTGGTCTTTCCAGTACTGAATTTTGACTTTCCGTTGACGACGTACGGAAGGCTTAGACCATTACACACCAATGCGGTGATTTTCGCTTTCGTGGGGAATGGTATTTTTATGGGAGTTTATTATTCCCTTCAGCGCCTTACCAAGGCCAGAATGTGGAGCGATAAACTATCGCGTATCCACTTTTGGGGTTGGCAGCTCATTATCGTCTTGGCAGCTCTTACACTCGTATTCGGTATTACCACCGGTAAAGAATACGCAGAGTTGGAATGGCCAATCGATATCCTCATCACTTTGATCTGGGTCGTATTCGGTCTCAACATGTTTATGACCATCATTCAGCGTCGTGAGCGTCACCTTTATGTTGCCATTTGGTTCTTCATAGCAACCTGGGTAACTGTGGCTATGCTTCACATCGTCAATAGTTTTGAATTGCCGGTTTCTCTTTTGAAAAGCTATTCATGGTATGCCGGTGTTCAGGATGCACTGGTACAATGGTGGTATGGTCACAATGCAGTTGCATTCTTCCTCACCACGCCATACCTCGGACTGATGTATTATTTCGTTCCGAAAGCTGCCAATCGTCCTGTGTATTCTTATCGCCTTTCGATTATTCACTTCTGGGCATTGATATTCCTTTATATCTGGGCCGGTCCTCACCACTTGTTGTATAGCTCTCTTCCTGATTGGGCTCAATCTCTTGGTACTGTTTTCAGTGTCATGTTGATTGCTCCATCATGGGGTGGTATGATCAATGGTCTTCTCACCCTCCGTGGTGCTTGGGACCGTGTTCGTGAAGATGTGGTGTTGAAATTCATGGTGGTTGCTGTTACCGCTTATGGTATGGCCACCTTCGAAGGTCCAATGCTTTCTTTGAAAAACGTCAACGCTATTTCTCACTTCACTGATTGGACCATCGCTCACGTACACGTTGGTGCACTTGGATGGAATGGTTTCCTCACATTCGGTATGCTGTATTGGCTCATCCCAAGAATGTGGAAAACAGAATTGTATTCACGCAAACTGGCCAACTGGCACTTCTGGATTGGTACTCTCGGTATCGTATTGTATGCTGTACCAATGTATTGGGCAGGTTGGAGACACAACGAAATGCTCACTCAATTCACTGAAGATGGACGTCTCCAATATCAATTCCTCGATATGGTGAAAGGTATGCAAGGCTTCTATTTGATCCGTTCATTGGGTGGTGTGCTCTTCCTTGTTGGTGTGATCTTCATGATCGTGAATCTCTGGAAAACCGCAGCTGCTGGTAGTTTCGTTGCTGATGAAGCTGCTGAAGCGCCTGCACTTGCAAAACGAGTTGAAATCCATGGTAAAGAACACTGGCACAGAGTGATCGAAAGAAGACCTGTACAAATGCTTGTGCTTGCACTCGTCATGGTTGCCGTTGGTGGTATCATCGAAATGATTCCAACATTCTTGATCAAGTCAAATATACCTACCATCGCTGAAGTGAAACCTTATACTCCACTTGAGCTTGAGGGTCGTGATATCTATATCCGAGAAGGATGTTATACTTGTCACTCTCAGATGGTTCGTCCATTCCGCGCAGAAACTGAGCGTTATGGTGAATACTCTAAAGCTGGTGAATTCGTTTATGACCACCCATTCCAATGGGGTTCTAAACGTACTGGTCCAGATTTGGCCCGAGAAGGTGTAGGTAACAATAAAAAGTCGAATTCATGGCACTATAACCACATGGCCGATCCGACTTCTACTTCGCCTACTTCAATCATGCCTCGTTATCCTTGGTTGTTGACCAATAAGATTGATGAAGGTATGACTCCAGCCAAGATTCGTGCGATGATCACTTTGGGTGTTCCTTATCCTGAAGGTTTTGATCAACTCGCCGTAGAGGATATGCACAAACAAGCCCAGACCATTTATGATGATCTGAAAGCTTCCGAATCACAATTGTTACTTGGAGAAGATGGTCTGGCTCCTGATCAGGAAATTATCGCCTTGATCGCTTACCTGCAGAAGCTCGGCCATGATATTGATGTTCATAACAACAACACAACTGCTGCAAAATGAAATTCATCAATTATCTCACATCAATAACTGGCATCAGTATTTATCCGCTGATCTCACTGTTGATTTTCACTGCAATTTTCACTGTTGTGCTTTTCAAGACATTTTCTGAAAGCAAACAGAGCATTGCAGAGCAAAAGAACATTCCTCTTGATGACCAACCTTCAATCTGACAAACCCATGCTGACCACAAATAAAACAATTCGGTTATTCACCACAGTTCTGGCCATCATCGGCAGCCAGACTGGTGTTCTGGCCCAGGCAGCGGCTGCAACCGCAGCAACTCCTGCTGAGCCTGTTAAACAATCTGTGTATACCAGCCCTGTATTTTATGCTCTGGCGCTTGTTGCACTGGTTCTACTTATTTTCATCATTCAACTTGGTAAAGTTGTTTCCGCTGTTGCGAAAAACTACCAACGTGGTGATGGAAGTGTTTGGGACAAAATGAAAATGATCGTTGCAATCATTACTGCTACGATGTTTTTCTCACAAAGCGCTACTGCACAAACGGCTGATGCTGCTGCTGCTGCTCCCGCAGCTCCTGAACCTGCTCCTGTGCTCGATTTTTTGCATCAGGGTTTCGGTTATAACGCAATCAACGCGTTGGTTGTCGTGATTCTCATCGAACTTTTTGTTGTCGTTTATCTGGTTAGAATGATTCGCCTCTTTATTATAAAAGAAGCGGAATTGTCGCCACTCAAAGAACACGCAGAAAGAACATCTGTTTTCTGGGACAAATTCAACGCTTCTGTTGCCATTGAGCAGGAAGCTGCGGTGCTCACCGATCACGATTATGATGGAATTCGCGAATTGGATAATGCACTCCCACCATGGTGGAAATATGGTTTCTATTTCACCATCGTTTGGGCAGTAGTTTATCTGGTGTATTTCCACATTTCAAATGGTCCTTCCAGCGATGAGGAATACAAAGCACAGATGGCTGCCGGTGCTGCGCAGGTAGCGGAATATCAAGCTAAAGCAAAGGATCTGGTTACTGAAAAAACAGTGACTCTTTTGACTGAAGCTTCCGATATTGAAGCAGGTAAATCAGCTTTCGTTCAATATTGTGCAGTGTGCCACGGAGCAGATGGTGGTGGTATCGTTGGACCAAACCTCACCGACAAATTCTGGATCCATGGTGGTGATGTGAAAGATGTTTTCACCACTGTGAAGTATGGTGTACAAGGTAAGGGTATGAAATCCTGGCAGCAGGAATTGTCTCCTAAAATGATAGCGCAAGTTTCTGCTTTCGTACTATCACTTCAAGGAACAACTCCAGCAAGTCCGAAAGCTCCAGAAGGAACTGAATATATACCTAACGCTGCTTCTCCAGCCGCCACAGATACTACGCAAACCGTTGCTGTAGATACTTTGGTGACAGATAGCACAAACTAGTTTGAGTAGTATATTGCCATAACGACTAATTTTGGCAATATAATAAAACAACCCCGTGATATGAATACGATACAAGATGAAGATGGCTCATTCAGAGATTCAGTTGCACACATTGATGAATCTGGACACAGGGTGTTTTTCTATCCTAAGAAACCATCAGGAAGGTTTTACAAGGCGCGCACATTAGTGAGTTTTGCCTTCCTGGTGGTTTTCTTTACCATTCCTTTTCTAAAAATCGACGGCGATCCGCTTTTCTTGTTCAATGTCGTTGAACGAAAATTCATCATTTTCGGCGTTCGCTTCTGGCCTCAGGATTTTTTCATTTTCATGATCGGGATGATCACTTTTATAGTGTTCATTGCACTCTTCACTGTTGTTTATGGCAGGATTTTCTGCGGTTGGGTCTGTCCCCAAACCGTCTTCATGGAAATGATTTTCCGCAAAATTGAATACGCTATCGACGGCGATGCGAATTATCAGAAGGCGCTGAAAAAGATGCCTTGGAATGCTGAGAAGATCAGAAAACGCGTGACCAAATGGATCGTGTTCTTCATCGTCGCATTCGTCGTTTCCAATGTTTTCCTTTCTTATATCATTGGAATGGATGAATTGTATAAGATCATGACTGAACCACTTTCACAACATGTGGGTGGATTGGCTCTGATGATCATATTCAGTCTCGTATTTTTCTTTGTCTACCTGTGGTTCCGTGAGCAAGCTTGCCTGGTGGTTTGTCCTTATGGCAGAATGCAAGGTGTACTTCTGGATAAACACTCTATCGTTGTTGCATATGACCATGTTCGCGGTGAACCACGTCATAAACCAACCAAAGAAGAAATTCAAGGTGTTGGTGATTGTGTGGATTGCAATGAGTGTTATCGCGTGTGTCCTACAGGTATCGATATTCGCAATGGAACTCAGTTGGAATGTACCAACTGCACCGCGTGTATCGATGCATGTGACAATGTGATGGACAAAATCCATAAGCCACGCGGACTCGTTCGTTATGCCAGTGAATTTACCATTCAAAGTGGTAAGAAACTTCGTTGGACTCCGAGAATGTTTGCCTACACTGGCGTGTTGTTCGTGCTGATTGGTCTGGAAAGCTTCCTGCTCATCACACGCTCTGATTTGGATGTTGCTGTGGTGCGTGCCAAGGGTACTTTATTCTATACAGAACCAGATGGCAGTATCAGCAATTTATACAATGTAAAAGTCATCAATAAGACCAAAGGAGATATGCCACTCCAGTTTATCGCACAGGCTGAAGGTTCAACCATTAGGCTGATCGGTAATCAGGATTTGGTTGTGAAGAAAGATAGTTTAATCGATACCCAGTTTTTTGTGATAGTACCAGCTAACAATATTCTACAGCAAAAAACGAAAATGAAGGTGGAGGTGTGGAGCAATGGTAAAAAAATTACCGAAGCGAAAACGACCTTCCTTGGACCAGCACATAAGAATTAATCACTCACCAATAAATCACACATCATGAAAATCAATTGGGGTTGGAAATTGACTATTGTATATCTGGGCTTCATGGCCGGTATCCTTACACTCGTTTTTAAAGCGAAAGGTCAAAAGGTGGATCTTGTTGCAACGGATTATTACAAACAAGAACTTGCATTTGGAACGAGATTGGAAGCGAGTAAAAATGCCTCTGCACTTTCCACTGAAGTAGGCTTTAGCAATACCAATGAGGGTATTCAGGTTGTTTTCCCTTCTGAATGTCAGAACCAAATGATGGAGGGACAATTGGTTATTTATTGTCCATCTGACGCTGGTATGGATCGTTCTGTCGCAATTACTCCTGATGCAACGGGCACACAAGTCATTTCTAAGGAAGGTTTGAAGAATGGCTTCTATATCATCAAAGCTTCATGGAAAATGGGTGATAAAAACTTCTACGCTGAGAAAGCACTGGATATTCAATAACCTCATCTATTGGCAATATGGAATTCATATTCGCAGCATTAATATTGGGTCTTGCAGGTAGTTTGCATTGTATTGGTATGTGCGGACCACTGGTGATGGCAGTTCACAGCGTGAAAAGTGATGGTGCGTGGTGGACAAGAAAACTCGTGTATCACTTTTTGGAAGGTTGTCCGTGTATGCGGCTTTAGGTGCTTTATCCGGTTCTATCGGAACAGCATTCGAAGCATTCGGATTCCAGCGTTGGCTGTCACTCGCGGCTGGTTTTATGATGCTGATTTTTTTAGCATGGCCTCTTGGATTCAATAAATTCAAATCTGGCCCACTTAGTTTGATCGGTTGGATCAAAACAAAATTCTCCGCATTGATCAGTAAGAAAAGCCTGATGTCGCATTTTACACTCGGGATTGTCAATGGTTTACTACCATGTGGCTTGGTGTATGTAGCTTTATCAGCTTCACTAGCCTTGGGCAATATCGGACAAAGTGCATTATTTATGGCGATATTCGGACTTGGTACAACTCCTGCTCTTTTTGCAACAGGTACCATCATGCAATGGCTCACACAAAAACTCCGCGTGAAGTCATACAGAACAATTCAAATTTCACTGATGGTGATTTCAATGTTACTTATAGTTCGCGGCGCCAACCTCGGTATTCCATATCTCAGTCCTGCCATGTCGGCTAAAACTCATAAGGTGGATTGTTGTCATAAACCGTAAGGGGAAGGATTTTGGATTTAAATTTAAGATTGCTGTTCACAAAAGTGTGATTTTATTTTTTAGCTTGAGATATTTTTCAAAGCCTGTCTGGGCGTAGCCAATACGCTTCAAACCTTCGTCTTCTGCCAATATTAAATTTTAAATCTTAAATTTACTGATTTGCTTTGCCGACAATAGGCATCAATCCATAAGTGAGATCAGAATGATGATGTCATTTGTCCCCACAACACCATCGTTGTCGAGGTCACAAAGGGTGCAATCTCCTACACAACCGAATATGTCAATGCATGCGTTGAGATCTGATTCATCGATATTGCCAGAACAGTCAGTATCTGCTGAATTCATGGGATACAAACATTCTCCTCCATCACATCCCGTAGGATTGTAATTGCAAGCGAGTTCATCCAGACATGTTGGCCAAAGACACAATTCAGTGTCAAAGGGTACTGTAGGATCATAGTTGCACGCTACAGGATCAGCGCAACCTGAAAGGTTGAATGTAAATAGCGCTCCGTCATAATGTGTATTGGAATCATTCAATTCGAATGATGTCACAAAAGCTTTACCTCCATGTAAACACATCGCTTTCCCGATTTTATCCCATGGTCCAAGGGTGGTGGGAATAAGTTCTGTGAGATATTGCCATACTCCGTTGTTCAAACCATAGTAATCTACTTTTCCGGAATACAAACCATGATGGTTTCCAGAATGCGATATAAGTAGTCTGTGTGCATCCATAGTATGGGTTAATCCAATTTGTTCCAGATGTATACTGTCCTGAAGCGACCATTCAGAGTTTTCTGGTGAATAGGAATATAAAGTGGTGTAATTCGAATCCACTTGGTTATGGATGAGCACCAGTTCCGACCCTTCGGGATGATTGATCAATCGGTAATTGTCAGACATGCCGTGTGTGAGCAAAGTGTCCATGCACTGCCATCCATTATCTATCCAATCATAAGACTTGATTTGAAGTGTATCTGTATTCGGATAACTTGAATTGACTTTCAAAATCATGTGATTTCCTGCCATGACAGCATCTCGCGCATCCTCTTCAATCACATGTACAAATTCCAACTGTCACCAACCAATTCGTAAGTGAGCACCCGATTTGCTTGTGGATTATCATATTGCTCAATGATGAGGTGGTTACCCGCGCGGAGCATTTGTGATCCGAAAATAATAGGGTCGCTTGTAATGGGAGAAACTATGGTTTGAGTTAAATGCCATTGATTATTGATGTGTTTGTATACATACACGCTGGGGATCTGCCCATCCGCTATACTTGATGTCGTTTGTCCTATGAATAAATAATCATCAAACAACAACAGATGATCACCGAAGGTATTCTGGATTTCTTGACCGAAATACAAGATGGTGTCGAGACTCAATATCCCAGAAGCATTATCATAAATGCTCACCGAATTGTGCGAGAAATCAGTTAGACTACCATTGCCCACTGCAACATGCAGATCGTTTGCGACCACGCTCGCGGCATATCCAAAATATCCATAACCATCCATGCCAATGGCTTCTGGTGTAATCCTATGGCTCTCTGCAATGGATTGTGCGATGAGCATGTTACTCCAGAAGATGAATTGCGACAATAAGATAATTCTTTGGATCATCTGATTTGTGGTGATTTGAGGTTAAAACCAGTTCATGCAATGAAATTGGAATGGATGGCCATTCTTCCCTTTAGAATAAACTGTTTGTGCTAAAGTAAACAAGGAAGAGGTTTTTTCCTGATGGTTTCTATTTTTTATGGGCAATTGGTCTATTTAGTTTTCAATGAGGATCACTGAAATTCCGTCTAGCTTATCTTTTAATCTATAGGGAAATTCGCAGTTTAATTTAAATTGGAATTGACGTGTCTGATGGGAAGTTTTGTGATTTTTATTTGGAGAATAGGGGTGAATTCAGTGTTGGTTGTCTCTTGAGAAACCATTATTATGATTATTCGAGTTGCCTTATTCTTATTTATCTGCCTCAGCGCATTTCAATTGGAAGCCCAGGAAAATACAGTGTTAACACAAACTGTCCGTGGGACAATTACCGATAAAGTATCGGGTGAAACAATCATTGGTGCTGTTGTTTCTGTGATCGGAATTGAACCTTCTCTTGGATCGGCTTCTGACCTTGATGGTAATTTTAAAATTTCGCATGTGCCTGTAGGACGGAGAACCATTCAAGTGATGATGGTGGGTTATAAAAGTGTCACCTTTTCTGATATTTTGGTCAATTCGGGTAAGGAACTGGTATTGAATATTGCCCTTGAGGAGGAATTGAATGTGACCTCTGAAGTAACCATCTCTGCACAACAAAACAAAAAGGAACCGCTCAATGCCATGTCTGGTGTAAGTACCAGAACATTTAGTGTGGAAGAAACACAAAAGTTTGCGGCTGCAGTGAATGACCCATCCAGAATGGCTACTTCTTTCGCTGGGGTTGTGAGTGGCGATGATGGCAATAACAAAATCTCCATCCGTGGTAATTCTCCATATGGTTTGTTGTGGCGAATGGAAGGTTCTGATATTCCAAATCCAAATCACTTTGCCAATCCGATGTCATCAGGTGGAGGAATTTCTATCTTGAGTGCACAGACTTTGAGCAACTCTGATTTTATCACCGGTGCTTTTGCGGCGGAATATGGGAATGCGCTTTCTGGTGTGTTTGACTTGCGATTGAGAAAGGGTAACAATGAAAAGCGAGAATATACCATTCAAGCTGGATTTATGGGATTGGATGCTGCTGTTGAAGGTCCGTTTAGTAAAAACTACAAAGGTTCGTATTTGGTCAACTACAGATATTCTACACTTTCAATTTTGGAAAAGGTGGGTGTACCATTGGATGGTGTCACCAATTTTCAGGACGTGTCTTTTAATTTTTACTTCCCCACTAACAAAGCTGGCAATTTCGAATTGTACGGTTTTGGCGGATTGAGCGATCAGAAAAACAAAGCGGCACGCGATACCGCCGAGTGGGATTACATTTGGCAACGTTATGATAGCCGCTATTTTTCGAATACAGGTGCTCTTGGATTGAAACATGTCATCAACCTGAATGAGAAAACCTATTTGCAATCTGCTGTGGTTCTATCCGGAAGTAATATTGGCTATGAACAGGAAAAACTGGATGATGATTTTTCCAAGTTAAAAGATTACGAAGAAGCCGATTCTAAATCCCGTGTGCTTGGTTCGGTCATACTAAACCATAAATTCAATGCGAAACATCACATAAGAGCTGGTGTGTATTACAATGTGTTCGGTTTTCAAGTGTATAAAAATACCTTGATTTGAATGATATGAAGTTTTACGTTCCTTATGACAGGAGCGGACAGACCAGCACCGTGCAGTCTTTTGCGCAGTGGAAATTCCGTGTAACGGAACAATTGACGTTGAACACCGGTTTTCATTATTTGCGTGTAAATGATAATGGTTCTGATTCTTTCGAACCCAGATTTAGTGCGCGTTATCAGTTCAATGAAAACAACACCATGACATTGGGTTATGGTTTACATAGTCAGATGCAGGCTGTGTCCATCTACAATACCACACTGCTTACAGATGATCTCCATACGACACAACCCAACAAGAATCTCGGGCTTAATAAGGCGCATCATTTTGTAGCGGGTTATGAAAGAAATTTGAACAAATGGTTGTACCTGAAATCAGAATTCTATTATCAGTCGTTGTTCAATATTGCCATTAGTCCTGACAGCGGAAGCACCATGTCAACCCTCAATAGCACGGAGGGAATAAACTTTGGTAAACTGGTGAATGATGGTGTTGGTCGCAACTACGGCGCCGAGGTAACGCTTGAACAATTTACACATAACAATATGTATTTCTTGCTTTCGGCTTCATTATACAATTCGGAATATCGCGCACAGGACAAGGTGTGGAGAAATACCCAATTCAATACCGGACATGCTTTGGCATTCACGGCTGGAAAAGAATTCAAAGTAGGGAAGACGGATAAAAACAAACAGTTGGGAATTAACCTGAGAATGATCTATACCGGTGGTATGCGACGCACGCCGATTGACCTTGAAGCTTCTATGGCGAAAGGTGAAACAGTGACCATTGACAGCAAAGCATTTTCAGAACAGAATAAGGACTATCTACGTTTTGATGTGAGAATCAGTCTGCGCACCAATCACGCGAAATCGACGTCTACGTTGTCGTTGGATTTGCTCAATGCAACGAACTATAAAAATGTTTATGGTCAGTATTTCGAACCGGAAAGTGGTTCCATTCGCACCATTCACCAAGTACCGCTATTGCCCGTGTTGAGTTACAAATTGGAGTTTTAAACTAGTTGTAAATAAACTGTAGTGTGGTTCAGCTTTGTTTTACAGTAAACCGTTTGTACAAAGCATAGCCATAATACACAGCAATTGAAGAAATGCCAGCGCCAAAAAGGACAAGGGCTGGTCCACGACTACAATCATTGCAAAAGAACTCGCCACACATCCATGTGGAGTTGGCACTGATCCAAAATAGAACAGCGAGATTATGTGCAAATTCTGAAGGCATCTTTCGTGTTTTGATCACCATGAACAAAGCAATGAGGAATGTTGGTACGATCATGATCACTCCCAGTGTATGTGAAAGCATACACCAACAAGTGTCTTTCACCAACCAGAAGATGATGTGCAGATTCTCTACACGGCGAAGTTTTTCGGAAATCATAACTGCGAATGTAGAAAAAGAAAAACCCGGACATACGCCGGGTTTTTCATTTGATATGATCTTGGATCAATATGATTTTTTCTTTTTGCCTTTGCTGCTGCTACGATCTCTGTCGCCGCCGCCGGATCTTCCACCGTAACTCTTGCGATTTCCTCCGTCGCTGTAGCGGCTTCCTTTGTCGTAAGAACGACCACCACCGCCACCATAACCACCGCCACCTTCACGACGATTGTCGCTGCGTAGACGAGTACGAGGTATTCCTGCATCACGATTACCGCGAGATTCTACACGTACTGTGCGACCACGGTATTGTGCGCCATGAATGCTCTGAATGATTTTTTCCATCACTTCAGTGCGAACTTCAAGAAGTGAGAAGGTATTCTTAACATCTGTCCAGGTGACATCACCATTGCTGATTTCTGCATTTTCTGCAATGAAATCTTTCAGACTATTGAAGTCGAATCCATCCATCTGTCCGACGTTGATATACATCTTCACGACACCTGGAGCCGATTTGCGACGCTCATCACCTTGTGCATTCAGATTGAGGTCTGGTGCATTGCGGTAATATTCAGCAAAACGATTGAATTCGATGGATACGAAACGTTTGATGATGTCTTCACGAGAAAGTTCTTCCAGTTCTGAGAATACAGCTGGCAGGTAGCGTTCGATGCTTTTTTCATCTACTTCCACACTGTGAACTTTTTTCACCAATGAAAGGAGTTGAGATTCACATACATCAAATCCGGATGGAATTTGTGCTTGTGTGAACTTACGCTTGATCAATTTTTCAATCTCACGAATTTTATGCATTTCCTTCGTGTGAATGATGGCAATACTCACACCGGTTTTTCCGGCACGTGCCGTACGACCGCTACGGTGAGTGTAGCTTTCAATTTCATCAGGAAGGTTATAATTGATGACGTGTGTTACATCATTCACATCGATACCACGAGCGGCTACGTCTGTGGCAACAAGCATTTGCAATGACCTGCTGCGGTAGCGCTTCATCACGAAATCGCGTTGAGCCTGTGACAAATCTCCATGAAGAGAATCTGCATTATAACCATCTTTGATCAGTGCATCAGCCACGGTTTGTGTTTCTGCTTTGGTACGGCAGAAAACGATGGCGAAAATGTCTGGGTTAAAATCAGCAATACGTTTTAAAGCGAGATAACGGTCTTTGGCGTGAACTACATAGAATTGGTGTTCGATGTTTTCGTTACCAGAATTCTTTTGGCCAATGGTTACCTCATGTGGTTCATGCATATAGTTTCTTGCAATACGCTGCACTTCATGCGGCATAGTTGCAGAGAATAACCAGGTGTTTTTTTCTTTCGGTGTTTGTGAAAGAATCAGATCCAAATCATCTTTGAATCCCATGGTGAGCATTTCATCTGCTTCATCGAGAACGACGAAATCGATTTTCGACAAATCAACTACACCACGTTCGATCATATCTACCAAACGACCTGGAGTGGCAGCGATGATTTGTGGTCCTTTGCGCACGTCGCGAATTTGTCCTTCGATGCTGGCTCCACCATAGATGGCGGTTACTTGTGCGCCATTCATGTATTTGGAGAAATTTTGCAGGTCACGTGTGATCTGCATGCACAATTCACGTGTTGGTGCAAGAATGAGCGCTTGTGTGTGGCGTTCATCGAAATTCAATAGATCAACAAGCGGCAATCCAAATGCAGCAGTTTTTCCAGTTCCGGTTTGTGCCAGTGCAACCACATCCTGGTTGCCACCGAGCATTACGGGAATAGCTTGTTCCTGAATAGGAGTGGGCGTTTCAAAGCCCAATTCGGCAATGGCACGCATGACGGGCTTGCTCAGCCCGAGTAATTCGAAATTTAACATGTATAATTTTTATGGTTACACTGCCAATGTGGTCAGTGTTTGTCGCTCACGAATTGAATTCGACAACCATTTTCAGGGGATACTCCGCATAGGTGGCGGGACAAATGAAATGAGATGTAAAACCCGCTTCCGTGAAAGCGGCGGCAAATGTACGACAGTTTTTCCTTTTTCGGTTCATTTTCATGGAATTATTGATGTGGGGTAATCAGAGGAATCATTTTGAAGGATCGAAATCGGAGCCATATGAGGCTCGGTTCACTTAATTTGCAAGCACACGAATACTATGAATAAAGAAATCACTGCTTATCATAAAGGGCTTATGGATGATGACCAACTCATCTGTGAAAAGCTCTACGATGTCATTTCAACTGCTTTGCCTCAAGCGGAAAACAAAATCTGGCATCGACATCCGGTTTGGTTTCTGGATGGAAATCCCATCGTGGGTTATCATAAATTAAAAGATTGTGTGAGGCTGCTGTTCTGGAGCGGACAATCTTTTGAGGAGGATGGTCTTTCTCCGGAAGGTTCTTTTAAAGCCGCAGAAAAACGATATACGAATGTCAAGGAAATCAAAGTGACGGAGCTTAAACGCTGGCTCAAAAAATCTCAAGACATACAATGGGATTATAAAAACATTGTCAAGAGGAGAGGGGTGCTGGTGAGGTTATGAAGTGATTAAAACAGAATATTCAATAAACTATTATATTTCTTTCATTTTGATTTCTATAAATGACATACGAGACCTGGCTTTGGGTTTGCCGAATACCACCGAGCAACCTCATTTCGAAAAGACTTCTTTCCGCGTGAAGAAAAAAATATTCCTGACCATCGACCCGGAAGGATTCTTCGCTGTCGTGAAGTTGACCGAAGCTGAACAGGATATTTTCAAAATTGCTTCGAAAGGGACCGTTTTGCCAGTGGACAATAAATGGGGAAAACAGGGATGGACCAAAGTGGATTTGAAGAATGTGGACCGTGAACTTTTTTTCGAAGTGTTGAATGCATCATATCAAAATGTGAACGGGACCTTGACAAGGTAATGGATGCGCGATTGGCAAAAGAGTGAAATGATCCATCATTGATGGAAAAAAATAGGGCAATCAAATGAATCAAATCAAAAGGGTGGAAACAATATTCTTTGTGGCCCATCAGGAAATAAGTCGAGATTTTTATCAAATGATTTTCCGGAAGCAGCCTGTGCTGGATGTACCGGGAATGACGGAATTTGATTTGTCTGATACTTGTAAGCTCGGACTAATGCCAAATCAGGGTATTGCCAAAATACTACAAGGTGAAATGCCAGACCCTTCAGAGGGATCGGGTATCCCAAGATGCGAGTTGTATTTGATCGTGGAAAATGTTCAATTGGAATTTGAAAATGCCATCAAGGCCGGAGCAAAATTGATCAGCCCCATTCTTGATCGTGATTGGGGTGACAAGGTTTGTTATTTCGCCGATCCGGATAGTCACATCATTGCTTTTGCGGAAAAAATGTGATGAAATCATGTACCTCAAAGGTGTTCCCAGATAGGGGAGAATAATTACGATGTAATGCCAAGTTGCAGCGTAAAAACCTTCGGGAAATGCGGCTTTTTGATCTGATTGGCCTTTTCTACACTGAGCTGAATATTGATTTTTCGGCTAAACAGTCTTCTGGTCAATGTCTTATTTTCGCGCGAATAGCCCTATAGCTTGCTCAATCATGAATCAGATGAAGATTTTTTTAGCCCTTATCGCCGTGCTTTTATTTGCTGGTATCAATTCGAATGCACAAACGATTACCATCACCACTCCCAATGGCGGTGAAGTGTTATATGCTTGTCAACAGTATAACGTAACCTGGACTCAAACAGGTTCTCCATCGAATTACTGGAACATCGACTACTCTTTAGATGGAGGTACCATCTGGACAAGCGTAGCCAGTAATTACCTCAGCGCGAATGGTACTTTTCTCTGGACTGTGCCGAATGTGCAGTCCACCACTGTGCTCATGCGTGTGTTCGATGCGAACGGTCCCGGAACTGTGGATCAAAGCAATAATTATTTTGCAATCAATATCCCCGTGGTTGTTACAGCTCCGAATGGCGGCGAATCATGGCAGGGGAACACTGTTCACGATATCACGTGGAGTACGATTGGAACTTCGAATACGTTCAACTTGGCCTACTCGCTCAACAATGGTTCTACATGGACCGATATTGTTACCAACTTCAATACGGTCGCCGGAAGCTACTCCTGGACAGTTCCTTCGGTAAATGTTTCCAATCAATGTCTGGTTCGCGTTATGGATGCGGTGACAAACTGTATGCAGGACATTTCAAATGTGGTGTTTACCATTACGCCACCAACACCACAAGTGACCTACCCAAACGGTGGCGAACAACTTTACGCTGGTTGTGCTGTCGGCATCACCTGGAATCCGGCATCATATTTTTCAAATGTTCAGATCGAATATAGTTTGAATGGTGGGGTGTCTTTCACCATCATCACCAGCAATACATCTAACGATGGTTTTTACAATTGGACTCCTCCTTCAACTCCGGATAACGAAGTTCGAATTCGCGTTTGCAATGTGGATAATCTTTCCATCAATGACGTGAGTGATGCCAACTTTGTTTTGTTGCCTACGATCAGGGTCGTTTCTCCCAACGGTGGCGAAGCATGGACTACATGTTCAACCTACAATATCGTGATTGATTATGGACCTTGTGTCAGTACGATTGGAATTCAATACAGCACAGACAACGGTGTTACGTGGAATGGTACTTCAACTTCGTTGGTTTCAGTCTCCGGGAATCAACGCACCTATTCATGGATGGTGCCGAATACGATGGGGACAGCAGCAATTCTTATCAGAAGCTATGACGCATTTAATTCATCCGTGTTTGATGCGACGGATGCTCAAGTTAATGTTGCAGCCAACACTGTTATAACTGTTACCGCTCCGAATGGCGGTGAATCCATTGCGGCAGGTAGTAATTACAGCATCACCTGGAATAATACAGCACCAGCGAGTGGGGTTTACAATATTCAGTTCTCTCTGAACAATGGCTCTTCATGGTCAACTGTAGTCAATGGAATTTCGGGTAATGCTTACAACTGGACAGTGAATAATTCGGTGAGCACGCAATGTCTCATCCGCGTGTTGGATGCAAACAATACTTGCTATCAGGATCAAAGCAATGCTACTTTCTCCATCACAGGATTAATTCCTACCATGACTTCTCCAAACGGTGGCGAATCGTTTTATGCGGGATGTAGCAACAGCATCACCTGGAATTCATCGACGTTTTACAATAGTGTTCGCATCGAATACAGCCCTGATGGTGGTTCCACCTGGACGACCATCACCGCCTCAACTTCGAATGATGGTTCTTATCCGTGGAGTATTCCGAATATCACAGGTTCCAATTATTTGGTGAAAGTGAGTCAGACAGATAACCTCGCATTGAATGATGTGAGTGATGCGGTATTTACCATTGTACCGCACATCACGGTTGTATCTCCCAATGGCGGAGAAACATGGACCACCTGCTCCACACAAAATGTTGTTTTGAATTTTGATGTGAATTGTTTTTCATCAGTGGGTATTCAATACAGCACCGACAATGGTGTTACCTGGACAGGTCCTGGCTTCACCTTTGTTTCTGCCAGCGGCAACGATCGTACTTATTCATGGACAGTATCCAATACGATCACAACACCAACCATTCTGATCCGTGCTTATGATGCCTTCAGTTCATCTTATACAGATGTGAGTGATGGGCCCATCAATATCATACCCAACACAGTATTGGATGTGATGAGTCCCGATGGTGGTGAAACACTTCCGGCACTTTCGCAACAAACGATTACCTGGACGAACACCGCACAAGCTTCAGGCCTTTACAATTTATCTTATAGCACCAACAACGGATCTTCATGGTCGACCATTGTGAACGGAATCAGTGGCAATGCATACAACTGGACTGTTGCCAATATTCCTTCGACACAATGTCTCATCATTGTGCAGGATGCCGTGAATACATGTTTCCAAAACAACAGCAGTGCGGTGTTTACCATATCGCCACAAGCGCCGGTGATGACAGCTCCAAACGGCGGTGAATCGCTTTATGCCGGATGTAGCAACAGCATCACATGGAATTCATCGACGTTCTATAATAGTGTTCGCATCGAATACAGTCCAGATGGTGGTTCCACTTGGACTACCATCACCGCCTCAACTTCGAATGATGGTTCTTATCCATGGAGTATTCCGAATATCACAGGTTCCAATTATTTGGTGAAAGTGAGTCAGACAGATAACCTCGCATTGAATGATGTGAGCGATGCGGTATTTACCATTGTACCGCACATCACGGTTGTATCTCCCAATGGCGGAGAAACATGGACCACCTGCTCCACACAAAATGTTGTTTTGAATTTTGATGTGAATTGTTTTTCATCAGTGGGTATTCAATACAGCACCGACAATGGTGTTACCTGGACAGGTCCTGGCTTCACCTTTGTTTCTGCCAGCGGCAACGATCGCACCTATTCTTGGACAGTATCCAATACGATCACAACACCAACCATTCTGATCCGCGCTTATGATGCCTTCAGTTCATCTTATTTTGATGTAAGTGATGGCCCCATCAACATCATTCCCAATACCGTATTGGATGTGACGAGTCCCGATGGTGGTGAAACACTTCCGGCACTTTCGCAACAAACGATTACCTGGACGAACACCGCACAAGCTTCGGGACTTTACAATTTGTCTTATAGCACCAACAACGGATCGTCATGGTCGACCATTGTGAACGGTATCAGTGGCAATGCATACAACTGGACTGTTGCCAATATTCCTTCGACACAATGTCTCATTCGTGTGCAGGATGCCGTGAATACATGTTTCCAAAACAACAGCAGTGCGGTGTTTACCATATCGCCACAAGCGCCGGTGATGACAGCTCCAAACGGTGGCGAATCGTTTTATGCGGGATGCAGCAACAGCATCACCTGGAATTCATCGACGTTTTACAATAGTGTTCGCATCGAATACAGCCCTGATGGTGGATCCACTTGGACTACCATCACCGCCTCAACTTCGAATGATGGTTCTTATCCGTGGAGTATTCCGAATATCACAGGTTCCAATTATTTGGTGAAAGTGAGTCAGACAGATAACCTCGCATTGAATGATGTGAGTGATGGGGTATTTACCATTGTACCGCACATCACGGTTGTATCTCCCAATGGCGGAGAAACATGGACCACCTGCTCCACACAAAATGTTGTCTTGAATTTTGATGTGAATTGTTTTTCAACTGTGGGTATTCAATACAGTACCGACAATGGAGTTACCTGGACAGGTCCTGGCTTCACCTTTGTTTCTGCCAGCGGCAACGATCGCACCTATTCTTGGACAGTATCCAATACGATCACAACACCAACCATTCTGATCCGCGCTTATGATGCCTTCAGTTCATCTTATTTTGATGTAAGTGATGGCCCCATCAACATCATTCCCAATACCGTATTGGATGTGACGAGTCCCGATGGTGGTGAAACACTTCCGGCACTTTCGCAACAAACGATTACCTGGACGAACACCGCACAAGCTTCGGGACTTTACAATTTGTCTTATAGCACCAACAACGGATCTTCATGGTCGACCATTGTGAACGGAATCAGTGGCAATGCATACAACTGGACTGTTGCCAATATTCCTTCGACACAATGTCTCATTCGTGTGCAGGATGCCGTGAATACATGTTTCCAAAACAACAGCAGTGCGGTGTTTACCATATCGCCACAAGCGCCAGTGATGACAGCTCCAAACGGCGGTGAATCGCTTTATGCCGGATGTAGCAACAGCATCACATGGAATTCATCGACGTTCTATAATAGTGTTCGCATCGAATACAGTCCAGATGGTGGTTCCACCTGGACGACCATCACAGCCTCAACTTCGAATGATGGTTCTTATCCGTGGAGTATTCCGAATATCACAGGTTCCAATTATTTAGTGAAAGTGAGTCAGACAGATAACCTCGCATTGAATGATGTGAGCGATGCGGTATTTACCATTGTACCGCACATCACGGTTGTATCTCCCAATGGCGGAGAAACATGGACCACCTGCTCCACACAAAATGTTGTCTTGAATTTTGATCCGAATTGTTTTTCTTCAGTGGGTATTCAATACAGCACCGACAATGGTGTTACCTGGACAGGTCCTGGTTTTTCATGGATAGCAACCAACGGAAATGAACGTACTTATTCATGGACAGTTTCCAATACGATCACCACTCCGACAATTTTGATCCGAGCTTATGATGCCTTCAATTCATCTTATGCTGATGTGAGTGATGGACCAATCAACATCATCCCCAATACAGTATTGGATGTGACGAGTCCCGATGGTGGTGAAACACTGCCAGCGATGTCGGAACATACCATCACGTGGACCAACACTGCGCAAGCTTCCGGACTTTATAATTTATACTACAGCACCAACAATGGTGCTTCATGGACAGCGATCGTCAATGGCATCAGTGGCAATGCATACAACTGGACTGTTGCCAATATTCCTTCGACACAATGCCTCATTCGCGTGCAGGATGCCGTGAATACATGTTACCAAAACAACAGCAGTGCGGTGTTTACCATTGCTCCTCAGACTGCTCAGTTAACTTCTCCGAATGGTGGAGAAATATTGTACGCACAAAATAGTGCTCCAATCACCTGGAATTCTTCAACTTTTTACAACAGCGTCAGACTTGAATACAGTATAGATGGAGGGTTGACATGGGTTGTCATAACTGCTTCTACAAGCAATGATGGCAGCTATCCATGGACGCCACCGCAGGCAGATTCCGACGAGTGTCTCGTGAGAATATCTCAAACCGACAATTTGAATCAATCGGATGTGAGCGATGCGTTTTTTACCATCAATCCTGCCGTAACCATCATCACGCCGAACGGTGATAATGGGGTCACGATTTGGGGTGGATGTACTGTTACATCGATCACCTTTGATCATAGTCCTGCTTACACGGCTTTCAAGTTGGAGTACAGCACAAACAATGGTGCAACTTGGACGGTGATCACCAATTCGTATAGTGCAACAGTCAATCCGGCGACATACAATTGGACGATGCCGAATATTCCGACTGCTCAAGCTTTGGTTCGTGTTTCACCGACATCGAATCTTTCTTATTTTGATGTGAGTGATGATACGTTTACCATCACCAAACCTGTTACCATCATTCAACCAAACTTTGGTGGTATCATGCAAGTGGGAAGTACGTTTAATATTCAATGGACATCAGACGGTATTTCCAATTTCTATGATATTTTCTATTCTACCGATGGTGGTACGAACTTTACCAATATTGTTACTGGATATAATACTTCAAACAATACCTATCCGTGGTTGGTGCCAAATATTCCTTCTACGAATTGCAGAATTTGGGTGAGAGACAATATCAATTATTGTAAAGCAGATACGAGTGATGTGGCTTTTGTGATTAGCACAACCGCACCTCCTCTTACCATTACTACTCCAAATGGTATTGCGGATACACTCTCGGGATGTTCTGCATTTACCATTTCCTGGACGGAATCATCCGACATCACTAGTTATGATATTGCGTATTCTTTGAATAATGGTGTTACTTGGACAGACATCGTTACGAACTACAATGCTCCAACCAATAGTTATGATTGGACGGTACCTAACGATATCAACTCAACAAGTGTTTTATTACGAGTGAGGTCGTCGAGTCAGCCTGCTACTTACGATCTGACGGATGCATACATCAATGTTTTTTCGGGTGAAATGATCGCAACGCCTGAATTCGTGAGTGAGTGTTCCAATGTGCCAATTCAGTTGTCTGCAACAGGTGGTTCTAATTATACATGGAGTCCTTCAATTGGTTTGGACGATCCAAATATTGCCGATCCTATTGCAATGCCACTTGCTACTACAACTTACACCGTTACTTCTGATGTGAATGGTTGTATCTTGAGCGATGAAGTGACCTTAGAAGTCACCCAGAGCGGTGTTCCTGCCACCATTAATATCGATCACGATCAAACTGATGTGATTTGTGAAGGCACCTTGGTCACATTCAACGCGACCATTGAAAGTGGTGGCGCTGTACCTCACTATCAATGGAAGGTAAATGGTATGGATGTGGGAACGAATAGTTCTTCTTATGCTACTGATGTATTAACCGCTACGGATGTTATTGTATGTGTGCTGACATCTGACCTTCCTTGTGTTTCAAATAACCCTGCCACATCAAATGTGCTGCAATTGGATATTCAGGAAAATGTAACGCCATCTGTGGCGATCAGTTCCTCAACGGGAAATACCATTTGCATTGGTCAGGATGTCGTATTTACAGCAGTTCCACAATTTGGTGGTCTTAATCCACAATATGCCTGGACCTTAAATGGTGATCCTGTTGGTGCGGGTGAAGCTGTGTTGGAGGGTTTGACTTTGAGCGATGGAGACAATATCGGGTTGACCATGTTGTCTGATGAATTCTGTTTGACCACTTCATCTGTATCAGCTCCATTTATTACCATGAATGTGGGTGAAATTCCTGCTCAACCAGGTAGCATCATGGGCGATAATGCGTTGTGTGAAGGTGAAGCTGCTATGTTCAGTATTTCTGCCATTGCCGATGCAACCGATTATATCTGGTCCGTTCCACTAGGTTGGACTGTTTCGGATATGGGAACTATGATCAGTGTTATCACAAGCGGAAATTCCGGAACAGTTTCTGTCGCGGCTTCAAATGGTTGTGGTACGAGCGAAGAGACTATTCTTGATGTCATCATTGATCAAATTCCGGTATCTCCGATTGGCATAACTGGTCCGGCTTCTGTTTGTCTTAATTCGGATGCAGAATATGTCATTGCTCCAGTAAGTGGCGCTACATCTTATGTGTGGACTGTTCCTGATAGCTGGAGTGGTAGCAGTGCTTCTTCGTCTATCATGATCTCGTTCGACGATTTCAGTCTTACGGATGTTCTTTATGTTGCTGCGCAAAATGATTGTGGTATTTCTGCTACGCAATCCATCGATGTGAATGTGGGCAGTGCTTCTGAACTTCCCGCTGTGATCGTTGGAAATGCCAGTCCTTGCGCTGGTGAAAGTGTTACCTATGTCATCGATGAATATTTCGGCGCTCTTACTTATAACTGGATTTTGCCGGATGGTTGGTCGGGATCTTCTTCTACCTACAGCATTGATGTCGTGAGTGGTGATTCCGACGGACAGATTTCCGTTCAGGCAGTAACCAACTGCGGAAATTCACCAGAACGAATTCTCGATATTGTGATTCAATCTGCTCCGATCATCACTTCTGAAATCACCGGCGAAACTTTGTTGTGTGTGAATAGTGAATATGAATATTCTATCGAGCCTGTTTCAAATGCGGATAGCTATACCTGGTCATTCCCTGCGGGTTGGTTGGTTGATCAAAATGCCAATACCGCAACAGCGATGAGCGAAACGAATGCTGGTTTCATTGAAGTATTCGCATCCAATGAATGTGGTAGTTCTGAAAGTGTGCAGATCTTGGTCGATGTACTTGATGTTCCAGCAACACCATTCATCATTGATGGTCCTGTAGAAATTTGTGAAAACGCGGATGCAGTTTATAGCATCGATCCTACTGAAGGTGCAACTTCGTATTCGTGGACAATGCCTTTGAACTGGGTTGGTGCTGGAAATACAACAACGCTCAATGCCACTGTTGGCAATACAAGCGGACTAGTTTCTGTTTTCGCAATAAATGAGTGTGGTGTTTCTGAGACCATTTCTTTAGATGTAACGGTGAACAACACGCCTCAATTGTCAGGTATCATACAAGGTGAAACGGAAGTTTGCGTTGGAACTTCTCAAAGCTATTCTATCGATCCTGTCGTTGGCGTTACATCCTATGATTGGGTTTTACCTGTTGGTTGGTCTGGAAACAGCAACATTGAAATGGTTGACGTTGTATCCGCTAATGCCGGTGGTGTGATCAGTGTATCTGCTTCCAATGATTGTGGTCCTGGAAATAGTCTTTCCTTAAACATTGTGGTAAATGATGTGTCTGTTTTGTCCGACATCACTGGTCCATCTGAATTGTGTGAAGGCGAATCACAACTGTTCAGCGTTGTTCAAAATGATGAAGTGGATAGTTACAATTGGAGTGTTCCGGCTGACTGGAGTCTGGTTGGAAGTGAATCATCAGTGTCCGTTACAGTTGGTCAAACCAGTGGTGAAATTTCGGTGAGTGGTTCGAACTTATGTGGAAATTCTGAAGAAGTGAATTTGCTCATTGTGGTGAATCCATTGCCTGTTGTCAATGCAACCGCTCTACCATCCAATGAAATTTGTGATGGTGATGATGTTGCGCTTTTCGGTGATGGTGCACAGGATTACGTCTGGACACTTGGTGTTCAGGATGGTGTTGCATTTACTCCTGCAGGAAGTGCTACATATTCTGTTACAGGAACAGATGCGAACAATTGCAGTAGTACGGTGGATGTTTCTATCGTTGTTCACGATTTGCCTACAGTCGCATTGTCGCTTACTGGTGATGAAGTTCAATGTATTGAAACCGCTAGTATGCCTTTAGCTGGTGGAACTCCTGCTGGAGGTGTTTATTCAGGTGATGGTGTTATTGGATCTTCATTGATTCCAGAAGTGGCTGGCGTTGGTGCTGCCATCATCCAATATGCTTATACGGATGAATTCGGCTGTACAAACTTCGCAGAAGATTTTTACATCATTGAGGTGTGCGATGCTGTTCACGAAAATGATTTGTCGGAAATGGTTGTCGTTTATCCTAATCCATCCGCTGGTTTGTTCACCGTGGTGTTCAGTGATGCCATGTCAACAGTTGGCACAAAAAACCTCGTGTTGTTCGATTTAACTGGTCGGATCATCTATCAAGTGAATTCTTCATTGAATCAGGAATCATTTGATTTCAGTGATTTGGCGGCAGGACAATATTTCATGCGGATAGATTCAGATCATGGTAATGCCATCGTAAAAATTTCGATAGACAAATAATTTTGTTTGGATATAGACCAATGGCAGAAGTTTATTCTTCTGCCATTTTTTTTGCGACATATCCTATCCACTGATAGGTTGGTATGCTTTCATCGAGGAAATAATCCGGTTGTATCCCTATGTCATCAATCGGATAATGAGGTAATCTGAGGCTCCTGGTCCATGAGTATGCGAGTGAATAGTCGTGGCATGGCGAATCGACCGTTTTCATATTGGATATATCCAAAACGCCCATGGTATGCTTGCCATAAAGCTTTACTTTTCTACTTTGTCTTGCAGCAAGAAGGAATTGTTCAGTCGTACTTGCACATCCTTCATTGATGAGAACGGCAACCTGTTTGGGATATAGATAAATACTGTCTACAACTTCTTCTGTAATGCTGTCGGTGAGTGTCACAAATTCGAATGAATGTCTTTCCAATTTACCAATGGCATCAATAAGCATTTTTCTGTCTGATTCTGTCAGGTCTGGTAAACTCAAGTAATCTTTATACTCTTGAATGTTGAATGGAGTAGAGTAGTAGGTTGTCTGTATGGTGCGAATTGGACCAGTATAAATCAATGGTAACAGTGCTTCAAAGCTCGCATCACTGCCACCTCCATTGTTCGTGAGATCGATGATGAGGTTTGGATATAAACCGATTTGGGATTTGTTGGCCGCTACGACACTATCTATCCAAACTTTCTCGGAAAATTCGAAGGATGGAATCCGCAGCAAAAGGGTTTGTTCATTCACAACATCGATGTACGGTTTTTTGGCACTACTGGATTTGATATAGTGATCGACACCGGCTTCGTGTCTTTCTGCAGGAAATGTGCGTTCAAACAAGAGTTGGTTAAATCGAATATGCGATGAGCCCATGTATTCGATGTTTGAAATAGCAAGTTCACTTCTGTCTTTCAGATAATAGATGCCGTGTTGTCCATCCGTTTGGATGTGTAACTTGACTTCGCCTTTTTTCCAACCGGAGTTACCGCCTTCCAGGATGACACCTGTGTATCCATTTTCTGATGCAACAATGGCTATGGTATATGGATCACTTTGCCAAATGCCTTCCAATGGTTTTATTTTTCCCTGAGATAGTTGTGCCTTGAATGCGGATACATTGAGGTCCATGGTTTCCCAATCGGAAAAATCGGTTTTCCGGGTATTGTTCGCCACCACTGTATGATCTTCTTCTTTCAATTGAATACCCAAGTGTTGCGGACGAAATGAATGCAGCCATTCAAGCATGAGCGCCGCACATTCTTTTTGGTTGAAACATGTGCGGCTTTTTGTCGACTGGTTTCTGTAATACGCTGATCGAAGTCTTTGCCTTTTTCGATGATGGACATCTGATATCCGGCATCATTGCTCTGGAAAGTTTCTATCACCCAATTGAGGTTAGACAAACAATCGCAATCCTGAGCGAACAGTTGTTGTTGATGGAGTAGTGCGAAAAAAATAATATGGGTTAAAATCTTCATTTATCCTGTTTTTTGATGATACATTTTTTTCAAAATTCAGGATCGTGGCAATGGAAATTTGAATGACTTCAAGATCTCGTTATGGACAAAATTAGACGGACCACTTGTGATTGTTTTCATTCTTACATTGGAATATGACAAGCGGTTATTACGCTAAATAAAGCCACTGATTTCGGTCATTTTCCGCTTTTGAGAGGCCTTTTTCTTGGGATGGTGAATGCGGAAATAGTGTGCAAGTACGAATTGTGATTGCGTGCTTTCGTACATGACCATATTCTCTTAACTTTCTTTTAGAGTAATCTACTATTCACCGAATAATATATGTGTTAAGAATGACTTTAGGAAAAAAAAACCAAACCTATGTCAGCAAAAAAAATCCTTTCATTTTTAGGCAGCGCACTGGTGAGTGTGTTGGCCATCTATTTGGCTTTTGCTTTTCTCATAATCATGACATTTTCACTTCGCGGACAAACCCTCCATGAAGTTGAAAATGAAAAATTGCTCTTCCTCGCATTCTGGACACTGCTCGCCGTGATTGGTGGATTTGTAGCTTTTTTATTCTGGAGAAAAAAGAAAAACTATTCGGCAAGTGGAGTAGGAATTGTCGCCGTTTTTCCATTGTTCGGTGCATTGCTGATGGCTTATAAATCCCTTTCATCTATTCCAATGACCGACGATTTTGTCGCTGAAGTCTGGGGCAAGTCTGATGTGAAACCATTCCTCATGGCCAAAGACGTCGTGAAGTCAAATGTTCTGTTAGGTAAAACCGAAGACGAACTTCTCGCCATCCTCACTGATCCAACTGATATCATCGAGCGATCATACTCCGAATCCACCTTCATCTATCAAACAGACAGCTCCTCCTGGATCATGCGCGTCAACTTAGCCAACCATCAAGTCCAATCCTCAGACCTCTATCACCCCGGACTGTCGAACTAAAGGACACTTGATTTGCGAAGTAGAATATTTGCCCACCGGCCCCGTGAAGCGGGGCCGGCTAATTTCCCCCCTCACGTCGTCATTCCTCTTCGCTTGCGAAGAGGAACCTACCATTCCTCCCGCCTTGTCATCCTCCCCATTCGATATCGTTGTTGTATTATTCCACCCCGCTTGCGATGAGGAACCTATATTTCCTCCCGCCTTGTCATCCTCCCCATTTGCTATCGTTGTTGTTTTATTGCACCCCGCTTGCGAAGAGGAACCTACCATTCCGCCCGCCCTGTAATCCTTCCCGTATGAAAATGCACAAGCACGTTGTGTTGATTTACCTGATCATCACCAGAATCCATATCCATCGCCTTCTCTCGTTCGTTCCATCACTACAGATGGGTGCATGAAGCATCGATGATTTTACACGATGTATTCTATCAATTGGTGTGTCATACATTGAATGTTTACGCTTACACCTATTCCCCTCATTTCACAAATCCCTTCACCATTTTTCGATCTCCACATTTGACTTGAAGGAAATAATAGCCATGACTTAAATTCGAAATGTCTACCGAGGTGCGCGACAAATTTGATGATGTATTGTGAAGGTATTCTTGCACCATTCTGCCGGATTCATCCAAGATCTGAATGGTATACATTCCTGCTTGAGAAACCTGTAACTTGATATGTAGTGCGTCCGATGCTGGATTCGGAAAGATTTCAAGGGCATCTGTCGCAATTTCTGATTCCTGCATGTTGACTGTGCTACAATTGATTCCAATAAACGGCGCCAATAGTTTGATATACGCTGCTTGTGTGTAAATGCCAATTTCGGTAACCGTCCAGGAATTTTGTGGCCAACCAGTATTCCAATCACGATATGATTTTTGAATGGGTTGAGACAATGGAGGCATATCCATCGGATAATCACAAAGTGCATTGTTGATGTCGTCGCCGCAATTGGTAGGACAGCATCCATCCAATGCGTAAGTAGGATTCGCACCTCCTGGCACAAATCCTGGCGCTGGACCGTATTCAGAAACACCTACTTCATCCCATGTCGGACTTCCATCGATAAACCATCCGTGATATATGGAGCGACATGAATGCTCTGCTCCAAATTCTGACATGTTGGTCAAATACACCATCCCCAATGGATTGATGCCGTGGAAATATTCCAACATGGCTTCTGCAGCTTCGCGGTATTCAATGTGATGGGCAGCATCCCAATTGTTGTTGTACATGTCCATAAACATGAGACCTTGTCTTGCTTTGGTGGTATTGCTTCCCCATGTATAATTGTTATCGGCCAGATATGCACGATAAGCATCGGTCGCATTCAGATAAGCGGGTAAATTGTCTGTATTGTTTTCAGATAACGATGCGATAAATGCGTTTTGAATTGCTTCTGCCACTAGATTGGATGCACTGTTCAGCATGGAATAGTGGATCAGCGCTTTTTGCAATGCATATTCAAATGGATAGGCATATCCCCATTGCATCAAATGTGTTTCCGAATAATTTGATTCAACAAAGTCCTGGTACATGGCTTCTCCGGTAAGTTCGTACAAGTAAACAGCTGCGCAAAACTGTCGAGTGAAAGTGCCATAATCATCTGTTTGTTGTTCACCGGATACAATGGTTCCGGAATTGTAAAATGTGATGTTGGAATGATCCATAGCCCAAGCCCATGCGTCAATTGCAGCATTCTGTAAAGTGGTGGAGTAGGAAGTGAGTCCTGCATCATTGTAAACTTTTGCCGCTCGTGCAAACATGGCAGCACTTGAAAATGTACTTGCTGTCGTAGCGGGTCCATATACACGATGTGTTACATCGGCACTTGGCGGACTGGCTGAATTGTAACTCATCGCACCGACCATACACAACACTGAACCGTCTTCCTGTTGCATTTTCAATAGCCAATCCAATTCATACTTGATTTCATCCAACAAATCAGAAATGCCATTGCCTGATTCCGTGATATTGAAGTCATCGGTCCATATCGTTGGATCGTATGCATATGCATCCAATAAATCCAAGACCGGATCGAATGCGAAGTTGACATACTTGTTGTAATCTCCTGCGTCATGCCATCCACCACTCAAGTCTTTCGATGTGGTGGTGGTTAGATCATCATAATACCTGCAATCGGTATCCTGTTGTGTGCCTCCGTGACAAATGGCATCTGCCCATTGCATTCCGGCGTACTGCGGCGTTTTAGCATGACCACAACGTTGGTAGAAGAAAGTACGCACTGCTGTTTTCATGATGTCCTCATATACGCAAACACTGATCTCGAAACGACCGCTTCCTACCGCGTTGGATATATCATACACATAATACGAGCCAACCATATTCACATCAGTGAAATCAAACCACCAAACGCGATCACCACTCTGGAGATGTTCATTCCCATTGCCCCATGCTTCAGGCTGACCAGAAAACACAACCATATCCGTATTCCATTCGCGCACTTCATAAGTATTGCCGGGTGTGAAGGATTCATCACCATTGTATCCGGTCATCGGATCAGAAATAACGGCAACTTTTTTTGCATCTACAGGATAGCCGAATTGATCCGTGTGGATGTGAGTGGATATCACAGTTGGAGACGCGTTGGCATGAAGGCTAACAAACGCGATGAGAAAAAATCCAAAGTGGTTTTTCATGTTTTGCAGGTATGTGAATGTCGTGTGTCTGTTCAAATGGAAAGAACCATTCATCTAAACTGGCTACAAGATATGGTATTCGGCCTTATCTTATTCTCGCTCTAGTTATTCGGATATTCAATGTGTTTTGTTGGTGGTATAAACCCAAATTTCATGAATTGCCGTGCGAAAGAATAGCCAAGCTATCATACTTCTCAAGAATTGAATGCAAATGGAAATACAAGTTAGCTAGGAGATAGTACAAAAAAAGAACGTCCGATTTATCCTTTGATTCGCGGGCCGGCCTTTGAGAAAATCCTGAGAAATCCTCAACAGCCTTGATTTTTTTGGTACTTTTTTTATCAAGAAAAAAGTACGGAGAAAAATATTGAAGCCACAAAATCACATGCGAGAACAATCAATCTTTTGGCTTTCTGCGCTTCATCATGATCCCGACTGTATGAATTGGTTTAAATAAATGATGTGAAATGAAAAAGGAATGGTTTCCCATTCCTTTTTCTGATTTTATTGCACCGCAGGTGCTTCTGTTGTCATCTCCTGTTGATGGCAGTTTTCCCCGCATCTGTGACGGTAATCGGGTTTACCCTTGATCGCCATCCATATTCCTATCGTTGCAATCAAGCTGATGCCAAAGGCAATCATACTGTTTCTTCTTTTCATGGTATTGTATTTTTTGTTTTGTCATGTTGTTTTTGAAGCGCAATCATGAAACTCATGAAGGTTGATTGGCCTGTTCATCGTGGTAGTAATGATGACATCTGCCTGAAAATCTGTTTTTCATTTTGTCTTGAAATTCGGCGAATTCTGTGTCACTCATGTTTCTGACTTTATTCGCAAATGCGAAAGGCGCCGCACCCATTCCACCCATGCCTGGATGTCCCCATGCGCCGCGATACATCATCATTCTGCCCCAACCAAATGGTGTGAAAATGAATTTCAGTGTCAGCACGGCAAATAGGAAAAAGAGCAAAACCGGCCCGGCAAAAAACAATATGGTGCCAAGTACAATTCCACCTAAAATTGATTTAAAAATTCTTCTGTTCATCTTGTTTGTGTTTTATAAATTTCATGGATCAAAATTATTTCGATGCTACACCAGCAACGCGACATGGATCGGTGAATGGTGTTTAACTGTCGCCGGATCAACATTCAGACTTGTTTGTAAGTAAGAGTCTCTTTTTGATTTTTCGGTGATTTGCCCGAAGGATCGGTGAAGTGGTATAGTAGGGTATCATAATCTTCGGGTAACCGACTTATGTGAGGTGTTTTTCTAAGTCCCGATATTGTATTCGGAGATTTACGGTAACCAATGTTGAACTGTTAGATGCAATGATGCCATAGTTGGCTCAATATGGCACTGTCGAAGATGTTCTGGAAATAAAAATGGATGAGGTTTGCATTTATCCCAATCACGCCAACGATCGCATTGTATTAAAATGCGACGAATACATTTCTTCCATCATGATCATGGAAGTCACTGGATGTATCGTGTTGTCTGATGAGCAGACATCAGGATTGCGTGTGGTGGATATCCAGTCACTCAGCAACGGGATTTATACCGCAATCGTCAACAGAAATCTCGCTTCGAAGTTTGTGGTGAAGAGGTGAGGACTGGAATTGGGTTAACCGTTGTATGATATCAATGGTTGTTGAAATTCTTGATATACCTGTTCTTGGCAGGGCCATCAAGTAAGTCGAAATTTTCGACTTTGCCATCGAGATGTAGAAAGGAATTGTGCTTCCGTACGAGCGGTTTTGATTTCACTTTGAAACCAGTAACAAATACGGCATAACCGAACATGGCACCGAATCCGATTTGGTTCATGGTGCCCAACAAATCTGTCGTCTGCCATTCTTGTACAACTTTCCCTTGTTTGATGTGGCGTTGGAATATTCCCGTCACCATTAAATTTTTGTTGTTGGCCGGCGATCCCATAAAGCTCCCTGTATTCACCACTTTCGAATTGAAACGAATGGACACAAAATCATTTTCTGTGATGGTTTTTTCCAACGTCATTTCAAAATTGGAAAATGCCGCACGCATATCTTGCATAAAAGCAATGTATTGGTCTTTCGTGAAATGATAACCATCTCCAGTATAGGTGAAATTGGTATCGAGTAATCCATCCAACTTCTCCCAATCGCCTTCCAGAATGGCTCTGGAAACGGCATATGCAGTTTGTGAGGTGGCAGATTGATTTTCTTCAATGATGGTAAGTTTGGCTTTGTTCATTTGAATGGTGTTTTTGTCGGTGCGAAATTATCTGTCACTTTTCCCGAGAAGGGGTTGCTTACCAAAATGAAAGCGCTGTCTTTTTGGTAAGTGCTTTTCATGATCATACTTTTATCGCTCAAACGAAGGAAATGAAACGCTATAAACTCAACGGTGCTTTTTACTACTGTCCTGTAGATCTTACACTTCAAATTGTCGGCGGACGGTGGAAGGGAATTGTGATCTGGAATCTACGCGATGAAAAATTGCGGTTCAGTGAATTGAAAAGAAGATTGGTCAGTATCAACGATAAAATGCTATCGCAAGTACTTCGTGATTTGGAAGAGCAGGGAATTGTCCTCCGGAAAGTCATCGAGATGGTTCCGCCTAAAGTGGAATATAGCCTCACCAAAGAAGGAAAAAAACTTCTTCCCATCATGCAAGCCATGAGTGATTACGGGACCAAGTTCGAGGTTTAGTTACTCTTATTTTCGATTCATCAGTCTGACTTCAGCAATCGACGCCTTCGACGTATTGGTTTTAACACGGTGGACACAGCGTACTCGCAGAGGACACAGTTTTTTTGATGAGTTGTCATGCAAGATTTTTATGATGCCACAAGTTCACTTTGATTTCAATCTCACTCCAGCGAAACCTTGAGCAGTATTGAGTAGTGAGTATTGAGTAGTTAGTATTGAGTATTGAGAACGCGGGGAGTATTAGGTATGAGGTATTAGGTGTAGGTATTAGGGTGCGAAATAAGGCTGTGCGGCGAAATCCATCAAGCATCAAAAAGTGCATCAGCCAATTTTAAATCAAAAAGTATTAGGTACGAAGTATTAGGTATTAGGTGCGCGGAGTTAAGGTTGTGAGGCGGAAATACGTCGATCATCAATCGTGCGTCGATGCCAATATTAAATATTAAATTTTAAATCTTAAATCACGAAGTATTAGGAGCGCGGAGTTAAGGCCGTGAGGCGATCAACCCTTATCTAACAAAGTATGTCTGACGCAACATTGAACTTTGAACCCTTCTAAGGCGATCACACATCTTTATTCAGTGTTCACTCGATGCCAATTTTAAATCAAAAAGTATTAGGTACGAGGTATTAGGTATTAGGTGCGCGGAGTTAAGGTTGTGAGGCGGAAATACGTCGATCATCAATCGTGCGTCGATGCCAATATTAAATATTAAATTTTAAATCTTAAATCACGAAGTATTAGGTGCGCGGAGTTAAGGCTGTGAAGCGATCATCTCTCCTCAATCAACCAAATGCTTTCCGCAACTTTGAACCTTGAACCTTAAACCTTGAACCATTCAGGCGATCACACCCCATCATTCAACCTACCCCCGATGCCAATCTTAAATCTTAAATCTTAAATCACGAAGTATTAGGTGCGCGGAGTTAAGGCTGTGAAGCGATCATCTCTCCCCAAACAACCAAATGCTTTCCGCAACTTTGAACCTTGAACCCTCTCTGGCGATCACACCCCATCATTCAACCTACCCCCGATGCCAATTTTAAATCTTAAATTTTAAATCTTAAATCCCCCGTCTACTGTCTTCTCCGAATCCCTCGACAACTCATTCAGCACCGTAAGTTCTCTTTCCGTAAGATGGCGCCATTTGCCGATTTGCTGATCGAGGTGAATATTCATGATGCGGATGCGTTTGAGTTTCGTCACTTCGAAACCGAGGTATTCGCACATGCGACGAATCTGTCGGTTGAGGCCTTGGGTGAGGATGATGCGGAAGCTGTGTTTGCCGGTTTGTTCAACAAAACATTTGCGTGTGATGGTATCGAGGATCGGTACTCCTGCCGACATTTTTTTCACGAAGTCGGCATTGATGGGTTTGTCTACGGATACGAGGTATTCCTTTTCGTGATTGTTTCGCGCCCTGAGAATTTTGTTGACGATATCTCCGTCGCTGGTGAGTAGGATAAGTCCTTCACTGGCTTTGTCCAGTCGACCGATGGGGAAAATGCGTGTGGGATATCCGATGTAGTCGATGATGTTGTTTTTCTCTTTGCTGGTATCGGTGGTGCAAACAATTCCGATCGGTTTGTTGAATGCAATATAGACGTGGTCGTGTTTGGGTTCGGTAATGAGTTTGCCATCAACGCGTACTTCATCGCCTTTTTTGATTTTCGTCCCCATCTCCGGCACTTTGCCGTTGATGGTCACCCGACCTTCTTCGATCAATTGATCTGCTGCTCGTCGCGAACAATACCCCACTTCGCTGAGGTATTTGTTGATCCTGACTGTGCTTTCATCACTCATAACGCAAAAATATGCGCATTGACCGCGGGATAGAAATGAACTGCGGATATTTTACCATGGCAAACAGGAACTCAATGGGTTGATTTGCGCAGCCAACCCAATACCCGCCCATGATCAATGTGCCAAAGTTTCTCTTTGAGTTCTAGTTGGTATTTTTCTCTGGAGCTGCCAAATGGCCCGGGATTCTGCTGTATGATTTCCACTTCATCATTGGAAACGGATGAAATGATCGCCACATGTCCATATTTGTTGAACAATGATCCATCAAAGATGAGTATGTCTCCCACTTCTGGTTTGCTCGCTGATGATTGCAGGAATTGTTGCAAATCTCTTTTGATATTCATCGCGCCGTCTTTCAGACTGCGATCGAAAAAATCTTTCGCATGACCATAACTATCCGGCATTTGATGTTGGTAATGCTCCAAATAGTATCGCTTTACAAATTCAACACATTGGTATTTTAATCCGATGTTGTAACCGTCAGGACTGACGTTGCGATCACTCACATGATCCACGCCACCATTGTAAATAGCCACGCCATACAATTCATCTATTTGTTGGCCAATTTCATATTTATGATTGAGATTGAAATTCTTCGTTATCCAGATGATGCTATAACCTGTAATAAGTATAGCGAAAAGGATGAGGATGCGTTTTTTGAATTTCATTTGTATTTGAGCCAAAAACTTGGTTCTAGTTCGCTGTCAGTAGAGCTTGATAATACTGAAACGCTACATCGGTTTTGCCCGCTGCATATCGATCTGCTCGATAGGTTTTTAAAGCCAATGTATTTTCATCGACCCAAATGATTTCAGCTATTGAAAATGATTTGGTGTGGTAAACAAATGCAGGTTGCATGACTTGTATACCTTTTCCGTCCAGAACTTGAAAGGTATAAAACTCCGAACGGTATTCGTAATAGTTGGAATAATCCGTGCCATCGTATGACGAATAGACGGCGAACTTCTTACATTGAGGAGATAGCAACATTCCGCTTATTCCACCATCATAATTGGATGGTATAAACATTCTAATGCCGGATTGTTCATCTGTAAGGTAGGATTCACAAACTTCATCACATGTTTGGTGATAGCGTAGTCCCTTTCCGACCATGAATCCGTTGCTGTCCATGTCGCATCCGATGGTTTGTCTTTTTTTTATGTCTTCGTATTGTCTTTGCGAAATGGATGTCAATTTCTGTCGCAGTTGTTTGAATTGTTTTACATCCGGGTACACAATAGAATCTTGGTACATGACTGCTTGAACTGAAGTGTGCAACTGAATCGTCGTATCCTTCGCCTGAACACTTGCTGTGTCTTGCGTGCTTGACAAACTATCTTTTATTTCTTGAGAATGATTTTTACTACCTGGTGACTGACAGCTCACAAGGAATAGCAACAGTGCGAAGTAGAGGAGGAGTTTCAATATTTACTTTTTTTGAATGGGCCAATTTAATCGTTTGAACTTATCCATTTCAATGTTTCATCACTGTAATCATCATTTACAGGGCTTCTTTCGTGGACACGAATGGATCAATCTTGCCATAGTTACTGTTTACCGCGTAAACTACGGTAGTGTTATCCTCGAGAAAATACATCATATTGGTGTAAAAGCCAATAGGACTCGCTTTAACCCAGACTCCAAGAATTGCAGTGCGATAGAATAGCCTAGCTAACATACTTCTCAAGAACTGAATGCGAATTGGAAAAACAAGTAAGCAAGAAGATAGTACAAAAAATAGAACGTCTGATTTATCCTTTGGTTCGCGGACCGGCCTTTGAGAAAATCCTTAGAAATCCCAACATCGCAGGGCAATAGAGCAATCGGGTGTTTGACGACTGAATTCAAAAATGACTACCTTATTTCCGCTTAGAGGAAATGGGTTGATTCATTTTTGAATGAAGGAGGAGTTCCGATTGGTCTGCCCGGAGATGTTGAGGATTTCAAGGATTTTATTTTCTCAACAGCCTTGACTTTTTTGGTACTTTTTTTATCAAGAAAAAAAGAACATGCCAATTAGATAAGTATGTGGGTATTACTTATTCGAACCCATTCAAAATGTCAGACCTTACTTGAAACCACAGAGACCACAAAGAGAAATCACCCAAAGGACACCAAGGAAAATTCAGAACACCTACCATCTCTAAATTCGAAACGTTGCCCAACAATGGAAGGTGCCACTCGATTGTCGAGTGTAACACAAGCCTCCATTACAATAACAAGCTACCCTCTGCGCACGCAGGCCACCGAAGGTGGCCTGCCTAAACTCCCCCCATCGCCCCGTCATTCCTCTTCACGCAGTGAAGAGGAACCTAACCTTCCATTTACTACGTAAACCACGATAGTGCTATCTTCTGAGAAACACGTCATATGTGCATAATAGACAATTGGACTCGATTCAATAGTCAATATTGAAGTGCTCATCAATACACATTGAACCCGACGATAAGCATGTTGGACATACCTTTTCTTGTTCCGTCATTGGGGAGATTGGATGTTCCCATGAAAAATCGGTATTGGATGTCTACGGCGTACTGTTCGTTTTTCCATACTTCGAAACCTGTCCCAAGTGAGAATGCAGGAAGTCCTGTGTTGAATTCTGCTGTTTTGGGATTTTTTACCGTGTAAAAGGCTGGAGCATCGAAGGTCAGACCAACTCCGCCTAAAACCCACCAACGGTCCAACATCCAGTATTGTGTGCCAAGGATGAATCCTTCAAAGCCTCTGTCTTTTCCATTGTATTTGTAATTCGCCCCAGGTAGAAGCGCAAATACTTCCAATTGTGGACGGACCATATAACCAAGCTTGAAGTTCGGAAGGGTTGTGGAGAAGCCCTCTTTGATGGTGTCATTGGTATTCAGCTTCAAAACACCGGCACCAACCCCAAGCCCAAATACGACGCCATGTCGTTCCACTTTTTTTTGCATTGTGGTACTCTGACTAAACCCTAATTGGCCAATGAATATGAGGATGACGAATAAAATCTTTTGCATCATGGTCATTATTGCTGATGCAAAGTTGCCCCTGCTTTAATTTGTTGCAATTACCAAATGGTAAAAAGTGTCAGCCACCATCTTTTTACTACCAAGCAGACTTGCGTATTCTGCTGAGACTTTGCGGCGTGATGCCGAGGTAAGAAGCAATGTGTTTTTGTGCTACGCGATTTTGAATATCGGGAAACTTTTCCAGCAAAATCCGATATCGTTCTTCTGCGTTTTTTGTCAGTAGTTCGATCTGTTGTTGTTGTTTTTCAATAAAAGATGTTTCAGCGGAAATCTGCACGATGACCTGCCCAACAGGTGTCTGTCCAAGTTTATAGAAATCTTCACTTTTGATCCTAACCATTTCCGATTTTTCCAATGCCACCAACTGCAAGGGCGTCGACTTCTTCAACAGCAGCGACATATAATCACAACAGAAACTATGATCAAAAGCAAAGTCGAGACAAACAAAATTGTTCTCCTTCCAAAGAAAAATTCCCGCACTCCCCGAAAGTATAAAATAGAAATACTTCTCCGTCGCATCCATCTCCTTCATCACCTCATCCTTCTCAAATGATGTCGGCTCACAATACCGCGCAAACTCCTGCCACGCTTCTATCGGAGCGATGAAGAACGGATCAAAGGATTTTTTGAGGATTGAGGAAAGCAATTTTTGAATTATGAATTATGAATTATGAATTATGAATTATGAATTGTGGGATGAGGGTGCAATTTTAAGTCTTAAATGTTGAATTTTAAATTCTAACTGGGAATGAGTTTGCGGTGTCATGAAGGGAAAGACGTTTTATTCAACTTTTGAGCGATCCTGCAAGAGGAAGGAGATCAGGAGTTCAAATTGTTTGATTCTATATTTACAAATACTTCTGTTTTATGGATGAGCTTTCAGTAAAATTGTTCATTCTTTATTTGAAGAGGAGTGATTGATAAAAACAACTTTTGGAAATCGAATAGAATTTATAATCTCAGTGATATAGAAATGATGCACAGAAAAATTCGTAAAATATTCTTGATGAATAGAGCTCTTTTTTTTGGATTAACCGCTTTTGCTTGGGGTCTCATATTATTCATTATTGATATTGCAACAAATCAGTTTTCCAATACTGATTTTTTTAGTAATTTGTTGTTCAATGCACATGGAATGATGTTTGACTTAGTTGTTCTTGGAATATTATTAACTCTGTATGACTCAATTACTCAGAAACGAAATGAAATTGATAGACTAAAGGAAGAAATTGATGATTTTCGATTTTGGAGTAGTGATGAAGCAAAATATAGAATTGCCGGATGCGTGAGAAGATTGAATAAGTTAAACAGCAAGCAGATTGATCTTTCCGATTGCAATTTGGAGGGAATGAATTTAGGGGGATTAAATTTTGATGGCGCTGATTTTAGAAGAGCAAAATTGAGTGGCGCAAATTTCGAGAATTCAATATTGAAGAATTCAAATTTTACATATGCCGATTTATTTCAGGCTAACTTTAGAAATGCTGATTTTTCTGGCAGTAAGTTTATTTTTACAAGAATGAATAAGTCCGATATTAGGGATGCGAAATTTAATAATACAGAATTTCAAATTCCGCGTATCGGTGGAGCATTTGTTGCTTCTGCGAACTGGATCGAAGAAATGAGCAATGATGCTATAAAGGGGTTTGATAGAATTCGGAATGACTATAAAATAGATAAGTTGGCAACAGGTTGGATGTCAGGAGATGAAAAATATGAACTTATTGGCATCAACGATTCCTATTCAACTGCAGATGATAGGATGTAGACTATCCCTTTTTGTCAACCAGTAATAGCCATGGCATTGCTTAAGTTGAAGTCGAAACAATTTAAGTTTCGAGTTCATTGTACCGCCCCTCCACTTCCAGTAGAAACTTTGTCATCACCTGGTACTCACTTTTGAGTTTCGCCAATTTGATCAACTGGTGGTAGTGCTTATTACCTGTCAAATCATCAATATGTCTGTCCATCTGAATTCGTTTATTCTCCATACTGTTCAATTGTATGGTAAGATTGCGTTGTTGCGCATTTCCTGATGCTTTTAATAATTCATTATTTATTTCTTCAATTGCATTGATGATATTCTTTCGGATGACAAGCAGTGTTTTGGACCGGTATTTCGCGACATTGAGTTTTGATTCAAGATCAGCGATGCGTTTTTGAAGGTCTGTGCAAATTGCTTCGATGTCATTTTTGAGATTCAATACATCATACTTATGGAGTGATTCCTTTATATTCAGTTTCATGTTTGAAGGTTTTAGTTGATGGTGCATTATCAGTTGAATTCTATCCAATGGACTTTATGTTTTGTTGTTTTCAAAATCTCGAAACAAGTTTCATTTCTGATCCACTCCTACTCTCAATATTCATTCACATTCTCATTCACATATTCATTCTCATTCTGCTTCTCATTCTCATTCTCCCCTAAACCCCACCGCTTTCGCGGTGGGGAGTTTCAGGAGTGATTTGATGTTTAGGCCGCGCTGGCCGAACTTTCAATTTCTGTCTTGCGTGTTTCCAACGCTGTCTTGAATTCAGTGAGCGCCGCCAAATCAGCTTCGTACAATGCAATCTTGAATTGCTTGTCGAGGATGTTGGTACCCGCCAGATTTTCTTGACGTTTTTGCAATCTGATGAGTTTGTTTTCCAGACCGTTGATTTGCAATGTGAGCTTTCGTCGCATACTCGTGTCGGTCTCTGCAGCCAATGCTGCTTCTTGTTGGGCCAATATTTCCTGCAGTGTAGTCACTTGCGACGGAATGATGGTCGCCAGACTGCTGTTGGTAGTGATATTGGTCTGTACTTCTACGATGTCAATGTTCAGATCATTGATATCATCAGTAACTTCCTGGAGGTATGTATCGCACTGTACGACAGATACCAGATTTGACAGTTGATATGTCATGGTTTTTTTCTTTTTTTCGGTGAAAATGAATTCACCTTTTTTTTGTTTTAGAATTTATTGGATGTGAATTATGCGGCGCCGCCTGAAGTTTGAAGTTCGGTTTTGCGGGTTTCAAGTGCCGTGATGAATTCGTTGGTCGCAGCAATTTGATATTGAATCATCGCTACATCCAACTGTCGGTCTACTTGTTTTACTCCTGTGAGTCCTTCCTGGCGCATTTGCAATCTGATGATCTTGCTCTCGAGATTGTTGATCTCCATTTCAAGAGCCAGTTGCTCAGATTCATCTGTTGTGGCGGCCAACTGTGCTTGTCTAGAAGCAAGCTTGGTTTCCGCTCCAGCCAATTGCAACGGTA
This sequence comes from Flavobacteriales bacterium, assembly GCA_016722445.1. Lineage (GTDB taxonomy): Bacteria > Bacteroidota > Bacteroidia > Flavobacteriales_D > Sanyastnellaceae > JAIBBG01. The sequence goes on along the minus strand of JADKIZ010000013.1, from coordinate 17,840 downwards.
GGAATGTTGCAACGGTGGTGTCTGTTGTCATGTTTGACTGTAGGCCACTCAAACGCATGTTGAGATCGTTGAGTTCTACATTCAGTTCTTGTAGGTATGCATCGCATCCCGCGACGGATACCAGATTTGTTGTTTGATAAATCATATCAATTATTTTTTTTGTGAAGGGGGTTTAGTTTGTGTCCTTCAACGAGGCGAAATAGCAACTTTCGAAAAGGGCATTTCAACCCAATTTTGGGTAGTTGTGTAGATGAGATAATGGAGGTAAATTTTTGAACGAGGTTTAAAGTCGATTGAAAAACAGCTGGTTACAGAGTAAATTCGATGGCCAAAATCGAAAAGTGTGTAGTTGGGGGATGGGAAAAAAAAATTCTTGGCCTACCGGCGAGATTTCTTTAGAAGCTCGGTTGGACGCGCGTTTTTGACAAAATAGATATCCAAAAGAATTTTTTACGTCAAGGCGTTTTTGATCCTCCTTCAGGAGATTTTGGAAGACAAAAGATGAGATAACGCTCTATTTTTTCTTCCGCGTTATGGGTCGGTTGGCGATTTTTTCCGGAGATAAGACAATTCCGCTTTTTTTCCTGCTAAAGTGGCCTCATATAAATAGACTTTTTCCAGGCTGTGGTATTCGTTGTCATTTTTGTCATCATGAACCAATAGGGACAATGCCTCCAGCATATACTGAGGTGCTTTCGCTTGAACAAGAAAGTGGTGTTGAGCAGCAATCAATTCATTGCGGCTGTGTTTGATCAGGGCATTTTTACGTCTGCCCTTGATCAATTTCTCCAAGTCAATGATTTGTATGGCAAGTTCGCCTTCTCTCAATTTCAGGTGATCATACAATTCCTTAGGCCAAATTGGATTGACAGAACGGGGGAGCAGTTTCCTGGCATTCAAATGCTGTGCTGATTCTTCAATAAGTTTGATCCGTTTTGCCAGTTCAGCGTTAATTCCCTGTTTATTATTTTTAAGTTTAGCGTATTGACCTCTGGAAATCTTCAACATCAAAGCAAAATCTTCTTGCTTCCAACCTAATGCGGTGCGCAATGCTTTCAGTCTATGTCTTTTTAATTTTTTTCGGACCATGTGATGAATTGAATGAAACCAAAATAGAAAAAAAAATGGAACAAAATTTTGTATACGTAAATTTTGTTCCAATTTTTTTTAAAATTATGGATTTGAATTATGAATTATGAATTATGAATTCTGAATTCTGAATTATGATGGATAGGCGATCATTTCTCCATCAACAGCAACACCCCCTCTGCCAATCTTAAATCTTAAATTTTAAATTTTAAATCTTCAGGCGATCATTACTTCTCCCACAACCCCAATCTCTCTGCCAACCTTGAACATTGAACCTTAAACTTTGAACTAAAGTCAAAGAACCCCTTCCTTCAACCTCTCCAACAGCACCTCATAATATGACTTCTGCGCCATCTTGCTCCTCAACCAACAGAAGAACGTGATCGCTTGAACATCTTCTTTGTATCCCGGCCAGGCGAGTTGTGCGTTTTTGACATCCGCGAGAAATTCGGGTGTGGTGACGATGTTCGGATCCTTGATCATGTGGCGGATGAATTCCAGAAAAATACCGACGCGCTTGTACATCGACTGTCCCAACATTTCACCGTAGAGGAGTTTGATGCGGTCGCAGGATTTAAGGGCGATGTCTTCATTGCCCAGTTCGCATTGCACAATCAATTCGATCATGTTTTTCTTAAAGCACCATTCGAGGCCCATTTCATTCACGAGGTAGTCATGTTCGCCTTCGATCTGTTGGAGGGTGCGGTTGGATTTGCGGAAATTATCGGCTTGGAAATAATAGACGGCCAAGTTGAGCTGGTTGTTCAGCCATTCGGAGATTTCAGTTGTATCGACACGGTGCTCCAGGGCCGACTCCATCAGTTTGATGGCTTCGGCATTGCGACCAGTTAATGCAGCGACACCGGCGCGCACGGCAGCGTACTTTGGAAATATCAGATGCTGACGCGCGCCACGTTCGCCCAACATGTTACCGATCATCTCACAATACTGTTCAGCCAATGCAAATTTTCGATTGCGGTATGCCGCATGCGCACACATATATAAGAAGCCCAATTCGAATTCTTTATCGTGCAGCGTGAGCATCCCCTTTGATTTGAATCGCGTGTAAATTTTCGTCACGAACCTTTCGAAAGCCGTGTAGTCCTTACCCGAGCTTAGCCCCGTGCGCACGATCCGGCATAGCATATGCATGAACGCCGGATCATTCGCATCATCATGACTCACGACCACCTCTTTGAAAATGCTTTTGATGCTGATTTCCGGATTGAGGGCCTTACCAAGCTTCATGGCATTGCGCACACTTTGACGTTTCAGCGCGTACACCCGTTGCAAGAAACAAATGCGGTCATAACGTTTTCGGTTCGATTCCCAATTGCTGATCACCTCCTTCACGTTCAGGTCCATTTCTACGCTATGTGCGATCAGGTAAGAATAGATCGATTCCAACACTTCATACTGTCGGCTCAGCGTCGCCAGTTTTTCTGCCTGCTGCAAAAGAAAGGCGCAAGAATCAACAGCATTGCGTTCCAACATCAGGCGACCCACAGTGATGAGCGAATAGATCCGGCCATCCGGCGAATGGTCGGAGTCCATGCGATAGATCATGATCCATTGGAACAACTTATTGAGCGCCTGTTTGCGCAGTCCATTGTAGGCATCCCGTTTGTGGTTCGGTCCTTTGCCCTCCGAAGGATAGAGCAACTCCTTCAGTTCAGCAGGATCAGGCGGATTATTCTGCAAAAGCAGTCTAACGATTTCCTGTTCACGCGCATTACGAGGATGTCGCTCCACATACGCTAAAAATTCATTTCTTTCATAAGGATCCAGGTGAGCGATGATCTGTTCGAGGATGGCCATATATATATAAGAGAGGACTTAGTTCTGTTTACTTCTGACAGCAACGACTTCACCCGCCAGCGAATTGACGGACGCATCCAGAAAATCGGCGACAAAATCGGGCGTAAGACGTTCTTCCAGTTTGGTATCAACGCCGCCGTGCCTGTCCCAAACCTCGCGTTTCACCCGCCCCAGAAATAGCCCCACAAGAACTTCATCCTTGATGTCATGTTCCCTGATCAATTCCACTACCAGGTGGCGCGCTTCGTTTTGTGTCATCGGTGTTGTGATTGGAGCGGGAAGATAGGAGTGGGCGGATGGCAAGGGGTGTTATGGATCGGATCCATACTATATATATGGCAGATGGTCCCCAGTTGAATGGTATATCCTGTTTATCATGTGTTGTTCTATTGGCATACTACTTCACCCACGGTCGTTTTTAATTGTTAAAATCTAGGTTGAATAACGGTATATAATGAAAGTTGAAAAAATGGGGTGGGGGTGGGGAGATGGGAGACTATTTTAGCGGAGGAGTGTGCACATAATGAAGTTAATAGCGAATACCTCCGGAAATACAAACCTGTCCTGACAAATCAAACGTTTTATGAATTTGAACCACTTAAATCTAAATTGAAATGAAAATTTGCAACCTATTAATAATTGTATCCTGGGCATTATTCGCGAGTTGCAATGGGTCAGGAACACCATTTACCGATCGAAAGAAAACACCTGATGAATTGAGGATGGAATTAGTATCTTCGGAGAAAATGACTCCTTTAATATACTTGAGTGTAGAATCAAAAATGCGCCAAGATAAAAAGTTGGTTAGACAAGCAGGACTTTTCAGAGATGCAGAATATGCTCCTGATGGTGCTACAATTTTTGGCACCATTAAAAACTCGGCTACAATTGCGAAATTCAAAGACGTTGTCTTATCAGTTACTTATTTTTCTCAAACAAAAACGAAAATTGAAACGAGGGAATACGTAATTTATGAGTTTTACAATCCAAATTCAACAAATACTTTTGAATTGAAGGTTAACCCGCCTCAAGCAATGAAAAATTTCAATGTTGAAATAAGAGCGGCAACCCCTGTCGATTAGTTATGCGAAAAGAAATACCAGCCTATAACCGTACCTGAAAAAAAATAGCGGTTCTACAGTGTAAAAGCATTATTGTGTTTAATTAAAATGCGGTTCTTCGCATCAATGATATATGAAAAGATCGCAAACATCTTGGAGCAGCAAGCCGAAATTTGAATTGCTTGTGATGTTGTTTAATTTTTTTAGTCAATAATGAGATAAAAGCTCTAAATGGGTAAGTTGAAAACCAAAAAATAGAGTAGGCAAGTTTAAAATGAATAAAATGAAACCAAAAAGTGTTTTTATAATTGTTTTACTTGGCATTATTTGTTCTTGCAATCAGAGTAAACTAGAACATAGAATACTTGGTAAGTGGTTAAAAACTGAAATCTCTGAGTCAGGTTCACACCATTTATTTGAACTCATTCTTGAAGAAGATAAGAATTGGATGTCAATAAACTACAAAGGCATGAGCATAGAATACACGGTTCTCGGAAGTATGAGATCAATGGGGATAGTATCATTTTTTTTAAAGATGACAAGCGCTGGGATTGGTGTAAGATAATGAAATGTGATGACCAGTATTTGGTAATTCAGAATTCAAAAGCGAACCGATATGAAAGGGAAAAATGACCAACTTATATCATTAACTGTTGAATCCAAACATTGATTAGCTTAATGACAATAGGTGGTTATTCATATTCCAATATTTTGTAAATATCACGGCATTCAAAAATCAAGAATAGTTTCTCTTGTGCTGAATAAAATCATGCTGAATCCAAGCGTAAATTGAAAGAAAGAAAATTCAAGTCAATGAAAACAATAATCTTATTTCTCGTCATATCACTGACGACAACAGTATTAAAATCTCAAACTTGTGAGGAAGTAATGGATTATGTTAAAGAGGAAGGTGGATATGGAACAACTTACTCAAGTTATACCAGTGAAGCTATCTCCAAGGTGACGTTTTATCAAATAGCAGTAGACTATAAAACACTTTATTTTGCTATTGTTTGTTTCAAAAAGGAATATTCCTCTAATTGTGCGGAGTACATTTATCAGGTTGGCTCCAATACAAAGCTTAATTATTCAATGAACTATCTAAATAGCGCTGGTAAAGCATTTTGGGAATATATTCAACCTTATAATGAAAATTTGGGCTGCGCGCCAAGTTTCGAATGAAGAGATTTAAATGTCAATTTTTCAATGATTATGGAATAAAGCTATGCCAGACACCATAAATTTGTTGAAGCATCCATTGAAATTTAATCAATATATTGTAGTAAACTAATGACCCGAATATGAACGGAATAGAAGTTTTTAGATCAAATGGCAGGTTTATCTCCTTATTAATGTTCTCTTCAGTTTTATTTATAATGAGTTCGTGTAGTAGGATTAAAACTTTAACAGAACAACAAAAGGTGGCAAAAAGTGGCTTCAGAGTGCTTCACGCGACAGATAGCATTATGGCATTGGAGGAGCTTGCAAAAATTTATTCTTCGGATAGCTTGAACGTATTATCCAATAAATCTATTCCTTCAGTAGTAGTACTTCTTAAAGAAGAGGATGGAGATTTTTGGACTTCAACTACTACGCAAATCGCGGTATTTGCAGCCCTAGTAGCCTTTTTGGCGTATTTGTTTTCACTGCGTTCATTTAGTTTAACACGCAAGGCAGAGATTACAAAGGAATTCATAAACATGAACTCTTTGGATATAGAAAACCCAATTGTTGAATGGATTTATTTGACTGAAAGTGGAGCTATATCAAGGAAAGAAGTAGAAGCAAATTCCCGCGTTGTGACCATCTTCGGTGAAGACAGGGTGAAAGAGGTCATGGCGAAAGCAAAGACTATACAAGACAACAATTCCGGAACGCTAGCAACAGATGAAAAGCACATTCTAGATTGCAAGGAAAACTACAATACCGACTTCGAACAAATCATGCGAAGCTATTGCTACAAATATCTCAATCTGTTCGATTTGGTAAATCAAGAGTACAAAATTATGCGATGGTGGCGGGGCTTGAAGCGAGTTAGGCGAATTGCGGATAATAATCCAAAAAGGTGGCTGTTTTGGTGGTGGATGGAAAGGACCTTTCCAAGAATTCGTGAACGTAGAGAATGGATCAGATTTTTTGGAAATAATTTTAAATACGTCGATCCTGACGTGCAGGCAAGTGGGGTATCCGATAATAATGGAAAGAAAAAAGTTAATGCACAAATTGCTGCTTCATGGAAACCTCCAACCAAAGCATACTTGATAATTGATGACATTCTAAATCGGAGTGTTGTTAAGAGGACCTATTCAAATCGATTTATTAGGTATGCGAACAAGTTGATGTTGAATAAAGACACGACGCCATTTTAATACCTCCCTTGTGCAGTAGTTTTCGTTTCTGGATGCAACGTGGAAAGCTTCTTAATAATCGCTGTTGTTGAATCCATAGAATCGAACAATGCAATAAATTCCGTACAAAATGAAAAAGTCAATATTCACAGAAACCAAATCGTGAAGAAGTTGGCTGAACAACAACCCAACCCTCATGCCTGAAATACTTAAAAATAAAATCGGCAACCCATTTCCAATACCAGTATTAATTATTGGAGTTATTCTCGCATTAGGATCATTGTTGGTCGTTGCTGAGAGCTCACTTGTTGCCGCTGGATTCGTTCTGGTAGGGCTTTTTATCTGGACCAGTTCATATGGAACAGAAATAGATATTACAAATAGGAAGTACAGGGAATATACGAGCTTTTTCGGCTTAAAACGCGGGCAGTGGTATGGTTTGGAAGACATGCCCTATTTGGCTATTTTGAAAAGCAGAAGCGGATATACAATGTATAGTAGATCAAATCAGTCAACCACAGATCTGGATGACTTTTATGATGTTTGTTTATTGAATGAAACACATAGGAAAAGAGTCGTACTTATGAGATTTAAAACAAATGATGAAGCCTCAAAATATGCCCAGAATATTGAAAGCAAATTGGGATTAGCGCTGACACAATTTAACCCGGTGGTTGGCGAGAAAACGGCGAATAGAAGAAGATAGAGCTGCCTCGAAAAACCAGGTCGTTATTATGAACTGTGTTTTGACCCAAATAAAAAACTTTCTATGAGATAATTTAGCTCGGTTTCAAACATTGAGAATATTCACCTACCTGCCATCTTCGCTGGATCTTTACAGATGTGATGGCATTGGTTCTTTGAGTTCCATTTGATGCTCATGGGTTTGGAACCATAGTGTTCGGATAGATTTCCTTCTCCTATGAATACAAATGCCATTGTATTTCCATATTCGTCTTCATTCTTTTCTCGGATAAACAATAGGATCTTTTTGCCTTCAAACTGATGATTGATGTATGAAAGTCCTTTGCCTTTATTTGGACTTACTGCATTTTGTGATTGCCAATGAAACAATGTTTCACTTATAGCAAAGTCATCATATAATGTGGATGGAGAAAAGTCCTTTTCGGATTTGTTTAGAGTGATAAATAGGAGTTCAGTGTTTTTTTCTTTTGAATAAGCCACACCTTCTCGGATGCTCGCTTTATTGTCAAATGAATAAAAATCGAATGCGGATAGTATTTGATCTCGTGTATATCTGCTGTGTACTTTCAATGGCTGTTTATATGGCAACTGGATTGGCCGCTCTATGTAATCAATTCTATCGAGCAGAATTTCCATCAAATCTACAATTTCATAATATAGTTTGGTATTTCGACCAATGGCTTGGATACTCGCTTCTAGGGTGTCGTAGTTGCCTGGTGTCTGCCAAACATCATAATGCAACATTAAACACATGGCCTTTTCTTCTTCGGTAAGTTGGTCGTAGATGATCTGAAAATTCTTTGTTGCCAGTGATAGAATAAATTGAAAATAGGATTGGGAATGGCAAGACAGCCACTTACTGATCGCACGATAAATTTCTTCTTCATTGATCGTTGGGTAATCATCAATTTGTTCTGCTAATGCGCATAGTCGCGTCCAGTTGTTTCTTTTGTAGATCAACTGAAGGGGTATGTGATAAAAGTTGGTGAAGTTTTTTAATGTGAGTGGAAGGTGTGTTTGGTGCTTAAAATTTCGGATTTTGTTGATAAGCTGGTTCCTATTCAAGGATGTCGCCTTGCGAACGTTATCCAATATGAATTCTTTGGCTTTTTTCTCTAAGATGATGGAACATCCCAATGGCAAATGTGGAAAGTCATCTTCTATTTCTTTTTGTGTGGAGGTGTTGGTTTTTCCAACCAGGGCCCTGAACTTACCTTCAAAATCATATTCTGGTCTGGCGTTGCCAACGAAGTCCAATACGGTGAGACATTCTTTGCCCTCTGCTAGACGCAATCCTCTTCCTAGTTGTTGTAGAAAAATAGTTAGACTTTCTGTAGGTCTAAGGAAAAGAACGTATCGATTTCGGGTATGTCAACGCCTTCATTGAAGATGTCCACCACAAAGAGATAGTTGATTTCCTTTTTGTAGAATCGTGTTCGAAGTTGTTCTCTCAATTCGTTGCGTGAACTAACCAGATAATCTGCTTTCAATCCGGCAAGCGTGAATTTCGCTGCCATGAACTCGGCATGTTCTTGCGTAACAAAAACACAGCGCCCTCACGTCGTGTATGTCCTTCAAATATTTGTTCAGGTTCGAAAGGATATCATTTGTTCTTCTGTCGTTTCGAGTAAAAAATATTTGAGAGCTCGCTTGGTAAGTAGCGTCCATTCTGCCAAGTGACATTTGATAAGTCGATGCTGTCAGTAATGCCGAAGTATTGAAAAGGACAAAGTAATTTTCTATTGAGGGCTTCAGGCAATCTGATTTCCGCGGCAATTCTTCCGGAAAAATCTTTGAGAATGTCTTCACCATCCATCCTTTCTGGAGTGGCTGTGAGCCCAAGGAGTATTTGTGATGTGAAATGATTTAAAACCGGTCGATAACTTGTAGCCGCAATGTGATGTACTTCATCAATGATGATAAAGTCATAATAGCCTGAGGTAAGTTGCAATGCACCGAGTCTATTGTTCAGTGTTTGAATCGATGCAAACACATGCCCATATTTTTCCGGTTGGTCTCCATCCACCCATAGTTCACCAAAATTATTGTCTTTGAGTATGCCTTGAAATGTTGCTTGCGCTTGTTGCGAGTATTTCTTTTCGGTGTGCAACGAAAAGTAGTTTGGCGCTCGGTTGGTTGTTTCGGAACCGTTTAAAATCAAATGCTGAAATGACGGTCTTACCTGTTCCGGTGGCAGCCACAATTAAATTGCGATTACTGTTGTGAACTATCCTTTCAGCGACTAGTTTTTCTAAGATTTCTACTTGAAAGGGGTGGGGTGTGATATCGAAGTAGGTTGCAGGATTCGATCTTTCACTGGTTCTTTCTTTTTTCAGTGCAACTTTTAATTTCTCTAAATGTTTTTCTGGATGAAACAATTCAAATTCTTTATCTAACCAATATGTATCAAAGGTCTTTTTGAAATTTATCAATAATGTTGCCCGACTTCCTTGGTGGTTATTTTGATGTTCCATTCCAATCCATTGGTCAGTGCGGACCGTGAAAGATTGGAAGAGCCGATGTAACCAGTATGAAAACCGGTATTGCGATAAAACAAATACGCCTTGGCGTGGAGCCTTTCATTGTCTGTGTTATAGGATACCTTTATCTCTGAGTTCTTCAATGAGGAAAGGTATTCCACCGCTTTAATATCTGTGGCGCCCATATAAGAGGTTGTGATGATCTGCAGTTTACCACCTCTTTCAGTGAACTCCAACAATTCCTTTTCAAAAATGCGAATGCCAGTCCATTTGATAAATGAAACCAAGAAGCAAATTTTGTTGGCAGAAAGAATTTCTTTTTTGATTTCACTTTCGAGCGATATACCTGCATTGTTACCTGTGAATAACTCACTTTGAGAAAGTCTGGTATAAGGAGTTATGTGTTTCAGGTGTTTTTCAAGGTCTGAAAAATTTGCATCGACTTTGGAAAATATGGCTGAAAGAATTTTAGCTTCAGTGGATATCAAGTCCTCTTCAAACTCTTCGTCTTGTAATTCTTTTTTGAGGAGGTGTATGAGTTTATTTGAAAGTTCTATTTGTTTTTCGATACTGTCATCACCAACATATAGGTTCAGTGCCATTTTGATGATCTCACTGAGATAGTTCGAAAAGATCCGTGAGGCCTCATGTTTATCAACTTCGGTTTTGCTGATGTAGAAAGAATCTTTGCCTAACTCATTTAGTTTGGCTGAGACCATTTTATTGATCAGTTGTTCTATAAGCCTAGTTGCATCAAAATTCATCTTTAGAAAATGGTTCAGAACAGGAATATCTGCAAAGCCCAGTCCAAAGCGAACAATTCCTCTTTCGATAGCCATTTGTAATCCTTGTGTTCAGCAAGTTTTATTTCTCCTGACACATAGGTTGCAATATATGGAATTAAGGTGATATTGAATGTCTCGTAAGAATATGGAAAACTCCCCAAGGCTTGAACCAATTTTATGTCGATATTAAGTTCCTCTTTGATTTCACGGACAATGCAATCCTCGGCCGACTCATTTGCTTCAATCTTCCCACCGGGAAATTCCCATTTCAAGGGCAATTTCATCCACTCACTCCGCTGAGTGACGAGGACTTTGGGGGAGTGTATGATGATGGCGCAAGTGACGAGCATAAAGTGGTTCTATGGATTTGGGTTTATGATCGTTTTATTAGTCTATTTCGATTTATTCATTGCCATGAGATAAGCAGCTTAAACGTTTTTTTTATTTACCATTTTAGGAACAGGAATCTACATAGTTTATGGTGATCGAGACTTTGTAGATAGATATTAGAATTGGTTCATATTACTTGCTCCAAAGCACCTTCGAAGAAACGGCTTTGTCCGAAGCAATTTCATATTGTTCCGCATACGATGGAAATAATCCCGTATACTTCGCAGCATCCATGGGTAAGAGAGAAATTAGATCGGGCGACTTGGGATCTTCTCCAAAACCAAGTATTAAGAACAGTGGAGATTGCTTGTGATATTCCCGATATCGTTTCAATTGATTATCCTTACACCAAACAATTTTTCCATTGTATAGTCCAGATCGAAATTTGGCTTCAACATAAATTCTCTTTTGTCCATTTGTCTCTGAATTTGAAGTCAGGCTTCAAAGAAGATTCAACATAATCTCGACTGTTGGTGTTGTAGTCATGCGTTCGTTCTATCAAATCATAATATCTTTCTATAAATAGATATTCTCGAACGTATTCTTCAAAGTGTTGGCCTGCTTTAAATGATTCTGGCGTTGTCGCTTCGTCAATCATAGCTTGCAGTCCCTTTCCAAGGATTGATAGTAACCTCATTTTGTTTTTTTGTCAAATTACTAATAATTATGTTGTCCCACCAAACTTACCACAGTGGCGCCGGCTTCGCGGATGCTTGCTGCAAACAGCAACATCGCAACATCATTGTTTTTCTCGCTTGAAAATGTAAAGTTCTTCGGTTGTAAATCCAGCGAAATCACCAGAGATGCCGACGCCTGATCCAAATTGTCCGGAAAAGGACGAACGGGGAACCACTGATACCAATTCCCAGCCTTCTTCACCGGCCTCTATCATGAAGTCTTCCAATTTCTTATCCCATGCTGTAGAACCGTTGACCAATTTCGTTTTGTATGCCTCAAGGCCTCTGGATCTGAGTACCCATTTGTATTCCCATTTTTTCATGCGTTCTGGAAGTTTTGTTTTGCTTTTCGTGCGTGTTGTTGGTGTGTCAGCGCGAGAAGCGTGCTTTGTATATGCACAAATATAAATTGAGGGTTGATACAATGAATATGGAAGTGCATTGCAAAACTAATACACCATGCGTTCTCAATACTCAATACTCACTACTCAATACTGTTCAAGGTTCAATGTTCAATGTTCAAAGTTGCGGCAGGCATTTGGTTGTTTGAAAAAAGATGATCGCCCCACAGCCGTATTTCCGTGATCTTCATAGCTAATACATCGTACCTTATACCTCCTAACGAATACTCCCCGCATTCTCAATACTCACGACTCAATACACACGACTCTATACCAATCCCTGACTCAACGCCTTACTCACCGCTTCCGCCACGCTATGTACCTGCAACTTCTTGTGGATATTGCGCATGTGGGCGTTGACGGTGAATTGGGAGATGCCGCATTGGTCGGCGATCATTTTGTAGCTGAGGCCGTTGACGAGGTGACCGAGCATTTCGGTTTCGCGTTCGGATAGTTTGTAGTCTTCGCCGGGTGGTGGGGTGATTTTACCTTGAAAGATTTTGAGCACGTGTCGCGCTACGGATGGTGTCATCGGTGCGCCGCCATCGATTACTTCTTTGATGCCTTTGACAATTTGTGCGAGTGATGATTTTTTGAGGATATACCCATCTGCTCCAGCGGAGATCGCAGCCGTTATTCTTGCCCCATCATCAAAAACGGTTTGCATGATGACAAGGAGATCTGGGAAGTTTTTCTTGAGCACTTTTACGGCTTCTATGCCCGTCATTCCCGGCATGTCGATATCCATCAACACAACATCGGGATTGCTGCTGCGAATGTCTTCTGTTAGATTGAGGCAATTTTCGAATGTGGCAATGCATTGTATTCCATCGCGGCCATTGAGCAGGAGCTCGAGACTTTCTCTCCGGTCATGACTGTCGTCGAATACAATGACACGCGTTGGGTTCATTTTGCAAAGGTGAATGTTGTCTTGTGATTGTACAATAGTCAGTTTTTTCTAGGTCTTAAACTTTAACTCTACTTTAGTTCCATGCCCGGGTTTGGAAATGATTTTGAATTCTCCTTTCAAAAAACCTGCACGCTTTTGCATGTTCAACAATCCATTGCCTCGCTTGTGTTGGGTCATGTCAAATCCTTTGCCGTTGTCTGCAATTTCAAGGACATAACGATTGCCTTCTTTGGTGATGCGAATGCTGATCTTTTTGGCCGCTGCATATTTGATGGCATTGTTGAGTGCTTCGCGGAAAATGAGGTAAAAATTACGTCGGGATTCCATGTCCATTTTGGTGTGCATCGATGTGTTTTCTGCAGCAAATTCGAGATCAATTCCTGCCGCTTCAGTCAACTCTGCGGATACTGCCCGCATGCGTTGTATCACATCGTTGAGCTCGTCTTGATCGGGATTGATCGCCCACACAATGTCACTCATGCTGTCCATAAGGCGATGACTGCTTTAACTGATTTGCGCAGCTATCGGTGAGACGTCGGGAAGATCGGCTTCTGTTCTTTCTCGAACGAGATCGCTGTAAAGCGAAATACTGCTCAGCGTACTTCCTATTTCATCATGAAGGTCACGCGCTATTCCGTCGCGTACCAATTGTATTTTTTTGAGTTGATTGATTCTGTATTTGTAAACGCCAAAAACAATGGAACCAAAGAGTAAAATACTGAGCATACGAAACCACCATGTTTGCCACCAAGCTGGCAGGACGGTGATCTTCAAGCTGCGACCTGTCATATTCCATACGCCTTCGCTATCACTTCCAATGACTGTAAATACATAATCTCCTGGATCGAGTTTGGTGAAATTCGCTTCGCGGTTAAATCCTGCGTCTATCCATTCTTCGGATAATCCGCGCAATTGGTATTTGAATTTGTTTTTGCGTGAATTGGTAAATTCCAAAGCGGTGTATTGTATCGTCAACATGTCTTGATCGGGTTGGAGGACCAGTTCTGACAACATGTTGGGTGATAGGGGCAATTCATCTTCATCGCTGCCAATGTGCAAAGATTTATTGCGGATGCGAATGTCAGTGATGGCGATGGATGGTGCGTTGTTGGTTTTGAGCACTTCATCCGGATAAAAAGAATTGATGCCATTCACTCCGCCAAACATCATCAATCCATCGGGTGTTATTAAATGACTGTATCGGTTGAACTCATTGTTTTGAAGTCCATCTTCAGTGGTGAAATTCCGAATGATCTTCAGCCATGGTTCATCTTTATTATAGCCGGGCTGCAGACAACTAATGCCTTGATTGCTGCTGATCCAAAGCCTGCCTTTGTCATCTGAAAGAATACCGTAGATGACATCATTGGGAAGTCCATCGGTAGAAGTGAATTTGAGTATTTCTGATGTCTGAAGATTGATCCGACAAATGCCTCTGCCGTTTAATCCAGCCCAAAGGAATTGATCAGGATATAATGGATCGGGAAGCAATGCATAGACGCGGGTTTTACCCAATCCATATGGATTATCTGGTTCCGGTGCTAATGTGGTCCACTCGTGTGTTTGTGTATGAAAACCAAAAATACCTGCAACTGTACCAAGCCAAAGGTAATCTCCGTTTTCGATGATGGTATGTACAAAAGGTTGATCAGGCCAGTCCCGAAATTTGGAAGGTATGGTGTACACTTCATGCGAAAATTCAGGATGGGTGAAATGGTGTATATTGATCGCATTGACATACCAAACACTTCCATCTTTGGAATAAAGGATTGGTGTATAGCCACTATATCCATATTGGTTTTTGGTAAACAGCAGTTTGCTTTTATTCTCCTTGTAATTGATGTGATAAAGTTCTGTGGATGCGGCCAACCATAAATTGCCTACAGCGTCCGAGATCAAGGCTTGGCCATTGAGATAGCCATCTGAAGCTGGTTGTTCAAATCCTCTGGCTGGTAGATAATCGGTGAGTTTTTTTTGATCAAGGTCTAATTGCCAAATGTATTTTCCACCCACGACATAGGCCTTGTTGTTTTCACCCATTGTAATATGGTAAAACGATCTGGCGCTATTGTCTGGCGGAACAGTGTGATGAAAAAGTTGTACATCAGGATTGTATTTGATCAGGCCATACCCTGCTGTTCCGATCCACCATAGTCCGCTGCGATCAATCAGAAATGAATTCGCAGTTTTACCCGTGTAGTTCGATGAATTGATGTCTTCTAAAATGTGTTGCTCAAATGTTTTTTTTGATATGTTCAGATAATAAATGGTATGTTGGAATGACATCCAGATGTTGCCATCCATATCAATTTGAGTATATCGTTTTGCAAAAGCGCGATCGGGAAATTCATTTTTAAAACGTGTGGTCACAGACGTTTTCAAATCCCACCCATAAATGGAATCTGGATTCACAAAATACCATCTTGCTCGTTTGTTGTCATAAAGAATTGATCTGAGATCCGATTGTATCGCCGCATCTAATTGTGGCCATTCGTCAGCCAAAGGAACCAATTCAACTGTCTTACTGAGCTTCAAAAGATGGGGTGCGCCATGATAGATTCCAACCATGTCATTTTTTCCAAAGGGTTGAATACTCATGATCTCATGCGTTATATTATTTGCAGCGGGGTAATGGGTAACTTCAAATGAATAAGATGAGGCAATGCGTTCTTCAATCGAAATCTTCGGATACTCAGACTGATTTTCGTTTTTCTGAAAATGAATGACATCAATACCCTGATTGGTGCCTAACCAAATTTCATCTTCACCATGCGGAGCCATCCAATGAATGTCGTTGCTCGAAATGGCCTTGTCATCTGATGAGTCCTCTTTGAAGTGTAAAAAGACATCGAGTTCACGGATATAACATTCAATGCCTTTGTTCATGGTATTCAACCAAATGTTGGTGTATTTGTCCTCAAGTATTTCGATGGACTCATTGGCACCAATGCTGTGTTTGTCTTCAGGATTATTTCTGAAAACTTTAAAATCATAACCATCATATCTGTTCAAAGCTTCTTTGGTGCTGAGCCAGATAAAACCGTAACTGTCTTGAAATATGAAGAAGATATAACCTTGAGATAATCCTTCTGAACTAGAGATCACGACTCCTTTGTCTCCAATAATGGAGGTAGAATCTGATTGGACATAGGTATTTCTCGAAATAAGGAGAAGATGGTAGAACATAATACGTAGAGGGCTGCGCATAGAACCCGCATAAACGTTGGTTTTTTTTGGGGAGTAGTTAGTTGTGACTATTGTAAAATGACCAGGCAAAATTCAAATTTGCTCAAAAATACATGAATCAAACTAAAATGAAGACGTCAAAAGAACTGTTGCTTTTTCTCGGTCTGTTACTGTTGAGTACATGGTCGAATGCACAAATTGAATACCCGCTGGACAGCGCTTTGGTGAATCCCTTGGCATATCCACGTGAGGTTTCTGCCAATCGTGAAATCGCATTGATCTGGGACGAAAAGGATGACAACAACGATTACAAAATGCGTCACAAGTTCTTTGATGTAAATCAGCTTAGCATCAATGATATGAATAGTGCCATTGCACTTCAAACGAATCATCCAACCTATACATCCGCACCGGACAATGAAGGCAATCGCCACATAGGAAGTTGCAGTGGTGATTTTAACGGCGACCATATTGATGACTATGTATGTGCTACTCAAGCTACAGGTTACGCCATCAATCTGCGTTCTTACAGTGCACAGATTCAAGGCACTTTGATGACGGTAAATCTTCAGGGAACAGGCAGCAATGCGGGGCCTCTGACGACTGTAGAAGCTGATGCCGGATTTATTCGTCTTGCTGCGGGTAATTTCGATAGCAATCCGGATGATGAAATTATCATGGTATATCGTCACGACGCTTCCGATGAGTTGTTGATCACCATGTACGATTTTGATGCAAACCTCAACCTGACAGAAGTTGCTTATCAGACTGATGAGTTTGCATATTTGGTTGGAGATTTCGAATCATTTGATATGATTGTTGTTGACCTCGATTACGACAACAACGATGAAATCATTCTCGCTTCAGCACAATTCGAAGGTGGCTTTTATATGCCTTTTGTAAAAGTGTATGACGCAGCGTTCGGCTCGATTATGCCGAAAGAACAAACCTTCGTTCCTACAAACATTACCAGCAATGAAAGAATGACCATCGCTTTGACCAGTGGTGATTTTAATAATGACTATATCAAAGAGATCGCACCTGCTTACGGTATTCAAGTGCAGGATAATCCCGGAAATGCTCATGACACATGGTTAAGACTTTTTCGTGTGGGCGATGATGTGGTCAATACGGTATCTCCGATTGATTGGCTTGAAAGGACTGTGCTCTTACCCGAAGTTTATTCAACGACGAAAAGCATCAATCAACTTCAAAACCTTGATCTCGATGCAGGGGATGTGGATGGCGATGGATACGAAGAAATCGTTTTGGCTACTGGTCAGGAAGTGCAGCTGTTTGAGATAGCTACCAATTTTCAAATATCAACGTATCAACCCTTGGGTGCTACATATAGCAATAGTACAGACGTGTTTTACGATCAGTTTGTAACTGTGGGTGACATGAATAATGATGGTACTGCAGAAGTTTTGTTGGTGAGAAATTGGGTGGACGATGACAATCAACAGCAGTACTTTTCCATTACAGTGCATCTGTGGAATGATCAAACACTGGCATGGCAAACATTGGCCGCCAATAACGACCTCATGCCCATGTATTACTCCGGCACTGGAAACCTACGTCAATACTCGGTAGTCATCGGCGATTTTGATGGTGATAATATGTTCTTTGGCGACTACGATCATTATACCATTACAGACGTAGTACAACCCATCATCATACTCAACGCACCACCAACACACTCAGACAATGTGGGTGAAAATGATTGGAGACAGACGTCAATGGTGTTGGGAATCCGGAGATTGCAGTGGATTTACTTCGCATTACAGTGAAACAACTTCACAGAGCTTCACTGTTCAAACAACCAACAGCAATGCATGGTCTGTTTCTGCAGGTGTGGAAGCAGGGTTCGAAGGGTTGGTCGTGAGTGCTTCGGCAAGCTTGGAGGCATCGTATGGTGAGAATTACACCAATACAAATTCCAATAGCACCACAACATCGGAAGTAACTGTTACAACAACATGTTTTGATG
>JADKIZ010000012.1 GCA_016722445.1 Flavobacteriales bacterium | reverse complement strand
GTGATGCCATGTTGCAAAGCAAGCAATGCCTTTTCCACATCAGAATTCGATTCCACACTCAATCCGGGGATAGGTGCACATTCTCCTACACCTGAAAAACCAGTTGATTCGTCATGAAGAATAAGAAACCAAACTTTGCGTGTATGCAGCACATCGCGGGAAGTACGCGCGGGTTTATGAAATACCAGATCATATCCGAAAAATCGGATATTTACTTCTTGGCAGAGCCGGAAATTCTCTTGATCAACCATTCCATTGGACCTTGTTCGCTCACACGTTTTCTCCAAACGAAGATCAGATAAAAAGTGAGAAAAGTGGCAAGAATGACATATGATATTAAGACAATTTTTCGAGTGAAAAACTGAAGATTCGTCGCACTCATGGTAATCAAACCGATCAAGGTATGGAAGAAAAACAAACTGTATTTCATGGAAGAAATGGTTTGAATACTTTTCAAAAGTTTGCGGTTTTCCAATTTGCGGAACGCATACATCATTGTGTTCGTTAAAACGATGCTCACGCCAATTCCAAACACACAAAATGCAGGAAAAAGCAAACGAATATTCAAAAGGAAGAAATCGAATCGTTGGATGAGCACAACATCATTATCGAGTTTTTTAGAATATCGATTCACAACAAAACTGATCACTATCAGAGCGATACCAAGTAGACTTGATGGCGGCAAAATTCCTCTTGGGCGAATTTCAGTCCGACCTAAGAGCAGTCCAGCGAAGAAAAAGGTAAACCATGGCAAAACGGAATAGTATCCATTGAAAAGAATGAACCCCATCACATTGAATATCTCACCACCTCCTAAGGTCGGAGGATTATAACTCGAATAAGTTGGAACATCTATATAGCAAAACGATGCCGAGTATGATGGACATCAGGGTAATGAGGCGCAATACCACATTGTTCCATTGCGCTACAAATGGAGCAGCGATGTACATCAATCCAGATGCGATGAAAAATGTTCATTGGCCATATCACACAACAAGACAATCCAATGAGAAATAGAACACTGCCGCGTTTACCGAGATAAGATAAAAGTTTACGGTTACTCACACGTCTATCGCGCATGGTGAGGGTCACTGTGAAGCCATTCAGAAAAAAGAACAAAGCAGGGAAAATATCCATGAGGATGCTGAACCTCGTTTGTGTGAGGACACTGGTGACCTTATCACCCATGATAAACCAGAATGCATAGACAATGCAGCCCATTACGGCCAAGCCGTATGCCACATCGATACCTACAAGTCTTCTGGATGAAGTAACTGCCATTTTTGCTTTCGTCTGATCAGGGGCGGCGAATATACTATAATGCTCCCCATTCGAAGTGACTGCAGCAGCAGTTCCGTCTTGATGGTCTTTTTCCATACCACATCAGGATGCCATGGACAGAAATATTCCACAAAACCTGCAGCCGGCTCAAAACAACATCCAGAGTAAAACACTGTAAACGAAGGTGGAAAGGGCGACCTTTTTCAATTCGCCATCCAACATGGCGGGGATATTTGTACGGAAAACCTTACGCACCAGCAGAAGCTGCAGAACCGGAATAATGAGGGTAAACCATTTGTTGAAGTTATCTCCGGTGAGTACACACAACGCAATCGCACAACAACTCGCTCCACCGATCAACATCAACTGATAGATTTTTCCATTGTAAAAACCCATTCTGACCACGAGGGTTATTTTACCTGAAGCCCGATCGTTTTCATGGTCTCGCAAGTTGTTGAGGTTAAGAACGGCCGCACTGAATAATCCCACAGTGACAGCGGGCAACAAAACATGTTCGGACAAAACACCCGTGTGCAGATAGTAAGTGCCCATCACGCCGGTAATTCCGAAAAACAAAAAGACGGAGAGGTCGCCAAGCCCCAGATAGCCATATGGATTTTTACCAACGGTATATTTAAATGCCGCGACAATGGCCAATATTCCGATGCTGAGCATCAAAAGGGCTTGCATAAAAAGTCCGCGTTCGCCTAATGAAAACCACAAGAGAGCAATACCTGAAACCAATGAAAGAATGGTCGTCAGCACAAGAGCACGTTTCATTTGAGATTTGGTAATGGCACCGCTTTGCATGGCCCGCTGTGGACCGACACGTTTATCATTGTCAACACCATGAGAAAAATCACCGTAGTCATTGGCGAGATTAGAAAGTATCTGCAGAAAAACGTGGTGACCAGTGCCATGACAAAATGGACCAATGAAAAGGTTGGTCATGCCACGCCATAGAACTGCCAGCAATTACACTGGAAGCAGCAAGCGGCAATGTGCGCAACCTAAAAGCAGCGAGCCATTTTTCATCACGGAAATTTTGGAAACTTCTGAAAATCCGGATCTCTTTTTTCAAGGAAGGCTTTTTTTCCTTCCTGCGCTTCTTCGGTGAGGTAGTATAGTAAAGTGGCATCTCCGGCAAATTCCATGAGACCACGTTGTCCGTCCAATTCTGCATTGAGACCACGTTTGATCATTCGAATGGCTAACGGGCTTCGTTTCATGATGATTTTACACCAGCGAACCGTTTCCTCTTCTAGTTGCGCCAATGGAACAACTTTGTTCACCATACCCATGGCTTCAGCTTCTGCCGCGGTGTATTGCTCACAAAGGAACCAGATTTCACGTGCTTTTTTCTGTCCCACATGACTCGCCAAAAAGTTTGATCCAAAACCAGCATCAAAGCTTCCGACTTTCGGACCGGTTTGACCAAATCTGGCGTTATCTGATGCAAGGGTAAGATCACAAACCACATGGAGAACATGTCCGCCACCGATAGCATAACCATTCACCATCGCGATCACGGGTTTTGGAAGTTCGCGGATTCGTTTGTGAAGGTCGAGGACATTCAAACGAGGTACACCATCTTCACCGATGTATCCACCAACACCTTTCACATTCTGATCTCCCCCACTGCAAAATGCTTTATCGCCTTCACCGGTGAGGACAACCACAGCGATGTCTTGTCGCTCACGACAAATGTCCATCGCTTCGATCATCTGTTTGTTGGTTTCTGGTCTAAAAGCATTGTACACCTCAGGTCTGTTGATGGTGATTTTGGCAATGCCTTCGAAATATTCGAAGCGGATATCGCTGTATTCTTTGATTGAAATCCAGTTTCTCATGTTCAATTAACCGTTTTTGTAGACTTCGTTTTTGATCGTTGCGAAAAATTGTTTGAGTATTAGATCATTTTCCAATCTCGGTGTAAACACCTCGAGGATGGAACATTCGTTCGATTGATAGAGCCAATGCAATCCTTCATTCAGAGACTGAACATCGGTAGCAGGCCGATAGGGCAGCTGATACATCGCAGCAAACTTTTCTGCAGTTCTTTGGTGTGTCGTCTCGAAAAATTTTTCCAAAGCTTCTCCGGTAGTTTTTGGTCCTTCGATGATTCTAAAAATACCTCCACCTCCGTTGTTGATGAGTATGACCTTTAAATGTGGGGTCACCATTTCATTCCAAAATGCATTTCCATCATAAAAAAATGCGACATCACCAGTGATGAGTGTTGTTCTTTTTTTCGTGATAAATGACGCGCCGACGGCAGTGCTGGTGCAGCCGTCAATTCCCGCTACGCCGCGATTTCCGAAGTATCGCAAATCGGCTCTTGAATCATTGAGCAACACGTATCGCACCACGGAGCTATTGCCCATTTGCACATCGCTTTCGGTTGGAATTTGGTCGTGTATGACTTGAAATGCTTTGAGATCGCTCCACGGTGCTGTTGCCATGAATGAAGCAGAAACCAATCTGGCCTTTTCATTCCATGCTGTGATGGTGGATCTGAAATCCGAATGGATCACAGGCATCTCTCCTTCTTGAACCGTGCGGAAAAAATCTATCGGTGAAAGTGGAAAAATCCGACGTAGGTTTTTCATCGTATCCAATCCTTCTCCGCTGATATCGACATGCCAATGCTCGGTTTGACCAGCACGAAGAAACTCTTTGACTTTTCTAGAAATAATATTTCGACCGAGTGTAATGAGGATATCTGGCAGAATGTACTTTTTCTTTTCATCATCAAAGCCCATGATCAAACGATCGATGGTGGTGATGAAAGTATCGGAAGAAAGATTACTGTGCGCTTCAGTGAAAACAATCACATTATCTCTTTTTGCGAATGCAGTGAGGTAGATTTCGAGTTCGGGCTGATCCGGCAATTGTCCGGCGAGAACAACGATCTTTCCGGCATCGGCAAGTTGTTTTTTGGTTCGCTTCAATTCCTCCGGCTCGATATAAATTTCCGTAGCCGCAGTGCGGATCATTTTGACATTCTCATCGTGGTTGTTCGCAGTCTTATAAAGACTTTCGCGCAGCGGAAAATTGATGTGAACCGGGCCGGGTACACCTTGTGTGCACAACCTCATGGCTTCATCCATGACGCGCACATTATACCATACCAAATCACCTTCCTGAGCTTCTTCGGCAATTTCATAGGAAGCTTTGACATAATTCCGGTGCAAGTCCTTCTGTCTGATGCTCTGCCCTTCTCCCTGATCGATCCATTCGAGGGGACGATCAGCGGTAACAACGAGCAAAGGAATGCGTTGATAATAGGCTTCTGCTATGGCCGGAGCGAAATTGAGCGCCGCAGTTCCGCTGGTGCAGATGAGTACAACAGGTTTACCAAGTTGTTGTGCCATACCCAATGCAACAAATCCCGCACTTCTTTCATCCACAATGCTGTGGCTTTCGATACCGGGGAAATTGAGCAAACTCAAGGAAAATGGCGCATTGCGCGAACCCGGCGTGATGATGACATGGGTAATGCCGTGAACTTTCAGCAAGCTCACAAAATCCCTGTACCGGTTTTTATCCGAAATCATTCGCGGCGAAGCTATGCGTGAAAACGGATGCAATAAAATGATCACGGATAAAAGAATTGGAAAGGTCGTATTTCATGAAAGTCGTGAACCTTTTCGCACCAATGACGATGAAGCATGGTTTCATGGATAGACTTGTAGTCATTCTTTATGAAGGACGGAAATCAGGCGGTTGGTCGACAATCCGGAAAAAAACAAAAAAGCGAACCAGATCGGGACATTTGCGTTGAAGAATCGAGTAAGTTTGACGCAATCAATAAGTAATTCTTATGAATGTTTTGATTTTAGGAGCCAACGGAAGGGTTGGAACACATGTTTTGAAACGTGCTTTGGAAAAAGGCCATAAAGTGACCGCATTTGTTCGCAAATCGGAATCCATCAATTTATTGCATCCCAATTTGAAGGTCGTGCAAGGAGATGCATTATCGCAAAGAGATGTATCGGCCAACATGCACGGACAGGACGCGGTGATTTCATGCCTGAGTTCGACAGAAAACTCCCATCGTGTGGTGTTCATCAATCACATCATCAATGCCATGCGGGAGCACAAGGTAAAACGCATCATAGCAATCGGAGGAATTGGCGCATTGCAAGCCAGCGAACATTTGAAAGTTTACGAGACAGCCACTTTCCCCAAAGAATACATTGATCTCAGTATGGCACATGTGAGGGTTTTGGATGCGTTGCTCACCAGTCGCAACGACTTCACTTTTGTTTGTCCGCCCATGATCAAAGAAGGAGAAAGATCTGGCGTTTACAAAACACAGGATACTTATCCGACACAGGGTTGGGATATCACGGCAGGTGATCTTGCCGATTTTATGGTTGGCGAACTCACCGAGAAGAAATACTTGGGAAAAAAAGTAGGTATTTCAAACCTGTGAACAGTACAGGCCACCCCGGCTGGCAGAAAAATTTGGTAAAAACGTGAATTACAGCATACATTTGCAGTCCCAAAATTGAAGGAGGTATATCCATTATGTTGATCATTCCAGTAAAAGAGGGCGAAAGCATTGACAGAGCGCTCAAAAAATTTAAGAAAAAATTCGAAAAGACCGGTGTTGTGAAAGAACTCCGTCACCGTCAGTCTTACACGAAGAAGAGCGTTAGCCGCAGAGAAGAAATCAAGCACGCTACCTACATCGCCAATCTGAAAAGAGAAGAGATGTAAGAACAGCCTGCTGTTCACAATATTCGAGGCGAAGATCTGGTTCTACCAGTTCTTCGCCTTTTTTGCTTATGGTGAAACTGGATGACTTTCTGGACTATCTACGCAGTGAAAAAAGATCTTCACAGCACACGATCGATGCCTACAGCAACGATCTCGAACAATTCACGACCTGGTGTGTACGGGAATTTGAAATCCATACGCCAACGGAAATCAGTCAACAAGTGGTTCGTTCCTGGATGGCTTCATTGATGGAAGAGCAATATGAAGCCAGTTCGGTACACCGTAAACTCTCATCAGTACAGGCTTGGTGTCGGTTTTTGATGAAAACCGGCATTCTTACCCACAATCCGGCCCGGGGTATTCCCAAACCCAAAATTGCGCAAAGACTTCCTGTTTTTGTTGATGAGAAGGGAGCTAAGTCACTGTATAACAAAGATATTTACCAGAAAAACCGAGAAAATCCTTCTGAAAAGGAAATTTTCTCTGCCCAACGGGATCAATTGATTGTAACCCTGCTTTACGAAACTGGTATAAGGCAAGCAGAACTCCTGGGATTAAAAGACCGGGACATTGATGACTCTATCGGACAGATTAAAGTGACAGGTAAACGCAACAAAATGAGGTATGTACCAGCCGGAAGAGAATTGCTCGACCGGATTAGGCAATATCAGGTAGCGCGTAATCGTTGTTTTGACCAACATGAAGAGGGACAACTTTTCATCAATGACACAGGAAAAAAAATATCTAAAACATTTGTTTACCTCAAAGTAAAAAATTACCTTTCGCAGGTCAGTACGATAAAAAGGAAAAGTCCACACGTATTAAGACACACATTTGCTACACACATGCTGAACAACGGAGCCGATCTGAACGTCATCAAAGAAGTGTTAGGACATTCAAGTCTGGCGGCGACTCAGGTATATACACACAACAGTATAGAAAAACTTAAAGGCATCCATCAAAAGATGCATCCACGGAATAATTGAAGTCTAACCCTTAAAAAATTGTTCAATTATGCAAGTACAAGTTCAGAGTATCCATTTTGATGCAGACATCAAGTTGATCAAATTCATTGAAGAAAAATTGCAGAAGCTCGGTACGTTTCATGACAGAATTATCAAAAGTGAGGTCTTTCTCAGATTGGATAAATCAGATGTGAATGAAAACAAAATTGCTGAAGTAAAACTTTCGATCCCAGGCAAAGAATTGTTTGCTAAAAAACAGTGCAAAACATTCGAAGAAGCGACAGATGTTGCATTGGATGCACTTCGCCGTCAGATTGACAAACACCGATCAAAAGGAAATTAACATCCTAGAGGGGCGACAATTGTCGCCTTTTTTGTCTGTTGAATGAACTCAATTAATGCTGAACGAGCATTCGAGTTATGTTAGAATATTTTTCATTGGATAAAACGATGGAGTATAAGCCATTCACCCATTGTGCAGTAGATATTGCATAACCTGATGACGATATGTAATCGTGCAACACCAGATTTCCGACAACATCAAAAACAAGGATTTCCATTGGTATATGGATACCAGAAATGTTACACCATTCATCCGCAGGGTTCGGTCCAATTTGAAAACCAAAAGAATTTTCATCTATTGAAACGACGACGTTATATACAAACGTTGAAATACACTTGCATCCCAAAGCATCCATTACGATAACATATTGTTCTCCGCTCACATAAATGCTCACGCTATCCGTTGATTCTGAATGTGCCACTCCAATAGTAACTATAGTCAGGAGTTCCATCCGTGACAGACACCTCAGCCACCCCAGAAGAAGCAGGGTAAATCCAAGGTGTTGTGCTTACTTCACAAATCAATTCTTCCGGTTCCGAAACAAAAAAAGAATATTCCTGCACACAACCAATGGAATTGGTGGCCGTAAGCACATGTAAGCCCGCCGTGAATGATGTGGTATCATCTACATCCCATTCGAGCATAACATCTGCGGAATAAGTTGCACTCACGATTCCGTTGTCATAACCAAAACATGAGATATCCTGAATCGTGAGATCCAATTCAAAATGAATCTGCTTGAAGAATGGTGTAACCAAGAACAGTCTCGCATTCATTTGCATCAGTTACCTCAACGGAATAATCACCGGCAGTGAGTAAAGCAGGATTCTCACTCATCCAATCTATTTGATAAGGTTCTACACCACCGGAAATATCGATGGAGACAGAACCAAACCCCGCATTTGCACATTCGATACCATCCGTGATAGCAGTTATGAGGATAGGTGATGGTTCTTGAATAAAGAATACACTCGACTGAACACAACCATTTGCATCCGTTACGCTAGCATACCACTTACCCGCAGTGAGTTGGGAACAATCGCCTCCACAATTGAATTCGTAGGGAGGAGTGCCGCCTGAGGCTATAATAACACATGCACCATCATTTCCTCCGAAACAAGAAACATCGGTGACATCCAGGTTCAATTGCATTTGTGCAGGAGCTGAGAGTTCGAATGATTGCACATGTGTACATCCATAAATATCTGTCCATGTGCAGGAGTGCAAACCAGGATCCCAGAAAGTAGCTTCCAAATTCTGTACGCCATTGTCCCAGGTGATTTCCTGATAATCTGTTTCATTTATTTCGATCACGGCCACTCCATCATGAGAATTATGACAAGTGAATGGAGTAGTCGAGATGGATGCGTCTGGTATAGGTTCTACAACAATGTAAATAGAATCTGTGCGGAGGACATTCAAAAACGCATCGGTGACATCTGCAAAATACCATCCTTCATTCATAACTGTAATCCATTGCGTTGTATCACCAGTGTTCCAAAGAACATTGACATCAATGCCTGCATCAAGTAGAATAGAATCACCAAAACATAAAATGGAATCTCCTTCAAAGGAGATCTCGGGATATTGAATGAAAGAATCACCTTCGTGAACATGAAGACGCTGATCTAGCATTCAGGTTAACAAAAACATCTCTTGTTCCACTGTTCCATTGTATGATGAGTGAATCAACCATTGCGATGGAATCCAATCCAAAAATTTCCTTTCCAGAATCCTGGCCAAGGAAATTTTCTCCCGCGTGGGTATAACGTTGAAAGACCTTACCTCCTGCGTGACAAGTAATCCTTGACCCGATACCATTTCGATTCGCCCATACACCTTCGAGATCTATGCTGAGGTAGTGGTTATCCCCAGCAATATTTTCCCAGAGCATGGAAGACATTCCTTCTGACACGCTCCATACCATATCGTAATATCCGTCATTGTTGAGGTCACCTTTTGCAGAGGCATGCGTTTCTGCAAGAATTTCTTCAAAACCACTTAGTGGTAAACCATCAGAAAACCCTAAACCTTCATTATTGATGTAAAACCAGTTACCAAGTGGCTCCGTCACTGGGTAGGTAGCACCAATGAACAAATCTTCCCACGTATTATTATCATAGTCAATCCACACTCCGCCCCAGCAAACTACATTGGTTGAAATACCATATTCCTCAGCCACTTCAGTGAATTCCATTCCGGCTTCATTTTTCATCAACAGATTGCCATTCGGTCCATTTGAAATAAAAATATCATCATCAAGGTCTTGATCAAAATCTGCGACAGAACCGGACATAGAGCAGATATTCAATCCGAATGACGTTTCGTCTGTTTGATTGGTAAAAGTACCATCACCATTGTTGCGATAGATTTCATTGCTGAATTGTACACGATCAATGATCAGCACAAGATCTTCCCAACCATCATTGTTGTAATCGGCAAAGACCGGTTGAAAAACAGGTTTCGGTGGAAGATCGATTCCTGCATCCAAAGTTACTTCGGTAAATGTGCCATCACAATTATTGTGATAAAGTCGTGATCTGAATATTGGACCAGGATTAAAATATTGCGAATAGTATTTTGCGATAAAAAGATCAAGACATCCATCATGATCATAGTCGCCAAAGGCAGCTCCCCAATAACTCAGATTTTCTTGTTCCAGACCAGATGCAGCGGCAACATTGGTAAACTCCATGTTGCCGTTGTTGTTCCACAATTGCACGGGAGCTCCATCGCGAGTTGTCAATAAATCATTGTCGCCATCATTGTCATAATCGGCCCAAAGCAACATGATGAACTGTTTCGCTTCCACGTTGGTGATTCCCAATTCGATTTCGGAAAGCTGACCATTGATGTTTTGAAAAAAGTGCGGAATAGCGCTTCCATCAGCAATAGAAACATCGTCGAAACCATCTTGATTAAAATCAAAGAAGCTAAGCCCATTGCCAAACAGTGTTCCTTCATTGTAAATGGGAAAACCGAATTGAGTATTTGTCACATCCTGAAACTGTGCATTTGCAGGATATGCACACAACAGTAAAACATTCAAGTACAGGATTGATACTATTTTCATTTCTACTATGCAAAATGCAAATCAACCACACAAAGGTGCGCATCCGCCATTTATTTTGTTTTCCACAAGAGAAAAAAAAAGGTGTTGAAAATCTCACGTTTTTATATCGAGAGAAATTAATTTCTTTTAATGACAAACATTACGTTTGTTCACATTCCTACGACCCTGTTGTAGCTATATGAACTGAATTACCTGTTTCGTTTAAATTTTTCTTTGATTTGTTTTGGACCATTGGCTCTTCAAAACAATTTCGGGTAAAATGAAACATTTTTCTTTGGTCCCGTATAGTGGGGTGATTTGAAAACATGTAACCTTATTTATTCTAATTACTCTTTGTATGCGCTTAACCAATTTCAGCAAGAGAACAATTACTATTCTCCTGTCTGCGAGCATATTTATCTGCTGTTCAGACAAGCCAGCCACAGGGCAAACCAATTCATCGGATCAAAAAGAAACCACCGCTCCACAAGGTAAACCGAACTTAGGTGTACCAATTCCGGAGTTGAAATTTGCGGATGACGTGAAAAAATACATCCGTGACATTCTTGCTGCTCCGCTACCGGCTGATTATGTCTTACCGGCCGACATGCTCGCAGCTAAGTCATATGATGAATGTGTCAGTATGGTGAACATTCACTATCCACAATTCACTAACCTCGAAAGCGATGCGCTTTTGAGAGCTGTCAAAGAAAATCCGATGGTTTATCAGGAAATGATGCTTGAAGCACGAAGTGTGCGTGAAAGATATTTTCCTGGAAGTCAACCCAAGAGAACAAACTAAGCAACCAATTTTTTTTTACTTAATTATATCCAAAACACATGAGAAGAACAATTACCAATTTAATGTTGGTCATGTTAGTCTGGGTCAACGCGTACAATTTGTACGGACAGTGCGACCAATCGGGCTATACTGACCTTGCCGGGCCGTGCGCAACATCGGTCTGCAGCTATGATGCTTTCTGTTGTGCCACAGCGTGGGACGGTGTCTGTGCATCAGAAGCCGCATCAGATCCTGCTTGCGTATATTGCTGGGTAGATTGTCATGACAATGACCTTGATGGTTTCACCAATTGTAGTGGAGACTGCGATGACTTTGACGCTGCCATTCACCCTTCTGCTTTTGACATTTGCGGCAATGGAATAGATGAGGATTGCAGTGGTTCTGATCATACCGGTGGCTGTGATGTCGCCGGATATACGGACCTTGCTAGTCCTTGTGGCGTTGCAGTTTGCTCTTATGACGGTTTCTGTTGTGCCAGTTCATGGGACAACATTTGCGCGTCAGAAGCAGCAACAGATTTCAATTGTCAGTTTTGTTGGTGCGGTTGTTATGACTACGACCTTGATGGCTTTACCAATTGCGATGGAGACTGCAATGATTTCGACAATACCTTTTACCCAGGTGCACCTGAGATCTGCGATAATATCGACAACAACTGCAATGGTTTGGTAGATGATGGCCTTACCATTCCCTATTATATCGACAACGATGGCGACGGTTATGGAAGCCCTCTTTGGATGGTTGAAAGTTGTCTTCCAATTGTTGGCTATGTTACAAATGCCGATGATTGTGATGACACCGATGCTGGGATCAATCCTTTGGCGATTGACCTTTGCTCCAATTCAGTGGATGATAACTGTGATGGCTTAATAGACAACTCTGCCGGCACTTGTGACTCAGAAGGTTATGCTGATTTAGCGGGTCCATGTGGCACCAGTGTTTGTAGCTATGACGATTTTTGTTGCTTAACTGAATGGGACGACATCTGTGCAGGTGAAGCTGCTTCTGATCCAAATTGTAGTTATTGCCTTTGTGGTTGTTATGACAACGATATGGATGGTTACACAAATTGCGATGGTGACTGTAATGACTTTGATGACACAGTTTATCCTGGGGCCGAAGACATTTGTTTCAACGGAATCGACGAGGATTGTAATTTTGTTGTCGATGATACTCCAGGTAGCTGTGATGCTGCTGGCTATGCTGACCTTGCTGGTGATTGCGCCATTTCGGTATGTAGTTATGATGATTGGTGCTGCACTGTATCATGGGATGGAATCTGTGCGGGAGAAGCTGCGAGTGATGAAAACTGCACTTATTGCATTTGCGGCTGTTATGACAACGACCTTGATGGCTATACCAATTGTGATAACGATTGTGATGACTTTGACGCGAGTATTAACCCTGGTGCATCGGAGACATGCGATCTGATTGACAATGATTGCGATGGTATCTTCGATGATGGACTTCCAACTTCTGTTTACTATTCAGATGCTGATGGAGACGGTTATGGTGACCCCCTCAATGGGTGGAACCTTTGCGGTTTATTCCCTGGATATTCCGTGAACAACCTCGATTGTAATGACAGTAACCCTAACGTAAATCCAAGTGAAACTGAAGTATGCAATTTGTTAGATGACGATTGTGACTTATTGACCGATGAAGGTGTCCAGTTCACTTATTATTTCGACAATGATGGTGATGGATATGGAGATCCAAGCGCTAGTACAATGGCGTGCTCTGAACCAGTTGGCTATGTAAGCGACAACACCGATTGTGATGATGATGATTCAGCTGTTAATCCGGGTGCGATCGAAATCTGCAATTTAATTGATGATGATTGCGACGGTGATACCGATGAATCTGTTCAAAATGTTTACTATCAGGATGCTGATGGCGATGGTTACGGTGATCTTACTGTTTCAACCATGGCTTGTTCTGCTCCAACTGGATATGTGAGCGATTCTACCGATTGTGATGATACGGATGAAAACATCAATCCTGGTGAAACCGAAATTTGTGCGAATAGTATTGACGACGATTGTAATGGCACTATTGATGTAAGCCCATTGGCTTGTGATCAATCAGGCTATGCTGATCTTGCAGGACCTTGTGCTGCATCAGTTTGTTCATATGATGGTTTCTGCTGTGCTGTTTCTTGGGATAACGTTTGTGCCGGTGAAGCTGCTATGGATTCTGAATGTCAATACTGCTGGTGCGGATGTTACGACTACGACCTTGATGGTTTTACCAACTGTGAAGGTGACTGTGATGAATTCAATTCTAACACCTACCCTGGTGCTCCGGAAATTTGCGATTCTCAAGACAACAACTGCGATGGCGACATTGACGAAGGCCTTACTTTCAGTGAGTACTACATGGATGCTGATGGCGATGGATACGGCGACCCTGCTGTGACCATTATGGCATGTCAACTTCCTTTCCCTTATTCAGCAAACAACCTCGATTGTGATGATACCAATTCTGATGTTCGTCCTTTGGCTCCAGAAGTATGCAATGGCATCGATGATGACTGCGACGGAAGTATTGACGAAGGCGTATCTAACATCTATTATGCAGACAATGATGGCGATGGTTATGGTGATCCACTGAATACCATTTCGGATTGTTCTCAACCATCAGGGTATCTATCAGACAATACCGATTGTGATGACACGGATGCGAATATCAACCCTGCAGGAACTGAGACATGTAACGATGCCGACGACAACTGTGATGGTGATATCGATGAAGGTGTTCAGAACACTTACTATCAAGATAGCGACGGTGATGGTTATGGAGATGCAGGATCATCCGTGATGGCATGCTCTGCTCCTACTGACTATGTCACCGACGACACAGACTGTGACGACAGCTCTGCATCAGTTTACCCTGGCGCAACTGAAACATGTGACCTTCAGGATGAAGACTGCGATGGCAGCGTTGATGAAGGAGTAGAAAGTACATTCTACGCCGATGCTGATGGTGATGGTTATGGTGATGCTTCAGTAACAACAACAGGTTGTACAGCTCCTTCAGGATATGTGAGTGATGACACTGATTGTGATGACACCGACGAAAACGTGAATCCAGGTGCTACTGAAGTTTGTGGCAATGGCGTGGATGACGACTGCGATGGCAATATTGACAATGCTGCTGCCAACACTTACTATGCTGATGCCGATGGTGATGGTTTTGGTGATGCTTCGACAACAACCACTGCTTGCACTGCTCCATCAGGTTATGTAAGTGATGACACAGATTGTGATGATGCAGATGCAAGCATCAACCCTGGTGCCGACGAAGTCTGCAACAATGGTGCTGACGACAACTGTGACGGAAATACAGATGAACTTCCACTGATCACTTTCTATGCTGACGCAGATGGCGACGGTTATGGTGATGCTTCAAACTCTGTTGACGACTGTACAGCACCTTCAGGTTATGTAACAGATGATTCAGATTGTGATGACAACGACGAAAACGTGAATCCAGGTGCTACTGAAGTTTGTGGCAATGGTGTGGATGACGACTGCGATGGCAATACCGACAACGTTGCTGCCAATACTTACTATGCTGATGCCGATGGTGATGGTTATGGTGATGCTTCGACATCAACCACTGCTTGCACTGCTCCATCAGGTTATGTAAGTGACGACACGGATTGTGACGACGCTGATGCAAGCATCAACCCTGCTGCTGATGAAGTCTGCAACAATGGTGCTGACGACAACTGTGACGGCAATACCGATGAATTACCTCTGTTCACTTTCTATGCTGACGCCGATGGCGACGGATATGGTGATGCTTCAAACTCTGTTGACGACTGTACAGCACCTTCAGGTTATGTAACAGATGATTCAGATTGTGATGACACCGACGAAAACGTTAATCCAGGTGCTACAGAACTTTGCGGCAATGGTGTGGATGACGACTGCGATGGCAATACCGACAACGTTGCTGCCAACACTTACTATGCTGATGCCGATGGTGATGGTTATGGTGATGCTTCAACATCAACCACTGCTTGCACTGCTCCATCAGGTTATGTAAGTGACGACACGGATTGTGACGACGCTGATGCAAGCATCAACCCTGCTGCTGATGAAGTCTGCAACAATGGTGCTGACGACAACTGTGACGGAAATACAGATGAATTACCTCTGTTCACTTTCTATGCTGACGCCGATGGCGACGGTTATGGTGATGCTTCAAATTCTGTTGATGACTGTACACAACCTTCAGGTTATGTAACAGATGATTCAGATTGTGATGACACTGATGCAAGTGTAAATCCAGATGCTTCTGAAGTTTGTGACAACGGTACTGACGATGATTGCGATGGTAATGTCGACAACGTTGCTGCCAACACATATTATGCAGATGCTGACGGCGATGGTTATGGTGATGCTTCAACATCAACCACTGCCTGCGCTGCTCCATCTGGATATGTAAGCGATGACACAGATTGTGATGACACTGATGCAAGTGTAAATCCAAGTGCTACTGAAGTTTGTGACAACGGTACTGACGATGATTGCGATGGTAATGTCGACAACGTTGCTACCAGCACATATTATGCAGATGCTGACGGTGATGGTTATGGTGATGCTTCAACATCAACCACTGCTTGCGCTCTCCATCTGGATATGTAAGTGATGATACAGATTGTGACGACACTGATGCCAGCATCAATCCAGATGCTACTGAAGTTTGTGACAACGGTGTAGACGATGATTGCGATGGCAACATCGACAACGTGGCTACGAACACATATTATGCTGATGCTGACGGTGACGGTTATGGTGATGCTTCAATATCAACAGATGCCTGCACAGCTCCATCCGGATATGTAAGTGATGATACAGATTGTGACGACACAGATGCCAGCATCAATCCAGATGCTACTGAAGTTTGTGACAACGGTGCAGACGATGATTGCGATGGCAACATCGACAACGCGGCCGCCAACTCATACTTTGCGGATACAGACGGTGATGGTTATGGTGATCCTTCGGATTCAGTCGTAGCCTGCACTGCTCCATCTGGTTACGTTGGTGATGACACTGACTGTGACGACACAGATGCAAGCATCAATCCTGGTGCTGACGAAGTCTGCAACAATGGTGCTGACGACAACTGTGACGGCAATACCGATGAACTACCTCTGATCACTTTCTATGCTGACGCTGATGGCGACGGTTATGGTGATGCTTCAAATTCTGTTCAAGACTGCACATTGCCAACTGGCTATGTAACTGATGATTCAGATTGTGATGACACCGATGAAAACGTGAATCCGGGTGCAACTGAAGTTTGTGACAACAGTACTGACGATGATTGCGATGGCAACATCGACAATGTGGCTGCTAACACATACTATGCAGATGCTGACGGTGACGGTTATGGTGATGCTTCAACATCAACTACGGCCTGCACTGCTCCATCGGGTTATGTAACGGATAGCACTGACTGTGACGACGCAGACGCAAGTGTAAATCCAGGTACAGACGAAGTCTGCAACAATGGTGTGGATGACAACTGTAGCGGCGCTATCGACGAACTTGCCTTAGCAACCTATTATATGGATGCCGATGGTGACGGTTATGGTGACCCATCTTCTTCAGTTGACGACTGCGAACAACCATCAGGTTATGTAGCAGATGGCACTGACTGTGATGACACCAATGCGGATGTCTATCCAGGTGCAACAGAAGTGTGCAACGAAGTTGACGACGACTGTGACTCAACAACAGACGAGGACATCGTATTTGTAATGTACTACGCTGATGGCGATGGTGACGGATACGGAGATCCTGCTGTTACTATGGAATCATGTGTTAACATGGCCGGATATGTAACGGACAACACAGATTGTGATGATGCCGACTCTTCTGTTAATCCTGGTGCAACTGAAGTTTGTGATGACACAGACAACGATTGCGATGGATCAATCGACGAAGAACTCACATTGACAACCTACTACACTGACGCTGATGGTGATGGATATGGTACAGATTTGCTTGGCGATTTCTGTTCACCTCCTGCCAACTCTTCAACTGTTGGTGGTGACTGTGATGATGCAAATTCTAGCGTAAATCCTGGTGAAAGTGAATCATGTGATGGCATCGACAATGACTGTGATGCAGAGATCGATGACAACGTGGTTTATCTTGACTACTATGAAGATTTGGATGGTGACGGATTTGGTGCAGCATTCCTAGGTAATCTTTGCTTGGCACCAACAAACGGTGTAACTACCGATGGTGACTGCGACGATGCCAATTCTGCTATCAATCCTGATGCTTTGGAAACCTGCAACGACCTCGATGACAACTGTAACGAAGGTATCGATGAAGGTTTGACTTTTGCTGATTACTATTCTGATGACGATGGTGACGGTTATGGCGATGAACTTCTTGGTTCATTCTGCTCTGCACCAGCCAATTCATCTGTAGAAAGCGGTGACTGTGATGATTCCAATGCATCTATCAATCCTGGAGCATCTGAATTCTGCAATGAAATCGATGACAACTGCGATGAATCAATTGACAACGACGTAGTCTATGTTGACTATTACAGCGATGTTGATGGTGATGGTTTCGGTGGCGACTTCTTGGGCAATTTCTGCTCACCTCCTGCCAATGCAGTAACCAATGCAGATGACTGCGACGATACAGATTCCGGTATTCATCCGAATGCGCCAGAATTCTGTGACAACACAGACAATGACTGTGATGGTGCTATTGATGAAGGTCTTGCGACCAGCACATATTATGCAGACAATGATGGAGATGCAGTGGGTGGTGATCTTCTTGGAGATTTCTGCTCAGCTCCTGCGAATTCATCTTTGATTTCAGGTGATTGTAACGACAATGATGCCAACGTTTATCCAGGCGCAACTGAACTTTGCAACAGCGAAGATGACAACTGCGACGGAAGTGTTGACGAAGGCGTTCTTCTCTCGTTCTATGCCGATGAAGATGCAGATGGATATGGTGATCTCACTGCACTTGTACTTGCTTGCAGCAGCCCAGTGGGTTATGTTGAAAATAGCGAGGACTGTGATGATACAGATGAAGACATCAATCCAGATGCTATTGAATTCTGTGATGGTATCGACAATGATTGCAATGATGCCATCGATGACAACTGTATTGACAACGTAGAAGAAGTGAACATCTCTTGGTCTGTGAAACTTTACCCTAACCCAGCACACGCTCAACTCAGCGTAACGGTGGTAGGTGTTTCCGGTTCATTGGAATACGCCATTCATGACGCCATGGGCCGATTGGTGGTAAGTTCAAAAATCAACGGTAGCAATGCTGTCAACAACATCGACATCAGTCAGCTTTCTCAAGGTTCTTACTCCATTTCTGTCCACAATGGCACAGAAAAGGTGATCAGAAAATTTGTGAAACTCTGATCATTCGAAAAGATAACTGAAAAGGGGCTGTCGAAAGACGGCCCTTTTTTTCTTTGCATGTAAATACTGCTAGACAAGATAGGTTCGATCCTCCCTCTGATAAGGATAATGGATCAACATGAGGTTGATGCCACATTCATACAGATTCAGCTCAAAAAATCCATCTCTAGAACTCTTCGTACTTGGCCTGGCGATTTATTTACCCATTCATCGCCTCCGAATTGTTGAAATCTGTCTGAAAGGCATAATTTTCGTATTTCCGCGTTCGGTATTTTGCGAACTTGCCGGAAAACTGTGCTCAGGAAGACCCTTAAAATATTGAGAAATGTGCTGATAGTACTGATCATTCTGATCGGATCGGCTTATTTTTCTCTGTATATACCAGCAGTACAGACCTGGGTTTCGCACCGTGTCGCTTCCTGGCTTAGTGATGAACTTGGCGCCAAAGTGACTATTGGCAAGGTGGAAATTGACCTTTGGGCGAAACTCTCCATCACCGATTTATACATTGAAGATCAGAAACAGGATACACTTGCATTCATTCCAAGAATTTCCGTTTCAAGTTATTCTTACGACAAACACAGCGGAAAAATCATCGCCGATGACATTCTTTTAGAATCGCCATTCATCAATTTGATCAGACATGAAGGCGATAGCGTGTTGAATCACAAATTCATTCTCGATTATATTGGTGAAGGTGGAGATTCTGCCCAAACACTGGTCTTCATTGATCATTTGAAACTGGTGGATGGCCGGTTTAACTACAACAATGAAAACCGTGCTATTCGAGATGTATACGGCATCGATTGGAATCATATGGCGACGACAGATCTCAATTTAGACGTCAGATCCTTCAGCATTGTCGGAGATTCTATTCATGCAATGATCAATGAATTTTCAGGAAATGAAAAGGCCGGTTTTGGTGTTAAGCATGTCGACACCGAATTATTCATTGTAAGTGGCGAAACGAGGCTTATCAATGCAGACATTGCTACCAATGCCTCACATATCAATGGCGATTTGATTTTTTATTTCAATTCCATTGATGATTTCGATGATTTTGAACACCTCGTCAAAATGGACCATCAATTTGATGATGCAGAAATCGATATGAATGAATTGGCATTCTTCAGCAGTGATTTGTTTGGATATCAGAAAAAGGTAAAACTCACCGGACAGATCAAAGGTCGTGTCAGCAACCTCAAAGGAAGGAATATCGAAATCGTGTATGATGAGAACACCAGATTTCGAGGCAACTTCGATATGGAAGGACTTCCGGAAATTGATGAGACCTTTATTTCACTTGACATCAAATCACTGACGAGCAACAAAAAAGAGTTGGATCAGATTCAACTTCCGCCGTATGATTCCCTGCATTATTTGCAAACGCCTGAAAATTTCGCCTATCTCGGAACCCTCGAATACAAAGGGAATTTTACTGGATTCATCAATGATTTTGTATCTTATGGCACCATCAATACAGCTATCGGTAAAGTGCGAACTGACCTTAGTTTGAAAGAAGATGCTTCCATTCAGGATTACAGGTTTACCGGAGGACTGGCACTTGAACAATTCAATCTTGGAAAATTTTACACCAGTGAAACTTTGGGAGAAATGAGTTGCGACCTCGATATCAAAGGGACAGGACTTGAATTGACCAAAGTAGATGCATCGGTAAAAGGAGACATCACCCAATTGGTGTTGAATAAGTACTCGTACAGCGGTATCAAACTAGATGGTGTATTCAGACATCACTCTTTCAATGGTATTGCAGCCATTGACGATCCAAATGTCAATATGGATTTTAACGGCAGTATTGATTTTACCAAAAAAGATCCGGTCCTCGCTTTTGATGCCAGAATTCAAAACCTCAACCTGAAAGAAGTTCACATCCTTGAAAACTACGATTACAGCAGTGTGAGCGGTAATGTGAGTGTGCGAAGCGAAGGCTTTGAATTTGACAAATTCCGAGGCGAAGTCATCATTGAAGATTTGACTTATTGTGCTCAAGAAAATGAATATACGCTTAATCTTCTGGAATTGAATTCAACCCGGGGTGCCGTGCCGAAGATGACGCTAAACTCGGATATCGCTTCTGCGGACATCGAAGGTGATTTTGAGATATCCGAAATTGGTAATAGTTTGCTGGAGATCGTCTCCAAGTTCATTCCAAGCTTCGATCCACCGGTCAGATCACACAAGAGTCAGCAATTCGATATGAATGTCAAAATTTTTGACATCAGTCAGATTACCGAAGTATATGCGCCTGAACTGAGTATTGCCGACAATTCCCTCATCCACATTCGAATGGATGAACCTGGCTCTTACTTTGAGGTATTGATCGTCAGCGATAGCATTCGTTATGGCGATAACAAGACCGAAGCGCTGACGTTGGATATCCGACGCCCTGACGAATCTTTTTATATCACCGCTGCTAGTGACAACATCCATACATCGACAGGAATCTCTTTTGCTGATCTTGCGTTGGATGCGCGAACTGAAAGAGACACCATGTATACGGCGTTTGCATGGGGAAATTCTACCACACAACACAGTGGCGATGTCAATGGTAAACTCACCATTCGCGACTACAACAAATATGATTTTACATTTAATACCAGTTCTGTAAAAGTGTTGGATCAAAACTGGCAATTCAAAGATCTAAGCAAGTTATCAATGGATAGCACCGTGTTTGGCATCCAGAATTTTGTTCTCTACAGTGGAAGTCAGGAAATCAATGCTTCCGGAATGATCAGTCATCAACCAACTGATCTACTCACTATGGACATCAAGAACTTTGATGTTTCCAATGTCAATCCATTCACCGGAAGTGACACCAAATTTTATGGCATTGTGAATGGAACGGCAAATATCCGGGATGTTTATCACGATATGATTTTTTCGAATAACATCCGGTTGGATCAATTCAAACTCAATGAATATCACATCGGTAATTTAGATCTCATCAGTGCATGGGATCAGACAAGGCATCAGCTCCGAATTGATGGCAGTCTTGAAAAAGATATTCAGGCGAACAACGAAATCACACAACATACACCACTCAGTTTTGCAGGGTACTACAGGCCGAGAGATACAGAAAGTCCGTTGGATATTTCAGCTACCATCCAAGATCTAGATCTTTCCTTTATCAATGCATTCCTGGAACCTGGCATACTTGACATTGCTGGTTATACCAGTGGAACAATGATCATCACTGGTAAACCTGAAGCGCCTCAAATGCGTGCTGATGCGCTACTCCGCGACGCATCCATTTTTGTGCATTATCTCAATGCGCGATATTTCATCGAAGAAGAAATTGGTGTTTATCCAGACATGTTCACTTTTGACCACATTAGAATCCATGATCAGGAAGGAAGAAAAGGCTTTCTCACCGGACAGATGCTCCACGACAATTTTGCCAAATGGAATTTTGACCTTTCCATTGATGCAGAAGAACCCATGCTGGTGTTAAACACCAACGAAGAACTCAATTCGCTTTATTATGGTAAAGCATATGCAACAGGAAACGTCAATATTTACGGATACGAAGACAAACTCGAATTTGACATCACGTTAAAAACAGATAAAGGCACTTCCCTATCCATGCCAATGGGAAATACAGATGAACAAACTTTTGATAGCTTCATTCAGTTTGTGAATGCCAATGATACAATTGAAGAAGTACCATTAAATCTCAGCGGGATCAAACTCAACATGAGCATGGAAATCACGCCCGATGCTGAATTCCAAATCATTTTCGACCAAAGTGTTGGTGATGTGATGCGTGGCACTGGAAAGGGTCACATCAATATGGACATCAACAACCTTTCAACTTTCAACATGTATGGAACAGTTGAACTCCTTTCCGGAAATTACTTGTTCACCTTGAAAAACCTCATCAATAAAGACTTTGACATCAAACCTGGAGGAACGATCAATTGGTTTGGAGATCCATTTGCAGCAGAATTAAATATCGATGCCATCTACAAAGTTTCTGCTTCATTGTATGACCTCATACCAGATCCAAATTACCAAAGTGGACAACGTGTGCCGATCAACCTCATCATGCATCTTAATGGCAAAATGTTCAATCCGGGTATTGAATTCAACATTGCCCTGCCCAATGTGGATCAGGTGACCCGAAGTCGCGTGGATGCCATTATCAGCACGGAACAAGAACGCAATAGACAAGCCTTTGCACTCCTTGTATTGCGCCGATTTGTGAGTCCGCCCAATGTGGCTGCTACGCACAACAACACCAATGCTCTTGCTGCAAACGGCACCGAATTATTGAGCAGTCAAATCAGCAATTGGCTGAGTCAGATCAGCGATGACTTTAACCTCGGTTTCAATTACAGTCCAGGTGATGATATCAGCAATGAAGAAATTGCACTTGCATTGAGCACACAGTTGTTCAATGAAAGGCTATCGCTCAGCAGTAACCTTGGCGTATCCCGCAATACGAGCCAGACGACTTCCAATCAGAACACAACCAACCTTATCGGTGACATTCGGATTGAGTACAAAATCACTACTGATGGTAAAATCAGATTGGTGGTGTACAACGAAAGCAATGACTTCCGCATGGCGTATACCCAACAAAGCCCCTATACCCAAGGTGTTGGTGTCATTTACAGGGAAGATTTCGACACTTTCGACGAATTCCTGCAGGGATTCAAAAATCTTTTAAAACGCAAGCAAGATTCATGACGATTTTTGCCTGACGTATCACCATGCTCACAGACAAGTTCGGCAGGCATATCGACTATTTACGACTTGCAGTTACAGATCGCTGTAATCTGCGGTGCAAGTATTGTATGCCAGCAGAAGGGCTCGATTGGGTATCGCGTGAATCGTTGCTTTCTTATGAAGAAATGCTCGTACTTCTCGATATTTTTCATGAATTGGGTGTCACTAAACTTCGCTTTACCGGAGGTGAACCATTTCTGCGCAAAGACTTTATGAAACTGGTTGAAGCTGTGGCTCAGCGAAACTGGTTTTCGCAAATTGCGATCACGACGAATGGAACACTCACCGCGCCACATGTGGCCAGATTGAAAGATCTGGGAATACACTCGGTGAATCTCAGTCTGGATACCATGAATGAAATTCGCTTCAAAAAAATCACACGACGCGATGACTTCGCCGCAGTCATGGAAACTTTTGAAGCATTGTTGCAACACAACATCAAAACAAAAATCAATGCGGTAATCCTAGAGGATATCAATGAAGAAGACCTCATTGAATTAACCACTCTGACACGCACCCATCCAGTTGATGTACGTTTCATTGAAGAAATGCCTTTCAATGGTCATGGCTCGCAAAAGCCATTGCGTTGGAATCACCGTGAAATTTATGCTCACATCGAAAAAGCATTTCCGAGTATACATAAACTCGATGATGATCCACATTCTACCTCTTTCAATTATCAGATTGAAGGACATCAGGGACATGTGGGTATTATACCGGCATATACCCGAAGTTTTTGCGGGACATGCAACCGCATCAGACTGACCCCTGCAGGTGTCATCAAATCATGTTTGTATGAAAATGCAGAAACAAATCTGATGACTTTACTCAGAGATGGCGCGACAAAAAGCACCATTAATCAAACCATTCAGAAGGTAGTTTCACACAAAGCTAAAGATGGTTTTCACGCAGAAGCCACGCGTAGTGCTAATCCGATACATGAATCCATGTCAACTATCGGAGGATGATTACACCACTAGAAGCAGAACAACTCATTTTCACCTGTGTCATCGATCGACGCGAGGTGATTAGATCATTGCATGAATGCACCTCTGGCATCATTGCTGAAAACATTTATGCAGACACAGATTTGCCACCTTTTGATCGGGTGATGATGGACGGAATCGCCATTCGAAGTGAAGATTTTCATTCAGGAATTCGAAGTTTCAAAATCGTCGGAATACAACGAGCAGGGATTGCAGCAAGTGAATTGCACGAATCTGGTTCATGTATCGAAATCATGACAGGTGCTGTGTGTTGTTTTGGAGCTGATGTGGTGATACCATACGAGCAATGTCAGATTGCGGATGGAATGTGCACTGTTACAACGAATGAAATCCGCCCATTCCAGAATATTCACCGCCGCGGGACTGACTTTAAAGCGGGCGAACTTCTTATTTCAAAAGATTCGTCTATTGGTCCCGCCGAGATTGGTATATGCGCTTCAGTAGGTAAGAGTGAACTCAAGATGTATGCAGCACCGCGCATCATCATTTATTCCACCGGCGAAGAATTGGTGGATATTGAGCAAACACCTTTGGCACATCAAATTCGCAAGTCCAATGCTTTTGTGCTACAGCATTTGCTTCAAAGTCGCGGGTATACTTCCGAAGTATCGCATTTACCTGATGATGAGAATGCGATACGCAATGCATTGGGTAAGGCGGTGATTGACTACGACATCAAATTGATGTCTGGATGAGTTTCAAAGGGATAATTCGACTTCGTTGCCGATGTTCTCGATTCCTTGGGGGTTGAGAAAAGATTTCTTCGCATTGCTCAAAAGCCGGGCAAACCAATGTGGTTTGGAAGAACAATCAGTACAGTCATCTTTGGATTTCCGGGTAATCCGGTGTCAACCATGATTTGTGCTGTT
This sequence comes from Flavobacteriales bacterium, assembly GCA_016722445.1. Taxonomy (GTDB): domain Bacteria; phylum Bacteroidota; class Bacteroidia; order Flavobacteriales_D; family Sanyastnellaceae; genus JAIBBG01. Next base: position 111,105 of record JADKIZ010000012.1, on the reverse strand, counting down.
CGATATTTTTTACCCTGGCTCAGCAAAACACATCGCGATAAAAGTGTTTATCCGATTCTAGTCAATGCGACGGAAGACATCATTCAAAAATCAGGAATGACCATTTTTCAACCAGCAAAAAATGTGGGTATCCACGAAAATGGAACACCAATTTATGAGGTCATCAAATTCGGTGGATCTGGTGATTTTGCTGGTCTGAGTGGATCAGATGCATTCCTCGAAATTCCGGCTGGTCCACAAACCATCAAACAAGGCAGTACGATCAAAGCTTGGTATTTCCATTGATCAATAACGTCTGCCACCCGGTCCCATTCCCCTTTGTTGTCTTCGCTCCTTGATTTTTTGTACCAATTCCTTTTGAAATTCTTTCGGCAAACCAGCGAGTCTGATCACTTTATCAGTACCGAGAATCGGTAAACAGTCCTTCAAAAATGCGGCATCAAGATCAGCTTCTTCCTTTCGTTTGGTGGTGAGGTAATCGATAGATTGTTTCACGTCCTGTTCGGATTTTCCTCCAGCTTTAATAGCCTTGTAGGTTTTATTGATGGATTTTTTCACCTCCGATTTTTTCTTGTCATATTCATTGTAGACAGGCCAGAATTTTTCAGCCTCGGCAACAGTCAGTTCCAATTTATCCGAGATATAGGCACGTTTCAATGCATCAATTTTTTCACGGCGCTTTTCATCCGGTAAATCATCTGGCTGAGCAGCCATCTGAATCGAAGCCAGAGTAAGCAAAGTGATCAATATCCATTTCATCGTTGTAAAATTTTTCATTTGACTCGTTTTATTCAATATCGTTTAATATCTCCTCATCACCTTCTTCAAAAAGATATTCCATCAATTCTTCATCACTCAATTCCTCCCAGGAAACAGCTTTACTTTTTTGTCCTGAATTCAAAGGCAATCCTGTCTTGGGATCAAGTTTCTGTGTGGGAATTATGCTATCGTTTGCAGGAAAAAACTGATCATCAGCCACAGTCTTCAATGAATCGACGATGATGGTATCTTCTTCCATCAAGGCGATGTATAGATCGAAGGCATCTTCTTCATCGCTGAAATATTCAATATCTTCTGCATCCACAGGATTCATGATGATCAATTCAGCGAAAGACTCATGTTGCTGATTTTGTTTTCCTGGTAAAAAGAAGAACACTGCGGCTAAAAGCACAGAAGCTGCAGCAGCATAGCTCAGCCATTTTCTCAATTGAAAGACTTGAGCCCCAAATAACTTTAGTTTCGTCTTTTCGGCAGCGGCTTCGAAGTAACCTTCCGGTACATCAAATTCATGATTGTTACCCAATAACTCTCGCAATCGAATTTCAGCCATGATCTGATCATGCTGAACATCAAAAAAAGCTTCATCCTCATGATGATGAGTGACGGCAGCAATAATCCTGTTGGTAGAATCCTCGAAGTAATTGTCCGGTGCAGAAAACTCCGAAGCCTGATCATCGTGAAGAATACCCAACCGCACTTCCGCACTGAGCTGATCAAAATAGCCCTCAGGAACGGCAAACTCTTGCTGGTTCCGGCTTTCAGCCAGAAGTGCCGCAAGGTTCGCAGGCAATTGATCATCGATATACGATTCTTCTTTACTCAATTTCCTTTGGTGAGATAAGATTCAATTTTTGACACTGCATGATGGTAACTCGCTTTCAGCGCGCCAACACTGGTACCAGTGATTTCTGCTATTTCCTCGTACTTCTTTTCTTCGTAATACTTCATGACAAAGACCGCCTTTTGTTTTTCGGGTAAAAGCGCCATTGCTGTTTGAAGTTTTTGTTGAATTTCATCGCCTTGATAGAGTTCATCTTCCTGGAGAGATTTACCGAGACTTTTTTCCACATCATCAATTGGCACCCGATGAACCCGCTTTGAAGCATGAATAAAATTGATGGTTTCGTTGTAGGCAATTCTGTGCAGCCAAGTGCTGATTTTCGACTCACCACGAAATGTCCCCAGTGCTTTCCAAGCCTTGATAAACGTGGTCTGAGTAATATCATCCGAATCATCGTGATTGAGCACCATCCGACGGATATAGTAGTACACAGGCTTCTGATATTGCCTGAGCAAATGTCCAAAAGCCTCCTCAGATTTCCCGGGTTGCTTAAATAGTGTCAGTATGTCCTGATCGGTCATCAAAACGTGGAGACAAGTTTAGGGCGAGAAGGTTTAATGGAGGATGAAAATTGTTTGAGGTGCGAGGTATTAGGTACGAGGTATTAGGTATTAGGTTGGGCGGGAGGGTGATTGGATGCGAATGTCAATTGGTGTAGGCGAGTAAATTCTGAAACAATACACACATCCGCGCAACATTGAACATTGAACATTAAACCTTGAACTCCTTTCGCCTTCGGCGATTTGGGATCGACACAAAGGGGCGCAGAGGACATCGCAGAGGACACAGTTTTTTGTGAGTTTTATTTCAAGCTCTGCCCGGAAGCACCAATTTACAAATTCAAGAAAACAAACATCCGCGCAACTTTGAACATTGAACTTTGAACATTGAAATTCGAACCAAGCACCTCATTCGCCTCCATCTGGTTTTATGTTTGTGCAATGGAAAAACTACTCACCCTGCGCTTTTTGGCTGAGCCTTCGGATGTCAATTTTGGTGGAAAGGTTCATGGAGGTGCTGTGATGAAATGGATCGACCAAGCTGGATATGCCTGTGCAGTGAATTGGTGTGGCGGTTATGCTGTGACGGTTTACGTAGGTGGAATCCAGTTTCTTGCGCCAATACATATCGGCGACATCGTTGAAGTGAATGCCGGGATGATCCATACTGGTGAAACCAGTATGCACATTGCTGTGGATGTATACAGCAAACGACCTGAATCTGCAGAATACAGGCACAATACCCATTGTGTCATCATCTTCGTTGCGATGGATGAAAAAGGACAACCAAGAAAAGTTCCAACATACACGGCAGATTCTGATGAAGAAAAAAAACTTCAGCATTATGCCATGCGGTTGATGGAATTGAGAAAAGGCATTTCTCATGAAATGAATCTTCGGAAAAGCTAAGACATGAAATCTCCGGAAAAATCACTCATCATTTTACGTGGATTGCCAGGCAGTGGTAAAACAACTTTGGCGCATTTGATCAGTGCTGATGGCCAACATCCTGTGTTTGGCATTGATGACTATTTTACGGATGGAGATGGGAATTATCATTTCGATCACCTTAAAAATCACTTGGCATACAAACATTGCGAAACACGCACAAAGCAAGCCATGGAAGATGGTTTACCCATCATCATATTAGACAATACCTATACCCTTGAATGGGAGATTGAACCCTATTTCAAACTGGCATCTGATATGGGTTATCAAGTTCATGTGATGACGGTGGAGAACCGACACCACGGACAAAATACCCATGGCATTCCCGATGATCAAATTGAAAAAATGAAATCGAAATACAAAGTCGTTCTTTGAAAGCGCTTCGTCACAACTATTTTTGAAGGCGCCTGAACCAAGTCGACACAACAATTGTTTTATCCAATAAAGAAATCAAAACGAATATGAAAGTTGCCCTCATCATTGTTGCCGTGCTCATCCCGATATTGCTTTCAGCATATTGGAAAAACAATCAGCGCATTAAACAAGAACTGGTTAGTCAGACGACCAGTGACTTCTATCAACTCAGTTATACTGACATTAACGGCAAAACCGTTCCCATGTCGGATTACAAAGGCAAATATGTCCTCATTGTGAATGTGGCGAGCAAATGTGGCAATACACCACAATATGCAGCACTTCAACAATTGCAAGAAAAACACAAAGACAAACTTGTGATCATTGGCTTTCCTTGCAATCAATTCTTAGGACAGGAGCCTGGAAGTGAAAAAGAAATTGCAGAATTCTGCACAAAAAATTATGGTGTAACATTTCCTCTCGCATCCAAAATTGATGTGAAGGGAACGATTCAACATCCCATCTTCACATGGCTTACAAGCAAGTCGCTCAACGGTGTTCAGGACGATAAAGTCGAATGGAATTTCCACAAATTCCTTGTTGGTCCCGATGGCAAATGGCTCAAATCTTATTCAGCTTCTATGGATCCGATGAATGGAGAAATAGAACGGGAGTTTTGAATTATGAATTATGAAGTATGAATTATGAATTGAGTGGTGAGTATTGAGTATTAAGTATTGAGAAGGCTATTGCTCACGACACTTGATTTCAAGTTTCATGCAGGTTGTTAGGCGGAAAGAATTCATAAATATGTACTAGGTATTAGGTACTAAGTACTAGGAACTAAGTACTAGGTATTAGGACCGCGAAAGGAAGTGCATTTGTTTTCTCAAAACTTCGCCATTCACAATTCATAATTCATACTTCATAATTCATAATTCCTTTTTTTGCTTTCTCCCAATACACGTCCATCTCATCCAGCGACATATCGCCAAGTTTTTTGCCTTCTTTGGCGCTTTCGGTTTCGAGGAATTGAAAACGGCGGATGAATTTGCGGTTTGTTTTTTCGAGGGCGTCTTCGGGATTGATGCCTTTGAATCTTGCATAGTTGATGAGGGCGAACATGACATCGCCAAACTCCTCCTCCATTTTATCGCTGTCCTGATCGGCCTCTGTTTTGAACTCTTCGAGTTCCTCCTGCACTTTATCCCAAACCTGGTGAGCATGTTCCCAATCGAAACCCACTCCTCTTGCTTTGTCCTGAATGCGCTGTGCCTTAACCATGGCTGGAAGTGAAACTGGTACTCCAGAGAGTACACTCACTTTTCCTTCCTTCAGTTTGAGCTTTTCCCAGTTCGATTTGACTTCTTCCTCATCTTTTACTTTGACATCTCCATAAATATGTGGGTGGCGCGAAATGAGCTTTTCACAAATTCCATTGAGTGAATCTGCAATATCGAAAAGTCCAGTTTCACTGGCGATTTTAGCATAAACGACCATGTGCAGGAGAATGTCACCGATCTCCATTTAAGTTCCGACATATCGCCTTTCATGATGGCGTCTCCTAACTCATACACTTCCTCGATGGTTAGGTGGCGCAGACTTTCGAGGGTTTGCTTCTTATCCCACGGACATTCCGCCCGCAGTTCATCCATAATCTTCAGCAGTCGCGCAAACGCTTCCTTCTTTTGTTCAATGGTGTTCATGGGGTAAAAATAGAAGGTGAACTTGTTTGCTTTCCCTGTTCTCCCGGATTTTGCGCAGCATATTTCAAACAATTCCTTCCGATTTTGACGCTGCGTTCTTTTCTTTGTCACAACATTCATCATCAGATATGAAACGTATACTCGGATTTTCTTTTGTAGCATGCCTGCTTTCATGCACGGCACCACTCACCAACCACGCTCAAACCACCTGGACAGTAGGCAATACCACGCTCACTGAAACAGATTTGGTAACTGGCATCAGTCTTCCATGGGAAATTCTCTGGGGACCAGATGACTATATCTGGGCCACACTTCGCACAGGTAAAGTACTTCGCATTGATCCTGAAACAGGCAATTACACCACAATTCTCGATATTGCTGTTGCCGGTAGCGGTTCCAGTGAACCGGGATTGTTGGGAATGGCACTCCACCCGGATTTCGCCTCTACACCGGAAGTATTTCTAGTTTACTGCTATGCATCTGGAAATTCGGTGAAAGAACGTCTCGTGAAATATACCTGGGACGGCACAGCATTGACTGGCGAAACAAACCTCATCAACAATATTCCCGGCAACTGGATTCATGATGGTTCACGTTTGGTGATTTCTCCAGACAATAAAATCATGATGACTACAGGAGATACTGGCACTGGTGGTGATCTCTCACAAGATATGTCTTCACTCAATGGAAAAGTACTTCGTATCAATCTCGATGGAACAATTCCAGCCGACAATCCTGATCCATCTTCATATGTGTGGAGCTTTGGTCACCGCAACAGTCAGGGATTGTGTTACGGTCCTACTGGCATTTTATATGAAAGTGAGCACGGACAAAACAGCAGCGATGAGTTCAACATTATTGAAGTGTCGCGCAATTATGGATGGCCTGATGTTGAAGGTGCTTGTAATACTGCATCAGAACAAACTTTCTGCAACGGCAACAACGTGAAAGAACCACTCAAGGAATGGTCTCCTTGTGTTGCCGTAAATGGTATCAGCTATTATGATCACCCTGCAATTCCTGAATGGTCGAACAGCATCATCATGGGTGTAATGGGAGGATTGAACGGCACAACCAGCAGCAATGACCGTGTGTCTGTACTTCATTTGAGCACTGATGGTCTCAGTGTGACATCTGAAGATAAATACTTCACCACATTAAACCAGAGATTCCGCGATGTGTGTGAATCCATACACTGGAGCAATCTATGTTGCGCTCAATGGTGGTTCTTATCCCGGAACAACACCAAATAAGATCAAAGAATTCCGCAATCTTGCCTACAATAGTGTAGAAGAACCTGCGGCAACTGTTGGACAAGAACTCAATCTTTATCCGAATCCGGCATCAAGTCAAATGACATTGGAAGTTTCTTCAACATTGGTAGGAAGTAGCCTTCAGATTTTTGGTTATGATGGCAAATTGGTAAAAGAAGTATTGATCAAAAACACCAAAGAGAATGTTGACATTTCTGATCTGAAAGCCGGTAATTATTGGACTGCAGCTACTTCAAAGCTCGGAACTGTTACAGGAAATTTCGTGAAAATCGACTAAGCATTCACATCATATCTGAAAGCCGGGCATGTCCCGGCTTTTTTTATACTAAATACATTGAAGTGCAGATACTCATACGTTTGCCATCACGCCGTTTCGATGTTAATGGAAGCGCAGATGTTATGGCAATAACCTTCCCTTTTCCTCTTCGGAAGGGAATCTGCAAGAACTTCTTTTGCCAAACCAACGATAACGGTTTCGGGCAATCCAACGATAAACAGGATTGCGCAAAAAGGGTGGAATGGCCAGAAAGACATATACCCACTTCCACCAAAACCCCAAATCGGCTAAAACCCTGATGGTTGCGGTGGATTCCGATAAAATTTCACCGTTTCTCAAATAGATAAAACTATCTCCATTGGAGGACAAAGGCATTTGCATTTCAATGGCTGTTTTCCCTTGTAACGGTGAAAAAAAGAGCAGGTGATGTTTGTCATGCCTCATCAGAAAATCCACAGAAAAATTGCACAGATTACAAATTCCGTCGAAGAACACGATGCGCCGGGAAATGGCTAATGTTTCACCTTGAATCACAGCACAAAGAAAACGCATAAAATCAAACACGATGACGGCTTTATATTGCAACGCGAAATCAAAAAACCATTATGTATTACAGCGACTACCTGCAATTAGATAAAATCCTGAACGCTCAGGAACTTGAGAGTGATAAACAGAACAAACATGCTCATGATGAGATGTTGTTTATTGTGATCCATCAATCCTATGAGTTGTGGTTCAAACAAATTCTTTTCGAAGTAAGTTCTGTACATGAAATTCTGAGCAAACCCGCTATCAACGACAATTCACCGGAATTGCAAACGGTGGTAAGGAGATTGAACCGTGTGGTTGAGATCATGAAAGTATTGGTGCATAAAGTCGATATACTCGAGACCATGACTTCATTGGATTTTCTTGATTTCCGCGACATGCTCAGACCTGCAAGTGGATTCCAAAGTATCCAGTTCAAAGAACTTGAAGCAACGCTTGGACTTCGAATGGAAGCCAGACATGGTCAGGAATATTACACAAGTCAACTCAGACCAGCTGATAAGTCACATATTGAATCAATATCCAAAAGGACAACAGTATTGGAGTTGCTCAATGAATGGCTGGAGCGTATGCCGTTTTTCGATAACAATGAACTTTGGATGGGATGGGAAGGCATGAATTTCTGGTACGTTTACCGCGAGCTTTATGCGTTTTCATTGGGTGAAGGAGAAAAACAAAACATCAAAGCATTTGATGATCTTTTCATGAGTGAAGAAAACTCAGGAGATAAAATACTTACTTCTAAAGCCAGACGGGCTGCCCTTTTCATCTTCCTCTATCGCGACTATCCAATTCTTCAGAATCCTTTTAGGATTATCAATACACTTCTTGAAATTGATGAATTGCTTGCCAATTGGCGTTGGAGACATGTGAACATGGTTCATCGCATGATTGGAACAAGGGTAGGAACCGGAGGAAGCACAGGCAAAGGTTACCTGCGCGAAGCAGCTTTGAAACATTATGTCTTTGCTGAATTCGCGGAACTTTCCAGTTTCCTGATCGAAAGGAATAAACTCCCGAAACTCACCCCACATCTGGAAAAAACGATGGGATTTGGTCATTGAGCGTGACATGTGAATCGCATTGGCAATGATCATGTGATAATCATGTTGTACATTTATATCCCCAGACAACATGCAAATATGTCTTGCATTTTATGGTGCACATCAACATGATGTCAAAAGCCTATTGGTAGAGAATCAGAAAATGCAATTGTTATATTAACCCAGATTATGTAACCATCACGACTTCTTTTTTTTCATGGAAGAAAAAGCGAGCATCAACCAACCTGCGATGAAAAACAGTCCTCCAATCGGTGTAACAGGTCCCAACCATTTCATGTTGAGTTGAGTGATCTCTGTAGTAGACAGGAAAAAAATCGAACCGGAGAATAGACAAACACCCGTCAATAAAAACTTCCATGACAGGTCGAGCATTTTAGGTACGGAAATAATTGTTTGGGGAATGATCGCGATGATCAACATGCCCAATCCATGAAAGAACATATACTGAACTGCCGTTTGCCACGATCGTAAATGTTCCTCAGTAAGCAGGTTCCGGAGCATATGCGCACCAAAGGCACCAGTGATCACGGCGATTGTCAATACCAAGGCGGAAATAGCGATTTTATTCATGTCGTAAAAATGCATCAATACCTGCTGAGTTGACCGATAACCGCAATCAACCGGATAAAATAACCATTGCGCTTCATTTTCGACCTAAAATACACTGAAAAGCAACTATTTGACTACATTAGCTGTCACCTTACAGTAAGCCAAAACTATTCTCTCTCTCATGAAAAAACTTTTACTACTGCTTTTTGTTGCTTTTCATGTAAATCAATTGTGGTCACAAGAGATGTCGATCACCGGCGGCAACATCACTCAATGTGAGGGTTTTTTAGTTGACAATGGATTTAGCTCAAGCGATTACAGCAATAATGTCAATGCGACTGCAACGATTTGTGCCCCGGCACCCGAGACCATCATCAACCTTTATTTTGCAGTATTCGATCTTGGAAACGGTGACTATATGGAAATTTATGATGGCAGCAATACCAGCGCTCCATTGATGGGAACATATTTCGCAAATGATCTTCAAACCACAGATATCACTTCGACCAATGCTTCAGGGTGCCTCACCGTTCATTTCGTTTCTGACGGCAATGATGTAGGAAATTTTGGTGCTGAAATCAGTTGCGGTCCACCTTGTGAAAGACCATTTGCCATTATCAATTCGAATCAAGATCCTATTCCAATTTTATTGTGTCCGGGTGAAGAGTTAACGATGGATGCATCCGCTTCGACTTTCGCTGCAGGTACTAGTGTACAATCATGGGAATGGATATTCGATGATGGAACAAACAACACGAACAGTTGGCCTTCAGTAACCCATGCGTGGGATGAACCAGGGGGTTATAAAGTTCAACTGATGATCACGGACAACACGGATTGCCACAATAACAATTTGACCGACTATATTGTTTTTGTCAGCACCTATCCCGATTTTTCATTGCTTTCACCAGAATTCGATTTGTGTCAAGGTGGACTTGAATACATGGGTGTAAATTTTTTCATACCAGATAGTGTTTATGCTGATGACAGTTTGAATGTTTGGATCAGTGATCCTTGGATTGATCTACCACAAGTTGATTTGGGAGGATATCTCTACATTCCAGATGATCAAACAAACTGTTTTGAAAGTGAAGTCACCTTTTCCAATTTTGATTATGGTCAAACCATAACAAGTGTAAGTGACATGGACTATTTCTACATCAATTTCGAACATTCGTTTATGGGTGATATCACCATTACGTTCATTTGCCCGAATGGACAATCCATTGCTGTGCATCAGCAAGGTGGCGGTGGAACATATCTTGGAGAACCCATCGATGGCGGCAATGAAACCGCAGGCGATACACCGGGCATTGGATACGATTACTACTGGGCACCAGATGCGACATTGGGCACTTGGGAAGAAGAAGCATCCGGCACATTGCCATCTGGCACTTATCAAAGTGTACAACCTTGGGAAAATCTGATTGGCTGTCCACTCAATGGTACTTGGACCATTCAAATTTGTGACATGTGGGGCGCAGATGACGGATACATTTTCGATTGGGGAATGGCATTCAACCCGAATCTATACGGCGATCTACTTCAATTCACACCTGATTACGGTTCAGGTTGTGATAGCACTTATTGGACAGGTCCATTCATTGTAGATACTGATGACGGATGTGACTTTATCGGAATACAAATTGACAATACCGGTTCGTATGAATATACCTACACAGTCACCAATAATTTCGGTTGCACTTTCGATACCACTATTACAGTCAATGTATTTATTGCATCGAATGTGAGTGCAGGTCCAGATATGATGTTCAGTTGTCAACCGATTACTTTACAAGGAGGGCTTGAGGATGGTCTTGTTGCTCAATGCTCTGCCGCTGCAGGGAACTACAGTGAGTGTTTTGGCAACAATGAAGACTGGATACAAACTTATTGTCCGGATAATCCTGGAGATGGTGTGACGTATTTGACGCTCATCATCAATTCAAGCGATTTCGAAACATGTTGCGATGAAATTTATATTTATAACGGTCCGAGTACAGGTTCCCCAATTCTGGCGGGGCCGTTGACGGGTGATCTTTCCGGACAAACTTTTACTGCAACGAATAGTGAGGGATGTCTCACCCTGTTCTATTCTTCGGATGGAAGTGTTTCTTGCGCGGATGGCAGCGGTGATTCATTTGACTATGTGATCTCATGTGGAGATGCTCAAGTGCCTTATGTGTGGAATTGGACTCCTGCAACCAACCTCTCTGATCCCACCATCCCAAATCCGGTGATTGAAAGTATCGCCATGCAAACTGATTACGTGCTTTCTGGTTATCCTGTAGGATATCCCGGATGCGGAAGTACAGATACCATGACGGTCACGATTGATCCAGCGTTGCCAAGTCCCGGTATTGACACAGAAATATCCATTTGCTCAGCATATCCAACTTTCAACATGTTCGATGCACTCGAAGGAAATCCTGAGACAGGTGGAGTTTGGTATGATTGGATGAACAATCTCAACGATGAATTTTTCGATCCCGCGGTTGAATCAGCAGGCGCATATTATTATGCCATCGATTACAATGGCTGCATCCTCGCGACTGAACTCCTGATATCGATTGAAGAACCAGAAATCAGCGCTGATCCGGATACCTTGATATGTATAGATGGCACCGCTACTTTGAATGCATGGAGTGCAACCGATTTCGGCAATACCTATGTTTACCATTGGTCTACCGGAGAACTTAGTCAATCGATTGATGTGAGTCCTGGTGCTTCTGAAAACTATTGGGTATTCGCAACAGATCCGGGGAATTGTGTTACGGATACTATGTATATGAATGTCAATGATCGCGGTCCACTTTCAGTTACGGTCATGAATGATTCGACCATTTGTGAAAATGGACAGGTTGATGCTTATGTCATACAAGATGCTGGTGGCCTACCGCCATATCAGTATCAATGGTCGTTTGGAGGGGTGAATGTTGGCTCAGGAATTTCGATCAATCATTCTCCAAGCACGGTTGGAAATTACTGCGTAACAATGACCGATGCATGCGAAACGCCCGCCGTTCAAGATTGTGCGTATGTCGATATTCAAGTACCTGTAACCATCACGATTGATTCGGATACAACCAATGGATGTACACCACTCACCTCAAACATCGAGATTACAACACCCGACTCTATGTACAGCTATGCCAACTGGAGTATTGAGAATGGTTTGGTGTATAGCATGGTGGATGAAATCATGCCGCAAATTGCTGAGGTTGGAAGTTATGATGTTACTGTGCAGTTGACAACTGATGTGGGCTGTGAATTCACTCAGACTTATCCTGATTACCTCACCGTTTATGCCATACCACAAGCAGGTTGGATTGCAAATCCACAACCAACCAATACAGAAAATGCATATATCCAATTCACTGATATGAGTTCTGGTACAGGTCTGGAATACTACTGGGTCTTTGATACGGAAAATTGGCTTGGGGTAAGCGCGCAACAAAATCCTGGATTTCAATTTCCACAAGATAAAGGCGGAGAATACAATGTAAGGTTATATGTTACTGATGAGCACAACTGTTCTAACTTCATTGATGGCATTGTTGATATTAACGATGTGCTCGCCGTTTATATTCCGAATTGTGTTACACCCAACTACGATGGCGTAAATGATGAAGTCTTCGTTCGAGGCGCAGACATTGATCAAGCAGATTTTGAATGGATCGTATTTGATCGTTGGGGTGATGTGGTGCATCATTCCAAAGACCCCGAATTACCCTGGATCATTGGTAATGACGACAATGATTACTTTGTGCAGGACGGTGTATACAATTACACCCTCAAAGTGAAATCAGCAACTACCGGTGATGCCAGAATCATAACTGGATATATCACGGTTGTGAGATAGGTTGTATTCAACTTCTTTTTCTGGCGAAAAAGGATTGAAGTAATTTGACTGACTCTTGCTCCATCAGTCCACCAGCGACTTCACTTTTGGGATGAACGATGACTTGTCCGTTGTCTTCATGATTTCCAAATTTGGTGAATCCTCGCTTTTCATCAAAAGCAGCAAAGATGATTTTGGAAATACGCGTATTGTAAGCAGCTCCAGCACACATGACGCAAGGTTCAAGGGTGACATATAAAGTACATTCATGGAGTGATTTTCCACCAAGGTATTCAGAGGCTGAAGTAAAAGCCTGCATTTCGGCATGTGCAGTAAAATCTCTTAAGCGCTCAGTAAGATTGTGTCCTTTGGCAATTACCTGATTATTGCAAGTGATGACACAACCAATTGGAACCTCATCGAGATCGTATGCCCTCATGGCTTCTTGAAAAGCCATCTTCATAAATTTCACATCTGCTTCCGTGTACTCCATGTGGCGAAGTTAATTCGCTTCTTCACCTGAATAATTTTTTCTGCATTGAGTTCATTCTGTCGAACCCTTAAATGCCTGTCTGCAGTATGATGATATTCGGCGAGGTAGATTTGTTCGGCCTGTCCGGGTGTTGGCACCAACATAGCCCGCAGGTCAAGGGCATGAAGATCCATGATGGTAGAATATCCTGATCTGCAAATGATGAGTCCTGAGTTTTGTAGTGTCTTCATCAGTTCGATATCTTCCAAGTGATTCATCACCCGCACATTCCCCACCATCAAATCCTTTTTCTCATCCGGTTTTCCCTGAATCAACAGTGATTTCAATCCGGTTTTTTGAAGTTCATTTAGCAATAATTCTTCAAAAAGACTTCGTGCGGGTTCTGGTCCGCTAATTACAGCAACACATTCATAGGCATACTTCTCAGAACTGTCTATAGCGAGTTCCTTTTGAAATCGCGATAGAGGTCCAATGAACTTTACCCTTCCAGACTCATACTTACCATGGGATAGCGCGCCACTTAGGTTCATACCATGATTGTAATCCGGTACAAGAATCTGATCGAACTTTTCGAAGTAATGACTTGCCATCATCCTCACAAAAGGAACTAAAAACCAAGGAGCGGGGATATTTAACTGATGTGTTATGAGTTTACATTTTATTTTCTTGTGGTAAAGCCCATAACGGTTGTCGCTGTAGACCTCATCAATCGAATAACGATCAACAACAGCATTGAGCCACTGGTGTTCAGACGAAACCGCTCTCATAAAAGAAGGACTTCGCAACAAAAAGTGCATGGTGAAAAAGCCATGGTCGGGATAAGTGATGCGATAAGAAGGAATATCATCCAACAGCAGAAGATTCGGAAAATGAGCCTTCAAAATCTCTACACCAGGACCACATGCTGCCAATATCACCTCGTTGTCTTTGGCCAATAGATCTTGCACCAGGGGAATAATTCTGGTGCAGTGGCCTAAACCCCAATCTAACGGTGATACCAGTATTCTTTTCAAAATGATCGATGCTTTTCGAAGCGCAATTTCGTCACGAACCGCGGTTTTTCAACAAATGAAATAAGAGGTCATCGCTATTTTCGCACCCACCATGAAAAGAGTTTTTGATTTATACCGAAATGCATTTGGAGGAATCTCCAGAGAGGTTTGGTATCTGTCTGTAATGCAGTTCATCAACAGATGCGGCACCATGGTATTTCCTTTTCTCAGTGTCTACCTCAAGGATGAAGTGAATTTCGATATGGTAGAAGTGGGTGCAGCGATGGCTTGTTTCGGTCTTGGTTCATTACTTGGTGTCTTCACTGGAGGTAAAATAGTGGATCGCATTGGGTCATATAGCGTGATGTTGTTCAGCTTACTCACTGGTGGTGTGTTATTCCTGATGATGAGTTATGTAAGCAGTTTCGCCATGATGTGCTTCGGTTTGTTTTACTCACTTCATTTTCCGAAGCCTTTCGTCCTGCAGGAATGGTGGCTATTTCCAACTATAGCAACAAAGAAAATTATACGCGTTCGGTTTCGCTTTACCGTCTTGCCATGAATCTCGGATTCTCCATTGGTCCGGCCATTGGTGGATTTCTGGCCTTTTACAATTATCGACTTATTTTCTGGGTAGATGGATTGACATGCATTGGCGCAGGACTCATGCTGATGCTTTTGCTTAAGCCGAAGAAAAACATAGCTCCACCGGTACAACCTAAAGCTGTTGCCGAAAATCATGGAAAATCGGCATATCGTGACAAGATATATTTCATTTTCCTCATTGCCACTGTCGTATACGCCATGTCGTTCTTTCAATTTTTCTCGACCATGCCCTTGTTCTACAAAGAAGTGGTGGGTATGGATGAAAGGCAAATCGGATGGTTGCTTACTCTAAATGGTGTTATCGTGGCAACGCTTGAAATGGTCATGATCTACAAAATCGAGAAGAAATATTCTCCTTTGAATTGGGTCATGTTTGGTACTTCGCTTCTCACCATTTCTTATCTCGCTCTATTATTCTTCGATAGCATACCGTGGCTGATTGTACTGATGGTGGTGGTTTCTTTCTCTGAAATGTTTGCGATGCCCTTCATGAATACCTTCATGAATGAAAGAGCGCATGATGCTAAACGCGGACAATACGCCTCACTTTATGTGATGGCCTGGTCTGTTGCACAAATTCTCATTCCGTTGCTAACCACCAATGTGATTAGTGGTTTTGGATACAATTCATTGTGGATTGTGATGGCGTTTCTATCTGTGATAACTATTGTATTGATTTATTATCTAAAGAGAAGTGTGCAGAAAGAGGAAATCATGCATAGCTGATAAAGGCGCACCTACTTGTAAATATCAATCTCGGAATTCCCTATTTGTTTTCCATTTTTAATACAAGGCTAAATTGACTTGGGTTCACTTTGAACTCTTCGCATTGCTGCATATAGTATAATGCAGCTTTGTCACCTGGCCTTGCTTTTTCATATTTCGCAAACAACTCGGAAGCACGGTGCAGGTCCTTATATCTGAATGCTAGAAATGCATCATCCCAAATGTCTTCATTTTGTTGTTGTATGGCATCTGCAGGTTTGCGAAGTAATTCGTATACGCGCACAGGTTCATCCTTTCCTTTTACCAGAACCGAACCTAGGATTCTAAATCGAAACTCATCTGTTTTACAAGCCTTCACGGTGAAATCAGAAACAATAATATCCACACCAAAAAACTTGGTCAAACCTTCCAGTCGTGAGCCAATGTTCACAGCATCGCCAATCACGGTGTAATCGAATCGTTTTCCAGAACCAATATTTCCGACAATCATTTCACCCGTGTTGACACCGATACCAATGACCAGTGCCGGTCTCCCCTTCTCATTTTCCTGGATATTGAATTGCTTCAAATCATCAATCATGTCGAGCGCAACACGACAAGCTCTGTCGGCGTGGTCATCCTGCGGAATTGGCGCACCGAAAATGGCCATGATCGCATCGCCAATAAACTTATCGATGGTTCCTTTGTGTCTGAAAATAATTTCAGACATCGCACTGAGGTAGTTGTTCAGTACAGCTACGATTTTTTGTGGATCGAACTGTTCTGAATAGGAAGTAAAACTTCTGATATCAGAAAATAGTACCGTGAGTACTTTTTTCTCTCCACCCAACTGCAGTATGCCCGGATCTTTGGCAATACGCTCCACAATCTCAGGCGAAACGTAAGTTCCGAAAGCACTTTTCATCTGTCTGCTTCTTCTTTCACGAATAAAATACGTGTATAAACTTGCCAACAAGTAAGTGAGCAGTGTAAGCAACATCAATGTGGTGATCGGGAACATGATGTTGTATTTCGGGATGACGTATAACTCGAAAATAAATCTCTCACCGAAATACAGCACCACGGCTAAGATAAAACCAAAGAGAGGTCTTGTAAGTAAGAAGACAAAAACCAACAAGATGCTGATCAGTGCAAACCATATCCGCAAATCCTTTTCACTATACTCATTCAGATAAGCAGCATTCATCATATTGAGAAATGCTTGAACATGCACTTCCACTCCCGGCATTTTGTCATCGATAGAAGGCACTGTTTTTAAATCCTGAAGACCGCTTGCACTGGTTCCAAAAAAAACGAATTTGTTTTCAAAAAACTCAGCAGGTACAAGTTCATCCCAAACTTTGTAATAGGAGATGTACCGGATTTTATCTTCTGTACCCAACCAATTGATTCGAAAAGATCCATCTTTTCTAAGCGGGATGAATGTTTGACCACCTACATCTGCCCCTTCTTTGGTGATGTTTACATCACTTTCCTTCACACCTAACTCGTCGAGCAGCATGTAAAACGGGAAATTGGCAATGAGTTTTGGTTGCCCAGAAGAATCCGCTATTTGTTTAAACAATTGGTAGTGACGCACCGTGCCATCCTGCATAGTAGGAACAGCGATGGAACCCACTCCTTTCGATTTTTCACCAAAATCTCTCGCTGGTAAAACAGGATAATTGATGGAATCAATCTGATACTCATCAATGCTGAATTGTTTGATGGTCCGCAGTGACGACGACATTGAGGTATCGATAATTTGTTGACCGTTAGCATCATCGTCGAAAAGACTGAGGTAGACATTACCTGCTTGTTTTATAGCCTGAGACAAGAGGTGATCGGTGCTCATTGCATCGGTGATGGCCGGCGCATTCGCGAATCCACGCTCAGACAACATGCGTGTGTATTCCGGAGAAAGTGTATCCGGTTCGGTGTAGAGAAAGTCGATACCAATTGACTTCGGATGACCAGAAGCGATATAGTCGATCACACGTGCATCGAAGGCGCGGGGCCAAAGTTGTGGCCTACCAAGAGCGCTGATACTGGCTTCATCAATGTCGATGATCACAACGTCATTCGTGGTTACCTGATGAAATCGGTCATTGTTTTTCCTGACATGAAAAGCCAGATCCGTCACCTGATTTTCCATCGACTCCAATGGTGAACGCAACATTTTACTTGAAATGTTGCCCATTACATAGATGATACCGTAACAGATTAACCCCAAAACGACGGCACTCAGGATGGACCTGAGTGCGCGACGAAATCTCCTGCTAAGCTTCATATCAGATTAACGCAAGTACTTTTTCCGCATCAGCTTTCAGCGGATCATTGGCATAGAGTAAAACGAAATTTTGAAAAATTTCCTTAGCCTTTACACTGTTGTTAGACATGATATCAGAATGTCCAAGGGCGAACATTGCATATTTAGACATATCGTCCTGTGGTTGCTGATTGATGAAAGCCTGCAATGCAGTAATGGCTTTACCATAGTCTTTATTTTCATAAAAACCGAAAGCTTCAGCAAATGAAACGGGCTTATCCTGTTTCCAGTAAAGTTCTTCCTTTTCCTTTTTGTCCACTTCTGTTCTGCGAATTCCCCCTTCCTCAGTTCTTTTTGAGCCCGGGCCTGTTTTGAAAACAGTCATGAATTCACCGAAAACGCCTTCAGTAGCAGCTTTGCTGTTGCCTGAACTTGCTGTCAAAAGTGAATTGATTTCCAGTTTTGATCCAGGACCAACAATGGTTTTGGTTCCATTGTTCCAAACAATTTCTGCTGTTGCATCCGGTGCAGTTTTGATCATTTCGTTTTTCTTCACAGGAAAATTGATCTTCACACGAGTCCAGTTAGGATCTTTTCCTGTCTCCACCTTTCCTTCATAATAAACCACTTTACCAGCAACATCATTTTGGGTAAAACATACCTGCACCATCGCTAGCAGGAATAAGGTTAGAAGAGTCTGTTTCATTTTAGTTGAGTTTTTAAGTGAATATAGAGGTCGCCCGTTTCAGCGTTAAGTGTTACAGCTTTATTGTACCATTCTGAAGCTGCTGCTTTATTTCCAGCAGCCAGGTTGGCTCTGCAAAGGTTAATCAGAATGTCTGCATCTTCCGCATCAAATCCATTGGCCTGTTCATAATATGAAATGGCCACTTTGTAATTTCCTTCGAGATATGCAATGTTGCCAAGGTTATTGAGCACAGAAGCGTCATCGGAGTTGATTTTCAAAGCATCGAGAAATACCCTTTCAGCTTCACGGAGATTTCCTGTTTGGGCCATGAGCATGGCGTAATTGTTCATCACATAAGTGTTGTTTGGCTCAGTGTTGTATCGATTGCGCATCTCAACCACAGCCTGATTGCGTGTTTTAGCAACAAGTTGATTCACCAGTGCATCATAAGTGTCAGTGGCCTTTTTACTAGCATTCATTTTAAGATCAAAACCAGGTTGAGAATAACTGGAAGGCTGATAAAACTTCCAGGCATCCGACATCGGAATCAACTCAGGGAAATGACCTGCATGCAATTCTTCATAGAATCTATCAGCACCACTTTTCCATGCGATCATAAAATTCTTGGAGCCGAGCAATGTTGTTTCTACAGGAATCCACACATGATCACCAATCACGACAACTTCTTTGTTGTCCAATCCGGATGCTTTCAAATCAGCAGCTTTGATTCCGCAATCAAAGGCGACCATCACGTGTCCGGGTACATCAATGTAAGCCGTTGGAACACCACTGTTTTCCATCACCGAAGACATGAGGGCAACCAGATCATCGCAGTCTCCGCCTTTGCGTTGAAACGTTTCAGAAGGAAACTGCAGAAAATCCAACTGATCTCCGTGCATCGAAACCTTTGAATAACTCTGGTTGGGATCCGCACTGTACGCAATACCTGCATCTTCCAGAATGGTGTATAGCTGCATGGCTTTCAAGATGGACTTGTTCATGCCATAAGAAGGAGATGTTCTATAAAAAGCATCAACGTCTTTTGCGAATGCGATAAACTGTTGATCCTGTGGTGACACAAACGCAGCGAGTAATCGCTTGTCCGACCAAGTGATGGCATTTCTTCCATGCAGATTAAACACAGTAGACTTTCTGATGGTCTCCGTTGCACCATTTCGCACATAACTGATCACGACTTCTACGGTCAGTGATTTTTTCTCCGCATTCTCCAGAATTTTCTCAGGTAAAATCGCCGAAATTTTAAGTTTGTCATTCGAATATCCATTGATCCCTGTGCAACTCACCGGAGTAGGTTGTGACATGAAATCGGCAATGAATACAGAAACGGAAGTAGGGAGAATCATATCTGCCGTGTTGTTGGCCAACGTAACGTTGCCAAGTGGCAACTGTCGAATGTCTGCATAGTTCTTAAAGAGTGCAGGATAAATATCCTTCACGTGAATGTCGACTATCGCAAGGGGAGTTTGATTCTTCAATGCATCTTCACGCAATTGAATGGTATTGGTAAATGACGCACTGTACGTTTTGTTATCCGATTCAAGTGAAAGTGCTTTGTCGAAGGATGCCAAAGCATCATAGATCCTTCCTGACTGCACATAAACATTTCCCAGACCATGCCATGCGGCAGCAGATTTGGGATTGATCTGGGTGAGTTTTTCATAGTAAACACCAGCTTCTTCTTTCTCTCCTTTTTCTGTTGAAATACGCGCTGCAGCCATGATGTATTTCTCACGCTTACTGCGCAACAAACCCATGTCGGTAGCGGTCAGATTGTTGCGATTGACATTGTTGAGCGTTCTTTCCAGATAATTGATGGCAACTTCATAATTGTCTTGTGCCTTCAGAGTATTTCCTGCTAGATCATATGCTTCTGCGAGATATCCATAATTCATCGAAACAGATGGATCTGCTTCAATGGCTTTCTCCAATTGGAAGGATGCTTCTGCATAACGGCCGTTGAGCAATTCAATTTTTCCAATCCTGGAAATATAGTCTGCCGGTTGATCTGCATTCACCAACAATTGTTGCAGCATTCCTTTTGCAACATCGTACTTACCGGCTTCAGTAAGCATATCGGCAAACGATGATTGAGTTTGTCTGTCGGAAGGATCGAGCGATACCAATGTTTTGTATTCTGCTTCTGCGAGATCGTATTTCTTCTGACCTGCATATGAATCCGCTAAAATCTTGCGATAGGATTTCTGAATTTTTTTGGACATCGCTTGAGCTGCACTGCCTAATTCTGCTCCTGCTTGTTTTTGTACATCATCGTATTTTCCTGTGGCATTCATGGCTTGCAACAAGGTCAGATGCACATCGAAATAACCGAATTTCGCCTGTTTCAATCCGTTATAGCCTGACTGACCATATTTGATGATCTCACGAAGAATGGACTCGATTTCCGGCGCTGTAACATCACGGACTCTTTTGTATTCATACAATTCAGCGTAAGCCATGGCAAGTGTTGCGTGATACTCAGAATTGTTATCCCACTCGATCAATTTCTTTTTGATGGTAATGGCCGTGTTGATGCTGGCCAAGCTTTCTTCCAGTCCGAGAATACTGCTCACACTATCGGCAGTGTGGAGTATCAAACTTTTCAGAGCTGGTTTTTCGAGGTGTTTCTTCACATCATCCAACATGGCAGATGATTCCCCAAGTCCGATAAGGTATTCGTAATATGCCTTATGCACCATGCCATATCGCGCAATGATTTGTTTGTCGGTAGGCTGCAGTTGTAATGCATATTCTACATACCGTTTGGCTTCGGTCACTTCCTTTTTGCCAATCATTTTCAACGCCTCTTCACTGAGGTGTAAGGCGATATACTCAGCCATGCGTGTTGGTTTGCTGCACTTCTCCAGTGCGAGTTGCCAAGCGCCTAAGGCTTCGGAATATCGTCCATTGGCCAACATCTTTTTTCAGGTTCAGAATAATCACTCCAACTCATGCTCACAAAACCATAGCGGTGCAATTGGTCATCTGCTTGATCCGTCATGGCGAATGAAGAACCGGTGGTACGATAACTCACTTGCTCTTCGTCACTTCCTTTCTCCAACAAGCCATAAGCAACAACAGCCGGTGATTTCAATTTGCTGAAATACATCTGAAGTTGTCCATCGATGACGTCATAAGTGACTTTACCTTCTGGCACTGGTGGTGGCACCATAAACTGAAATGCGTTCTGAAAAGAACCTTTTTCTCCAGTGAGAAAAACGCGGAGATTCAAACGGTCGATGGAAACTGTGTTCGTATTGGACAATCCATAAGTGCCAGCAACAGGACTACCGGCCGAGTATTTCAACACTGGCTCAAAGTCCCATGCATATACTTCCATCTGACTGGTTGTTTTATTGAAGACATGGATGAGATCCAATGGATCAACAAAAAAATCTCCGATCTCGCCGGCCTTTTCACCCGGACGAATAGCACGTGGAAATAATTTCTTTTCAGCAGTAGGCCATCCACCGCTACCTGTGCTATAGATACAATTGGCCTCTTCATCCCACACATAAATCTGATCTTTTGAATCGACCTGAATTTTTTTAGGAGAGCGAATCACTGAATTTTCAGGTGAGGTGATGACCTTTTTGAAGACACCCTGAGACGACCACATGTAAATAAATCCACGTGACTGATCCGCTACGACTATGTTACCAGATTTCTGTACCACCAATGAAACTGGATCTTTCAACTTTTCCTGAATTTCTTTTCCGAATTTTCTGATAAAAGTTCCCTTGTCATCGAACATCAATACTTCATCGACATCGCGATCGATCACGTAAAAATTTCCCGCACTATCTGCTGCGATATCTACAGCATCTTTCAATTTTCCTACAACAGAAAACACATCTTGTGAAGTTGTGTCGCGATAAGCAACGACTTTAGTCCGGTCTTTGTCGAGGATTGCATATCGAAGTCCATTCGACGCTGCAGCCAAAGCATGCAATGGTGGCATGGAAGATTTGACGGACTGATAGCGATAACGCTTAGGATCGGTCTGATTGAGTTTTGATGGAGATTTAACCTGTAAAATCTGTACCTGTTGTGTTGACCTGTCAAGCACAGCAATCAGCGCAGCATTGGTTTGACCGGCGATGGTGACAGGATCACCAAAAACGCCAGCGCCAACATTGCCTTTAGAGCCTACAGTTCCCATCACGACACCAATTCTGTTGAACATGGTTGATTTGCCGGTAACAGCATCAAGGATTAAAAAGTCACCATTTGGCAAAACCGCCATCGATATCGGTTTGGTGATCGACACTTCCTTTCTGGTAGAAAGACTTCTGTTGGTGTTCACCAAATTTCCGGAAGCATCAAACATGAAAACGGTGGTGGCGTTTTTCTCCAACACATAAAGTTCGTTGGCCGCATTCACTCCGATGGAAATTGGATTATCAAAAGGCACATTGGTGCCGGATATCCAGGTGAGATAATTTCCATCAGGAGAAAAAACATCCACACGTTTGGCAGAGCCGTTGAGTACATAACAATATTCCCGTGAATCGGCAGCGATGGAAAGGACGTCAGTGATTTGGCCAAGACCTGAACCTTTCTGTCCGAAAATCAAACCAGGACCTTCAGCAGGTTTCTTCAAGATTTTACCCAAACCTTCATCATAGATGTACAAGGTTTGATTTGCATCCATGGCTAGCTGAACAGGATTCACAAGCTTGATTTCTCCGGTTGTGGTTGTAACAGTATTCAGCGAAGTGAGTGCATTTCCGCTCGCATCGTATATGTGAATATTTTTAGAAGTCGCATCGCACAGGTAGAGATTCATCTCCTGGTCGAAAGTGAATCCATTCAATTTTCTTGCAGGTGTTGCAACACCCGCTGGACTGGTGAGCACATGATTGAATTCCTGGCCGTAGGCGAATCCCGACAGCAGGATGAAAATGAGAGAGTTTAGGTATAATGGCCTGATCAACATACAGTTCTTGGTGAGGCAACCAAAGTACACAGGAAAGCAGCAAACAACTACGATTTTGTGATCAAAATCGTTGATTTGTTCATGAATCCCAGCGGGTTGTTCATGAACAACAAGAGATTAAGCCAGAAAATTTATTTTTTCAGGAGAACTTCTATGGCTTTTTCCAATTGCTGATCACGCCCTTTGGCAACCACCGCCGGGTCATTGGCTACTTTGAAATCCGGTTCCAATTGCTGATTTTCAAGATATTTTCCATCCTTGTCCACCATACCAACTTCTGGGATTCCGAATACAACGCCGTTTTGCAAACCTTCCCACCAAACCGCTGTTGCTGTTCCCGGCACCGGCATACCAATCAGTTTTCCAATTTTCAATGCACGATATGTAAATGGGAAAAAATGTGCATCGGAATAATTGCTTTCATCCATCAAAACCACGGAAGGTTTCGTCCACTTCGTCTGAGGTTCAGAGCCGAGATTTTGTCCACGTGGCATAAACGTGATGTATTCTGTACCTGATAAAAATGTGGCGAGATCATCGTGAAGCCAGCCACCACCATTGAAGCGAGTGTCTACGACGAGACCATCCCGCTCATGATACTTGCCCAGTACTTCGTCGAATACCACGCGAAAACTTTGATCATCCATCCCACGAACATGCACATAGCCAAGTTTTCCGCCGGATAAAGAGTCGACCATTGCGCGGCAATTCTCAACCCATCGTACATACCTCAATTGATTTTCCTGACCGATCGAAATCGGCTTGATGGTTTCTTCCCAACGCTCATTGGTAATGGGATTGTGCAATGACAAAAGCGTGTTTTGTCCTGCCTTGCGGTTCAGGAATTGGTGATAATTGACCGAAGGAGTAATCTCTAGTCCATCAATTTTTTCAATGACAATTCCCTTTTGAATTTTGCTTCCATTGTGCAACAGCGGACTGTTTTTCATCACTTCGGCAATACGAATTCCTTTGCCGGTATATGAAAGATCTTCAAATATTCCGAGCTTGGCAGTGGCATCTCCCATTTCATCATGATGATTGTAAAATGCACCGGTGTGTGATGCGTTCAACTCACCCAACATCTCACCCATGGCATCGGCGAAATCAAAATTATTCGTGAGGTGAGGTAAAAATTTGGCGTATTCCGTTTTGTAAAAATCCCATTTCACCTGATGAAGGTCTTTCACATAAAACTTCTTCACGACCTGTCTCCAGATATGTTCGAACAAATAAGCACGCTCTGCACTTTCATCCAAGATCATTTCACCTTTGAGCGGAAGTGGTTTTGGTTCGCCTTTTTCCAAATCGATTTTGGTGAGCCCAGAACCTGTAATCACAAACAAATTTTTTCCTTCCTTATCTGCAATCAATCCACCGCCCTGTGCACCCAATTTGGCTAGAATTTTTGTCTCTTTTGTTCTGAGGTTCGTCTGCCATAGATCATATCCTTTTTCAAATTGTGCGAGGTAGTAAAGTTTCGATCCGTCTTTCGAAATCCACGATCCACCGAGATCAGAAGAATGAATCGTAAGTTTTCTTGATCTTTCCTTCAACCCTTCCAATTCAATCTTGATTGGTTTGATTTCAGGTTTTGATTTGTCATCATCTCCTTTCTTTTTTTCCTTCTCCGACTTTTTACCTTCATCTTTTTTTGCCTTTTCTTCTTCTTCCTTTTTCTTTTTCGCTTCAGAATAAAGTGTGAACTCCTCTTCATTCATAACGAATTCATCCCATGCTTCGCGGGTAAGCAAAGCACCATAAACATCCATCTGTCCACCCCAGGAAGCGTGATTTTTCATGCCATCGCGGGATGATACCCACATCATCATTTTGCCATCCATCATCCATTCAACACCATACGCACCATAACCACTTTCGCTCAGATTCACGACTTTTCCTTTCCCATCAGAAGATATTATACCATTCTGAGTGGTCCATTGATTGACGGTGAGATAAGAAACGAAAAACCATTTGCCATCCGGTGACCATGAATAATGTTGGTCGCCATCTGAGTACGAATAATTCGAATTTGCGGGCATGATTTCACGCACGGTTTTGGTGGCCAGATTGATTACCTTTAGAGCTGTGCGTTCTTCCAGGAAAGCGATTTCCTTTCCATCTGGAGACCATGCAGGTTGGAAGGTTTCTTCCGGACCAGTCATTATGCCTTCTTCTTTTACCAAAGTCGAAAGGAAAAAATACTCCTCTGTTTTGCGTTCGATTGTTGCGGTATAAATATTCCATGAGCCATTCCTTTCTCCTGAATACACCAACGATCTACCATCCGGACTGAACATCACATTCCGCTCTTGTTCGGGCGTATTGGTGATGCGTTTGGTAGTTCCTTCGGCCACTGAAGCCACGAAAACTTCTCCTCGGTGTATGAAGGCAATTTCTTTTCCGTTGGGTGAAACATCCGCTTCTGAAATACCATTCACAGGGACGGCATGAACAAGATCATGATGACCTTCATTCGACATGGTGATTTTGACTTTTTTCGGATCGCTGCCTTCTTGTGAAGTATAAATTTCTCCATTCCATGAATAACAAAGCATCCCCTTTTTACCCACGGAAAGATGTCTCACAGGATGATCTTTGAATGATGTGATTTGAGTGACTGCATTGTTCGACAAATTTTGTTTTACGACATTGATGGTGCCGGACATTTCACTGAGATAGAACAAAGCCTGATCACCAGGAGCAAAAACAGGATTTAAGTCTTCACCTGCAAAAGCAGAAATCTTCTGATGTTGTCCAGAATTTTTATCATAAATCCAGATATCCCGTGTTACTGATGACGTATGGTGTTTGCGGTAATCATCCTCATAACCTTTTTGATCCTGATAAACAATTTTTTCGCCATTGGCGCTGAATTTTGCCCACAACATAGGAGTGGTAATCATGAGTTTGTCTTGACCACCTGTAACAGGAACAGTATACAATTCAGGAAGTGCACCCGAAGGGAATTGCATGTTTTGCGCATCATCAACGCGAGATGCAGCGAATATGATGTTTTTACCATCTGGGGTAAAATCGGATGGATAATCCTGATTGGAATACCATGTCAATCTCACAGGTTGACCACCGGAAGCAGGAATCACAAACACATCATGATTGCCATAACGGTTGGATGAAAATGCGATCATCTTTCCATCTGGTGACCACACGGGCTGACATTCATACGCATCGCTGATGGTGAGAATGCGCGCTTCACCACCTTGGGCAGGAACCGTATAAATATCACCACCATAACAAAATGCGATGGTTGATTCATCTGGTGAAATTGCGGTATAACGCAGCCACAAAGGAGCTTCCTGTGCACTTGCATGAGTGCCACAAAAGAGAAAAGCCCCGGCCAGCAAGGTGATGAGATTTGATTTCATAGTTCAAATTTTGGTGGCGAAAAGTAATGAATATGCAAA
This sequence comes from Flavobacteriales bacterium, assembly GCA_016722445.1. Lineage (GTDB taxonomy): Bacteria > Bacteroidota > Bacteroidia > Flavobacteriales_D > Sanyastnellaceae > JAIBBG01. The sequence continues at coordinate 84,287 of JADKIZ010000012.1, read as the reverse complement.
TCCGACATCGTTAATTGATCACAATGAACTACCTTCGCGCCGCTTCAAATTGATCCGACAAAAATGCCATCCCGATTATGCAATTCACATTTACCAAAGAGCTGCTGGCAGAGCTCCGCGATTGGATTGCGGATGGTAAGGATACTGCCATTATCGCGGCCATAACGGATGCGCATGAAGCTGATCTGGCAGAACTCATCCATGAGCTGCGCCGAGATGAAGCGGTATATTTCTACAAACTTCTTGATGATGAACGCGCCGCCGCTGTGCTGCTGGAGCTGGATGAAGACGTCCGTGAGTTAATACTCTCAAGTTTAACAAGCCGTGAAATTGCCGAAGATCTCATTGAAAACTTCGATTCGGATGACGCGGCTGACGTGATCTCTGAGCTCCCTGAGCAAAAGCAGGAAGAGGTTATCGCCCTTCTTGGCGACGAAGAACAAGCGAGTGATATCATTGACCTCCTGACCTATAAAGAAGGAACCGCAGGTGCCTTGATGGGAACAGAAATGGTGAAAGTGAATCAGAATTGGACCGTGTCTCAAGCCATCCGTGAAATGCGGAAACAGGCTGAAGACATCGACAATATTTACACGATTTATGTCGTAGATGATCAGGATGTTTTATTGGGAACACTCAGTGTAAAAACGATGATCTTCACTTCCTCCAGCATGAGAACCATGGTGAAGGAATTGTTTAAACAAACCAAAGTACGCACCGTACATGTGAATACACCGGCAGATGAAGTAGCGAAAGTGATGGAGAAATATGACCTTGTGGTCTTGCCTGTTGTGAATGATCAGAATATCCTACAAGGTAGAATCACTATCGATGATGTGGTGGATATCATCAAGGAAGAAGCCGACAAAGACTATCAAATGGCGAGTGGTATCTCTGAAGATGTTGAATCTTCTGATAGCATCATCGCACTCACACGCGCAAGGTTGCCCTGGCTGCTCATTGGTATGGGCGGAGGAATGATCAGTGCCAACATCATTGGCGTTTTTGATATCAGTCAACAACCACAGATGGCCATCTTCATGCCGCTCATCGCTGCGATGGGTGGTAATGTGGGGGTACAATCAGCGGCTCTTGTGGTAAAAGCGTTGGCCAATCAAAGTGCTTTGGATGAAACGTTATTCCAAAAACTTTGGAAAGAGTTGCGTGTTGGTCTCATCAATGGATTGGTATGTTCTACCATCATTCTTTTGGTAAGTCTGCTTTTTCACATGGACCTCGCCCTTTGCATCACTGCCGGAATTGCGCTGTTTTTCGTGATCATATTCGCCAGTTTTTTCGGCACATGGATTCCCATGACATTGAACAGATTCAAAATCGATCCCGCTTTGGCTACTGGTCCATTCGTTACTACACTAAATGACATCTTCGGTTTGATCATTTATTTCACCATCGGACACTACGTGATTCAAAGAATTGGTGAAGTGACCTGGGCATTTGTCGGCTGAGTTAAGCGTTTCACTTTCTTTTATTTTGCTCACGCTTTTTCTGAATTGGGGAAAAGAATCAGAATGAGAAACAAAATGAGAATGAGTGTTTAGAGGAGCAGCTTTTGTCATCAAATAAAATCTCTTTGATTCCCTACCTTCACGGCCATCATGAAAAAAGTACTTTTCATAGAATCAGTTCACGACGTTCTACAGCAACGTCTTGAGGAAGCTGGTTACATCTGCGAAAAACACTACCAAGCAACGAGGGCAGAAATTCTGGAGATGTTGCCCGATTATTTCGGGGTGGTGATCCGATCACGGATTACTGCAGATGAAGATTTTTTTAGTCATGCGCCACAACTAAAATTCATAGCACGCAGTGGTTCTGGTTTGGAAAACATCCATCTGCATGCAGCCGAGGCGCATGGCGTGCTCGTAGTAAATTCACCGGAAGGGAATCGAGATGCCGTGGGAGAACATGCCGTTGGTATGTTGTTGATGTTATTCAACAACCTCAAACAAGCCGATATGGATGTGAGATCCGGCAAATGGCCACGTGAAGAAAATCGCGGTATTGAAATTTCAGGTAAAACCATCGGCATCATCGGATATGGAATGATGGGCAGCGCATTCGCGGAAAAACTCCGTGGCTTTCGTGCCAATATCATTGTTTACGATAAATACAAAACCGGTTTTGGTTCTGAGTCGGTGCGAGAAGTGACGTTGGAAGAAATTTATCACAAAGCAGATATCGTCTCCATTCATCTTCCTCTGAATGATGAAACACTTTACTACGTCAATCAGGAATTTTTCGAAAAATTCAAGAAGCCTATCTATTTCATCAATACTTCACGGGGAAAAATCTGGATACCTCTGCATTGGTAAAAGCCCTTCAAGAAGGCAAAGTACTCGGTGCTTGTCTCGATGTTATTGAATATGAAAAGATGTCACTCGAAGGATTGGAAACGAATAGTCAGACCGAAGATCTGAGATACCTCATTGGATCAAATCAAGTTGTTTTGTCTCCTCACGTAGCCGGCTGGACACATGAATCGTATTTCAAATTGAGCAATGTGCTTGCAGAAAAAATCCTTCATGTCTTTGGTAAAAACCTGGACTAAGGAGTAGGTTTTTCAATTTCCTTGAACAAATGAAAAGAGATCAGCTTTAACCTTGACTATCTCATTTTCATTCCCACAGAGAAACCTATTCCACTTCACTTTAAATCCTTGCCAAGAGCGGCGCTCATAGCACACTGGCAAAGGAGTATGAATGTGTTCATCGTTGAATTGGTCATCCCATTTATTCCACTTTTGGTCACATTATTGTTATGCAACTTCAATGAACTGGTCTCAATAATTATTGCTACATTCGCCATCCGGCACAAAAATTATGATGAATAACTTCAGGATTCTGCTTACGGCCATATTGGCCTTCGTGTTGTATGTGCCGGATTATACTGCACAGAGTATAGAGCGACAAGTATTTTCTACTGCCGGATTTCACGCTGAACAAATTGAGTTTAACATTGGAGAAGTGATGACGTCCACATTCCAAAATGATGAACATCTGCTTACTCAGGGTTTTGAGCAAGGAGAACTCATTGACATTGCAGTAAATGAAATTCCCTCGATATCATTGTTGTTGATTTACCCCAACCCTACCCGATTTCAATTTGCGGTTGCAACACCCGGAAAAAGCTCTTCACTCGATATCACCATCCTCGATATGACTGGTAAATTGGTTGAAGTAATCTCGGTATACCAACAAACACAAAATATAGATGTAACAGCGCTGGCAGCTGGCACTTACATGCTCAATATCATTTCTGCGGATCAAAAAATCAATGAGCGTCATCTGCTCATCAAACTATAATATGAAGACTTTACTCACGGCGATTGTCGTCATAACAGGATTGATGCTGAGTGCTCAAGTACCACAGGGCATCAACTATCAAAGTGTCATTCGCGATAACAGCGGAAACGTCCTCGAAAATCAACCTGTATCGTTAAAGATGTTGATACACTCAGGCGCTGCAAACGGCACTGTCGTTTATTCCGAAACGCATGCCGTCACTACTTCCTCGCATGGTATTGCCAATCTCGTGATTGGAACCGGAATTGCAGAAACAGGCATATTCAACACCATCGATCGGGGTGCATCCACATTCTTCGCAGAAGTACAATTGGATGCGAATGGTGGTAGCAATTACACATCGATGGGAACGCAACAAATGATGTCCGTTCCTTATGCACTCTACGCGCAAACTGCAGCTACATCCCTCGATGGCCCTCCCGGCCCACAAGGACCGGAAGGCTCGCAAGGACCAACAGGCCTACAAGGCGAAACCGGACCTGCCGGACCACAAGGTGCACAAGGCATTCAAGGAATACCGGGTGCAACGGGTTCAACCGGACCTCAAGGCTCTACCGGGCCAGCAGGACCGCAAGGTCCTATGGGATTAACTGGTGCTACCGGGCCAGCCGGTGAAGGAGCATGTCAAATGCTTAGAACAGGTAATCTTGCAGTGGTGTACACCAATTCAAATGCATATTGTTATTATCAAACACAAAACAGTATAGGTGAACCTCCCAATTATCAAACAGGTGCATGGATTAGTCAACAACTCAGTGGAACACCACTCGGCGCAGTTGCAACAGAAAAACAAATTGTCATATACACTTCAACACATGCATATGGCGTTTCGCAACCTCAAGGTACTGTGGGCTCATCACCAAATCTTCAAGCTGCAGTTTGGACATCACAGCAACTCATTGGTACTGTCTTAGGCGCAGTAGCTTCAAAAATCAATGCAGTGGTCTACACTGATCAAAACGCATACGGCTATTACCAAACTCAATCCACGATATCGAATCCACCAAATGACCAAACTGGGGCTTGGATTTCACAACAAATCATTGGAGATGTTGTGGATGCAAATGCGACATCAAGAAGTATTGTCATACTTACTACGAACAATGCATATAGTTTCGGACAAACTCAATCCAGCTTGGCAGGTTCTGCGAATCAAGCCGGATCTTGGCAAACACAATCGCTCTCAGGATCACCTGTTGAAATAGTTCCGACTCATTAATTTTTTATCATGGATTTTCTTCAACAACAAAGACTGGATGATCTCTTCTTCGAAGCAGATCAACTCATCAAAGAACAGAAATACACTGAAGCCATTTCCACGCTGCAAGCCATTTTGATTGAGGCACCGGATTATGGAAAAGCATACAACCACTTGGGATGGATTTTGATACCAAGTACCGCAACTATCAGATGGCGGAAGATCATTACCGCAAGTGTATTGCTTATACTCCGGAGTATACCCCCGTATATCTCAACCTCTCGATCACCTTATCTACCCTAGGCAAATACGATGATCAGAAAGCGATATTGATGAAAGCCCTCGAAGTACCGGGAATAGACAAAGCCACCATCAACAATGAATTGGGTATCATGTATGAACTCCTTGGACAATTTGATGCTGCCATGGATCATTACAAACTTGCCATCAGACATAGCCTCGTGGATGCAAACATTGAGTTGTATATGAGCAGTATGGAAAGATGTAAAAAAAAGAAAAACATTTTGGGATAAATAAACTTGGACATGACCGGCAAGCATGTCAACATGATAATGAATCATACAATTTCTAATTATTCACCAAAACTCGATTTTTTTTTAGCGACATGAAAAATCTTCTGACCACGATTGCCGTCATGGCCACATTCATCCTGAATGCTCAGGTGCCTCAGGGCATCAATTATCAAAGCGTCATCCGCGATAACAGCGGCAATATCCTCGAGAACCAACCGGTCTCTTTGAAGATGTTGATTCACTCAGGTGCTGCGAATGGCACTGTAGTGTATTCCGAAACACATGATGTCACCACCTCATCACATGGAATTGCCAATCTGGTGATTGGAACCGGCACCGCAGAAACTGGAACATTCAACACAATCGATTGGGGAGGATCAACATTTTTCGCAGAAGTACAATTGGATGCGAATGGCGGTAGCAATTACACATCGATGGGGACGCAACAGATGATGTCTGTTCCATATGCCCTCTATGCTCAAACGGCCGCCACATCATTGGATGGTCCACAAGGGCCAGAAGGACCTCAAGGACCTCAAGGACCAACAGGTCCGCAGGGTGAAACCGGTCCAGAAGGACCACAAGGTCCGCAAGGCATACAAGGAATTGCCGGAAACACTGGTCCTGCTGGAGCCACAGGTCAACAAGGTGAACCCGGACCACAGGGAATTCAAGGCATTCAAGGATTGACTGGTGCCATTGGATCTACCGGACCGCAAGGATCTACCGGACCTGCAGGTCCACAAGGTCAGATGGGACTCACTGGTGCAACAGGTCCAGCCGGAGAAGGAGCTTGTGAACGAATTGGAAACGGAAGATTGATGGTAATATACACGAACTCCAATGCCTATGGATTTTCACAACAACAATCCGCATATAGCAACTCACTTCCGAATAATGTCGGACAGTGGGTAGCACAAGCATTAGCCGGAACACCGCTCGGAGCAGATGCATCGGAAAAACAAATCGTTGTCTATACTAGCACGAATGCCTATGCACTTTCCCAATCTCAATCTTCATATATTGATGGTGTTGTATACAACAATGCTGCTTGGACCTCAACTGCACTCACCGGTACACCCATTACCAGCATTTCATCTAAGAATACAGTAGTTGTCATCACAGATACCAATCTGTACGGATTTGCACAATCACAAACATCCTGGACAACTGGTATCACGGATGGTGTGGGTACTTGGGTTGCGCAAGCTTTATCAGGTACATACGTAGACGCGATATGTTCCAATGGTATGATCATGGTGTATACTACAACCAATGCCTATGCCTTTACACAGGGACAATCATCTTCCGACGGAAATCCAAATAACAATGGCACATGGACTGTTCAAAGCCTCACCGGATCGCCTGTTGATGCCCTACCGACCAAATAGGTTGGTTCTGCTGATATTTCATTGGAGAAAATCTCTTGTCCTATCTTACAAATGCAATAACCGACTATTTTTGCGGCCCGTTTTAGGATTTTGAATCTTGAAACAATTGGAGAGGTGTCCGAGTGGTTGAAGGAGCACGCCTGGAAAGTGTGTATAGGTCTAAAGCCTATCGCGGGTTCGAATCCCGCCCTCTCCGCAACCTGAAAAGGTCATGCAAATCCTGCGAAAGCAGGATTTTTCAATTTATAGCATTCAAGAACGATGACGAAGTCATCTGTGATTGAATGCTATAAATTGAAATAGTCGAAGCGCAGCGGAGACTGCATGACCTTTTCAGGTTGTCGGTCTCCCCTTCCGGCGATCACGCAAGTAATCCAAACCTGGATGAAGTGGATCAGGGAAAAATCACCCACTCATTCAATCATTCCTACACACTCCATTCATTTTCTATTTCATTCTAATCTCAGAATGAGAATGAGAAACAGAATGAGAATGAATAGAGAAATGAGGAATCAGAACCACGAGCGGAACCAAAAGTTGTGGCGCAGGAAAAAATCACTCCTCATTCCCTAAACACTCTATTCATTCCCTATTTCATTCACCTTCTCATTCTATATCCGACCCCTACAGGGTCGTGCCAACATACATCTGCATACGGGCTATAGAGAGGCGACCCCGATGGGGTCGAAATGCTGGCATGAGAAACAGAATGAAAAACAGAATGAAAATGAATAGAGAAATGAGTTACTCAGAATATTTAAACATTCCTCCGTTGCGGGTCACCCCTCTCCTCTGGAGAGGGGCCGGGGGTGAGGCATAAAAATCTCATTCTAATGTCAGAATGAGAATGAGAAACAGAATGAGAATGAATAGAGAAATGAGAGATGAGAGATCAGAGATCAGAACCAAGACGAAGTCTTGAGTGAAAGGAAGGGCTGAAATGAAAAAATAGCGTGAGCGATATTTTCATAACGCATTTGTTGTGTCGGTTCCCCCAAATCGGCGATCACGCAAGTAATCCAAACCTGGATGAAGTGGATCAGGGAAAAATCACCCACTCCCCCACTCATTCAATCATTCCTACACACTCCATTCATTCTCTATTTCATTCTAATGTCAGAATGAGAATGAGAAACAGAATGAGAATGAATAGAGAAATGAGGAATCAGAACCACGAGCGGAACCAAAAGTTGTGGCGCAGGAAAAAATCACTCACTCATTCCTAAACACTCTATTCATTCCCTATTTCATTCACCTTCTCATTCTATATCCGACCCCTACAGGGTCGTGCCAACATACATCTGCATACGGGCTATAGAGAGGTGACCCGATGGGGTCGAAATGCTGGCATGAGAAACAGAATGAAAAACAGAATGAAAATGAATAGAGAAATGAGTTACTCAGAATATTTAAACATTCCTCCGTTGCGGGTCACCCCTCTCCTCTGGAGAGGGGCCGGGGGGTGAGGCATAAAAATCTCATTCTAGTGTCAGAATGAGAATGAGAAACAGAATGAGAATGAATAGAGAAATGAGAAATGAGAGATGAGAACCAAGACGAAGTCTTGAGTGAATGGAAGGGCTGAAATGAAACGTAATCTTTCGCCACCCAAATCAGCAATCATCACGTTTATTATAAAGACCTCAGTAATCAAAGAATAGATGGAGCTGTAGGTTAGATCTTATGTTCCTTATTTGCATCATCATAATTACTGTTCACAAAACCACAAAATGTCTTAACGTTGTAATCTGTTATGAAAAGTAACCATCGGTGGATTTATTGAACCTAAAGAAAACAATACCGCTATAACAAAACCAACTCATTGCAACATTCGACCTTCATAAAAGCAATCCACATCATTTTCGTATTGCTTCTTCATTCTTATGTGGGAGGTCAAAATTTTATTACACCTGCCATTAGTCAGGAAATGAATTTTTCAGATTCGGCCCTTTTCTATTTCAAACAAGGGGTTCAACCGGGGAATCTGGACACAACGTTTTTTGAGAAGGGAATGGATTTCTTGTATCTCGTGCATGCCGACGCCGAAACATACAATAAATTTATTTCAATATCCAATGACCTAACAGGGATAAAAGACAATGAATATTACAACAGGTTCATGCACGCCCTGTTCTATTCACATTTGCTTGGTACGGAATTCGAGACTTCCATCGCGATGGGAAAATCGATTATCACAAAATTCGAGGACTCTAAAAAGCCTTCGGAAAGGGACTATTTTCTCACCGCTCTGGCGAGTCTTCGTCAACCCTATCGCGTTTCCGACAAACTCAAAGATGGCTTCGATTTTTTCACAGACAAACTGGAAAAATATCTTCAAAAAGGTGATTCAATGGCCATTTCAACCTGCTATATGGTATTAGGTGGCTTTTATGGTACCAATGGCTTGTATGATTTATCGGTTTATCACACCCATCAATCTGTTTCATATATCCCATTGAAGAATGTCGATACGACTTTTTCGTATAACAGCTATCAACGTTTGATCAACAATACCAGTGTGCTCGGACATCGCTATATTCAAAGTGGCAACTACAAAAAAGCCATTGAGTATTCTAAACTTGCGATTTCTCATAGTATACGTTATAAAAAATATGCCTACGGACTGAGCTTTATGCATACCAATATTGCTCATTCGTTGTTGCTGCTCCATGAATATGACAGTGTGATTCATTATTTGGATTTATCTCTCTTGAAAAGCAAAGAGGAATACGAACCGGAATATGATGCCAGCAGTCATTTGGTGAGAGGTATATACTATCTCGAACAAAATGCACTAGACTCGTCTGAGAAATATCTCCACATGTGCATTGACATTATGGATGAATACTCACTTTTTGCCAATGTCTTCACGGGCACACTTAACCCAGGCTATTATCTCGCTCAAATTCGCATTAAACAAAATCGCTTGAAAGAAGCCGAAGAATACATCAATCAAGAAATACCGAAACTTACAAATCTTCGAACTGAATTGATGAATGACTACAAACTGCTCATCGATATTTACTTCAAGTTGGGCAACGTGAAGAAATCCGAGGAAGCTTTTGCTCAGTTCAGTGCCATTCAAGAAGAACTGATCGCAGATGAAAAAATAAACAGGGCACTCAGCTTTGAAACCGAACAAAAAATTAACCATGCGCAGAATACCATCGTCGAACTCACCAATGATAAAAAGATAGCCGACATATCTAGAAACTATCTCATTGGTATCGCATTGTTGCTCCTCACAGCCGCTTTGATTCTTTTCAACCGTTTTAGAATTACACATAAACAAAAAATCCTTATTGAGCATGAACAACGAAGAAGTGAAGAATTGCTTCTCAATATTTTGCCTTCAGAGGTTGCTGAAGAACTGAAACAAAAAGGAAGTGCAGAAGCGAAACAGTTCGATGATGTAACTGTGATGTTCACAGATTTCAAAGGATTCACAAAAATTTCTGAAAAACTTACACCTTCAGAATTGGTAGCTGAAATTGACACCTGCTTCAAGGCATTTGATCATATCATCCATAAACATAACATCGAAAAAATTAAAACCATCGGAGATGCTTATATGTGCGCTGGTGGACTTCCTGTCTTAAATAAGACACATGCAACCGATATCATCCAAGCTGCTTTAGAGATTCAGCAATTTATGGTAAACCATTTTCGTGAAAGAGAAGCTTTGGGATTGGACGTATTCGAAAGTCGAATTGGAATCCATACCGGTCCCGTCGTTGCCGGAATTGTCGGAGTAAAAAAATTCGCCTACGACATATGGGGCTATGCTGTCAACACAGCCAGCAGAATGGAAAGCAGTGGTCAAGTCGGTAAAGTAAACATCAGCGGAAGTACGTATGAAATCATCAAAGATCAATTCCATTGTGTGCACCGGGGTAAAATCGAGGCGAAAGGAAAAGGTGAAATTGATATGTATTTCGTTGAAAATTCTAAATAGGGCAATTCAACAGAATTTGCCTTACAATGTTACACTGAAATCTCAAGACGAACTTTGGTGGCAGATGCACGAAAGAAATACTCATCAGTCAGGTAATGACACCATAAAATTCGTCCTCACTCATCCTTTCGAATGGTAAAGATTTACGCACGAGACCCAAATACTGCATTAAATTGGGGAGGTCTCATATTTACCTCATATACCAAAAATTATTCAACAACAGCCACACCCTATCTATCCGCTCTTATCGCTCTTCTCTGACAATTAAGTCCCTATTCTAAAGTCTGTGCTCAAAACCACTTCATCCATGCCGTAAACCCAATACACAACTCTTACCTCATGCACTTTGTGCATTCCCCATTATGTCGGGAATTTTGATTGCAAAGCCTTTCGCATTTATACTTGCAAAAAGCCAAACCCACCTGTGTACAAACCGGGATTACATCTGCTGATTGATTTTCAGGCCGACAGTGCAATACTTTCCGATATGGAAGGTTACAGGTATCACATCAATGGCCTCATACGTGAATACCAACTACAACCGTTGGGAGATGTCTACCACTCTTTCGAAGGTGCTGGTTTTACTGCCATCACATGCCTCACAGAATCGCACGTGTCTATACATACCTGGCCTGAATACAACAGGGCCACCTTCGACGTATTTCTATCCAATTATATGCGCGTGAACGATCAAACCGCTCAAGCCATTTGCGATAAAGTACTGGCATTTTTTCGAGCCAATGTCATTCAAAAAACGGAGGTACAACGATGAGGACGACTGCGCTTGCCTGTGAGGAATGTAGAAAGGTATCATACTTCAAAACCTCAGATGCTACTGTTCTGGTTTGTCCATTCTGCGGACATATCAATGTTCGAAATGGCGTTGTTCCGCCGATCAATAAAAATATTCCCGAAATGATGAGCATCATCAAAATCGGAACAACATTCACCTGGAATCAAAAATCCTATGAAGTAAACGGCCGCACTTTGTTCTTTGGTGAAAATAGTTATTTGATGTTATGGCTGGCTGTCGGTGAATGCGATCACGTTTATCTTTATGAAAGCAATCAGGATTATGCTGTGATCGATACCGTTGATACGAAAGGCCTTGCTCAATCATTCAAAAGCAAAACAGTCAGTAGTTCACTTCAACTCAATGACAAAAAATTCTATGTAGAATACCTCGATAAAATCACCGAGATATATGGAGAAGGTGAGATTTACGATCACAACATCGAACCATCCAAAACAATCGTCCTGAGACTTGGTACCCTGCAACAGGAAATGGTATTGGCCTTTGTGCTGGATAAACACAATGCCACACTCCTCAAAGGAATATACACCTCTCCGGAGGAATTAAAATTCACTTCAACAAGAACCGCCGATGTCTGGAATATCTGATCGTCTCCCCGGTTCTACGCAACTGGAATGTCCAGACTGCAAAGCTTCCATCACCATTTATACTTATGGTCAGGCGAGATATGTAGGCTGTAATTCTTGTCACAGGTTGTATAAATACAACCATCAAAATCTGGTTCATACCATGTAATTCAATGAGCATGGTAAGTTCATTCTTCCATTGGGCACCCAAGCGAAAATGGAGAAAGGCACTTACATCTTTACCGGTATTGCAGTTAAACATATTCCAGCATACAAAATCCATTGGACGGAATATTTATTCTTCAATCCTTTGCATGGTTATCTCTCACTAAGCGAAAACAGTGGACACTGGATGCTGATAGAAGTGATCAAAGATTATCCTCGTGAACTTTCTGATATTGAAACATCGGTCGTATTCCGGAAGGAATTGTACCATCTCATCAATCGAGATCACGTACAGACCAAATATGCCGTTGGTGAATTTCCATCTCAAGTACACTCTCCCATCAAAGCAGATGAGTTCATCCGTCCGCCTATGATGCTCGCCAGAGAAAAACAGGCGGATTGTCATGAATGGTATCTCGGAAAATATTTACAGCCGGATGAAGTACAAAAACTCTTTAAAGAGAACATATCGCTTCCGCAACGCATAGGAATTGGTTCAGCTCAGCCATCAACAGAAAAATTGGGGCGGCAACAATTGAGGGTTATTTGGGCCATTTTGGTATCCTGATGATTGTTCTTGCGATTACCCTAAACAACCTTTCCACCAAATCTGAATTGTTACGTACAAGGTTGGTAATGCCTGGTACATCTGCGCAAATTAAACAAAAAACATTTCTGGAAAAGTACCCGAATCTCCAGGATGAAAAATTGGCTCGCAGTGTTGATTCCATATTAAAAACAATGAATCCTGATCAACCACAGGAAGTTGTCAAAACCATCGACACACTCAAACTCCCCATCGTTACTGAGTCTTTTGAGGTTGAAGGAACCCTACCCTCAAATATCGAAGCGCATTTTTCATCCGGTGTCCACAACGACTGGACTTATGCTGAATGTTATCTCATCAATGAAACCACAGGTGAAACGCGCGTTTTCTGGCAGGATATCGAGTTTTACGAAGGTGTCTCCGAAGGCGAACATTGGACAGAAGGATCTACAGCACCATCCAAAACCATTTCTTCAGTAAAGCCCGGTAAATACCATTTGAATATCGAGGTTAAAAATGGGTCACTTTACAATAGGACCCTAGAGATAGAACTTGTTGCGCGCGAAAACATTTTATCGAACTTCTTTATTTGTTTAGTTATGTTTTCGTTGTTACCTGCAGCACTTTTACTCAAACACCATTACTTCGAAAAGAAACGATGGATGAATTCAGACTACTCACCTTATGAAAGCGATGAATAATCTTTGGCAAATACTCTTTGGATCGAAACGGATACTGATCTGGTTTCTCATTGTGGTAGGTATTTATACCGGCGCTACATTGTACGGCTATCGCCTCCTTGATATCGTAAGCAGTGAAAAACCAGAAGTGGTAGATGATTCATCCTATGGCTCTAACACAAATAATTTTCAACTCAAAAAACAATACCATGATAGAAACGAAATACGCGATTGCATCGGTGATTTACTCCGTTATTGAAATTCTCATCTTGCTGGTGACATTTTGGATCGTCGAAAAAATCACACCAGAGAATCTTTGGAAAAACATCGTCGAAAAACAAAACATCGCCTTGTCGATCATGGCCGCAGGTTTTATGATCGCCATTGCCATCATCATCAGTAGCGCCATTCATGGCTGATCAAGAACAGTTGGATCAGACAGCAGACAGACAGGAAGATACCGGTACAGGTACACTCCTCTTGTTGTCTGTGTTTACAGTTGCCACCTGCGGACTCATCTATGAGCTTGTTGCGGGTACACTTGCAAGCTATTTACTTGGAGACAGTGTCACTCAATTCAGTACCATCATCGGTTGCTATCTCTTTGCGATGGGAATCGGTTCGTGGTTATCGAAATACTTCACCAAAAACTTATTGGGTTGGTTCATTCAGGTTGAAATATTGGTCGGCATGGTCGGCGGTTTCAGCAGTGCTTTGCTGTTTCTGCTCTTTGCAGAAATAGAACACTTCAGACTATTGCTTTATGCCATTGTACTCATCACAGGTATTCTTGTTGGATTGGAAATACCGCTCCTTATGCGTGTTCTAAAAGCAAATACGCATTTCATGATCTCGTATCAAAAATTTTCACCTTCGATTATATCGGTGCATTGCTGGCATCACTCATCTTTCCATTGGTCCTTGTTCCCAGGCTCGGACTCATCAGAACATCTGTTTTTTTCGGCATCCTGAATGTCATTGTCGCCATTATTGTTGCACACAAATTCGAAAAATTGCCTTCTGCGAAATATCAGAAAACAGCAGGTTGGATCTGTTTGTTCTTGCTTCTTGGCGTCTTCGTCCTTGCTGACAAGATCACAAGTTTTTCCGAGTCACAGGTTATTCCAGGTAAAATCATCCACGCTGAATCTTCACCCTATCAGCGCATCATCCTATCCAACGATGGACGATCACTCAAACTGCATCTGAACGGAAATCTACAATTCAGCAGCGATGATGAATACCGGTATCATGAATCATTGGTGCATCCGGTGATGCTTTCTTCAGAAAAGAAAGATAAGGTTCTGATACTTGGAGGTGGTGATGGCCTCGCGGTTCGAGAAATCTTAAAACATGAAGTGGACTCCATCATACTTGTTGACCTTGATCCTGCGATGACAGAACTTTTCAGGAATAATTCCATGCTCACCACTTTGAATCAAGACGCATTGAATAATCCCAAACTTCAAATCATCAATGAAGATGCATTTTCATGGCTCCGATCTCATGGAAACAAATACGATGTCGTAATCATTGATTTTCCCGACCCCTCGAATTATTCTCTCGGTAAACTCTACAGTGATCAGTTTTTTATAGAAATATCAAAACACCTCACCCCGCAAGGCAGAGGTGTGATCCAAAGTACTTCACCTTATTTCGCCAGAAAATCTTTCTGGTGTGTCGCCAATACGATGCAGCTTCTGGTTTAAATGCCTTGCCCTATCACGCTTATGTTCCTTCTTTCGGCGAATGGGGATTTATTCTGTTTGCTCATGATGAGCCGACCATTCCTCATCTCAAAGACATGGCCGAATTCCGATTTGTAAACGATAAGACCATACAACAGATGTTTCATTTTTCAGATGATATGTCTTTTGTGCCAACTGAAGTGAATCGGTTGAATAATCAATCACTGGTTCATTATTTTGAATCAGAGTGGTCGCAATATTCGATGTGAACATGGAGCGCAGGAATTTTATTACGAAGCTTGGATACGCCTCTGCGTTATGGGCCTTGGCTCCTGCCATTACATCTTGTTTTCAAAGTCATCGTGAAAAGTTTAAAGGAGAAATTGTCGGTGCCAATTCTGCCATCGGACATAAACTCCGCGATCAACAATTTGCGCAGCCGTCGGTGACAAAACATGTGCGCACATTAATACTTGGCGCAGGTGTCGCCGGATTATCCGCAGCAAGAACACTGAAGAAAAATGGCGATGAAGATTTTGTTGTGATTGAATTAGCCGATCAACCCGGAGGGAATTCTGCAAGTGGTAAAATGAGGTCAGTGAATATCCTGGGGTGCCCACTACCTGCCAGTGATCAATCCAAACAATCACGACCTATATGCTTTTCTCAGGGAACATGAAATCATCATGGGAGAAAACGAAAAGGGTATCCTCTACAATCCGCTCTACCTGTGTGCAGACCCGGAAGAAAGATTGCACATCCAAGGCTATTGGCAATCGGGATTGATACCAACACTTGGGCTTTCAGAACAGGAAAAACAAGAGATCGCAGCATTTTTTTCTACCATGGAAAAAATGAGAAATGCCATCGGAACCGATGGTAAGAATGCTTTTGACATCCCTGTTGCAAATAGTTCTGACGATCCTGCTTTTATTCAATTCGATCAGATCGATATGAAAACTTGGCTGCAACAAATGGGATGGAATACTTCGTACCTGCATTGGTATGTGAATTATTGCTGCAAGGATGATTACGGGACAAAATATGATGAGACATCAGCTTGGGCAGGTATACATTATTTCGCTTCGCGAAAAGGACGAGTAGCTGATGGCGGACACGAAGATGTACTAACTTGGCCTGAAGGCAATCAATTCCTAGTACAGAAATTACTTCAGGGCAACCATGCAAAACTTCAACTCAAGGAACTTGCGTTTGAGATCAAGTGCGAGGATGAACAAGTCATCGTCAAGACCTGGCAAGCAGAAAAGATCAGGTAATTCAATACACAGCTGATGCGGTGATTTGTTGCCTCCCTCGTTACATCATTCAGAAACTCAATCCTGAATTGATCACTTCAACTGGATACCTTCCAGGATATGCACCCTGGATAGTTGCCAATATCACTTTGGTGGGACAACCACAAACCATTGCAGGTGCTCCATTGAGTTGGGACAATGTCATGTACAATAGCAACTCACTGGGATATGTCAATGCGTGTCATCAGAAGATCCGGGTATATAACAACAAAACAGTGCTCACTTACTATTACCCCGTTTCAGATTTGTCGCCAACTGAAGCAAGAAAAATGATGCACAGCAAGACACATGAAGAATGGTGCCATGACATCCTTCAAGATCTGCAGTACGCACATCCTGATATTGCCAAACAAATTGAAGACATTCAAGTATGGATGTGGGGCCATGGTATGGTGCGGCCCGTACCAGGATTTTATACAGATGACCAACGTCGGAAAGCGGCTACTCCGCATCAGGAAAAAATATTCTTTGCCCATTCCGACCTTAGTGGAATTTCCATTTTTGAAGAGGCATTCAGTCACGGACATCGCGCAGCACAGGAAGTCCTACAATATTACTCTCAGCGTAAAACAACATGAGCCATTACCGTCAACCGTGGATATATTCGAAATGGGTAGATGGTCTCTTCATCATTGCACCTCCATTTGTTGTCTTATTGCTCATAGCTTTTTTTCCAGATTTGTTTTTAGACAACAATTATGTGACACCTACTGCATGGATCATTCTTGTACTAGGTATCGATGTTTCGCATGTATACAGCACTTTGTTTCGCACCTATTTTGATGGTGCGGCAAGAAACAAATACCGCAACGCGTTTCTTTTTGTGCCTGTTGGTTGTTTAATCGCGGGGGTTCTCCTCCACTCGATCGATCATATGCTTTTCTGGAGATGTCTGGCCTATCTCGCCGTTTTCCATTTCATCAGACAACAATATGGATTCATGCGACTTTATTCCAGAAAAGAAAACAACGCCATATGGAAACGACGGATGGATGCGATCATGGTTTATACCACCATGTTATATCCAATCGTCTATTGGCATTTTTCCGGTGATAGAAATTTCACTTGGTTTGTCGAAGGTGATTTTTTGTTGTCGAATAAAAAAGAGATGATCCTGAATGTTTCCTTGATCCTGTATTTCATGATTGCATTTGTTTTTTTGATTACAGAAATCAGAGCGATCATTCAACATAAAGTCATCAATATTCCTAAATTGGCCATCATCAGCGGAACAGCATTGTCATGGTATTTCGGTATTGTTTATTTTAATGGAGATCTCACGTTCACAGCGCTGAATGTGGTTGCACATGGAATACCATACATGGCGTTGGTTTGGATTTACGGCAACAAACAATCTTCAAAAAACCAAGACAAGCCATTCTGGTCGCGCTTGATTTTTAAACCAGCAGCTATTCTTTATCTTCTGCCTTTACTCCTGCTTGCATTTCTGGAAGAAGGAATTTGGGACGCCATGGTTTGGCAGGACCATCGTCAATTGTTCAATGGATTTTACGCACTGCCAGTTCTTCCGACAAAACACTTCTATCCGTCATGGTGCCACTTTTGTCGTTGCCACAAGTGACACATTACGTGTTGGATGGATTTATCTGGAAAGTTTCAAGACCTGATGTGAAAGCCGAGATGGGAATTTGAAAAACTTTTCAATGAAGACAAATACTGCAGAAGTATAGATTTGATTCAGCGTGGTGCAATGCTCGGAAAAAATTCATCAATACCAATTATAAAAAAGGATGTAAAGCTTGTCAATTCATTAATCCAATGACAATCCCATCTTCATCTTCTCATTTAACCTGAAATAAAAAAACTGCGAATCGGCATTAGTCGCTATGATTTGCATTCTTCCACATTCCAAAATAAGGCAAATAAAAAGGGCGCATTTCAGCGCCCTTTAATATCTCAATGATGAATATTTATCTTTTTCCCAAAAGGATCAATGGCTTGCGAGCTGCATTCGATTCACTCATCTGAACCAGCTTATTTAAATCAGGTTTGCGCAAATAGAGAAACTCTTCACCTTTACCATAAGCTTGCGGATAGAGATAGAAACCACGTTTGCGTTCCGGCTTCATTTGTTCTGCATTGAATGGATGGTCTTGCATGTATGCATCATTTCTTTCTGCACTCACCTGCCAAGACACTTTCAATCCGGGAGTTCCGCCTGAAATCACAAAACGATTGCCTTCGACTTCACTGCTCACATAAAGCCCTGGAGCTGGAGCTCCAACTGGTGTGAGGATATAACTGAAGTTTTTATTTACCTCACCGAAGTACTCAGGCAATTCTACTACTGCATTACCCTGCGCATCACAAATGATGTTGCCGCGATATACGTTGAGCACTTCATTCGATTCGATTGCGGCATGACGCAATAATTTGTTTGCAGGATCAAATGGATGATCAATGGTGAATGTTTTTAAACCCAACGCTTCCAAATCACCCAAAGAAATCAGGTTGGTGAAAGACGCAATACCATAACCAGCTACATCCTGTGAATTTCCTGAAACACCTACGAATCCGCCATTGCCGGTCATTCCCGCCGCATCTTCTGCGAGTGATCCAAATTCATCGGTGTTCAATCCGAAAACACCAACACCTGGACGATATTGTGATTGTCCCAGTGTACCATAAAAACCAAGACTGGTGATACCTGCATTCACGATTGGTGTCGTAGCAGTTGGATTGTATCCTACACCAGGTGTTTGATGCAATGCGTACATACCTGTTCCCCCAACGATATTGGTCTGACCAGATACACCATTATATCCGAAACCATCCACACCAGATCCTCCATTTGTGCGAAGGTTATTTCCAAATACTGCTGCGAAACCAGTTGCGCTACTTGTGAGTTGTCCTCCAACTGCATACGCCGCACCAGTTGATTGACCAGTGATCGCAGAGTTTCCAGAAGTAGAACTGTTAGTTTCAACCTGAACTGCTGGCGTTGTATTCGATGCGCTCAATGATCTTGCACGTATCACTACACCCGTTCCATTGAGATCACCATCTAGACCGATAGCAGTTGTTCCATTTGTATTGAGTTTGATACCCGTGCGAGAAGTTGCACTTGTACCCGGAATAGTAAGTTCAACCGGACTTGCATCAGTTGTGATTTGTCTACCCAAACCAGCTCCACCAAAATCATAAGCTTCATCCAAAGTACCGCCACCAGAAGGACCTGCAGGACCAGTGGCACCTTGAGGACCGGCAGGACCTGTTGCTCCGGTAGCACCTGCCGGACCTGTTGCGCCCGTTGCGCCAGTCAATCCTTGTGGACCTTGTGGACCAGGATCACCTTGCGGACCGGCAGGACCAGTAGCTCCTGCAGGACCAGTAGCACCAGTCAATCCCTGCGGACCTTGAGCACCCGTCAAACCTTGTGGACCTGCAGGGCCAGTAGCACCAGCAGGACCAGTTGAACCCGTCAAACCTTGGGGACCTTGAGCACCCGTTAAGCCCTGCGGACCTGCAGGGCCAGTTGCACCAGCAGGACCAACTTCACCTTGTATTCCCTGAGGACCTTGAGGCCCAGGATTTCCTTGCGCACCAGCAGGACCTGTTGCACCAGCAGGACCGATATCACCAGGAATTCCCTGTGGACCTTGTGGACCGGGATCGCCTTGCGCACCAGCAGGACCAGTTGCACCTGCAGGACCAATATCACCAGGAATTCCCTGTGGACCTTGTGGACCAGGATCGCCTTGCGCACCAGCAGGACCAGTAGCTCCGGGAGGACCAACTTCACCTTGAATACCCTGTGGACCTTGCGGACCGGGATCTCCAGGTAAACCCTTAGCTCCAGGTTCGCCTTGTATTCCCTGATCACCAGGATCTCCTTGAACACCTTGCACACCTTGTGGACCAGCTGGCCCTTGTGGTCCCATCGGACCTTGTTCACCCTGCGGGCCTTGTGGTCCCATTGGACCTTGTGTTCCGCCATTCGCAGCATACAATGCATATGGCACACTCAAAAACTGTTGCGTTGAACTCAATGTATAGGTAGTGCCTCCTGTTGGATCAGTTTGTATTTTGATATAGAAAGGACCATTGCCCCAATCGATGTTTTGAAACTGTCCACTCTGTACGTTACCGTTGCCAATCTCGATAGTCACAAGGCCATTCAGATTGGTTGTTGGTGTATGTGTTTCTGAAAAAACAACAGTACCAGTGGCTGATCCCTGCAGAATACTCACGAGCATTCCCACCTGATCATTTGCAATGAGATCATCATTGCCATCTCTAATGACAGCCTGGTAACTCATCTTCTGCGGTGCCTGTGCATAGACTGTGGCCACGCAGAATATGACGATAAAGAATAGTAATATCTTTTTCATATTCAGAAATTCTTGATGATTTGAAATGTTTTGATTGTTTTGTCTGTTGCGACAATTTGGAGCATATAACTCGCCATCGCGAGTTGATCCATGCGGATCTCCGTTTGCGGTGTGGTGATGCTCTGTGTCGCAATCAGATTGCCCAGTTGGTCGAACAGGTTGTACTTCAAACCAGCGGTAATTGCACCGGAATAATTCAATGTAACAAAATCACGCACTGGATTGGGATAAACGGAAAGTTCTGGCGCAGGATCCGGAACATAAATCGATGTGATCACGAAAAACTCATACGGTTGTTGTACACCCTGATTTACACTTGAAGTTGTACTTGAAGCATTGATGTAACATACTTGTCCGATGGAATAACTCACAGAACCATTGGCTGCAGCGGCATTCCCACCTGCAGAAACCGCACTTTGCTGCGCACGGATCCACCCGCTGCAACAGAGCAAGAAAAGTAATGGAATGGTTTTCTGACTCATAAAATTTAGAATTTGGTTAGATAATCTTTGGCAGATTGCCAACATCCAGCACAAAACAAAACCAGAACATGAAGTCCGTTATCCCGTTAAGCAAGTGGATAGAAAGGCGTAATCTGATATCAATGATATGAAAGAAATGAAACAAGTCTACCTTTCAATCAAAAATTAACCTCATTGATTTTCTTTACCAGTTCATGTTCAGACAATATTTCGAATTCAAAGCGCGTTCGAATGATGAAACCAACCACTTATGCAACCAAAGATCAAATACCTGCTTCTGGCAGTTGTCCTATTGTTTTTACATGAAAAATCTCAAGGATGCAGCGCCTATAAATTGACCGTTGGTGATAAAACCATGGTCGGTTCAAATTACGATACATGGTGCACTCAACCACATATTTGGTTTGAAACTTCAGGTTATGGCGCTTACTTCACCGGTGCAAGAGCCATGGGCAATTTTGATTTTGCACCACAAACAGGCATGAATGTGCATGGCCTTGCATTCGTAACACTTGCCGCCCCATCACAACATACAGACAAAGACCTTTCTGGATTAAAGAAGATAACCAACAGATCGCAATTTCTTCAAGACGTTCTTCATACCTGCAAGAATGTTAGCGAAGTAAAAGCTTACCTATCACAATACAATCGCAGTGAACTGAATCAGGAGGTATTACTATATACCGACCGCACAGGTCATTATTTGATTGCGGAACCATACGAACTCATAGAAGGTAATGATGATCGTTACGTACAAGCGAATTTTTGTCCATCTACGGTAAGTGATTTTAGCGCCATCCAACAAAAGAGATATGTGAATGGTAGTCAATTCGTGCGCAATAAACTGGATACCACCCTCGCATTTTGCACGAGCCTTTCAGATACCATGCATGTATGTCGCGAAAGATTTGGCGACGGAACATTGCTCACTTCTATTTTGGATTTGAAGTCCAATAACCTTCACCTCTTCTTTTACCACGACTATGACCATCGCGTCAGTTTTAACCTTGATGAAGAACTGAAAAAAGGCGATCATCGCATTGATCTACTCGCCTTGTTTCCTGCCAATCCTGAATTTGAAGAACTCAGGAATCACATGACACCCATGAATACGCCAAAACTATCCGCAGCCGTGATTTTGTTCCTCATGTCATTCTTCGTCATCGCACTCTTGATGCTCATTAGTTTTCTGTTGGGGTTGAGAAAAATCAAATACAATTCTTTGAAACTTCTTATTGGAGTTATCGCATTGCTGATGTCCTGGCAGATGTATGTGCTAGGAACACAAGAAGGTATTTATTACTTCCCGGCACCTTATAACACAGGCACAAACTCACTCATCAATATGGCAGGTTACCTCCCATTTGCAGCATTGTTGTTGATCATTCCGGCATTTGTTTTGAATTATCAGGTGATACGAAAAAAAATCTGGGGGCTCATTCCGACTTCTGCATTTTTCCTCATGAATATGATGATCACATGTTGCATCGCCGGATTTATGTATTGGAAATTGTATGATGTTTTCTAATCACCAACTGAACTTCCTGTTGATATGAACCACGATCAATCGGCATTTACGCTCATTTTCAATTCAAAAAATTTCACCCTTCATAAAATCATTCATTTCATATCGATCAAATCGGGCGGATCAACAATCGAATCTTAAAATCATCATTGGGCTCTTTCACTTCGTGAAATCTAATAGATAAATTTGTTATCCCATCCCATTCACAAATAACCAAAGGCGCACCAACCATCACTTACACCCGGTGAATCAAAATTCTGAACAATATCAAACCACTACACAGGCCGCTGCACTTGCTGATGATCACCGTCTCACTCGGACGATCACATTTAGATTAAAATCCTTTTTACTGTCGCAACGACGCGTGATTAAAAATGTGCGTGATGGCATACAGCGCTTCGATCAGAATCATCGATTATTGCTTGCTCCAGTTCTTTCTACTTCTGAAAGTGAGTTGTGGAATCGCGATGACAACGACATGAATCGCTGGCTCACTGCGGGTAAGGTTGAGAATCTGAGAAAGGCTATCATTCATCTCCATGGCATTGAAATCCCGGCCAATGCAGTCTTCAGTTTTTGGAAACATATTGGCAAACCTGCGCGGAGCAAAGGATTTGTGGTGGGTAGAGAAATACGTGAAGGGTGCATCATACCAACTCATTGCCGGAGGTATTTGTCAGTGTCGAATGCGCTCTACGACGCTGCACTCAAGGCAGGATTCGAAATCCATGAGAGGCACCGACACAGTAAAATCATCAAAGGTTCACTCGCGGAACAAGGACGAGATGCTACGGTGAAATGGAATTACATCGATTTGCGATTTAGTTCCAAACAGGATTTTCGCATTGAAGCCGAACTCACTTCAAATCAATTGCGCATTACTTTCAAAGGTCTGGAAAAAAATGCAACCACAGATGTCACAACATCATCATTTGTCAGTTCAACATTGAATGATTGTTTCTCATGCGGCAATGTGGCTTGTCATCAACATCCCGGCAAATTACCCCTACCCATTACCAGAGCAAAAACAACTTGTCTACTCGATGAAAGATGGCCGGAATATGAAGAATATCTGCAATCAATTTTAAAGGATGGTGATCTCATCATTACACCGTCAACTTGGATCAAAACTCCTGCGAGGTACATCTGGCAAACAGGAGAAGGTGTTGTAAAAAAACACGTCATTGCGACAACGTTAGGCAGAGCCATAAAGATGCGGCGTGCAAATAGTCGAGGGGAAAACATTTTCGAAAAATCGATAGCATCTGATCACCATGTTGCGGAAGCCATGGCAGCCATGATTCCCATTGACTGTACACACCTCATCATCTCACAAAATCTATTGCCCGGACTTTGGAAGTCAGGTCAATTGGGAGGTCGCACGTGGGATGTATTGATGAACAGATTACCCATTCAACATCTGCAACATCAATTGGATTTTGCTTTTGCACTTCATCCGCAAAGCAAGACACTGCAAGACTTTCGTGCATCATCACAACTTGTGTATATCGAAAACGCCGCATTGAACAGGGCATCTAAAATCATCACACCACATACTGGGATTGCTCAAATTTTCAATCACAAAAGTATCCTACTGCAATGGAAATTGCCATCAGTTTCACCACGACAATCAAGTGGTAAAAAAATACTTTTTCCTTCATCAGCATTGGCCAGAAAAGGAGCCATAGAAATGAAAAAACTCGCTCTTGAACTTCAACTCGAAATCATTTACACTGGTATGGCTGAGGAATATCCCCGCTTTTGGGATGGAGTGAGGGCGACATACCATCCAAAACCATCACTGGATGAGATCGCTTGCGTGGTGTATCCTGCTTATGTAGAACACCAGCCTCGTGCCTTACTTCGCGCATTGTCGGCAGGAATTCCGGTTATCACTTCTCGTACTTGTGGAATCCCTCCGATGCAACAATTGTTCTTGTTTGAAAAGGGTGATTATTCTGCCCTGAAAAGTCTCGTGTCTCAGATTTTAGAGAATAAATGAGCTTTGAACCTTCGACCGTTTATTTCCTTTGAATTTCTCCGTTGGAATAGCATCGTCATTGTATGATGCGAAACAATCTCATAGATCATGTCCAAATCTCTTCATGGTCTTCAGATGCGAACTCAAAGCTTCACCAAATGTGGCAAACTCGAGGTATGGCACACCAAATTCATGCGCAGTTTCTTTGACAATGGGAGCGATGTGCGGATAATGCACGTGACAAATGTTCGGGAAAATATGGTGTTCAACCTGAAAATTCAATCCGCCTACATACCATGACAACCATTTATTGCTACGTGAAAAATTGCATGTCGTTTTTAATTGATGTACCACCCAAGCATCGTGAATCACACCTTTATCATCTGGAAAAGGTTGTTCTGTAGATTCCACCACGTGAGCCAACTGAAAGACAACTGTAAGCATAATACCCGCTACAAAATGCATCAGCAACCAACCAAGGAAGAAGTGTAGACCATCCATTCCCAATACAAAAATTGGTATGATGAGGATGACGGCGAAGTAGATGATTTTATACAACAAAATTTGCATGAAAGCCATAAACTTCTTCATGCCACTTAAACGGATATGATGTTCTTTACTGTACAGGAAAAACTGCACAAAGTCCTTTCCTACCGCCCAGTACAATGAAGTGAGACCATAGAAGAAAAAGCAATAGATATACTGAAACCGCAGAATCCATTTGTTTTTACCATGTGGTGAAAAACGGAAAAAGAGTTTGTCATCAATATCATCATCCACAGTTGGAATGTTGGTGAATGAATGGTGCAACACATTGTGTTGAATCTTCCAGTTGGATACGCATCCACCGAGAAGATTTAATGAGTGTGCCATCAGAAAATTGACCACTTTATTTGAAGAATATGCCCCATGATTGGCATCGTGCATCACACTCATGCCAATTCCCGCCAATGAGAACCCCATGATCAACCAGAGCATGTAATTCATATAAAGCGGTAAATTCATGGTGATCATCACCACAAAAGGTGCGATGTAACCCAACAACAAAACCACGGTCTTCAAGACGATGGTTGAATTACCATATTTAGATATCTTATTTTCCTTGAAATAGGCGTCTACCCTCTCTCTTAATACGCGATTAAACTGTTGGCCATTTTGTTCATCGTCGATAAATCTGATTTGCATTCTTAATCTTATTGTTTGTGGTAGAGATTTTCAATACCCAAAACAAAAGTAGCCAATATGACAGGGTAACTCAGATTTACTTTTCCTCATCCTTTGATGTGATCAACATTTTCAATGGTTAAAACTGCCCAAACGTGCGTCATTGCTGCCAAAAAAATCTCATCTACCAGAGGGTCATGGTGATATGATGTCAATCATTGCCTCAAAAAAATCGAAAATCACTTTTTCACGGTGTAATGATCATAAGCCGTTTTGCCTATGTCTGCAATGATATCCGCGGTGGCATCATCCCCGGCGAAAGCGTCAGAGACGAACACCGCAACGGTGATATGCCTGTGGTCAGGTAATTCAATGATGCCGACATCATTCAAAGCCATTATTCGTCCGGTCTTGTCGTCTGTATTGCCAGTCCCTGTTTTATGAGCGACAACAACATCTTCCGGCAGTTTACCGCGAAGCCTATTTCTACCTGAAGGTCCATTCGCCATCACCTGCCACAGGAGTTTGTGATTTTCGGGAGAAAGAATTTTACCCTGATCATACAAATCCAACAGCTTAGCCATCGCAAGCGGTGTAGACCAATTGTAGAAGGACGTGGAGTCATTCAGATGCCAATAATCAAACTTGATTCCGATGTCCTTTACTCCCAGTTGATGCATATATGACTCCACCTCTGCAGGACCGCCATCCAAATCGCAAATCATATTGCTGATGATATTGTCACTTTGTCCAACCGAATACTCCAACGCCTCGCGGATGGTCAACTCGAATGGTACATCAGGATGATCCTTGAGCAATGTGCTGAATGTGCGCTGTTTCACTTCGCGTTCAGTCACTTTCAGGTGAAAATCTGCTGGATATTTCCCTTCCTCCACCAGTTTGAGCAATTTCAGAGCTTGCGGAAACTTGGCAACGCTCTGCATCCTGTATGGTTTATTGCCGTGAATCAAGACTGTGTCGTGATCAGGTCCAAGGATGGCTACACCGATATCACCGGGAAATGTTGAAGTGAGATGCTCTACTTTGTCCTGTAAAGACAACACTTCAGTATCATCTTCAGAACTAGCTGGAACCGGTGGTTGTGGAGTTTGACAAGATGCCATCGCCAGCAAGGCCACAGCAATCCATGATGTTTTCTTTTTCATTTTACAGTTTTGAGGCAATAAAAATAGCTGCGTTGCCAATGAAAATAACGGTGGTTTCAAAATAATTCTTTCTTCACGCACACATCGTCAACACAATGAATTTAGCTTTTTTTTGTTTTAGGCTTTGTTCCTTCCATTGGAACTTTACCCTGTTCATTATCATTCTCTCCTACCATGAAGAAAAGCATATTCTGGCTCCTCGCCATTTCAATCTTATCAGCTGCTGTTTATTTCTCCGAAAACCGCGTCCTGGCTGAATCATTCATTACGAAGCACAAAAAATTCCAACCTGAATTTTCCGAACTCAAATCAGGAGATATCGTCTTTCAGGTGAATGAATCAGGACAAGGCAAAGCGATACAACTTGCGACACATTCTATCTATACCCATTGTGGTATTGTTTTCATGGATCAAGGTAAAACCATGGTCTATGAAGCAGTTCAACCGGTGCGCATCACCCCATGGAAGAATGGATCAAACAAGGCGAAGACAAAGTTTATGTGGCGAAAAGATTGAAAGATGACATCATCCTTACGACCGAAAGAACAGATGCCATGAGGAATTATGCGACTTCATTGCTTGGTAAAAATTATGACATCTTTTTCAATTGGAGTGATGATGAAATCTATTGCTCAGAACTGGTGTGGAAAATCTACCATCAGACATTGGGTATGGATTTATGCGAACCACGCCCATTGCGCGATTTTGATTTGAGTCACCCGGAGGTTCGCAGGATCATGGAACAACGTTATGGTGAAATCATCCCACTGAAAGAAGTGATGGTATCTCCTGGTGATCTCTTCGACAGCAAAATGCTTGTGGAGGTGCAGAAGCCATCATGATCATGGACCGCGTACATGACTGACTTTCACATGCACTATTCAAGTAACTAAGCTGCATATGGTTTCCTTAGATCTGTCATTTCCTGAATTAGACATTTCGAAATTTATCTGAGTTTTGTCGTGTTGGAACGCTGCCGAACGCTAGTAATTCCCATTCAGTCGTAGTTTTCCCGTAATTATCAACACCAATGCGCTTTTCCCTTGTTGTGATTATAATTTCGGTACCGGAAATTTTGAAGATATTTCACCCACTACCAGCGTCAGATCTTCATCAAATTCTTCCTGGAAAAATCATCCGAAGTTGGTATAACTATGATCAAAATTTTAAAGAGAGTCGGTAAAATACTGGCGCCACTATTCAATACACGAGCAGCCGGGGTTTATATTCTCGCATTTGCCATCGCCATTGGCGTAGGTACATTCATTGAAAATGACTATGGTACAAGTTCGGCTCAACACGTGATTTACAAATCATGGTGGTTCTCTCTGTTGCTGATCTTGTTTTGTGTGACCATCATTGTCAACATCTTCCGATTCAGGATGATTCCTCAAAAAAATGGGCCTTGCTCATGTTTCATGCTGCCATGGTGATCATCCTTTTGGGTGCAGGAGTTACCCGATACTTCGGTTATGAAGGCATCATGCACATTCGTGAAAACGATTCTTCGAACACTATTCTCTCCAGTGAAACTTATCTGCAACTTCAAATTTTGCAGGGCGACAAAAAATTCAAAGTTGATGAGCCTGTGCTATTCTCTAGTTTAGGTAATAATAGTTGGTCTGAATCCTACTTACTTGGAAATGACTTGATAGAACTTGAATTGAAAGAATTTATTCCGAATCCAGTTCAAAGCATGTACGAGAGTCCTGTTGGTTTTCCAACCATAAAAGTCGTGATGGCAGGAATGGGCGGAAGAGAGGAGTACTTTGTCACAAAAGGAAGTCAAAAAAGAATACAGGGTGAAATTTTCAATTTTTCCGATGAAGTCATGCCGAATGCAGTCAACATCACAGAAATTGATGGTCAACTTTTCATCAAACATGACCAACCTCTGGTTCAGACGGTGATGGCAACACAAAAAACAGACACATTACTGCCACAAGAAGCATATCACCCACTCATGCTCAGATCTATGTACAACAATGGTCAGAGTGGTTTTGTATTCGGTGATTTCAATAAAAGTGCTTTGATCAATCTCGAATCTGGAGATATGAAAGTGAAAAACGAAAGCATGACGGCTTTGCGTATGAGTGTTAAAGTAAATGGCAAAGAAGAAGAATTGATCGTCAATGGAAAAAAAGGAATGCCCGGACAATTGGCCATTGTTAAACTTGACAATCTGAGTCTGGCACTTTCATATGGATCGATTGATGTGGAGTTGCCATTTTCCATCAAACTCTATGATTTCATCATGGACCGATATCCCGGAACAGATAGCCCTACTTCTTATGCCAGTGAAGTACAACTCATCGATACCCGACAAAATCTCCAAGAGAACTATCGTATTTATATGAATCACGTCTTGGATCATGATGGATATCGCTTCTTTCAGTCTTCATATGATCAGGATGAACTTGGCACATACCTCAGTGTAAACCACGACTTCTGGGGAACATGGATTTCTTACATCGGTTATATCCTGCTCACGATAGGTATGATCTTATCACTCGTCAGCAAGAAGAGCCAATTCTATAAAGTATCACAGAACATCAAAAAAATGCGCACCAAAAATGCAGGATTGACATTGCTACTTGGCGCGATGATGTCACCGCTTTTTGTTTCCTCTCAAAAAGTTATTGAGCCTGTAACGGATCAATTGGAAATTAGTCAGGAGCATTGCGAACTATTCAGTCACATGATTGTTCAGGATCAGAATGGTCGAATGAAACCAGTACATACACTCACCCGCGAACTGATGCGTAAAGTGATGCGTTCTGAAAGTTTCAATGGCATGTCGGCTGATCAAGTGATTTTAGGGATGTTCATCAGCAGCGAAGAATGGATTAATGTACCTATGGTCAAACTTGGTCATCATGAAACCATTCACAAAATTCTTGGCGTTCCAGGCGACAAAGCTACCTATCGCGATTTCTTCGATGACAATGGTGAATACAAACTTCAGAATGAAGTTCGAAGAGCGAATAGTCTCAGCTCCATTGACAGAGGTGTACTTGAAAAAGAACTCATCAAAATAGATGAACGCGTGAATATCATGAACATGATCTTCGGTGGTGACTTCTTACGTCTGATTCCCATCGCTGGAGATCCAAATAATACCTGGTCGGGTCCTCGTCCAAACAGACATGGAGGAATCGAAGCAAATAATCCTGTTGCTGAAAGATTCTTTACCAGCTACGTGACATCATTGCGTGAGGCCATGGTATCCAACAACTACAGTTTTCCAAATCAACTGCTCAATGAGCTCAAAGATTACCAGCAAGAAAAAGGTTCTGCAGTAATGCCTTCCAACGCCAAGATCAAAGCTGAGATCTTTTTGAATAACTTGAATGTGTTCAATCGCCTTTCTGCGCTCTACGCCATTCTTGGTTTGCTCTTCCTATTCATGCTGTTTTATTCCATCTTCAAACCAGAAGCTAATCTTCAACGCGTGTATAAAATTCTTTTCTATACACTCCTCGTCGGATTCGTCTTCCACGTGACTGGACTCGGTTTAAGATGGTATGTTTCCGGTCGTGCTCCATGGAGCAACGGATATGAATCGATGATCTATATCGCATTTACGACGGTACTCGCAGGCTTGATATTCGGAAGAAAATCATTAGGTGCCCTTGCGGCAACCATGGTTCTGTCATCCACAGTATTGATGGTGGCTATGCTGAGTTATATGGATCCTGAAATTACTCCACTCGTTCCTGTACTTCGTTCCTATTGGCTCACCATCCACGTTTCTCTTGAAGCAGGTAGTTATGGATTTCTCATGTTAGGTGCCGTAATCGGTATCATCAACCTCATTCTGATGGTCTTTCTCAAGAAGAACAATGAAAAAAGGATTTTCCATATCATCAAAGAAATGACTTACCTGAGTGAAATGACCCTCACTGGTGGTTTATTCATGCTCAGTATTGGAACCTATCTTGGCGGTGTTTGGGCCAATGAATCCTGGGGAAGATATTGGGGATGGGATGCAAAAGAAACCTGGGCGCTAGTCACAATTCTTGTCTATGCATTCATCTTACACATGCGACTCATTCCAAAAATGTATGGACTGTTTGCCTTCAATTTTGCTTCAACCTTTGGATTGGCTTCAGTGATCATGACGTATTACGGTGTGAACTATTATCTGTCCGGACTTCATTCGTATGCGGCTGGAGATCCCGTTCCTGTTCCATCATGGGTTTATATCACAGTCGGAGCTATCACAGTGATCACCATCATTGCATGGATACGCAAACGCAAGTTCGCTTTGCTTACCTGATCCGTTCAAACCGGAACATGGTTTAGACATCACATTTTCAAAGTGACTTATTTCCTGTGAATTTCTGAGGAAAAAAAGAGAGACGCTATGTGAAAAAATAGAGACTCAATTCTGGTATAGCAACCTGACAGGTGAAAAGAAAGACCAATCAATTCACGATCTTACCTTCCTCGATGATGATTTGATATTTGTAACCGGCACCAAAATCTTTGTTCAACGCCACTTTACCTTTCATGGTAATGGTATGCCCTTCTGGTATGCCTTGATCAGTCGTCACCACCAGATCATAATCATCTTTGCTACCATCCTTCAAGTGAAGCCAATTGCGATTCATGATATTCACATTGACCTTGGCCACATTTCCACTGATTTGAATTTCCTTGCCTTCATACTTCTTTGGATTGGCCACCAAATCTGCAATCCTTATCGATCCTTTCACTACAACATCCTTAGGTGCTGAAGCAACTGAGGTTTCGTTACCGGCACCATGACTGGTTTCGCTTGTTGCGGCAGTACCAGAATTTCCGTGATTGGTTTGTACAATCTGAGAAACCAGATACACTTTGTCGAAGGTGCGGTTATACTCCGTGCTGTGAAAATTTGTCTTCAATAACCCATCACGATAAAAATAAGTTTCGCCAACTTTTACTTCAACTTTCGAGGTAGAAATCCAAAACTCATTTCCTCCTTCCTCCACACGCAAATAAACATATTTGGTTGTGGGGAGCACTTCTTTGACCACCACTGTATGCACGCCCATGCCATTCGACGCCTCACCACCAGTAGGATTCGAAGTCGCTTCGTTTCCATCGGAAAATATTCCTGACTTTTTCCCTGATTCGGTATTCTCATCCGCCACAGGAATCACTTTTGGATCCGAACCGCATGATGAAATCAAAAATGTAAGGCAAATAAATGGGAGGGTGTATTTCATGTTAGCTGAGATATTATTGTGTGCTCTGAAGGAGCTATGATTCAATTGTTTTAACTCAAATCATGTGGTCGGGACCGTGATGAAGCGATGAAATAGGTTTCGACTGCATGATTTGGGTTTAAGACTTTATTTATTCTACGAAATTATGACAACTTGCCAATTCAACAGCACGGTTTTCATAACAACCATCAGTTCAACAAGACAAAAAAAATCGTCGCGATAATCCCTCGATTCTTTCCTCCTGTGATGTTGCAATTTCACTGTGCAAATTGATGAACCGGGTGATCATAGCTACAAATCAATGTTAACCTTCTAACGATTTCACCGAAGATCATCAAAACTTCCATGGCGCATCACGGTCTTCCGTATCCACCTGCTTAACCTTCTTCTTTTTCTTGCTATCGAATCGCTTCATCAATCTCAAATTCACCCGGTAGTTATCAGAATTTACATTTTTGGTCATTTCACCTAAAACTGAAAAACTAATGGTTGGACTCAGACGGTGCATGAGACTTAAACCATAGTAATACTGCTCATTTTTCGTCGTTGGAAGTTGTGCGTCGCTGTAATAGCTGTAGTTCACTTTTCTAACATAAGCTTCAGCATTCAGTTTTTTGTTGAAGAGATCTTGGGACAAACGGATTGAAACCACTTCACTCAGAAGATACAATGAACGATTCACGTTGTAATTCAATGTCAGCCGTCCTCCCGTTCCCGGAAGTTTGGTATATGAAATATACGCGTTCAGATTATCGGACTTGTTTTGGTTACTGCTCTGAAATCTTTTGCCGACACTCACACCTATACTGGTATACTTTGTTGGTCTTATACCGATCCGGCCTCTAACGCCTTGTCTGGATTGATCATCATCCAGCATTCTTTCAATGTCAGTGCTGTATGTCTCATAGTACATGATTTGTTTTCTTGAATCGTACGAAACATTCAAATCCAATTTCTTATTCACCCTGTAGTTTAATGAAGAATAAAAATTGGTCAGTCGGTATGCGCCGAATGATTTGCCATTCGCCTCATTAAACAGATCAAGTTCAGACGAAGTAAAAACAGTGAATTTCCTATAGAAGGTACTTGAATGCTGGAAATAAACATACCTCCGATCAACCGCACCAGAATTATTCTGTTGCAATAGTCCCAATGTCGTTCTTGAACTCAGCTTTTCGCCCTTTCCTTCCAAACCGACATATCCACCAAATTCTGGTAAATCGGAATTGAAGCCGTAATTGGAAAAATCTGGACGAAATCCTAAGATGATCCCTGTGTAGAATTTTCCGAAACTTTTATCGAGCTGCAAACCATCAATTGCACCAAGTGAAGATGCCTTGTTGTTGATTTTTCTACCAACCGTTACTGTAAAAGTGCTATCCTGTTGATACGACACAGCAAGATTGTAAATATTGAAAAAGGATGTCTTTTGAATATCGCTTTTCTCTGGAGGCAAATACAACTGGCGGTAATTCAAAAATGTCTCAAAAGAAAATTTTGACTCGTGGATATGATCCGCATTCAATGTGAGTCGATACATCGTGCGGTGTGAAGGAGCCGCATCTTCTGTGATATTGCTGAAGGATGCCGCAGACACACGTCCATGATATCTCTCCTTTTTCTCAATTTTTGTTTTTGAATCAAGGGGATTCTCTTCTACAGATATATCCTCTTTTATGATGAGAGGATCGAAATAGATCTTCTCCCCTTTTTGAATCGCACATTTGTTCAATGGAATGCAAACAACAGACGCCGATGATTTATTCTTGACGATCAGACATGGCACTACACCATCCACACTTTTCCATTTCAACGTATCGCCAACTTCAATATCATCGGTATTCTCAAATTTCACATACACACTCTGAGAGGTCACAAAAGTGACAACGCCTTGAGGGTCGGTCAGAGTATCCTGAGCCGAAATCCACATGGTGCAGATCATCAAATATGTCGTGAAAAAATATTTCATCAGTTATTGCCATTCGGGTGACAATTCAAACATGCATTGCTATTCCATTGATATCCGTTCACCTCATCATGATCAGGATTGGTCTGATTTGCGGTATGACATACCAAACAATTGAAAATCGCATAATTCCCTGGAGTCGTATGGCAATCGTTGCATTGATTCCATTCTCCATTGTGTGTACCCGTATATATTGGGAAATACTGCGAGTCGTGATTAAATGTTGAAGGATCCCAGGCATTCATATTGTGGCACATCAAACAATCAGTTGGGTATTGGTCATTTTGGTGATTCGGATTATTCACATTGTTGTAATCTGTCTGGTGACAGGCAAAACAATCGGTTGGTGTTCCTGTATACCCATCCGCGTGACATTGGTTACAGTCAACAGATACATGCGCCCCAACCAATGGGAAATCAGTGGCGCTGTGATCAAAATCCGATGGCGTCCAACCATTGGTAGTGTGGCATAGTATGCAATCAGTCGGGAACATTGCTGCTTCGTGATCTGGACTCGTAGTTGAATTGTACTCGCTCTGGTGACATGATACACATGCTGTTTGTGTACCTGTGTAGCCCGCGTCATGACAAGAGATACAATCCACGCCAACGTGCTGACCAGTCAGAGGGAATGAAGTAGCCGCGTGATCAAACGTCGATGGTGTCCAATTGTCTTCACCATGACATAATACACAATCATTCGGGAACATCTCTGTAACGTGATTCGGTGATGTCGTTGCGTTGAAATCTGACTGGTGGCATCCTGCACAAGTATTCGGTGTGTTGGTATAATTTCCGCCGTGACATGTTGCACAATCATTGGCAATCATCGCGTGTGCTCCCTGCAACACATAGTAATTATCATGGATATCAAATGTCGCTGGAACCCAATCAGGATCGGTGGTGTGACAACTTGCACAATCGGTTGGGAAGCCCAATACTTCGTGATCTGGATTCACACTTCCATGGAAGTCTGGTTGGTGACAGGCATTACAATCAGTTGGTGTACCACTGTAACCACTGGCATGACATTGCAAACAATCTACTCCCACGTGTTCACCGGTAAGCGGGAAGCTCGTGTTATTGTGATCGAAGACAGCACCGGACCAAGTATCAATATCGTGACACAACAAACAGTCATTCGGGAATTGTGAATCCACGTGACTCGGATCTGTGGTGCCGTTGAAATCATCTTGGTGACAAGCAATACATTCTGTTGGAGTACCCACATAACCACTCGCGTGACACTGGATACAATCCACTCCAACGTGACCTCCATTGATTGGGAAACTGGTGGCATTGTGGTCGAAGATCGATGGATTCCAATCCATCTCAGAATGGCAAATGGTACAATCAGTAGGGAATCCTTCACTCACGTGATTAGGTGATGTCGCTGAATTAAAATCGGATTGGTGACATCCTACACATGTATTCGGTGTGTTGATGTAATTACCATTGTGACATGTTGCACAATCATTGGCAATCATCGCGTGTGCTCCCTGCAACACATAGTAATTATCATGGATATCAAATGTCGCTGGAACCCAATCAGGATCGGTGGTGTGACAACTTGCACAATCGGTTGGGAAGCCCAATACTTCGTGATCTGGATTCACACTTCCATGGAAGTCTGGTTGGTGACAGGCATTACAATCGGTTGGCGTACCACTGTAACCACTGGCATGACATTGCAAACAATCTACACCCACGTGTTCACCGGTAAGCGGGAAGCTCGTGTTATTGTGATCGAAGACAGCACCGGACCAAGTATCCACATCGTGACACAACAAACAGTCATTCGGGAATTGTGAATCCACGTGACTCGGATCTGTGGTGCCGTTGAAATCATCCTGGTGACAAGCAATACATTCTGTTGGAGTACCCACATAACCACTCGCGTGACACTGGATACAATCCACTCCAACGTGACCTCCATTGATTGGGAAACTGGTGGCATTGTGGTCGAAGATCGATGGATTCCATTCCATCTCTGTATGGCAGATGGTACAATCAGTAGGGAATCCTTCACTCACGTGATTCGGTGATGTCGCTGAATTAAAATCGGATTGGTGACATCCAACACATGTATTCGGTGTGTTGATGTAATTACCATTGTGACAAGCAGCGCAATCGTTGGCCACCATGATGTGAGCACCTTGGAGTACATAATAGTCATTGTGGTTGACGAATGTCGCTGGCATCCAATCTGCATCTGTGGTGTGACAGCTTGCACAATCTGTAGAAAATCCTAGCGTCGTGTGATTTGGATTGATGCTCGAATTAAAATCAGGTATGTGGCAAGCATCACAATTGGTTGGCGTACCAGCAAATCCAGCAGAATGGCAATCCATACAATCGGCTTGCAAATGCTCACCGGTCAATTGGAAACTGGTCGAATTATGGTCGAAGACATCATCTGCAGATCCGGTTGGGTGACAAGCCAAACAAGCATTGTCATCATACACATAACCGCCCACATCACTGTGATCATTGTTCGTCGTTGGATTGGTATGACAACTTACACAAGTGAATTGTGAGTAGTCGCTAGGATTGTTGTGACATTCTGTGCATTGAGACCATTCGCCATCATGCGCTCCACTATATATCGGGAAGTACTGTGCGTCGTGATCGAAAGTTGCAGGTGTCCATGACTCTTCGGTGTGACATGTTGCACAATCCGTAGTAAATTGAGCAGCTTGGTGATTAGGATCTGTAGTCGCTGTGTAGTCCGGCATGTGGCATCCGGCGCAGGTGTTAGGTGTATTGACATAATCACCATTGTGACATGTTGCACAATCGTTGGCGATGCCACTGTGCGCACCATTCAGTGAGTAGTAATCGTCGTGTACAGCAAATGTTGCAGGGGCCCAATCAGGCGCAGTCGTATGACACGATGCACAATCATTCGATAGTCCTAATGCCTGGTGATCCGGATTTGTTGCATTGTTGAAATCCGTTTGGTGACATGCATCGCAATTCGTCGGTGTACCTGCAAATCCATTGGTATGGCATTCCATACAAGTCACTTCAAGGTGTGCTTCAGTTAATGCGAAACTTGTTGTGTTGTGGTCAAAAACATCAGATGCAGATCCGGTTGGGTGACAAACCAGACAAGCTACATCTACATAAGTATAACCGTCCACATCGGAGTGATCATTGTTGGTCGTAGGATTGGTATGACAACTCACACATGTGAATTGAGAATAGTCATTCAAATCGGTGTGACAATCTGTACACTGACTCCATTGACCTTCATGGCTTCCACTGTATATCGGGAAATATTGTGCGTCGTGGTCAAAGGTTGCAGGAGTCCACGATGTGGTGCTATGACATGTGACACAATCCGTTGAGAACTGTGCTACCGGGTGATTCGGATCAGTGGTCGCATTGTAATCATCCAAATGGCAAGATGCACAATCGGTAGCGACATTGGTATAACCATCTGCGTGACACGCAATGCAATCTACCCCGATATGACCACCCGTGATCGGGAAATCAGTTTGGTTGTGATCAAATGTCGAAGGTGTCCAAGAAGTTTCTGTATGACATGTGAGACAATCAGAAGAAAATCCTCCGGTCTCGTGATCAGGATTCACCGTGGCATTAAAATCTTCTTGGTGACAACCTATGCACGTGTTGGCTGTATTCACATAATCGCCGTTGTGACAAGTTGCACATTCATTGGCGATATCAGCATGTGCGCCATTCAATGCGTAGTAATCATTGTGTACTGCAAATGTTGCAGGTGCCCAATCAGGCGCTGTGGTGTGACACGTTGCACATTCATTGGAAAGTCCCAATGATCCATGGTCCGGATTGATCGAATTGTTGAAGTTTGTTTGGTGGCAGGCATCACAATTGGTTGGTGTTCCTGCGAATCCGGTAGCATGACATTCCAAACAATTTACCGCCAAGTGTTCTCCCGTCAAGGGGAAGGCTGTGGAGCCATGATCAAACACGTCGTCTGCTGATCCTGTTGGATGGCATACCAAACATGCGATATCATCGTAGGTATATCCATCTACATCGCCGTGGGCATCATTTGTTTCAGGATTTTCATGACAACTGATACAAGTGAACTGAGAGTAATCGTCAGGGTTGTTATGGCAATCGGTGCAATTGTCCCATTCACCTTCATGGCTTCCACTGTAGATCGGGAAATACTGCGAATCGTGATCAAACGTCGCAGGTGTCCATGACTCATTGTTGTGACAGCTCACACAATCCGTCGAGAATTGAGCATTCACGTGATTCGGATCTGTAGTCGCATTGAAATCATCGAGGTGACAAGACGCACAATCGGTTGGTGTATCGACATAACCATCGGCGTGACATTCAAGACAATCCACCCCGACGTGTCCGCCGGTTATCGGGAAATCTGTGGTATTGTGATCAAAGTTGGATGGCGTCCACGCGTTTTCGTTGTGACATGTTGCACAATCGGTGGAAAATCCTCCAGCTTCGTGATCCGGATTTGTTGTCGCGTTAAAGTCATCGATATGACAGCCCACACATGTGTTCGGTGTATTCACATAATCACTATTGTGACAACTTGCACAATCGTTGGCAATCAAGGCATGCGCGCCATTCAGGTGGTAAAAATCATTGTGCTGAGGGAACATAGCCGGCATCCAACCTGGATTGGTGGTATGGCATGTCGCACATTCATTGGAAATTCCAAGGTCATTGTGATTTGGGTTGACCGTGGCATCAAAACTATCCTCATGACAGCTCACACAATCGGGAGTTGCATCAGAAAATTGTTGTGTTGTGTGACAAGCATTGCAACTCGATATCTCGTGTCCCAATGTCAATGGGAAAAAATCGTGATCAACAAACTCAGTAGACCAACCGTCTTCAAATGGACTGTGACATTCGATGCAATTCGTAGAAAATCCAGATGTTTGGTGATTGGGATTTTTGGTCGCCTGATAATCCGACATATGGCAATTGACGCAGTCATTTCCAATTCTGTTGAACTCGAGGTTCGATTCAGAAACGTGACACTCCACACAACTAAGCCCGGAGTGATTGGAAACCAGAGGAAATCCATTCTGTTCGTGCAGTTCAGGTATATCATCTACCAACCAATCCTTCGGAGTATGACAGCGAGCGCAATCGTTTCCGACGGTCATGCGATGTACATCCTGGTGACAGGAAGCACAGTCGGAAGGTGCGTCCGAGAAGATCAGTGAAGTGTGGCAAGACTTACAATCCACCATGTTGTGAAGGCCTTCCAGTGCGAATGATGTGGTGTCATGCAAAAACTTCAGTGGATTATTCAGCGTGGTCCAGTTTTCAGGTGAATGGCAATTCGCACAATTCACTTTAAAATCTTCGCCGTGAGGGGACTGACCAAGAGAAACCTGACCATTCGAAATGACAAATGCCATCGACAATAAAATCGTCAACGGCACCCAGATCAGATGAATTTTTGGCCTCAAAATTTTTCTTGATTTACGTCAAGCAAATTAGAATGAACTGACGCCCATTCACCTTCGCATCACATCGGTTTTATTAACATCTTGCATATTTACAATGACGATTTATACGAGATATGACACAAACGTTACAGTAAAACCTCATGGTACGTGAGGTTTTGATCTGAATAGAATTTTTTAATACCTGAACTGGAAA
Organism: Flavobacteriales bacterium; assembly: GCA_016722445.1. Lineage (GTDB taxonomy): Bacteria > Bacteroidota > Bacteroidia > Flavobacteriales_D > Sanyastnellaceae > JAIBBG01. Next base: position 44,625 of record JADKIZ010000012.1, on the reverse strand, counting down.
TAATCTGACCCTAGCAAGAAATCACTTTTTCGGACGATGGCCTGAATCAACGGTTTATGATGCGCCACTTAAGCTTCAGGGAATTCAAATTGGGGATAACTTTTGTGAATAACGGCTAAAAAGAAGCTCGAAAATCGGCGTTTTTGGGAGCCGTTTCGGCTATGATGCAACTCAAAAAATCGATCGATTATTTGTGGCAATCAATACATTCAAATTTTGGAATTTTGAATGATATTTTTTCACCCGCTTTTGCCGGTAGATGGCATTTTTCACAGGCGACATTGGCATGTTCACCTTCAAGTTTGAACTTGGTCAGGTTATGGTCGAATAGACTTGGATACCATGTTTCTGTTTCATGGCAGCGTTTACAATCTGTTACTCCATTCATAGCAAAGTCATTTCCATGCACGTTGTCGTGACAGGCAACGCATTCGCCATTCAAATTGGTGAAAGTCCATTTTTCCTCGCTGACATGGCAAGCAAAACAAGGTGTAGCGATATGCGCTCCTGTGAGCGGGAAGTCCGTTTCATTGTGGCGTTCCAGAGAATAACCGCTCAATGCAAATCCATCCTGAATTGAATGACATTCTTTGCAGTCTTCCTGAATGCCTTCCCTTGTGAATTGTCCCTTGTGAAAATCTTCATGGCAGTTTTTACATGCTGAAAAATCGATAGGATCCTTGTAGTTTTTCTTGTGGCATTTTTTACAATCCACGCCAACGTGCTTGCCTTCCAGCGGATAGTCCGTCAAAGAGTGATCGAAGAAATCCATCGACTTCAACTCGTGGAAACTCTTCTCCGTATGGCATTTTGCGCAATCATTACCGAATTTTCCTTTGTGGAAATCCTCGTGGCACGTCGCACATTGATTGGTTGTAACACCATTCCTGTCTTCGAAAACTTTTACTGGATCTTTTGTTTTCGCATGACATTGAAAACAATCCACCTGACGGTGTTTTCCCAATAATTTGAATTTGGTATTGGTGTCGTGGGTAAAATTCTTTTTACCTATGAAGGTCGTGAACGCTTCATCCGTGTGACACTGTACGCATGTTCCTTTGAAGTGCTCCTGGTGCGGATCATCATGACATGCCACACAATCGTTGTGTACGACAGGTTTGAAAACCTGGAACTCAACGCCATTCTTCATCACAGATTCATGGCACTTTTTACAATCCACTTGCACGTGTCCACCTTTCAGTTTGAAATCAGATTTGTTGTGATCGAATCCAGGTGCTGGTCGGAACGCCGTCGTGTTATGGCATTTTTTACAATCCTTGTCCAGTGTGCCTTGGTGAAAATCTTTGTGACATGACAAACACTTATCCTGTAGCCCAAGAAACGTGTTGTTCAGTTTCCTGATTTCTGCGTTCTCAATGTTCTCTGGCTTGTGACAAGTCCTGCAATCTGTCGTCTTATGTTTTCCATCCAGTGTATATGTCGTTTGGTTGTGATCGAAGTTTTTTTCATCGAAACGAATCATCTGAAAATTCCGACCATGGTGTTCACTATGGCATTCGATACAGTTCTTTGATTTCACCTGACTGTTCGAGTGATACCCACGATTCTGTTTCAACAGTTCTTTGATCTCTTTGTGACAATCGAGACATTTAGTATTGGTAACAGAATTCCCCAAATCGTGGCATTGCGTGCAATTGTTCATGCCTTCCAACTTCGCATGGGCATTCGTCAAATCGCCAGGCGACAATTGCCCAAAGCTGTTTAAGCCCGCAATGCAGATCAGATAAAAGAGTATGTAACCGACAATTCTCATTTGTGTTTCTTCACGATATGGCCGAATCGTTTCGTGATCTGAACGCCTACTTTTTGTAAAAATCCAGTTGGCAATTCACCACCTGCAAAAATGTAAACCAAATCATTGGCCATTTCTTGTGTCTCCTCCCCGATTTTCATCTTCACCGATTTTTCAGTAATCAATTCAAGATCGGAATTAAAGATGACACGAATGGTTCCTTTGCTCATGGCAGCATCAATGGCTACCTTATTTTTTGGCTTAATACGGGCAAACTGATCCTTCCTATACGAAAGAATCACTTCATTGTTTTCCATCAACAACATCGCAGACTCCACCGCGGAATCACCACCACCCACAACGACTACCTTTTTACCTGTGATATTCTCTGGCTCCAATAGTCGGTAAGCCACATTGGGTAAATTTTCTCCGGTTACATCAAGCTTTCTCGGTGTGCCTCGTCTTCCAATCGCAAGCAATACATTATGGGCAATGTGCTCTTGACCAGTATTTGTAATCACTTTAAAATTGCCATCTGACAACGGCATGATTTCTTCCACCTTGGTATTTTCAGTGATTTTGATTTCCTGCTCTTTGATAACCTTGTTCCATAGATCAAGCAATTCTCCTTTATTGGTATCGTACAATTTTGCTTCACCATAAAGCGGCAAATGCATTGGTGCTGTCATCACAATTTTTTGACGAGGAAAAGTAAACACCGTTCCACCGAGTGAATCTTGTTCCAATGTCACTGAGGTCATTCCTCTCTTCTTGGCTTCAAGAGTAGCTGAAATACCAGCAGGACCAGCACCGACAATGACCACATCAACGACGCCTTCTTTCTTCGACACCTTGCGCGAAGCAATGCTCTCCATGGCCTGCATACCTTGTTCAACTGAGTTTTTAATCAAACCCATTCCTCCCAATTCACCGGCGATATAAATTCCCGCCACATTTGTTTGAAAATCCTGATCGACGTGTGGAAGATCAACTCCGCGGGTTTCAGTGCCGATACGCAATGATATGGCCTCGACAGGACAAGCATGAAAACATGCACCATGTCCAACACAATTTGATGCCTGAATGACCGTAGCCTTGCCATCGATGATTCCAAGAATATCCTTTTCCGGACATTCTGCCACGCAAGCGGCTGAACCAATACACGTATTCAAATTGATGTATGGATGTAGTGAAACTGGCTCAAACAGTCCTTCCAGTTTGGCTATTTCAACTTTCTTGGCAACAATTTTTGATTTCTTACTGAGGCTGCGTACATAGAAAAAAATGACCAGTCCACAGATCAGAAAAACACCACCATAAATCAATAATTCTTCCTGGTTCATAGGCTTTAAAATATCCAACGATATCCAAACGATAAAGTAACACCGACGTGTACAATCAAAATTATCAGCATGATCAAAGCAAAAGGCAAGTGAGCCACGTGCCAATACTTGAACAATTTCTGCATCAATTCCAAACGACCAATACGGCGCGCCAACGCAAATTCTTCACGAACCATTTTCATGATGGATCTTCTTTGCGCTTTGGCTACATCCTTTTTAGAAAGGGCTTTTTTGATCTCACGGATGACTTCTGACTCGCTCATCTTTTTTGATTGTCCCGTGGAATCTTCATTTGAATTTCCGGTTGCAAGAAGCAATTGATCAATCACACTTTCATCCAATCCGGAATTGTTTCGCAATTCATCAATCAACTTGTTTCGCATATCCTTTACCTCGTTCAGACTTAGCGCTCGTCCTTCGATGGTATGCGGTATTTGAATGTAAATAAATCGACCAATCACTCCGGACGCCACAACGGCAACCATACTCCAGAATGCCACAGATACAATTCCTCCAAACTTGAATGCGGTATGAAATAGAATCAAGATTGGACCAACTGTGCAAAGAAAAATATGAAACTCCAGCAAATACTTGATGCGTATGTATTTGCCAAGAAAGTTGTATCGCTTTCTCGCGATATACAACCAAACACCAATGATGATGAGGAGTGTGCCGAGTATTCCAATACCATGACCGTACACACCACTTGGCTTAAACCACGAATGGCGAGGATGATAGAAACGCTCTTCGAGTGGCGTCTTGTAATAATCGTATCCGGAATAGCTCAGATAAAACGTAATGGCTAAAACAATTGCCACCATTGTCCAGATATAAATCGTGTGTGTTACTTTACTCATACTTATTCATCACTCTGTTCAAGCAAGAATCGGAAATATCTTCTATAGATTTGCCTGTACATTATAAAACGGCGAACAAAGATTGGTTAAAAGGATATTTGGCTTCGTCCGATTCGGTTTATTTAGAAGCTCTCTAAATGATAACCGCAAGCCACGCCAATCAACACATTTAAGAGAAAAAGATCAGAGCGCTCAAATATTTTCGTCGAGGTAAATGACTCATCGAACGATTGTGTGCTGTGATGATAACTCACAAGTGAATCATGTAATCAAACATTACTCGCTCGATTAAAATGGTATGTGCAATAAAATCCTCAATCGAACAACGGATAGAATTCAAGAACAATACAAAATCGCACCCGGGTTTCCATTCGCAGCATACTTCACGAAATCGATAAACTTTTCTGATAAGTCTATAAGAACAAAAAAGGCCATTCAATTTGAATGGCCTAAAATGTCATCAATGAATTTCTCAATCCAATTTGAACATCACCGGAAGAGTCATCATCATTCTTACCGGCTTACCATTTGAAACGGCTGGCTCAAACTTTTTGAGGGACTTCACCGCGGCAATGGCGGCGTCACCAAATGCTGGATGATCGACAATGCCTTTTTCAACATGGACATCGGTAATGGATCCATCAACCTCCACAACGAAACCGACAAACACCTTGCCTTCCACTTTTGAGTCAATTTCCGATTCTGGATATTGGAGCTGACTATTGACATCTTTCAGCAAACCCATATCACCTCCAGGATAAACAGGCATACTAGTATTTCCAGGCAAACTTGGCGATTGTGAGAATCCGATGATACTCAGTGCCAGTGCAATGATTGTAAAGAGTTGTTTCATTTTTTTCGTTTGATTAAGTCAAATATCGTTCAATAATATTTATTCAATAAAAAAATAATAGATGAAAAATATCCAATCCAAGGTAGATGATCATGGAAGACTAATTCACGCAAACCAAATTGACTTCACATGAATTCAATCTACACTTTAATCATCCAAGTAACAAAAAACCCGAACGACATCAGGTACAGCATGTACCCCACATCGTCCGGGTTGGATTTGGTTTGGTTTGATTACTGATTATTCAATGATGAACCGGCCACTCAAGATTTGACCTTGTTCGTTCTTTACCGTATAGAAATAGATGCCTGTTGGTTGTGATGACAGATCAAGATTCACCATACCGTAGTTGTGTGTGGTTGCGCTGATCTGTTGTCCGAAAGAATTGGTAATTTGAATCTCTCGTATGTCGCTGTCAGCACGGAATGTGATTTGACCATGTGTTGGATTCGGATAAACAACAAGTCCTGCTGTAGCGTTCTCGACATCTTCAACGGCCGAAGGTCCATCTGGTCCCCACACGGTGTAGTATCCCCATGTCGCACACAGTGGATTGTTTTCTTCTATGATCAGAACTGCATAGGTTCCCACTGGTAAACCAGAAATGGACGACGATGTTGATCCATTGTTCCATTGATAACTGTATGGAGGATTGCCACCTGAAACGGTTGCAGTAGCTGAACCATTTCCGGAGTATATCGAATTACTCGATGAATTTGTTCCTGACATTGAAACAGAAATATTACAACCACCAGGTGCAACATAATATGTCGCAACCTTCTGACATCCGTTCGCATCAGTTACTGTTACAATGTAATATCCAGAATGAGATTGTCGATGGTTGGTGAATTATCCAATGTATTCCAACTGTAGGTATAAGGAGCAGTTCCACCACTGATGTTTGCCGTCGCTGATCCATCGCCAGCACCAAGACTTGATTCACCTGTACCTGATGCTGTCACGATGAAATCATCACACGATGGAAGATTCATGACGATTGCATCGATATAAAATGTACTTCCGGAAACTGGTGTTGGCAAAGGAAGATCTGGAAATCCCAGCGCACTCAAATCAGGAACTGATCCGATAGAAGATGTCGCCCAGATATTGAGTCGATCAGGCGTGAGATCAGAATAATAAACAATAGGTACATTGATGTTGGTCCAGTTGTTTACATCAGAATTCGCCATAAAATATCCTTCGCCAATGGTTTCATCTTCGTCTGTCACAGCATTGTATCGTGTAAGCTCAACCTGAAAACCACAGATGTCATTGTTTGCCGGATTGGCTTTGTAACGCACGTCTACTGAGATTGGACGTTGTGTATATGCGATACCCGGATTGTCGAATGAACCCAATTGCACACTTCCGCCCAATGGATTTGGAAGAGGTGTCGGCGGACCAAATTGGCCAAGCAAAGCGAAGTTGGGACAATCGGGACAATTACCGGTAACCATTTTCACCGAAAAAGATCCTTCTCCCGGACTGGTGGATTCTTTGAAAACGGTTTGTGCACCGCCTGATGCTTGTGTGATCGAATTGGATGATGCCCAGCTGTTGGGTTCATTGCCTGACCACGATTCGAAATTGAGATTGGTTTGTGCCGAGAGTGAATTCATCAACATGAAAGCACCGGCCATGATGAGCGTAAATGTTCTTTTCATAGTAAGAATTGTAAAAATGATTTCAAATGACATAATGGTTTATGCTCGTGATATCAACCCAAGAAATACCAGATACGACAGGTTTGTGATTCGTTCATGTATTGATTAGATTGAAAAAATAATTGAGCGCCCGCCAATTTTCAATTACCGTGCCATGAGAATTTTCATTGAACTTTTTCGACTGTGGCGATATTATTTAACCACAAAGGCAGATGTGATGGACTATGAATAGTTAGGCATTTCAACTGCTCAATAATCTTATAACCAAATCATGGATTGAAGGCGCTGCGCGCACCACAAAGTTCACCAAGATCCCACTCGAAAATTTGATCGCAGCCATTGATTTTCGTCTTCAATTAAACGCTCTCGTTACCTTGAACCTTGAGCATTGCACTTTAAACATCTCTCCCTACGTCTAGGCGATCATCACTTGACCTACAAACATTGCCTGCTGCCAATTTTAAATCTAAGATCTTAAATCTTAAATTCCCCGTGCAACATTGAACTTTGAACATTGAACCTTGAACTTTGAACCTTCAACATCCCCCCGCCCTCACTTGCTCACCTTCACTAACCTCAGCGCTTTTTCAAAATTCGCATAGGTGATGCGGATGAAATAATTGCCAGCAGCGGCGGATGTCATATCCAACTCCATGGTATAATCTGCTGAGGGAATCTGTATTCGTTTGCTGAACATGAGTTGACCCATTTCAGAAAGAACATCGATCTGAGCATTGCCATCCTGCATGCCTTTTAATTGAAGACTTAAAGGTCCTACAGTTGGGTTTGGAAATAGAATGGCTTCTACTTCATCTAATGTCATCCCGCAAGGTGTGAGGTTCACACCGATATCACTTCCTGCGTGATCATCAACAGGATGGAATGGATCATTGAATTCATCTAGCGGTTGAGATATCGGAAACCAAGTGGTAGATGCTTCAGACAATTCCGGATTCGAACAAATCAACAGTGCTTGCAGGCTTTCCAATCTTTCCAATCTGCTGCCTTCGCGTTGCTCTGCGATCACCTGTTCATCCGTTTTTTCCTCTGTACCTTTCCTCCGATGATCAAAGTTCCTCGTCCATAATCCTGATTTTTGATTTTGACCTCCCGATCACCAATTTGAATGCGAATATCTTCTCCATAGTACAGCATTCCCATCGCATAAGCATCTCCAACACTTCGAATACGCTGTCCGCTGATCCAACTCTTATCCATACGAGCCATAGCTTTCAACTCAATCATTTTTTCATTTTTCATCGTACTCAAAAATGGCGAATTCAAATCATAGGGAGTTTCAATGGTAAATCCTTCCAGCTCCAGTGTATCATTGTAAGTTCCGAATAGATGTGTTTCGCCATTTACATCAAGATCAATGGAGGCGCCAACGAAATAACCACTGTATTTATCTCCTTCATAAAATCGGATAAAATCAGTTTCTCCATGATCGAAAAGGTGGAAATAAAAAGTGTTGCTTCCTGATTTATACTCGTAACGGCTCTTTTGAACGGCTTTGATGCCATCCATCAAAATACATTCATAGTAATATTCTCCGGTACCATACACTGAACCATCAGGAGCTATTTCCACATCATGAATCTGCTGAACATTTTCCCCACCAAATTGCCTTACCCACTCCAACTCTCCATTCGGTGAATACTTTGCGATAAAGGCATCCAACGAATCATAATACCCATCATTCACCAATGAATCATTTTCAGTCAAAAGAACAGATTGTTTAAATTTTCCTATACAATACAAATGATCTTTATGATCATATATGAGCTTTGGAGCCATATTGCTGTAATTCGTGCTCACTCCACCAAGGTGTTTGATATGCTTTAATTGTCCGTCGGCAGCAAGAAATGCGATGGATACTTTCGACTCATAACCTCTTTTGTATTCGAAACCATCGATCATTTTATCGCCCGACATCAACTCGGTATTGTGATAATATGACCAAGCCACTTCACCTTTTGAGTTCACGGCGACATTCATTCCTTCGCCCCAAGCCGTAGTCCAGAAATTGATCCAGATGGGTTCGCCATCTTTGGAATACTTCGCCAAGTAGATCGCCTGAGGTTGATGATATTCATTTTGTTCTTTTTTTCTTCCGAAAAAGAGATCCTTTGCTTTACCCTGAAACCTCACTTCACCATCAGCGAAACCAGTGAAGTACAAGTTACCATCTGCTCCAATACAGAGGTCTCGGATACGATTATCGAAAGCACTATCGATACCCCGGCACCAAACTAACTTACCCTGTCGATCGAGTTTCACCAACGCACCTGCATTGTGCTCACCAACCGATAGTGGTCGTCCATTGTTGCCTGCCAGATTCAAAGCACCCTGATAATTGACCACTACATAGGTATTGCCGGAAGAATCCATTTCAACATCACTGATATCAGCGTCGTTGAAGGCATCCACGATGTAATACCACGATGGAGAATCGTACTGTGCATTGGATGGAAAAGCCTCAAAAAATATGAGGACACATAGAAAAATAAACTTCATGGACATGATGACGAATGTACTCACAAAAAGACTGTCTCCGTTCGCCGGAAATCACAAGATGTTTACATCAATCACACGTCAAGATCAATGTTTTCCGAATCTGTAGGTTAAATCAAGATAAAAGAAACCGCCCATATCAAGAAAATCTATGAGGGTCTCTAAATAAATGCCCGTGCCGAAAGAAAATCTCCTTCCCGAAACATTGAATCCGCATGTCGTATGGTACATATATAACCATTCGGGATTTGGTGAATTTTGCGGCGTCAAGTAATAATAGTAGTAAATCCGCTCCCAGGGGATGAGTGCATTCTCCCAAACAAAACTGAATTTTCTGGTTACCCTGAAACGCGCACTCAATGAATACAGTACATTCTTATACCATTCATGCTCCGTATCCATGTATCTTGTGTGATTGATGACATCATAGGCTTGATACTGCCTTCTTACCATACCATATCCAACACTTCCAGTTAGACTCCATCTCCTATTTTGAAATGTGAGCAATCCACGACCAGACATGGTCATCTTGTTGGTAGTAGTCGAAAAATTACTGAAATGAATGTCTTCACCAGATCCGATCAACTCAATCCCTGTGTATAATTTATTCATGACCTTACCTGAATACCGCAGATTACAATACAACAATTCTGGTGCGTCTCCATTCAAAGGACTATATAGCTCAGACCCCATTCCAAAAACAAGATGATCTGTCAATGCAATAGTTCCATATGCCCGCAAACCAAAGAGCTGAACATAACCTGTTCCTCTTTTCATCGGCGCAGCAGAACTCGTTGCCGTATATCGATTGCGGTTCACATCCGGAAACCAGTATTTCCCGCGATAGATTTCGTCTGGTGAAATTTGTAATACTTCCTTGACTTCGTATTTCCGAAATTCAAACCTGACACCATCCATCGATTCCACCACAACATATTGTTCGTCTTGTGAAATCAATTTTCCTACTACCCTTTTATGATCAGTGGTGGTTACTTGAGCATACCGCAAACTATCTGTTTGTGCGCTGACTTCATTAAACAATAAAACCAAGAAGGGAATGAGCAAGTTGAATCGAAACTGATGGATCATTGTTTTCATTTGGTGTTTTGGTTAAAATCGAAATATAGCATTAACTCGCTTGCATATTTATGCTTTAAATGCAGATATGAAAGCCATTTTCATTGATAGGGGCATTCGGGAACGAGCATACAACTCAAAAATATGTCCAATTATTTGCCGAAGGCATCATCCATTGTGATGATTTTCATTCGCCTGAACACAAGTTGAGCTATACCATGCTTACAATATATTCACTTATAAAGTCGGACTTATAGATTTCATACTTGCAAATTTGATCATTCAAAGAAGTCCGCCATGGGTCTAAAAAAGCTATTAGGTTCGAGGTGTGATCGCCTGTGCCAATCAGATTTGAAAGTAATTCATGATTGTTTGAGCTTTGAATAATGAAACTCGGAATACAAAAACTTTGTGTTCTTTGTGTGAAATTACTTTGTGCATTTGGTGGTTTCAAACATTTGTCAAAATGTTTTCATGTTTCGATGAAAATGTAATATCCAATTTTATAAGGTCGCTATTCATGCTCAATGCCAAATATTCGCATGAATATAAACACCCCTACCTTTACGCCTATCAATATCCAGATGCTTCATGGACCCCATCCAGCAACTCATCATCAATACAAAAGACCAATCTGCACCGCTTTCCAAAAAAGTTGCGCACTACAATAAACTCCTGACTCGCATCCAAAGAGCCGAAAACAAATTAGCAGACACCAAAAACAAGCTCGAACAAAAACTTATTGAATTCGCTCAAAAAGTATTGCCTGTGCATACCCAGCGTTGTGAGCTACAATTGGCAATACTGCAAGAGATACTTCAATACATGACTTCAAACAAACTCTCCAACACAAGAGAAGAAGTTCTATTGCAATTTTGCAGTGATACTGCACATCATATCGGCATGAGTCCACACCGTTTCTCCGATGAAAAAATGGAGGAATTCAAAATCGTTCTGAAGAAAATTCATCCCGACTTAGATCTCCTAGCGGAAGGATTTGATGAAGAAAATCCACTGAATACAGCGCACAAAACCGACGAAAGGACAAAGACTCTCGAAGAGACAAAGGACATGATTCAGGTGCACTACGAAATGATGGGTATCGAGATCAATCTGGATGATATCACCAGCGACATGACCGACGATGAAATCGCAGAAGCGATTGATTTGCGCATTCGTGCCGTAGACCCCAATTATCACGGCCAAAAGAAGAAATCGAAAAAGAAAAGCAAAGCCCAAATCCGCAAGGATGCCGCCAAAAATGAATTCAACGAGATGAAGGACAAAAGTTTTTCATCCATGTACAAAAGCCTCGTGAAACTGATCCATCCCGATGGTGAGCAAGATGAGCAATTGAAGGAGAAAAAGTCGGAGTGGATGAAACGCCTCACAGTGGCTTACAAAAACAAGGATATAAAGACTTTGATGCTGATTGAACTCGAGTGGCTGCATGGCGCTAAAGACGAACTTGAAAAAATGTCGGAAGAAAAAATGAGTTATTTCATTGACATGCTGAAAACACAAGCCACCGAAATTGAACAACAAACGGCCATGTTATATGTTGATCCACGATACAGTGCCATGGCATTCTTCACACATCATCCACAAGATCTCGATTCATTCAGACCTGCTGCTTGCCTCAATCTGATCAAAACGGAAATGGCAAAAGATGACGATCTGCTCAACGACCTTCGCAAATCTCCAACATCCGCCCGCAAAACAATCATGCATATCATAGAAAATAATCGTTTCAATATGCAGGAAGATTTTTGGTGATTGAAGGATGTAAATGAAAATCTCGAATGCCAAACTTTGATCATGGACTTTATTCCATTCCACCTTTTACAATGCATCTTTCTAATTCAATTTGATGACCACATCATCACTCATGTTGAATCACCAATTTTGTGTCATCCTTTTTGACCTTGGACTTGATGGATGAAATACACTCCTTCACTCCATGTTGCAACTGAGAATGTCAACTGATTTTGGTTTAAATTGAAACTTTGCAACAGATGGCCAGTCATGTCCGCAATTTCAATTTGGCCATGCCATTCATTCGTCGCATTCAAATTGACCATGTCATTTGCCGGATTAGCCATAGTGCAAAATCCATCTCCAATTCCTCAAGCCAGATATCAACAGAACTTCGATTTCTGTTGTACATGAAGTTGCGTTGCCACTTGCATCTGTAGCGGTGAATTGTACAGATGTCGTTCCTATCGAATAGTTTCCAGTTGCATCATCAGAATTATTGAATGAATTGGTAACATCCGCTACCTGACAAGCATCTGAATAAACGGGCTGAGGCACTTCTACCAAAGTTCCAGATGAGTTGGTGGTCGTAACAGTGATGTTTGCCGGACATTCAATTACAGGTGCAGTCACATCTACAACTTCTACACTCACTGCACATTGAGATGAATTGCCCGATTCATCCGTTGCTGTGAAAATGACATCCACACTGCCCAATTCAAATTCATCTGTGAGTGTATCGCCTATGGTATTGTTCCAAGAATTTTGAACAACTGCCGTTCCAGATTCATCACTTACTTCAACACTCAAGGTGACCGTTTGCGAACAGGTAAGCGGATCGGCTTCAAGCACGATGGTTTCACTGCACACCATATTTGGTGCAGTTGTGTCAGGAATAATGCTGAGTATGTTCGAGGTCAATGTGCAGCCATTCGGCCCGGAAAAGACACAATAGTAATCTCCCGATTCAGTTGGAATAACGGATTGAGAGTTTCCCATAACTTGATCATTGTGATACCATGTAATGAGTTCTTCAGGATAGTCAGGAGAAGCAGAGAGCACTGCACCTGAGTACGTAATCGTAGGCTGTGGAAAGGTTGGATCACCATCATGAGCCTTTACCACAAAAGAGTAATCGTTAGGACCTGTATGCACATAACAACCGACATGAAAACTACCACCATACGACAAACCACTGAAGTAGTAATTGCCGATTTGATCTTTCGCAAGACCCATCAAACGATCGGTGGCGCCAGGTAATCCAAAGGAATCTCCAGAAATGAAATTGCCCAACGTATCCAACTTGACAATATAAATGTCACCATTGGAATTGGTTGGAAAATTGAAATCTCCAATGGTAAGTTCAGAACCATAATTTCCTCCGAGATAGAGTCCATCATTCGCGAAGAGGACGTCATTTGTTTCAACTGATTCTATCGAATTGAATTGAGATACAAACAGTACTTCTCCATTCTCTGAAATTTTGACGATCAAATTTGCCCATGACGATCCATCAGGTGAGATAGTGAAATCGCCAAGCGTGGTTGGAATGTTGATGTTGAGTGTGCAATACACATTGCTTTGCGGATCGGAATCCATGCTCGGCTCGAAATAAGAACCGCCCAGACCAACGGCATAAACACCTTGAAAGAGAGAGTCTAGAACAGTTAGACCATATTCAATACCGCCAGCCATTCCCATATTACCTATCGTTAAAGAAAGTCCACCCAAACTTCCTGGATCTGTGTTTTGGGTATGAATCACCGCAAGATTACCATTCGCAAGCGACTCTACATTATAAATGACATATGAACCAGTAGTCGAAATCTGTCCAATCACTTCTCCCGTCGCTGGATCTGCTTTCACAATATCGTTCGGTCCGGAGATATAGATATACTCATCATCGCCAGTGATATTATTCACATTGTAGGATGACGCTTGAAATTGATGCCAAAGGTGATTGCCATCCGTGTCAAAACATATCACTTGATAATTGCCCGTGTTTTCATAAGTTGTACCATCCGAGAATGTGGTTGGTGTATATTGAATGACAACCGCTGCATAAATTCTTCCGTTACCATCGGCATAAAGTCGACGAGTCGAATCATACCAAGTTCCGCCAAATGTTTTCACCCAGACATTGCTACCATCAGGAGCGAATTTGGCGAGATACAAGTCATTGCCTGCAGAAATCACAGGAGCCGAATTTCCTTCACTTGAAATGCTGTTACCGATAAATGTACCAAGGACATAAACATAACCATTCTCGTCCACAACTACTTCGTTTGCTCCATTGGTAGGTCCGCTCAAGTAGTTGTGCCAATCGTATATCTGGGCAGTTGAGAATAAAGATAATGTGCTTAAAAGAGTGATAAACAAAAAAGTAGACAGCTTCATAGTTGAGGAGTTATTTGGTTAAATCGAAAAATGACTTCGGTCAATGCCATGCCACAAATGTATTTACGCCCATTTCTCGAGTAAATAGCGAGAATTTGCTATATGAGTTGGTGACAGAAATGGTATGTCACCATGAATAAACACAAAGTGATTTCAATTGCGCGAACGCCTATCCCAGTCAATTGTAAATGTTCATTAGACTATGCATTGCTCATAGATGGGTTTGATCGTTTCAGTACAATCGAGTCCTGAAACATGCATAGTTCTGGTTTATACCATAACTTTGAATGAATAAGTATGCATATGATAAGAAAATGTTTTGTGATTTTGGGACTTCTATTCTCAATGTCAATTGCACATGCACAAATAGATCGTGGCACTTACTTATTTGGGTTAAGTGGTAAATACACCAATGACTTCCTTGGCACGGGAACCTCGCTCTCTATAACTCCAAGGGTGGGATATTTTTTGGCCAATAGATTTGCCCTCGGAGCATCTGTGTCTATATCGCACGCCGAAGTAGCGGCCATCCACTTAAAGTCAGACGCTTATGGAATCGGGCCATTTGCGCGTTATTACTTTTTTAAATCTGTAAAATACAATCTGTTTATTCAGCCATCATTTTTGTACAGTCGACTCAAAACGGAGACCATTGCACCAGGCATGGCTAATTCCAAATTGAGCACCCTAGCCAATCGTTATGCCATTGCAATGGCACCGGTATATTTCATCAATCAATACATCGCCATTGAAGTAATTGCAGAATATCAACGCGAAGCACAAGACGAACCAAATCCGGATGAATTGTTCGAAATAAAACTTGGCATTCAGGTTCATTTGTGAGTTGAACTGCTGTGAAGTACAGTGCAGTCATGAATTGAAATAGTTTCGACATAATCCATGTAGCAACCACACTATATTGAGCATGGCCAAACCCTTCGAACATGCCACCATTCACCTTTACAACAACACGGGACAATCCGTCAAACACATCGAAAACATTTCCGGAAATACCTATTCCCTCCAACTGATCGACCTGCCATCAGGTATCTACCATTTGGTCATGGCAGAAAATGGTAAGACTGTAGGATACGGTGAGGTGGTGGTGGAGTGAGGAGGGCTGTAGAGTACTCTAAGTTTTATCTTCACTTCCGGAAAAGAGAAACTTCAACACCTTCTCCATTTAAATAATAAAGTACAATATCCAACCGACTCGCATCATCGCGTAATAAAAAACGAGTAGGCTCAAACACTGTATTTTTCAATCCATCCGTAACTTCCAGCACATCACCACGAACAGCAGCTTTGCCCTTGACATAATCATTGCCGATGAATCCTGAAAACTTGATATCGTTTCCATAAGGACTATCAAATGTGATTGTTTGATTGCTTCCATCGAGGCTGTACGTTAGGCCATCTAGCTGTCTAAATGGTTTAGTTCCCGCAGAAACGACTTCATACTCTGTCTCAGGTTGTGAACCCGCTTTCACTTGAATGCGCATGCCACTCCAATCATTGTTCATGATTAGCTGACCTGAACAATACCATTCTTTTGAATTGTCAACAAATAGGATAGCATCACCGCGAAGTGCACCCCGAACAAGAACTATTTCATTTCCAATATGTCCTGCCATGTAGATGTCATCACCATAAATATGGTAAATCTTTAACTCAATATCCTTTTCCTTGTTGTTGAATGTTTGATCCAATAAAGGCAGGCGGTTGCAAGTACCTAGACGTTGTAGTTTTTGATCAAATTTCCTTCCATCTTCAAATTCAATAGTGGCCCGCATCTCAGTCCAATTATCGCCAGTTAGAAGTAAATACCCTTTCTTAACGGGAATCCGACTATCCTTGTCAGTGAACTCAATGGTATTGCCTAACCTGCTTCCTTTGGTTTCGATGATCTCTCCATTGATCCACCCAGAGAAAAAATAATCGTCACCATAAATTCTGTAGAATGTGATCTTATTGCCTTCATCTGACATATAAACCACATTGATGACATCCTCTTTTTTCGCAGGTTGTGTGTACACTTCTTTATCCACCGGTGTTTTATTAAGCAGTTTAAATCCGCCAGATGTTGTCTGTGTTGTCACAGGTGTTGAAACCACCTCTCCGCCTGCAGGTTTGGTAACTGTTGTTCTGTCTGTAACTGTTTCAGATTTGGGAGGAGTACTTACAATTGCCGGTGTCTGAACAGCGGACTTTTTTATGTCGTAGTCCCCAGCCTCACTCAATGGAAAGTCATTGCATTGAATGCACTTTTTGTCGGGTCTTTGAGGCATACCAGTCATCTTTTTCGCGCGCAAATTCGTTAGCTCGCCAACATATTGAGAAAGTTCATAAACAGTGACTAATCCATCATTGTTACCGTCCTTCTTCCTGTCCGCTTCACCCTGCAAACCTTCTATCAAGTAATAAGTGAAAATGCCATGTCCTCCGTATAATTCATCATCTTCGAAAGAAACTTCGTTATCCGATGATGAAGTTAAAATGGTCAATGTATTATCAGCTTCCGCCATAGCTTTCAACAAAGTTGCCGTCATTTGACCATCACCTTTTTGGTTTGAAGCAAGCATACCAGAATGGCATGCATCGATGAACATAATTTTCTTGCCTGGACGACCACTAGAAATTCGACCCATCAATTCAGTTTGTGTCACACCGTCGATTTCTATGTCATCGATTGAGCCAGTTGTGATATCATAAGGAAACAATACAAACTCCTGATTGTTACCGACACTTTGGCCGTGTCCTGAGTAGTAGAACATAAAAATATCATCTTCATCCGCGTAAAGTAACATGTCCTTTAACTCCTTTAGGATGTTTTTCTTCGTGGCCTGCTCATTCGTGAGCAGTCGGATATTTCCCTCGGGTACATTCCCACCTTCGGGACTTCGAATGAATTGGTAATATTCATTGGCATCTTTCGCAGCGTACTTCAACCTTTTCTCCGGCGCATTAATAAATTCAGAAACACCAATGATCAAAGCAAAAATCTCTGGAATCGCACCATCCTCAAGGACTGCTTCAACTTTTGCAGCAGGCAAATCGCCCTTGGGCGTCACACCCTCGGGTAATGCAGTTGTTATATCTGTTGCCTTTTCCTTTTGGGGTACACAGTTTATTTTGAATGCCAAAAACTCTTTATTGTTAGACAAATCTGCTAAGCCAAGCATAAATTCATTTACACCTTCCTTCAATTCCAAATCGATTTGAAACATTCCATCACCTGACGGATGAAGCTCAGATTTTTTATCTCCCTGACTTAACATGGCAAATTTGAATCCAGCCGTCGCGATCACTTTGCCTTTCAATCTGATATTCTTATCATGAACGGTTGCCTCTTGATTGCTATCAAATGTTGGCTCACTAAACAGCACACTCAATTCTGCCGTTTGCGCATGAATCGTAAAACAACTCAGCAAAACAAATGCAAACATTAAATTCAATACACGCGTAATCATTGTTTTCATTTGGCTCCAGTTTTGGCAATAATTTGCTCTTTAAATCCTTTAAAAAGGGAACTTAAAAGTACGAAATAGGTCAATAAGGCAGCGATATTCACGAATATGCCAGATGCTGCAGCCACCGCCAGAATGATCACAATTAGCATAAGGACTTTTAAAATATCCCAGACCTTCTTCCCTATTTCTTTCTTAATAATAATGACTGCAAGGTCAGTCATTGATTTTTCATTCGATTCAATATCCCCTTGGTTATTGTTTTTCTTCATTGCAGGTTTTCGAGCCATCTTGAAAATAAAAAATGAGATGGCTGATAGAAATACCCACAACAACATAAAGATCCAATGGAATGCCCTATGCGCGCCTCTTCCTAGATCGTAAAACACATCCAGCAATATCCTGCTACCTTGCTCCTCTCCGAGTATTGTTGCGTGTTTGTCAGTAGGTGTAAAACTTGTCCTGGCACTTTCAAATTCACCAATAAAAACGATCGATTTCTTTGACGGATTTGTAATCTTACTGATCAATTCTTCTTTTCCAAATGAACTTAAATAATATCCCAATGTGAGTACTTCCTGCTCATCAGCAATCGCGATTTCATTTTTGGCAGTTTCTTCTTTTTGAGTCAACCCTAATCCAGGTGTAAAACTACTCCGCACCCAAGTTACCTTGTTATACGCATCTTTTTCTGTATGAAATAGCTTCAGAAATTGATTGTGCGATTTATTTTTTGCCTTCAGATAAAGTCTGTAAGGTAAACTCAATGCTACACCATCAGTCAATACAAAATGTGAAATCTTTCCATGATCAAGATTGGATTCAGCAGCCGCAAACACTTGTGGTCCCATGTTCAACGCATTGGGATAATTGCTCCAACCACCGGCAAGTATCAATTGATCATTTGCTGCCAGTTTCGTCATTTGTTCTATTAGATATGCATCGTCATCCGTTTCTTCTTCGAATCTTATGTCGCATACTACACTTATGATCTGATCTTTGTGATCTGCACATATCTTGAGCAGTTCGGCTAATTTCCGACGATCGGTGACACTGATACGCAGACTATCCTCCTCATTCGAATATGGATCAGTAATGAGCTTTTTGTTGTAAGAGTTGTCCACAAGGATCATTTGCTCGTCATCAAGCACCTTTTCATTTGAATGAAGACCGAATATCTGAGCCAACTTAAATACAGTTTCATTGTCCTCAAGTGATCCGAATGAATCGTGAAAAAACACCAACGTTAGAAAAATACACAATGCACCATGCACGACTGGTAGCAAAAGATATGTCATGAAATTCCACTTGCGTTGTACAGATCGGGAAACAAAAGCGAATACGAGGATCGCCGCACCGAACAGCCCAATTAATTTCACCAAGCCCCAACCAAACTCTTCCATTCCTATTATGGATTAATGATTTTGTGCACATCGGATGACTTCAACTCGCCGTAACCCAATTCCCGAATAGCATTATACAATTTCGCTATTTCCTTATCATCCTTTTGAGGAAAAGATTCATGAAGACTCCATACCAACGATCGCATATTGTCCAATTCATCTGAATCCGGAAGATGCAGTACAAATGTTGCCAGGATTCTATCGGGTTTCGATTTGTTTTTGAGCACAAACTGTGTTGTTCGTTGGTAACCTTCAAACAATCCAGAATCCATTAGAATGGTATCGCGCACATTAGGCAAAGTGATCGAAGCGCCATTCTCTCTACATTCCAGATAATAACCTTCTTTGCGCAAGTTCATGTCCTGAAGACGTACACGAATTTTAACCAGCTCCATCACAGCAATGGTATCAGCAAAATAATTCTTCAAATCATCCCGACTCTCAAGTATGTCCTTGTCTACTCCTTTGCTGCTCAAGGAAGCAAAGTTTTCCTTTTTGAATTCTCCCTGAATAACATAACTATAATATTCAACAACCCCCGAATTTCGTTTCACAGCGAATCGCACCTTTCCCTGTTTGCACTTACTGAATTCAGCCCGTACTGCCGAAAAATAATCTTCATCTGTCCTGGCTTTGCCATGCACATTGTTGAAGGATTCCTTGTCCTTCAAACAAATCTGAGGGCAACTGACGAGGGTGTAGTTGGATTGAGCAAGGATATTAGTAGCATTTAAAAACAAAATAAAATACCACAATACTCTCAACGAATTTTTTTGACATTTACTCATTCTGATATTTATCACGACATTCATCAATTTAAAATTTAGATTATTGAATAGTTAACACAAAATCAATTGACCCGTTTTAGGGCGCCGTTGATATTAAATAATCCAAAGACTCACATTGTTTGACTTCGATATAAATACATCTCGAGGCTACTTCAACATATTTGCCATAAGAATCCTTTTTTCGATAACTGAAAACATAACTATTTGCTCTTGCTATTTGATTATACAGACATTGTGTTTCATTCTTTAAAATATATAGATCACCACCAAAGGAATTTATCATTACCTGATCGTATTCACTGTTGTTAGTAAAGCAGATATCCCCTTTGTTTTTCATTTGGCAGTCAGGGTCCGATGCTTTTCTGTTTGAGATAACACCATTACTTATATTGTTATTCGTAGTTATTGCAATTTGGCCGCCTAGATTGGTAACAGATTCCTTTTCATCCTCATTCTCCTTCAACAATTGCTTAATCCTTTCATCCTTAGTTATGTCCGCCTTTGCCACTGAAATGACCGCACCGGTTTCTACATCCAAAGAACGGATTGTCAATCTTATATCCTCGTCAAATACGGTCATCGTCCCTATGATGATTGCATCTACACCATAAATCTTACCCAATTTAACCCGTGTGCTATCATCAATTATATCTTCATTGCTAATTCGTTGTTCCTTGAGCAAAATCTGTAACTGTTTCCGTTCTACTACTTCATAGGCTTTTGCAGACATCACTAGATTTATGCCGAATTCGTTAGCTACATACAATCCGAGTGCATTCTCTTTGCCATCTAAACCAGCAAATTCGGCAATGGCCACTTTCTTTTTCGACTTTGCAATTAGTCCATTACTAATAGTTACACCAGCAGATTCAAGTGCTTTATCAAAACTTGATTGAGCTAGTCCATGAAGACCAAAGCCAAAACAAACCAATATAGAAATAAGGAATTTTCTCATCTAGGCAAAATTACATATACAAATATGAATAAAACGAATGGAATACAATACAATGACTGCTAATAAACAAATATTTCTTTGGTTCCAAGAATTCAAAAATAAAAACAAATGATAATTTATACACGCAATTTGTTGTATTATGATCTTGGCAATCAATATCGCCCATAGGCCAACCGACTCTAGAAAATGGTTCATATCAATTTAATCGTTGAATAATTTAAATCTAGATATATTAGCCCAAATTTCTTTAGCCATGGAACACATTACCGTAGACGTAAAATATGTCTTCTTTGACATTGTGGGCTTCTCTAAAATTAGGCCTATCATCAAACAAAAGGAAGCAATCTTGATGTTGAATGATGCAATAATTAAAGCTCTAACAGAGGTTGAAGATCGACATCCGCCTAAGAGAATTCTTGAATTCTTCAAATTGTCGGAAATTAGGTTAGAAAACTTTGCAAAGTGGAGTAAAATCATGCTTCCAACTGGTGACGGCATGTGTGTTTGTCTGTTGGATGGGGATTTGACTGCTCACCTCGAACTAGCTAAAAATGTTTTTAATGCTCTTGAAATTTCAGATCCAGCAAGGAACATTAGTATAAGAGTTGGCATACACCGTGGCGGTGATTTTCTGTATAAAGATCCAAATGGATTGCCAAATGTTGTGGGTATTGGCATTAATTACTGCCAGCGGGTTATGGACTCTTGTGATTCAAACTCAATCTCTGTCAGCGAATCAGAGTTCAAGCATTGTTTCGCGAATGAACAAGGAGTCGAAGATATATTTCACAAGAAGAGAGTGATTTTTAAACATAATGAATTGGCGGATGTCTATCAGTACAAAGATTCGACTGTCCCTCGACTCTCTGCTATTGTTCATTCAATAGAGCGTTTGGATGTATCCAATTCATTAAAAGAGTTGAGTACTACGGTTAATTCAATCTTGGATGATGCTTCATTGTCTACTCTTAGAACTATGAAATGGAGAATAAAACATGAGGAGAAATTGCTCAAGGGACTTGCGGATTCGAAAAAAATGCCTTTCCCAATACGAACCGAATTGGCATATCGTAGATTTGTTTTTACAAACATCTTAGACCTTTTAACTGAAGGGTATACATATTCTACCTTCTCGCCGATTGATTTTTGGCTTCAGGAAGAGCGAGCTAGTTCGAAGTCTGTTGTTGAATTTGTGAAAAAAAACGTATCAAAGGCTTCTGAAGGGGTAACAATTCGCAGGATAATTCTCATACCGGAAAATATTGAATCAAACAACACTCGTGAAGCACGTAGAATTAAGAAATCCATAATTGAACTATACAAGTTGTTATCGCAGCATTCAGTGAACACCAACGAACTATTGAAGCGACGTAGTTCCAAATTCGACATTAATAAGGAAAAGATTATTAATTTGTTTTTGATACATAATGAAAATGTAGATGCCATTCTTCAAACCAATGATTTTGAAAAGGCACTTCCAAATGCTTATATTTTTAACGAAGATCAAACTGACAAAATTGTCGTTGAGCTCAAAGATCGCGGACCACAAGACGAACCTACTAGGGTGAATTTAGACTTTAATCCTGCAGATTCATCCAAGTTCAGGAGCCATTTGAAAATCTATAGCGCGCTGAGCAAAAGAGCTATAGCAAAAAACAAAGACCTCATTGCACTTATTTCTAAACTCTCTCAAAGTTTGGATTAGTCTCTACTATCTCCATCCTGGATCTTGACGACAAGATCGCATTGATACATTTTCTTAAAATTCCATGGCCTTTGACCGCTCAACTGAAGGCATACAGAGCATGCTTGCTAAATTGGTAGTTCACTCCATGCCGAGTTATATCATGTACCTAATCTGATACATTTGGTACATCGAAACAATAATTATATGAGAGCATATTTCACCATCATCGTACTTAGTTTATTTATTTCTAGGACGCTCAATGCCCAAAAGAATGAATCAGTTGCTGCTGGCATAGCCGGTGTTGCAGGCATTTTTGCTAAGGCGGCGGCATATGATCAATTTATAGAAAAACTTGAGAATGAGGCCACAGAATGGATTTTAAGCGAACGTCCTGAGCTTGTTCGATTTCAATTGAAATTGTTGAATATTAGAGGCGAAAAATTGACCGATCTAAGCAATGTTTCAAGTTGTGCATTTCTTGTGCGTGGCAATGATTTTCCCGATTTTGTAATGTTATGGATTGTGAGTCCTGGCTGGTGGAATGATTATGGTGGTTGTGCATTCAAAAATTGTTGGAAATTTTTGATAAAACCCGCTGGAGATCTGTGATTTTCGCGGCTATCCAAAGTGGACTAGATTATGAAATTACCAACCCAGATTCAATACCAATTTACCAGACCTATGCAACTTCCAAACAAGCGGAAAATTTTTGGGATGATGCGGCTTCAAAAAATGCTGTTATAGCAAAATCTTCATTCCCAAAAATGATTGCTTCGCCCGATGGTACGTCCAGGGTACTCAGAGCTGTAGTATCCATGAACACTTTGGTTTCTGCTAACGGATACAAATACTCATTCTTTAATCCAATGATATCCGAATTACCCCTCGAACTAAAATTGAATAAACTTGACGGGGACACTTATGTTGTCAGAGATCTAGATAATCTGCGCATTGTATATAATGAAAAGAGTTTCAATATCTTCTTTAAAGGCATCAACTCTCTCGTGAAATTTAATAGGAGCATATTTGAAGACATTACGATCGAAATTTTGCATTTGCCAAAAACAAATTGATGGGCAATACGGTTTGAAAAAGTTTGGAATAAAATTGACAACCAGGGATATTGTGAACCACAAATCCCATAATACAGCTAGAATTACACATAAAATCCTTTAACCCATGGACCATCTCGATCCTCTCATCGCGATGCTCAACGAAGACGAAAAAAATTCCTTCGCATCGCATATCGATAAATCCCAGAGAGATAACCGTGAAATAAAACTCTTCACGTTGCTCACTGATGGTGTGCAGAGAACTCCCGCTGAATTGGTCAGGAAACTTTACGGTGCCAAAGAAAACGCTGCTTCGGATATGATGAATGCATACCATAGTCTGAGGAAAAGGTTGATGAACCGATTGATTTCATTCGTCATTTCCAGGGCTATGAAAGCAGATCATGCAGACAATGTACAAGTACCTGGAACATTGGCACTATGCGAAATATTCATCCATCGTGAAAGACTTTCATTGGCTAAACACTTCCTGCTGAAGGCTGAAAAGAAAGCTGCGACTTACAGGCAATACGACATGTTGGATCAATTGTACAACTTCCAATTGGCCTATTCTCAACATTTGGAGTTTAGCTTGAATGACATCATGCTGAAGTCCATGCAAATGCGCGTAAGATGGAGATTCAACGCAATTGAATTTTGCCGTCGCGCTGCTTCGGAACAAACTTCAGGAGGTGCCAAACTGGGCGAAACGCTTCACCCTGCTTCTGTAACGAAATTGATACTGGACGAATTGCAAATTGATGAACGCGATACGGCCGAACCCTTGTTTCAATTCCGCATGCTCACGATGTACCGCACCTGCATTGTTGTCGGTGAAAGAATACTTCGACCTTGAAGCCTATATCCTGTCGATGTACTTGAAACTAAAATTGGATGGTGCTTTTACCAAGCTGATGAACAAACCGAGCAAGGCTTTTTGTTTTATCTCGCGCATGCGCAATACCGCAACAGGAAATTCAATTCTGCCATCAAAACATTGCAGGAGGCTGAGGACATCATGCCCAATATCATGTTTAGGGCAAGTCCGTACTACCTCAAAATGATTTCACTGCGGGCTGCCATCGAAGCGAACAGAGGCTACAATCATATTGCCCTGGAACTGATGCACAAGAACATCAGCCTCATCAGAAAGATTACCGATTCAGGGGAACAGTTGAATATGATGCTCAATTATTGTGTTTACTTTTTCAATGCCGGTGATTTCAAATCTGCCAGTACCATGCTGCGTGAAACCGATGTCATCCTGAAATCTTCGAAAAAAGACATGGGCAAAGAATGGATTTTCAAAAAACGAATGATTCATTTGATCATTCGCATTGAATTGGAAAGTTATGATGAAGTGGAAAAACTGATGAAGGGGATTAAAGAAGAATATGCTCAATTCTTCAAACATCCGGTATACCAAAGGGCGGGCATCTTTCTGGGATTGATTGAAGAGTATTTAAAAGACCCAATGCAAGTGACAGAACCAGCATTCATTCAAAAAGTAAGGAATTCCGGATTGGCCTGGCCAGGACACAAAGAAGATATCCAGGCGATTACTTTTTTCTGTTGGCTGTTGAGCAAGATGATGAGACGTCCTTATTATGTGATGCTCATGGAACGCATGGGTGAAGGTGTTTCTCGAGATGAATTTCAATTGCCCGCTGATTTTGATGATCGGTATGGGCGATGATCATACAACACTGAATTTTCTCTTGTGTTCTTCGTGTGATTTTTCTTTGTGGTCTCTGTGGTTTCAATGAGGTAATGCTTCAAAAAAAAACGAAAACCCCCGAAGGGGTTTTCAGACACAACAATTAAAAAATGAATCAAAACCTTAAACACCACTCAAATATCTTACTGACCTGAATTGATGTTCAATCAATCGGAAACGATTAGGAACTCAATTCCGATCGTCTCGTAGCAAGTGCAGCCAAGACGGCTTCTGCATTTGTGATCATACTTTCCACATTGGTGATGTCGTTTTCCTTTTCAAACTTCGCCTTGATGTCATAGTCGGCAACTTTGTTTTCAAGGTCGAACTTTTTCGATTCGAGCTTCATCTTTTTACTGATCAGATCAGTTTGATATTCACCCGGTTCAAGGGTTCCAATGATGGAGGTAATCGTGGCCAGCTCATTGCTGATTCTGGTCAACTCAGCATTGTCTTCACTCGAATTTTCAGAGAGAGACTCATACTGACGCGTTAATGAAAGTTTACGAAATTCATGATCAGCTTTTTCTTTGTTGAACATGAGAATCAAAGCGTCGCATCCCGCAACGGTTTGAATTGATTGAATTGAAAATTCCATTTTACTTTTAAATTTAATTATGAATGAATGAATTATGAATTGAATCATGTTGTCACGCAGAAGAAACATCAAATGTTTGGATGAAAGTGAATAAGCATGGCGCGTGGTACGGCAGTGAAATTGTGCACGATTTCTTTTCTCCGGTTTAGTGTGTCGCCTTCGCTATTGAACCTTCATGGTCTTCAACATTCCTTCCTGGACTCCATGTATTTTGATTTGTGTTTATGCGGCCTTCTTTTGTCGGCCTTTGATGGTGGTTGGTTTGGTCTTAAGTGTTTTGCTTGTATCACCCGACAACTTCTTCAATCGCTTTTGCAAACTGCTGACAAACTCCTCGGTAGCCACTCTCTGTGAAGTGATCAGGTGCAATTGAAACATCGGGAAAGCCATGGAATCTGGTGATACACTCTCCTTCTTCAGCTTGACATCTTCCAGTTTGCGTGACTTAATCAACTTTTCCCAACTGGCTTCTTCACCCACTGCTGACAAAGTTTCTAGTTCTAATTCCAGCATGAAGGTTTCTGAACTAAGCGCTAAGTACTCTTCGCTAACATCAATTCGTTTGTTTAATTTCCAAGCTTCATAAGCATGGCCTTCACATTTACTGGTTAGCCTTTCGATCAGCTCCTCACAATTTCATGGTGTGTGATCTGCTCGGCGATTTCATTTAAACTTTTCATTTGTTTCATTTCGGTTAAAAGGTTGTGTTTTGTTGTCCATTGTTTTTGTTTCATTTGGACGAGGCGAAGTAGCAACCGGTCTTCTGCTCACATCACATCGATTTTCGACTTCACCTGTCACTTCAATCGTCCATTTTTTTCAGGACAATCCACACCCTAAAAAATGATTATCAATCAGATAGAAGAAATTTAGACGTCCTTTCACCGTACGCCAGAAATGGCAAAAAAAAATTTCAGAAAAATTTTTGGGTCTTGAAAAACAAGGAATTACAAAATGATAAAATCATCATTCTCGAGAGAAAAATCGAAAATTGAAAATCCATTTTGATGAAAAAATGGACGAAAAAGAGATTTTCAGAAAAAAATCTCAGGAAAAACCAGGAGAAAAAATGGAATAAACGAGTGTCATGATACCATATCAACCCACACTATATTATGACACCTGCATACGCTTCACGACAACCTTCTTTTTTGCGAGCATATTGCGAATGGTGCGAAGTTCGGCTTCGATGCCGGAGATGCGGGCGGAGTAAATGATTTGTTGAGAAACATTGTTCTTATCTAATTCAACCTGTTTCGTTGCTATGGTGGCATCTATCCACAATAGAATTCTTTTTTCGGGATTGTCAGACTGTAATACAGCCTCTTTCATAATACCAAGCCACACCATTGCCTCCAACTCGGCTTGGAAATTCTTCTGCATTTTCTCCAGCTTTACCTGTGTATGTCGTAGCGAAATCTTCAGGTCATCGGAATACTGGCGTAGCTTTTCCCGTGTGCGGGGATCTGGGTCAGACAGTGTCTTCTCCGCTCTTGCCGGCTGCCTCCACATATCCTGATTCAGAGCATCAAAAACCTTCAAATGCGCGGATGTAAGCCCCCGCGACCCAGATAAAAACTTAGTGATGCTGTTGCGTTTCGTATTGAACAAAGCAGCAAACTCAGACTGGGAAATATTCAGTCGTTTCCTCAATAGCGTTAGAAATGTTTTTGAAGACATGGAGCAAAGTTATAAAATGGATCACATTTTATGGATCGTTTTTTTCGATCCGCAAAATATGATCCGCTTAGGAACAAATAGCCCTGGAACACCATTAAAAACACGCAACAACAAAATATTTCCAGGAGTAGACAGGGAAAAATAGATGAATTGCTTTACGAAATCGGCGGAGATGAGGTATTGTATTCCCACTTTAAGTCAGACCACAGTGCCACCATTTCGCCTAATTACATCAATGGCATCCATGTCGCGACTTGCTGGAATTAAAAATGCTGGTATTTGAAACTTGAAAACGAAGATTGGTATTTTGCTATCAGCCATCAAACTTGAAATCAACTGCACAAATCCATAGAGTTTAGGATCCATGTCAATGCCTTCAAAGGATAGCATATGCCATCCATGATCAACCTTGGTGACAACTTGGTTGGGATCCAATGCAGCAGAAGCAATAACAGAAGTATACTCTCTATCTATATAAGCAGTGAAAATAGCCCCTAATACCGGCTCCGACGCAAGTACGATCGAGAAATCCAAATTAATATACTTAATTTTACACTTTTCAAATATTTCCTTTGCACTTAGGACATTCGGCTCTCTCAATTCCTCATTGCTTTCTAAGAACTTTCTAAAACTGAAAAGGCTGTATTTATGTCCAGCCACAGGAATATAGTCGCCAGAAAGAATCAAATTTTTATCACGACTGGAAATCACGTTTCACTTTCTCTCGTCTTGGCTATAATCAATACAATCTGAATTTTGGGTGAATATTTATTTTCAGAATAGATAAACCAACATCTCTGGAACATCCTTAACACCACATTTGATTAGAGCAAAAGGCATATTCTGAGTATAGTCCTGCGCATAATTATCTGCCAAAAAAAACTCAGTCCTTAATGCTTTTTCCGCTTCCGACTTTTCTTTATATTTAGAAGCATAAGACTGCAGCCAATTCGTTTGGAGTGCTTCCAATTGCGACAGCATCTTATATACTTCCTTTAGTTCATATTGAAAAGAGGCAGGATCTTTGAAAATACGTGAATCTAAAATCACAATACGATGAATTTGAACACCTCGCTTCAATGCTGAAGAATTCCTTTCCGTGAATTCCTCACTACCAAAAAAGTCCTCACTCCAAAACTTTAAATTGGATAATGTGCAGTACTGATCACCATCCTTAAGCTCTTCGGAGAATCCTCGACCGAATACCAATCGCATATATTCATATACAGATTTGGCGTCTAAATTATATTTACTAATCTCAATTTGCTTCTGTATTTAAAACTCTTGTTTTAATCTACTTAATAAAAGACGGATGCCGGACAGGTTTTTTTTTCTTCGCATCAATCTTGCCGACTTCAACAATTCAGATGCATGCTCCTTCACAGCGAGATAATCTACCTGTATAACTGCCATATCTCGTTCAAAAAGAACATATAATGTTGCAAAAGCTACAACAAAGAAGAACACAGGAATTAACCACCAAAACTCAATTAAACCAACATAAGTTTCATAAATCAACTTCGCTGTTTTGACAATGCTTCCAATCAAAGAACCCACGGCCAGAGCCACAGATAACCAGATGATAGATTTTCGCTTTGAAAGAAATAATAGAATACGCTTCTCCATGCTTGGCTCAGTAGTTTAATGAAACATTCAAAGGCAATAATAATCCAATTCAAGCGAATATCAGAATGTCGAATTCATAGCACAATTGCACAGATCATTGAAACGTAAAGAAGCGTTCTAATTACCTCAAATGCAACAGCATATACTCACAATCCCTGATAATACCCTTTCATTTTCTCAGCCATCAGTTTCCTACGTTCCATGAGAAATTGCTCGTAATTATCCAAATTGCCATGAAGAAGAGATTCTGGGATACAGTTCATTCGAAGATTTTCTTTGAGTTGTACGTCATTTGAAATACCACCATATAGAAAAGTACCATTCTGAATTTGATTCATAACAGTTTGCATGTAAACTTCAGGAGCCCTATTGCCAACCTGAATATTGATGGTGCTTTCCATGTAAACCATGTTGGCTATCTGATTGTATTTGCCTCGACTGAGGCCACCTTTCTTCAGGTAATCTTTTGGATACCAGTGGTGAACATCGCCTTTGATCGTTATTAAATTTGTAACATGTGTGTCAGCACTCAAGAATCCATGGTCATTTGCTTTAACCAAGGCCGCTAAAAACACGTTGAAATAAGGACTTCCAGTAGATGAGGTGTCCAAATTTTGGATTAAAGTAGCATTCCAAAATGCATCGGACAATTCTCCTGTTTCCTTCTCGATCAAGCGCGAAGCAAAATCCTTTTCCTGCATGACTCGCATATCCAAATCGATGATGGATTCCGTAGAACCACTATAACGACCTGTGAGTAATGAATAAACGAAACCAACGACGCACATACTTTGAATCAACAGGATTTTCACCCCTTTTCTTTAAGACTGAGATAAATGATATAGCGACGTTCAAAGCATTCTGAGAACTAATCATATCCGGTGTTATAAAACCTGCAGATTTGATGATAAGAAATTCTTGAAATGTTGTTCATTCATGAAATTGCGCACCCCCACGGCCAACCTGTCAAAAGCGTCTGCTGCGATTTCTTCTTCAAATGTTTTAGTCTCGAAATTTCTGCCTGATAGCATACTAACGAGATCTGACAACTTACCACGATGGAATTGTGTTGCAAAAGCCACGCGAAGCACATCAGTATAGCTTGGATCATATAGCTCCTCCACTTCGTTTCGAAGCCATGACATTTTTTGAAAATAATCAGTACTGGCAAAAGACTTGTCATTATCCTGAATGAATTGAAAAAATTCAGGGGCAATAGCCAGGTGACAGAAATAGTCGATCGCTTTTCTGAGTATGTTGCCTCCATAAGATTCGTTTGCTGCAATCTTACTCATGACGAAGTCCGCTTGACTAAGCACCACGCCTTGCGAATTAATTCTGATGAAAATTTCCGTTACCGTTTCAATATCCAAATCAGAAGCCAGTTCAATAATACCGATAGGCTTCTTAACTAAATCATGAAGGTTACTGAACGACTCTACGATAATATCTTCGGGTGCATCCGGATTGAGTTCTTTGTATTCATTGATCGCCTTGTATGTATTGCTTCCCAATTTAAAAGACTCGGCAATATCAGCAACCCATGTCTTGTCCTTCAAAATGGCGGGATTTTGAACTTCGAACTTCTGTTCTATTGGATGAAAAGCAATCCGAATGCGCACGCTCTTGTACTCTTTATTCACAACTGGTTCGCCAAGAATGGCAGCTCGCAAAGCTGTAATGCGCTGCTGGCCGTCAATCAAAATCTTTTTACCTACGCTCATCTTACCGTCTTTCAAACGCACATTGGGATTCTGCCAAGCTATAACATAGCCCACTGGATAACCTTGATAGAGTGAGTCCATCAAATCTCTCACTTTGGATGCATCCCAAACGAAAGGTCGCTGTATCTCAGGAATGGCTATGTCACCCGATTGAACCCATGCTAGTAGCGTTGAGATGAGTTGTTGGGTTACAGAATATTTTTGTGTTTGCATATTCTAATTATTGATGATATTGAGTACGTAATTGATGTGCCAACCCAATCTTTCAAAAGATCCACGGTCAAGAGCCCTCTGGCCGGATAACATGCTTGAAAAGAAAATTGGTTTATCATTAAGCGGACCCTCACTAACTATTCTAGGTGTACCAATTTTATAGTCAAACTCATATTCAAAATTTACACCTATTAAATTTCCCATCGACGATTTGTAATTTAAAATATCTCTGGCTAGGGCGTTGCAGACAACAATAATTTTTGGATTCGCAACCTCTAGAATACTTCGAAACAGATCAAATTGGATTTTAAGAAAATCTATTCCATGCTCTGATTTGAGAAGATCAAGTACATACCTTTGATTTGTTTCGCGGAAACAAAACAAATCCAAATGAGACCAAGATATTGTCCATTTTTCAATAAGTCTATGCATTTGACGGAAATACTGTATTTCTTTTCAAAAGTGTCTTTTCAAAAGCAATGCACTATTAAAATCATAATAGTTCATTCCTCGGTTCGGTAAAACCTCACTTTCGTTAAATGCAGGATTTATTCCAATAAACAAAATGGCTTCCTTTTGAATTAGATGGAGATAAAATTTCCGTTCAATGAGTGTACTAAAAGGGGCAAATTTAGAAAATCCTAATAATTGATCCTCTATCGCGTTTTGCTTCTGAACAAATTCATTAATATTAAACATCAAATATCTTCTTATAAAATTTGATTACAATACGCGCACAAAACTTCCAAATCCTCTCCACCTGACTCCCACATTGTGGACATAATTTTTCAAGGGGCTCTTCTGGCTCTTGAGCCAAAATGACACTTGTGCGAACCATGTAATTCTGAGGTATCTCTTTGATGAAGCTGGATTCTCGACCCTTTTCGGTGACCAGAAACAATTTCTCTTTCGCTCGAGTTATGGCCACATAGAATAATCTTCGCTCTTCCTCCAATAGCATATCGTGATTGGTTTCCTTGACGATTTGAAAGAGTCTGTCTTCTAACCAAATGTCAGGAAATCCTTCATTTCCTTCAGTCATACCTATAAGGAATACAGCCTTGGCTTCGAGACCTTTTGCACCATGAATGGTTCGCCTTGTTACCTTAAGGTGATTCGCTTCCAATGCTTCCCCATATGGGATATACATATTGGTTCTTCGATATAAGAATAGTATATCCTCCTGATTCATACCCGCATCCACAAGTTGTTTAACCTGTTCAACACACAACCGTATGTTTTCGTTGATATGCGAACCATTGAACACAACAATCTTTTCGGGAGATACTTTTATGGCTGATATTTCTTTATCGATGCGGTATTTGTTGTTCTTAATGACTTCATTGCTGGCGCCGACAATCTTGTCTGTGCTGCGATAGTTATAGTTGAATTTAATGGTTTCAGAAGGTGAAAAGTGTTTTTCAAACTCAACGATATAGGACACATCAGATCCTCTGAATCCATAGATACTTTGCCAATCATCGCCCACACAGAAAAGTTGTGTTTGCTCATGAAGCATCAGTTTGATCAATTCCACTTGCTGATGATTCACATCCTGAAACTCGTCGACGAGAATGTATTTGAAGCGTAGCTGGTATTTGCTCTGAATGTCCTTTTGATTTCTAAGCAAATTCACTGCGCGGTTGACCATCATGTTAAAGTCCAGGTAGGACTTATTGACGCAGTAGGTTTCATACTTCTTCAATAGAGGAATAACAAGTTGGTAAAAATCACGAATTCGCTCATGTTGATCTTTTGATGCCTTCGCGGCAACATCATCAAATGAAATATTATCTCCTACGATCATGTCGTTCACGCGCATGGCTTGTTTCAGAAATTCTTTGATGTCTTTATGATATCCTTTGAATTCCTCATTGTAATACAAAGCTGTTTCTTTATGGTATATTGCCGGTAGCCTGTCCTTGATGATACGTTCTAATGCAGAATTGAATTCACGTGAATCATTAGTCATGACTTCTAAAGTCCTCACGAATGTTTTACCACCTTTCTCGAATTGTTCAATTTTCTGTTTCATCGGATAGCTCTTATCAGAAACATGTTCTATATAAAGATTTGCTTCAGGTATATAGAAATCGGGTCTAAAACTAAAGTCGTTATCTACAGTGAGTATTCCTTCATATTGAAATGCAATATTGTGCCGATATAGCCAATCCGCAATGTATTGTTCAGATTTCGATCGGACTTGTGTCCCGTTTAAGCTAGTATAGTATTTACCATCTTCATAATCACTTAGCATTTTAGTGCCTATTTTTCTTTCCTTCCGAGCAAAATGTTCTAATATGTGGCGTTTCAATGAGATCAAATAATCTCGATCTTCACATAATTCAATTAGCAATTTTTGTATAACCTCTTGGATGCTTTCATTGGTCTCAAAAGGAAGAATGGGATCATCTGCCTTTTTAACCTCATCAGTTATCACCTTGAATTTGTTGTCAAATTCAGACACGCCATCCTCGCGAAGTATTCTATAGCAGAGGCTATGAAATGTGCTGATGGTCAAAGCTTGAAGCCAAGGTGTTCGAGCAATGAAATTCTGTCGTTCGATCTCTTTTGCCTTCTGAGGCATTTTGGATTCGATGATCTTTTGATACTGACCAGTTTTATCCTCAGTCAAAATCAAACGATCCACCATCTCATTCGCTGCGTTTTTCGTAAACGTAATCGCCAATATCTCAGAAGCATTCACACCCTCATTGGCAATCAGGTTATTGATCTTCTCAATGAGCGTTCGTGTTTTACCGGCACCTGCACCCGCCAACACAAGCAAGCGTTTGTGTGGGTTGATGATGGCGGCGTGTTGTTGGGGATTGAGGTATGATTGCATCTGTTTCAATAAAGGAAGTTAGCTTCCTGAGCTAAGTATTTAAATCATAATCTCCAATTTCTTTATAAATTGAACTATTTACCTTCTCCCACTCATCGAAAAGCAATTTCGCGGTTCGATAAAAGTACCTCACAAGTTTAAGCTTTGGATGATTGTACTTTTCCAAAATGAATCCATCCTCACCTCTTTTTGAAAGCGTCGCGAGCACAATCCTAAAATCATTTGGAATGAGGTTTCCAAGGCTGTATGTTAGATCATTGAGAACAATTATACGTTCATTTATACTTAAATTAGAATGGCGAATGAGGTATTGAATTGAAATTAATTTGTTAGTTAGCCTTTCAATTCCGATATAGAACTCAGAAAAATGATTTACTGCATAATTATAATCTGTAGCATGTATATATACTTCAAATTTTTCAAATGAGGGTTCAATTTCGCTGTTATTAGTAAATTTACTTATATGTTTCAGAAACTTGATGAACTGATAATATAAAATTGATTCATAAAGTTCAATATCCAATAGTTGGTGAAACTCTTTAGTTAATTCTTTGACTGTTTTAAAGTCGATATCACGCTGCAATGTTTGTACTTGTCCCAGGAGAGCTGAAGTTTGACGATCTAGCGAGTCTTTTGTGCCTCGAGTTGTTCCTTTTGACCTTTTAACTCCACTCTACTCGCCTTCATTTCGTCTCGAGTTAGTATAAGTTCAATTTGCTGGTTCTTGATTTCTTGCTTCTGTCCAAGAAACCCCAAATAAATGAAAAGCAAACCAGAAAAGCCCCAAGCTGCCCCTGCGCCACCTGCTATATATGAACCCATATCCTCTAGATTCCATTCAGGATGCAAATACTTCCAATAAAGACCGAAAATGAAAAACAACAATCCACCAATAGCGGTTATGAAAGCAGAATTTCGAATTCGACTCTGTATGATAAACAGTTTTTCTACTTCTTTTTCTAATTCTTCAGTAGTTTTCATCGTATCGTTCTTTAAGATGGGGTTACTTAAAACTCAAATACCACCCCCAACTCCTCGTCACCATCACTTCATCATGAGGAATCAATAAATATGCCCAAGGCTTGCCTCCAATCGTGGCAGTATATTCGGTGGCCTGCTGACAATATCGCCGAGCGAACTTGGCTTTATCCTGCACCTCCGGACTGTTGATCTCATTGCTGGCTTTGGTCTCTACCATGTAGATACCGTCTTGGGTTTCTACAACAAAGTCGGGTCGATAAAGACTAGAATGCTGATTGTAGTAAATATGAAATTGTTTGTCGGCTGGTCGTAACCATTTGATGACGCTCTGATCATTCTCAAGCACAACAGCAAAGTCCTTTTCTGTTTTCGAATCAAATTTATATTCCAGATGAAGGGCCTTCTCAAATCCTCGGAATATGTACTTCGGAATGGAAGATATAGGGGTGACATTTTCTCTATAATCCCGATAACCATTCTTCAACAACCTAGAATAATTGTGGTCTATGATGGGCATAAAAGCAGCTACACTCTTCACCTTGATTTCATGCTCGCCAATATGAAAATGCGCTTGCATCTGTTCATAGATGCGGGCACAAGTAATCGACGGTATTGTCTAACCAGAACGGGAAGTTTTGACTTATCCTCAATGTGGATTCCAACCTGATTATGGCTTGACCACATATTTTATGAAGAAGCACTGCATTGGAATCATAATCTACTTCCGGATGATCAACGAGCTCTGCGATTAATTCACTCACGGGTGTCGTCTTTTTGTATGCCCCCTGCTTAACACCAATAACATCAACTTCGTCGTTTACTAGTCCCTGACGAATGATTTCTTCTGCCAAAATACGCATGTCGAAACCAGTGCTTACTTCCAAATCAAAATCATCAAACCATACTTTCGTTTCGCCTGCAGTCAGTGTGATTTTGGTATTTCAATGATTGAATTTCGAAATTGAACCAATGTTCGTTCATACACATTCGGCAGTTCTTCCACAATGCTCTCTTTGAAGATATCCTGCTGCCCCGTTTCGATGATTTCAACTGCTTTGGCAATAACTTTCGCTTTCACTTCTGGTTTTTCGAAGTTATTCAATCCGCCACTGGAATGAATGATTTCAGCATCCTTGATGGCTTCAAGTATGGTTCGTTTAGCATCAAGACTTACTGTAGCTTTCTGCTTCTCTTCTTCATTGGCAATTTTCGCAACGGTTTCAGCTTCATTTCGAATCTCGATATTCACTTTGGAAGATGAGGTGATCACCTCCGTGCGTTCTGTCAATTGATCATGTTCGATTTCGACGTAGGTAAATTTCTGAAGAATGGATCCTGGTTCTTTTGCGGCATTGATGACTTGTGTAAAGTTTTCATGCGCTACGACCGTGAGTTTATCCACTTTGTCCACGTGGGTGCGTTCACCTCCATATGGAAGACGGAGTCCGCGTCCAATGGTCTGTTCTACCAATTTGATGGAATCGGCCTTGCGCAGCGGACAAATCGTATAAAGGTTGGTGACATCCCAGCCCTCTGCCAGCATGTTCACATGGATCACAATTTCAATCGGATTGTCGGGATGTTCTACAGTGCTCAAGAGTTTGGCATTTTCATCGTCATTACTCGATGAATCAATCTGCAAATTTTACCAGCATATTCTCCGCGGAAAAACTCATTCGTCGCCAGATATGCAGCGGTCTCTTTGGCGTGCTCTATTGTCCTGCAAACAACCAACACAAACGGCTTAACCCTTTTTACCTGTTTGTTTAAGGCATACAATTCGAGTTCTTGTTTGGTATCTTCATGGATACTCATGGCATCTTCTAGTTTGATGATCCCGATCTCCTGTTCGGACATTCCTTTGGGATCGAAATTTTTACGCGTGGCGATGGATGGATTTTTTACATACTTGCCATCATCCAATGCCTTCGCAAGGGTGTATTCAAATACGATATTCTTGAATGGAGCGCCATTTTCATCTATTGGAGTAGCAGTGAGTTCGATACCCAAAACCGGATTCAGTTCATTCACTGCTTTGCGACTGGCATCGGCGTGGTAGCGGTGCGCTTCGTCCATAAGGATAACGAGGTCATCTAAACCCGCCAAATACTCCCAATAACTCATGCCGAGGTATTCGGCCAAACGTTTTAAGCGGGGCGGCTTGCTCACACCGCCAGACCGGGTAGCTCGGTTATCGCTGTTCAACTTGGCTATGTTGAATACGTTGATGCGAACTTCATCTTCTCGAAATAAGCTTCCTTGTTGGGCATAGTTGTCTCCCGTGATCACAACAGGTCTGTTGTTCACGAATTCTGCTATGCCATGAAAGACATATTTGGAGCTGGATGGATTACCGAAGTCTTCGATCAGTTTTTCATAAATGGTCAGGTTTGGGGCCAAGACGAAAAAATTTCGAATTCCCTTTTTGAGAAAAAGGTAAGCGATTGTAGCTCCCATCAATCTGGTTTTACCAATTCCTGTGGCAATGTTGAAACACAATGAAGGAAACGTTCGTTCGAAATCCGTACAAGAAGGATAAAGACGTTTGACCTTTTCCAATTCTGCGGCCAAGTCAACTTCCTTTTTGAGTTCAAGTTTATCTGTAAGTTCTGAAATAATTTCCAGTGCATCACGCAGCGGATCACGCATGGAAAGTCGGTTGCAAATGTTCTGTGCTATGTGGTTCATGAAGGTAGTGGCTTAGAGTAAGGTGAGTTGATCTTCCCCTGCATCTTCCTTCTTCTTCTTCGATTTCGTTTTCTTTGGTTTGATTTCTTCTTCGACAAATTCCTCTGTGATCGCTGCATCCGGATCTTCTGGCAGGTTGACTATATTTAAGCTGTAATCATCTTTTCCAAATTCACAGCGACCCAACAACATGTGCGGAATTTTTTTGATCTGGATATTGGGGTAGCGGTCTTTACATCCTTTGCTAAATGCCTTGCAGCAAATCAGCAGGCTTTCATCGGGACGCATTTCTTCATGAATGCTGTCCAATACCTCGAGTGTGATAAACTGTGTGGTGGTATAAATAAAATCACGTTCACTGCTTTGGCCTTGCTTCCAATACAAACTTTCATGGGGTTCGTACTTAAACCCTTCGTGTTTGGCCATGGCTGCTGCCAACAACGTTGCGTTGTAATTTTCACTGATGATCCATTCACCAAATTTGTCTTTGTTCAAAAGTGAAGGAGCGAGATTATAGTATTTGAAATAGCCTCCACCTTGCCAATTGACAGCTTTGCTGATGCCACCTTGTTCTCCCTGGACAACCTTTTTCATCCGTGGCAAACAATGCGTTTCTGCATGCTCACCCAATTCAATACCGATCCATTTGCGGCCCATTTTCTGGGCAACGGCGGCTGTGGTGGCAGAACCAAGAAAGGAATCTAAAACAAGTTCATTTCGATTTGTTGCCAAAGTTATTATTCGGTTTATCAAACGTTCCGGTTTCGGAGTATCAAATATGTTTTTTGCTCCGAATAGATCAATAATTTCCTTTTTGGATTCTTGAGTGTGACCAACCTCGCTGTTAGGCCACCAAGTCCAAGCTGCTACGCCATCTAATTCATTTAGGTATGTTTTTCTTCTTGGTACACTGTTGCCATCCTTTCCATACCACATCCTTCCTTCATCATGCAATCGACGGTAAACTGCTTCTATATTCTTCCAACATCTTCCTTCCGGCGGTGTATACTTTTTCCCCGAAGGAGTGGTAATCGTGTACATTTGATTTGGTCTATAGCCTTGAGCCGTAAAATCACTTGACACCCAAGCTCCTCTAGCGTCCTTGTCAGGGTTCTTGAAAAGTGATTTTTGTTCTTCCGTTTTTGGCAATTTATTTATTATGCTCTTAAATTTTTCCGCATTCTTAGCGTAAACTAATATGTAGTCATGACCGGCACCTATGGTTGCTCTAATATCAGGAGATGTTCGCTTTTGCCAAATCACATTTGCTATAAAATTATTCCTTCCAAATATTTCATCACATAATACTTTCAAATAATGACATTCATTGTCATCAATACTTATCCAAAGCGAACCGTCATCGCTAAGCAGATCAAATAACTTTCTGATTCGATCATTCATTAGACTTAACCATAGAGAATGTTCAATACCGTCATCATAATGCTCAAAAGCACTTCCAGTGTTATACGGCGGATCGATATAAATACACTTCACCTTCCCTGCGTATTCCTGTTCAAGCGCTTTCAGGGCCAACAAATTGTCGCCGTGAATCAGCATGCCATCTGGTTCTGCAGGAGCTGGGGCACCTTTTTCTTTTCCGGCCCAATAGCTGAAGTCAAGGTTTTCAATGAGGATACGGGGTTCGAGTTTGGGTTCGTCGCCTTTGCCGATCCAGGTAAGTTCGAGTTTTTGTGGGGTGTTATGTTTAGCCATTGAATGGAGTCAGATATTAAAGTAGTAGTGGATTATTCCCTGTAATCTAGTCAAGCGAAATTTTGACCTTCAAATTATTGAATTGACTATGATGGATAGCTTCAAATTTTTGAAGTCGACCAACTACAATGGCAGGATGTGTTTTCCAGCGTTTGGCCAAACTTTTGATGTACGTTTCGTTGAGATTCGAAATTGCTTTGTATTCGTTGAAGGACTTTTTAGGAATGAGCATTTCCGAGGAAAAATCATCGGCTTCCGCTTCTTTTTCTTCGATGGCTTTGAATCCATCATATTCTTCCAACCCTTCTACAAACACATCCTTTTTACTGTGTTTTAGGATGTGTCCGG
The DNA here is from genome assembly GCA_016722445.1 of Flavobacteriales bacterium. GTDB lineage: Bacteria > Bacteroidota > Bacteroidia > Flavobacteriales_D > Sanyastnellaceae > JAIBBG01. The sequence goes on along the minus strand of JADKIZ010000012.1, from coordinate 4,927 downwards.
CCTCATGGTAGAGCGCAAACCAGAAGTGATCGTTGGTCTTATACCTGTTGCTCAATTGGATGATGGGATTGTTATGAAGCCAATGCGCCGCTCCGCTCGCCGGCGCCTTTTGCAGACTAGGTACGTACACCAAATACACGCCAGCCTGGTTACAAAGCGACACTGCCTGTTTCCAAAAATCATCAGGCTGTTTCATGACCAGCTTTTTCATTTCTTCCAATTGGGATTGAAATTTTTTCGCGTCATATTCTGGTACATCTTGTTCGGACGCTTCAATTTCACCCATGCGCAGCCAGGTGGCTAACGCATACTGACTTTCCGCATATTTATTGCTCTTCTTAAAATTGACCTTGAGGTAGTGTTCTGCGTAGAAGGCATGAAATGCATCAGCCGATGAAACACGGAAAAACCGCCACAAATGATGAAGGGTTTCTGTGATTTGTTGCGTCTCTGGAATATATCCTCGCTTTTGAATCTCTTTGATCGGAAACCATTTGATGCATTCCTGCTCCTCAGTGAGCAATCGACGCTTTTCTTCCAGTTCAGCTATATCAGCACGATAGTTTTTTTCTGCGTTGAGCCAGAATTGTCCGGGTACGCCAAGCACGCGTTCGAGTTGGCGAGCCGTATCGGGTGTAATGGCCGCTTTGCCGTTGATGATCTCATTGATGGTCTTCAATGGTCTTCCCATGCGCTCAGCAAGTTCCGGTTGCTTCATACCATGCTCAGCAAGTGTATCTGCCAAGGTTTCACCAGGCGCTACCAGCAAACTGCGCGCTGCCGCTATATCTTTTATGTCGTTTATCCTGAATATCATGGTCGTTAATGGTAGTCGGTAATTTCTTCAATGCACACAATCGTAATTCCTTCCCACAATATGCCTCCGATTTCCTTTTTGGCTATTGGATTGTTTCCAGGTTTGAAAATCATTCTCCAGTTGCCTGAGATGTTAACGGCCAAATGCCCCTTGTAATTTCCTTTTAATTCATGGCAATTGGCCTGAGGAAGATTCCGGATGTCTTCAAGTGTATCAGCATCTCTGAATTCCGTTAGTCTTTTTGCGATGTTTTTCGCCAATTGATTGTGCGCCTTCATCAACTCACGAGGTGATGTGAGGGTTTTCTCTATTTTTTTATTGGCGAATTGAATTTCCACTGCAAATATAGTTAACCCCAAGGGTTAATAAAAATCATTTAATTTCCCATTCAATTTCAAAGATGGGCTGGAAGGATATTTTCTTATCCAGTTGTTTTTGTATGCGATTCAACAGATCATCTTTTTGTTGTTCATCCTCATCTTGTGATTGATACAGATTTAATCGCAATTCATTTCTCGTTTTTTCAAGTTCTTTCACTTCACGTTGAAGATTCACTTTTTCTTCTAAAGTAGATTTCTGACGTGCTTCAGCTCTTTTTCTCTTGATGTCAAAATCGATGGCTTTGAGGTCCGTTTCCAGACTGCGTTTTCGATCTTCGGCCCAATTTTCTAATTTCTCGATTTCCAGGTCAAAGTATTTGGCATTCCGAATTTCATTTTCATTCAACCTGACAACTTGCACTTGTTCCGCATTTTTTTCCAGCACTTTTAAAAGCGACTCATTCATTTGTGTTACCGGATGAGATAAATGAATGGGTCTTCTGAGGATGGCTTCACACAATTCCGAATCCAAAAACTCCCCATCATTGGAGATACCCACAGCAATGAGATGATCTTCACTTTCTAAACTTTCGATACTCAAGTTCCAAACCTTCATGACTCCTTGTTGCCCAATACGTTCTTCCAACAATGCCACTTTACCGGGAGATTGGCTGTAATTGAAAATGACCTTTTGCTTGTCAATATTAAAAGTTTTGCATTCTTGAATGAGGCGAATAGCAAGGGGTGTCTTGGTCTCCAGATATTTCCCTGGAAGTCGTGCTCGAGCTCTTTTTGTTCCTTGCGATGGGTTATTCTATAAGGCCCGGAATGCGCATGAATTTCTGGAAACGGATTGCGCAAAAGGTTAAAACTATGATCCGTTTCAGAGAACTCAGCGTAGTCATGCAAGGCGAACTTGGTAACATCCCATAAAAGCTGCTCATACATACCGAGGTAATCACTGGCTTGAATTTTTACCCGATCCAAAACCTGTTGGTCAAAGTTGTCGAGTAGTTTCTGTCGGGATTGAATGGCATCTTCAAGGATGCTGGCTTTCAATTCTTCCTGCAACGCATTGAAGGCGGCATTGATTTCTGATGAAGTTCTGCACTCCTGATAAATTTTAGCTATTCGTTTTTCAAAGTCAACACCACTTTCAATACTTCCGAGCACTTCATCACTCGCACCGAAAACACCGGTGAACAGTTTGAATTTTTCCTCGAGTAATTGATAAACTCGCACATCGGCCTCGTTGGCCTTGTTTAGAAAATTAACCACCACCACATCGGCACTTTTTGATCCCGTAATCATATCCGTGCCCTGATGTCTTTTCAGCCATTGGTCATAGATGCGTTTTGAGTCAGGATCGTTGTTGCTTCCATTGAATAATACAATTTGACCTTGGTATCCGTTGCCTTCAAGAATGGTTTTGATATAACTCTGGTGCGTGTGCTTTCGGTAAAAATGATCGCTTTTCGTCTTGCCTTTCCCGCAGCATCAAAGCCTTTCTTCAAAGCCGTAACCAGCTTTTCACCTTGGAATTGATGACGATACGTTTGGCTAAAGATTCAAATCGTTTGAGTTCCTCTTCCTCTTGTTTGATTCGCTCCAAATCCTCAACGGTAAACACAGTTTGCGGATGAATTGCTTTCTTCATCGTCATCTTCATCAATCCATTCATCTTTTTGCTCATCATATTGTTCGTAGGAGTTTATCACTTCATCTGGCAAATTTTCTGTAAGCGACGCATCATTGATTTCGCGAGCGATAAGATCAAGTTTATTGGCTAGTCCATTCAGTGTTCCTGAAATTGCATAGGTTGAAGAGGCCAACAGCTTTCGCAATATCATTGTCATGAGTGACCTTTGACTCACCGGCAGCGCATAGAGATTTGGCCTTTGCAGGTAGTCTGAAACCAGCGCATAGAGTTGTTGCTCATCATCTGAAGGATAATATTCCTCCACAATAGCTTTTCGATCTGTGAATTTGATTTGACCTTGAATGTCCTTTCTTAGAGTCCTTTTACAAAGAGGTGCAAGTCTATTTTGAGTTCGAGGTAAAGGCCTCCATTTTCCTCATCAGCAAGTCGACTATATCGTTGTCTAAAACTTTTAAGGTCACCGAAGGCATAATCATCAATAATACTCACAAGACCATAAAGCTCGAGAATAGAATTCTGAAGGGGCGTGGCAGTAAGCAGCACTTTAGGCCTCTCAATCAAAGCATCTTTGATGGCTTTGCCGGTTTTATTGTCGGTGCGATAAACATTTCTCAAGCGGTGGGCTTCATCAATCACCACAAGGTCCCAATTGGTGGCTCTGAGGTAGGCAGCCTTTTTCATGGCAAAAGGATAAGAGCACAGAACGATATTCTCTTGATCGAAAGGATTAAGATTACCCAATGAAATGACAGCATCAAATGTTTTCTTCTCCAGAATAGTTGTTTGCAAAAAGAACTTCTCAGACAATTCCTGGCTCCATTGTTTTCGGAGGTTGGCTGGCGTAATGATAAGAATCCGCCTTTTTCTCTCCGCCCATTTTTGTGCGATGACCAAACCGGCCTCGATGGTTTTTCCTAGTCCTACCTCATCAGCAAGAATAGCTCCTTTCGACAATGGAGATTTGAATGCGAATAGAGCAGCATCAACCTGATGAGGATTCAAATCGACTTGAGCATCCAACATTGTATTGACCAGCTTTTCGACGCTGTCAGTTGGTTGGCGATTACTTAATTTATATGCGAAATATTTGGCCTGGGAGGGATGAAGCATAGGTGGTCAAAGTTATGGAAACAGGATATATCCTCCTTTCTGAGGCAGCAATTAAAATCCATCCTAGCTTTTGCTTTTCAAGCTGGAAGCGCAAACCAGTCTTATTGCCATTGCACGCGATTTATTTTTTGGGGAGTAATGAGTGAGGTATTTTTAAGTTTTAATTCGCAAAAGACTGCAAGTGAATTCAATAAAATTATCACTATAAGCACCATTACGCCTAGCATTTTTCAATATTTCTTTGATTAATAAATAGCCTTTAGTTCTTTCTCTTCTGTTACAAGAGCATTCATGATTTCTAAAATTATTAGCATAAAAATTAATCCACTCCAATCTTTCCTTCTTTCTCCTCCGGTACCACCATTTTATTTCATAGTCCCTTTTAACAACGCGTCTTTTGTAATAGGGCTTATTCATAAATCGATATTCATTGTTTATCATATCTAGGAGATTTAAGTACTTGTAGCAATAACTTTTAAGCTTTTCATTAATTTGATCTTTTGCATGCTGCTTATGTCCCAAAATCGGCGAAACGTTATTGGCTGACTCAATATGCGCAATAAGATCGATTTCAGATTCTGCTTTGGACTTTGCTGAGTAAATTATTTTTAGGAAAGGATTAGAAATAGTTATACTATTCAAGTCGATAAACTCTTTTGTAATCGCAGCTCTAGCGGATTTCCTATGCGTACTCCAAGTAAACCAAAGTGCAAGAATAGAAACGATAGCAGCAGCAATAGAAATCAATGTGCTTAAACTTAAAATAGTTTCTTCAGGCTTATTCTCAACTACAACTATTCTTTCTAACCCAGATGCAAGAACGGGGCGATTCAGTGTGTCTATGAATACTTTACTAAGTGTATCATTGACCAATATTCTATGAACAAGCCAACTTGTTGAGTCGTGGGTAATATTCTCATGAAATACATTTCTGACAGTATCGTAGATAACATTGTTATATATTTTTTGCCTTACCGTATCCAGTCTTCTAATTTCGGCAGAATTTGCAACCAACTATCA
>JADKIZ010000011.1 GCA_016722445.1 Flavobacteriales bacterium | reverse complement strand
TGAATTGCTTTCGATCTTTGACATCCAAGAGATAACAACCAACCACATGGCAAACATATTAGTCTTAGGTTTGGAATTGCTTTCGATCTTTGACATCCAAGAGATAACAACCAACATACTTGGCTGAAACCTCAGTACTGACAAGGATTTCCTCTTAGATTTCAATAAAAAAACCGGGGAGTTTTTGATCCATTGGACAAAATTATCCCCGGTTTTTTATTTCTGAATTGTGATTAGAACAACTCCAATTGTTGTGGCGTGTCTGGTCGCTCGGCCTTCTTCCTTCCACGGAATAACTCAATATCACCAAATTGTTTGTCTGTAATGCTCATGACCACAACAAATCCTTCGGCAGGCATAAAACCTTTCACGCGTTTGGTATGCACCTCGGCATTTTCCCTGCTGGCACAATGCCGCACATAAATGGAAAATTGAAACATGGAGAATCCATCTTGAATCAGGTCTTTGCGAAACCGGGCCGCATCCTTGCGGTTCTTTTTAGTTTCTGTCGGCAGATCAAAATATACCATTACCCACATGATTCTGTATTGGTTGAACCGCTCGGCCCCATAATCAGATGTCGTTCGGCTTCCCATGGGCATTGCAGCAATTATTCTAATTGAGGATAGAGAATTTTTCGGCTGCTGCCTTCAAAACATCGTGCCACACTTGCCGTGGTGCGCTGGGTAGCGATCATTAAAGGACTTTTCTCGCCATCCATTTCAACATCAAGAACAGGTATTTGAAGCAACTCCTTTTTCAGTGCCGGGGTCAATTCGGAATAATCGATATCACTATCCACTATTTGACAAACTAAAGCGTCCACAAATGGTCTATAGGGTTCCATCAAATCATCCGCTAAACAAAACGGATTGTATTTGTTGCGATGGTGTATCCCCAGCGAAGGCAGAAGACCGCTGCCACAAACCGATCTGGCCACTACACCCTCAATATCGCGTATCCATAATTCAACAAACTGTTCGGCCCATCCTCATAACGACCTCTTTTAAATCCAAGCTCGGGGTCGAACAAACGTCTCCAGTATAACGCCGCGCCTTGCCCCTCATAATTGTCTGGATCACCACTTTTCACCCGTTGAGATAATCCCAAAATGTCATCACATGTTTGTCCATAGCGTTTGAGTATCATCGCCTGATTGTAGAGCTTTTGCTCAATGGTCTGCTGCCAAAGATTTTTCTTGAGGGGTAAACTCGATTCAATTTGTGATGCATGACGTTCTGCTATTTCTGTATGCCCTTGAAAATTCAAGAACATTCCTGCCGGCATGTGTTTACTGTCTGTACACAATACGGCCACATTGTTCTCCAGCAATGATGACAATAGTGCCTGGCCAATTTGCAACTGAGGATGATCCAAAATGACCATACCAATATCTTCTATGGGAACAGTTCTAGACTCTTGTCCAGATTCTTCAGGAAAAGAAACATGAAGCTGAGCATCCTTTCGGCTTAAACGAGCAGGATTACCAAAGTAAAGGGTGCGTTTGATCATGTGTTATTTAGAATAAATGACAAGCCAAATCATGCTAGTTAGTTATCATCCATCTTCTTCACCTTTTGAAGAAACTCAACATCGGCCATGTCTTTCGAACGATTTGTCATGATTTTGTTTGCAATGACATTAGAGCATTCACATTGTTGGAAAAGGATAAATTCCCAAGACGATCAGATACAAGTTTTAAACATTTCTCCTTTATTCTAATTCGATCCTTTTCCATCGTTGTTTCTAGTTTATTTAAACTTCCCAATTCTCCAAATTTATCCTTTGCATCATAGCCTTTAATAAGTGAAGCAATTTCAGATCGAACAAAATGACATTCACTACCCGTGCTGCTAATCATTTTATAAATTCTCTGACATTGCAACGCACTGAGATTATGAAGATCAACTTGAACTCCAGATTCCAACTCCTCCTCAAATGGCACATAAACTAGGTCGTTTGGAGATAGATAAAACAGCAGATTGTCGCCCTTTTCATTTATATCAGGTACGGAACCTAAACCTTGCTTTTGACGTTCTATAACTTCGTTCAAAGCAATCGTTTCGAAGCCTCGTTTGCCAGTTTGGTCAGCATAAATAGCAAAGAATAAGTTTGTCCCTTTCGCTGCTTCAACAAATTTCGCCTTCTTATTTCCTTTTTGCCCTAAGGGAAATTTACTTCCCTTTTCATACACCCGTACCTTGAAAATCGGCTGATGAAATTTTCCATCATTGTAAATATGAATATTCTTATTCAAATCGTCGATACCTTCTGGAGAAAAGGCCAAGGCTGGGTCATATTGCATCTCACCTCGAGTACCCATAAATTTAAACCTCTCTTGCATCAAATAATTACGTAATATCTTTTGTATGCCAGTGTCGGTTATTGCTTCGATGGCATTCAAATCAAATGTAGAATCTAAAGATTTTCGAGTTGCCGTAAAAATCTGACCTTTTGATAATTTATGTTGCTTTAATTCAACTTTACCCGAAACAGTATCTTTATGCATGGGCTTTCGTATTGCCCAATTCAAACCTCTCTGCTCCACAGGGACTTTGACCATGCGCCCATCGCGCTCTACCCATTTCATGTAATGATTGGTAGCCTTATTGATCACCCTCAAATTTTGTTTAAAGCTAACTACCACCTTACCCAGCACTTCCGCCGCATCGCTATGGAATGAGGGCCAAGGCTTTTTGAAACTCGTAAACTTAACTCTCTCCTTTCCATACTCATCTGTCCACTTTTCAGTATTTCGCAACTTATGCTGAAGATCATACCTTGTCTTTTCTGAGCGCGAAGACTGATTGTTCAACAAGTTTATATGATCTCGCGTTGCACATGCGATTACCAAAGCATCTAATGCATGGTGCCTGTGGTCAATTCTCTTCTTTTGAAAACCCTTTGACAATTCAAACGGCACAATTGGGATAGCGTGCCCCTCTGCATTCTTAGTTGTAAAATCATTTGTTTTAGTCAATTCATTCATCCTTTCAAACCTCGGAAGAATCATAGCATTCCATACTTCATTCAACCCCCAATCATGTTTAAGTTCCGACGTGATCTTGCCGTTACCTGGCAATAAATTCTTAGAATTAATCCCATCATCATCTTTATCCGCTCGTACGATGTTTGAAAGCAATTCACTGATATATTTACTAATATACCGCGTATCGTTTAATTGTCTTTCAATCATTTTCTCAGGAACATCTTCTAGCAAAAGTTTTCTCAACTTGGTCCTATTCCTGCCGAAATACTGCAGAATAAACTCCTTGTACTCCTCCTCTGAAAATATTTCGACCGTTTTTCCGAAGCCAACATCAACCTTCTCACCTTGATGCTTTTTGATAAACTCCAGACCCATTTGATTATCTTTCAATTTATTCACGGCTGCCTCACAGATAACCTTATTACTGATTGAATCATCAAAATATCTGCTCTGAGGTATGATATGCTCAATTTCAAACGCATTTGTAAACAATTTGCTTAATGGAATAGCTTGACCAGTATATGGTGAGCGATACTTCTGTTCAAGCCACAATTTATAGCGGGTGATTTCAGAAGACGTTGGACGCTTCTTCACATCAGACTCTCTGAATTTTTTCAAAGTCTCTGAAATATAATCAGGCACTTCAACGCCAGAATTCAGAACGCCCTCCTCATACAATCTCAAGATTTCTTGCTGACTTGGCGAGTGCGGTCTGACGTTTTCAACATCCGGATGATTTAGGAGTTCTAAAAGCAAAAGCTTGATTCGAATGTTGACATTCTCATTTTCAGAAATTCGAGAAGTCAAATTCTTTCTTTCCTCGGCAGTATTTTTCATCTCACGACCCAACTCGACATGAATTTCATCAAAAAAACCCGCAGCACCATTTCCATATTTATTCCAAATGTCCCTTACAACTCTGAGCGTTTCGGTTACAACCTGTTCAACAATTGGATTTCGCAGTGAATGTTGTTTAAAACCACTAATAAAGGTATTCAAATCATCCATGGTGTTCCACTTAGTAGCTGTGCCAGATTCAGCATGACGATCATAAACAATATAGCTCGCAAGCCAAATTGGTAAGCCTTGAAAATCCTTTTCATTATTCAAGTGAATTGCCTTCTCACGGACGCGATTACGAATACTCTCATCGAATTCACCAGAAATAATTTTGTCAATACGAAGTCTAGTTTGGCTATCAATCGCATTCCTGTCCCAGTGCTTACCGCATCTCATCAAATTCAATAACTTCTTAATAGCCTTTTCAGAAAATGCCCCGTACTCGTTCTTGAAAGTCAAATTCTTAAAGCTCTCAAAAAATGAGTCAGAGTCTAAATTATTAATCCTTGCGTACGATCTCAGTGCCTTTTCATATTCGGTCTTATCTGTGACAGAATATACAATATGCCACAGTTGATATTGTTTTTCCTTAGATAACAAATTATTTGATATGCCAATAACCTTTTGAAGCCGCTTATTGAACTCATAACCTGTCTCATTGCATGGATAAGATTTGGATTCATCCTTCTCTGAATTAAACACATAATTCCATCGATACTTTCCTATTTCAGCCTTCAAAGCATTGCCCTTTAGTCCTTTTGTAACGAGCAAGTACCTTAGAACATCTTTATGATCAACCACCTTTTGCGACATGAGGAAATCAAATAGTTTAACCCATTCATCTTGATTCGGAATCAAATCCTTTGTCACATCAACATCGCTGTGCCTTTCATAGATACGGAGGTTCATGAGCCATTGCCATACTCGAAACTCCTGATAGTAAGGATTAGCCTTATGAACTGCCTTGAGGTATTCTTTCCTCTTCGCACCATCCTTTTCACGAAACCATCTAAATTCCAACGAGCAATTTCCAATTGAGGACTTTTGACTTCTCAAAGGTCTCTGATAAAATATGATGTCATCAACAAGCAAATAAATCATATCCTTTGAATTGAGCATCAATTGGTGACCTTCATTATTTCGATATAGTTCTCTAATCGCCGCTTCATATAAATTCACATCTCTCAATTCAGGATGGAACTCTTGTTGCTTTCGCAGAATTAGATTCAATTCGTCACGATAAAATTTTCTTTCAATTGTTCTAACGAGTTTTCCATTGATCTTCTGATCAGGCCTTTGCAACAATGTATCGTATATGTATGTACCAACTGTCTTACCACTGTTAGCAATCGAGAGTTCAGTTTTAGCTTTGATTTTCTTGAAGATTTTGTCCTTTTCAGGCTTAGACATCTTGTCTATTTCCTCAAAAGATGGCAATATGAAAATATCACGCTTTTCACGGCCAGAAAGATCCGTTTTCCTCTCTTTCACAACTTTAACGTTGCCATCAACGTCCAATTCCTCTCTTATCAAAAATTCCTTTTGCTGATTCAACCATTCAGGTTCGGAGGTAAATCTGTTTGAATAAATCCAGCCATTGCTTAATAACATTTTATACCAAGTCAACTTATTGTTCTTCTTATCAACTTCACCCTTCTCAATCGCAACAACAGTTAACAATTCCACGTATTCTCTTACATCCGTCCTCTCTTCTTCCTCGCCACGAGCCTGAAAATAACCTCTCTTTTGATTAAAGTTCAGAATAAGCCATGCTAGTTCTTGTTTGTCAATTTTTTGTGTTAAAGCCTTCTTTCTTAAATAATAGATCGTCCAGTCATAGGGTATTTTAGCATTTTCACCATTTCTATTTTTTCTATTCAACAATTCCGGCTGATTTATTCTAAAATCCTCAAGGAATTCATTAAAGGAATTTTGAAACAAGAACTGGCCGTTGTTATAAACTAGCTTCGGTTCCGAATCATTGATAAACTTACCAAGACGTTTCTCAAAATCTATCATTGCAGCGAAATGCTCTGGTAAAAAACCCAAGACATTGAGAACACGGTGCAGTCTTTCCCTTCTCAATAAATAACGTTCTCGTAATCTTCTTACACTTCTGTGCCAAGTTCTATCTGCTGTTTGAGAAACCGAAGTGCCTTCGCCGAACTTATTAAGTACATCCTGTCCCATCGGAATAATCCGACTTCCCATACCTTCAATATGCCCGGTTTTGTTCTCATAATCCATATCGACCAACGCCCAACCAACAGAGTTAGTTCCTAAATCAAGTCCTAATATTTTTTTTGAACTCATTTGTATTCTTTGTTTGAATTATTCTATATTTGTCCTATCGAAAGCAATTCACAATAAGGATTATTCCGTTGTGAAAACATTTAAGGCGGGGAAACTCGCCTTTTTTTATTCCGCTAAGCTTTCCTATTCTCACAGTTTGCTTATGACTGCACTTTTTAAGCGCCAGTTATGAACTAAACAATCACATACTTTCATCATGGTCTGTGGAAACTTAAAAGTAAATCAACCACTTTCATTAACCAAATCAAATTCAAATTTCCCATATATACAATATTATATCAATATTTCTTCTATAATTACATTCATATACAGTACCCCGCGCAAGTATGATCGTTTTAATTGTAACCTATTTATAAACTGAACTATTTAACATTTTAAAATAAAAAACCCCGCTCTCGCGGGGTTCTTTCATTCCACACTACTTCCCTTTCGGTGCAGGTGGCGGTGTTTTTCCTGGAGCAGTTGGATTGTTGCTCCTGTTACCTCCTGATTTGCCGCCATTTTTCGCCGGAGCGTTTGGCAGAGCAGGTTTGTTTCCTTTAGCCATAATTAATAAGTCTTTAGATAGAAAATACCGAAACCTCACGCCCGGCTAGTGCTTCGAAAGTAAAATTCAGAAGGGTAAAGAGAGTTATGGACAATTTGTTTTGTTCAGTACATTCATATGGTGTGCCAAACTTCCACCTAAAAAAGTTCCGGTCAAAAACCACTTTCATTTCCCCCCAATAAAAATTCCTCAAAGTCTGAGACAAATTTTTTGAGACAAATTTTTTGTCTCAGATTTTTTGTCTCACGTTTTCTACTTTTGTAGGTACAAATTATTAAAATCATATGCCAGGAGATTTTGATCAATTGTTTGAGGCTCTTTACATAGCGCCGGCGGATGCCCCAATTTTTGTGGGTTTGAGTAGGGCATCGTATTACCGACTCTATAAAAAAGACTTCGAAGACCAACTCGAAACCACGGAGTTCTTAACCAAGCTCCTCACTGCCAAGAACTCGTGGACGGCCGGAAGGAAGAAGTCCAAGACCAATCAAAATGATATCATCACCTTATCGGAAGACGAAAAGAAGCAACTGAAGAGAAAAATCACATCCATGCAAGCGACTTTGTTCAAGCTTCAGGATCGTTTTGAATCAAGTCTTTCCGGAAATCAACATCTGGACGATGCACATTCCCTGCTGGAATACCTACTCACTACCCCTCGCCTCTTCACCACAAGCGAAAAAGCACGCATCAGCGCACATCGGGACAACTTGAACTACAGAAAAGAAAAGCTGAGTAACATGGATTTGGTGTTGAAGCAAGCAAAAATCACGGCATTGGAAGCGGAAATTGCGGAATTGGAGGGGTATCTTTAATCGGTCATTTTAGCTTAGGATCGTTTTATAATAGTCAAGTTCAAGTCACCTATGGAAGGCTTCCTCAACCCTGATTTCTACAAAATGACATTTTTTTTCACCCCAAAATCATCCATTTTCATGTGAGTTTTTGGCCTAGGCATTTTTTGATGTGCAAATGGGATATAACCCAATATTCACCGAACATTCAGAAATCATTGTCTGGCGTTTTCTGCATTCAAAACGGACAAATTTGATGTGATGTCCGACAAAAAATCGGGTTGATTCCACCCTTCAAATTTTTTCTCCTTTGCGTCGTGAAATTTTTCACACAAAACTAAATCTTTAATTTTTATGCTTTACACATTTAATGAAATCCAAACGGTGGAAGATTGTGACACCATCCTGACAAGTTTCGGGAAAATCAAAGGCAATCTCTTGGTACGTAAGTCGTCAATTGAGCGACAGATCGAAAACGCAGAAGGGCAATCAGCTCAACTTCCAACTCGAAAAGCCTACCTGGAAACATGGATACCATCCATGACAACACTCTTCAACAACCTTCCGGAAGGAAAAGAGAAGAGACGCATTGAAATGACACTCAACAATGCCGACAATGAATTGCGGGCATTGATTGAGAAGATCGAAAAACTCAACGCTGAAGACTACATCTTGCGAGAACAAAAGCTTGAGTTTACGCAGGAAGAAATCACAGAGGTAACTGCGGTGATTGATGGGGTATCAACAAGAAAAACCGAAATTCAAGCTTCAACACCCAGCGCCGCATAATCCAACAATCAATCCAACGGATAACAGCAACTTGAACACTGGTATGAAAGCCCAACCGACTGATTTGTTCAATCACATCAGATAAAGTTCAACAAAAATAGGAACTCACTTCACATCAGAAGCCTGGAGCATTCATCTCAACCCATTAAGTCCGTTATCCTCAATCAAAAAATCAAAAACATTTTAAAATAAAATACTATGTCATATACCATTTCAAAACTCGAGAATATCGCTGCATGCGATCAACTTCTCGCAACATTGGAAGAACAAGGATCAGATTTAGACTTCAAAATCATGACCATCCAAAATCGCATCGACAATGCCCCCGATCCTGTGGCTCTTCAAAATCAAATCAACGCGGAAACGCAGCATTTGAATACGCTTTCAGGTTTGTTGACCACCATTCCTGAAGGTCCGGAAAAAAATGATCTTCTGGATGAAATCAACAAATACGAGAACAACATCATCGAATTGGAGATGAAAAAAGATTCAGATGGACCGATCGCCAAGATGAAGAGAACATTCGATTTCAATCTTGCCGAGCGCAAGGAAACAGTAAACAATGATTTGATAGCACAAGTGCAAGCCAAGAAGACAGAGTTGTCTGCATCCTAATAGTAGGTTTACTTGTTTGATAAAAGGTGTGTATCTAAAAGGGCTGCTTCGGCAGCCTTTTTTCTTTCAAGAAAATTATTTCTCAGCTTCTTTGCCAAATGCTAACAAGTAAGCAATAAGAATCAAATCCTCGATTGGTAATGGAGAAACTTTACATTCATTATCCTTAATGCTGAAATATGTATCTATTAACCGCAATTGCTCGACCACTTCAAATTTGCTTTAGTGTCATTTCATTCCACAATTTTGACAATGTCGGATACAATAGAAAATAATCTAATAAACTATTTACAACCAAAATTGACCGCAATATTTTATCTTCACCTGCAAAATTTTAAACTCAGCATGTCTGCAACAATTGACGTAATCATATCACCAATCGACGAAGCCGTTGAGGCCATTATTGAATGCATCAAAGAAGCCTTTCTAAAGGATCTGGATAAACAATTCATTCCACCAGAAATTGAATCAAGGTTAGCAGATTATGTGGATGAATTAAAAGATGATCTCTTCTGCCTGATCGAGTATCCATATGTTGACAAGGTATATAGAGATAGCTTTTATGAATACTACTCTTCCAAGCACTATTCTTATCAACGTGACTGTATAAGAGTGTCCATATTTAAAAATGGCATCTCAGCAGAAGATTTCCTTGATTCAGTGAAACACGATGAACTGTCTAAAAAATATCTCGGCTTTTTTATCATACGCCCCACAATGAATGCGTTGTTTGGTAGATCTATTATTCATCCAAATGCCTTCGAAGAAAGTGATTTTAAGATTTGCACGTGTAGTGCTTCTACACTCGTTTTTGGGGTAAAGCTCACCGCTGTCGGATTTCCGCATAGTTCGCAAGATGGAGAAACATTAAAGTGTGCTGAAACAACCATTTGGTCGATCATGGAATATTTCAGTAACCGCTATGCAGAATATAAACCAACCCTACCAGCTACAATTCATAAAACTTTAGCCCGATTTTCATATCAAAGACAATTACCCTCCAATGGCCTTACAATGGATCAAATCTCATTCGCGTTAAAAGAATTTGGATTTGGAACAAGAATTTATTCTGATGAAAGCTATGCTGGCGATGAGATATACAAAATCATTGATTGCTATATTGAATCTGGAATACCCGTATTGATCGGCTTAGAGGGTATAGATGTCGGCCATGTTATAATTGGTGTGGGTAAACAGGTGGAAGATTTTGAATGGAAAGACATCGATAAAAGTACTTTGACAGCGTTTGGAAAAGAAACTTCCTTTTATGACGCAAGTGACCTGCCTTCTAAGTACATCATACAAGATGATAATTTTCAACCTTATCGAATAATTAAGCTTGATAACCCAGGTGAATACTATGCCGATGAAGATTGCAAAGCTTATAAGATCGATTCAGTAGTTGTTCCTTTGTACCCGAGAATTTATCTTGAAGCTGTAGTTGCAAAAAACCTGGCTTTGCAAGTCATTGGCGACTTAAATCTTGGCTATGAATTTTCGTCCGATTTTGTATTTAGATTTTTCCTAGCCTCAAGCCGGTCGTTTAAAAACCATGTATCTCGCATGCCGCTGATGGATCAGAGGCTTAAGGAAAATTTACTGATCACTAGAATGCCAAAATTTATATGGTGTGCTGAAATCTTTACCCAAAAAAACTACGAAGAATCAAATGAAGCCCTAGGCCTATTGATTTTAGATGCTACTGAAGCTAATAGGGTTGGCTTGGATGCATTCATATTTGCCGGCTATCCAGACCGTTGTATTAGTATGAACGAAAACGATTTCATATCTTTGCCGCTCAAATTCAAAAATTACACTTATTATAGCAACCTCAAATAAAACAAGCTTGGCAAATAAACGGATCAAAATATCATTTCAATCTATCAATGATAGGGACTTCCATGTAATTGACAAACAAGCGATTGCGCAAACCAGTGAACGAGTAAAGGTTGCTATGAAAGATGTTGTACGGGATTATGACAAAAACGAAACTAAATCTCAAAGGCAGGCAAGTTTGCTAGTACTCAACTCGTAGTTTAATTGCAAAATGGATAGAGAAAGCTCAGACTAACAATGAGGTTTCTAATGTAAAGGGCATTCCAAGTTGTAAATTTTCAGAGATAGGAAGGGAAGAGCTTAATCACTTTCTCTTCTGTAGTACTGAGTGGTTTGCATTTTCTGCCACCTACCCTCTTCATACATTCCAATGGAACTCCTCGAAAGCTCCCTTCAAAGCCTTACATCAAAAGAGAAGAAGTCATTCAGAAAAAATATTGAATTGCATCGCGATGCGCAACTCACATTGCAACTGTATGATCTCTTGATTCAAGAAAAAACAATAGAAGATACACTAATCAGAAAAAAATTATTCGGCAAAGAAGAGCGATCCAATCAAGCCTACTATATGCTGAGATCGAGGCTTTATCAAAAATTGATTGAGTTCCTCAAAGACGAATTCAATAACACAGATTCATCGGGAGAAGCCCAGGCTGCCAGTCTAATTTATGTTGCACAAAACTTCATCAATAGAAAAGCTTATCAACCGGCTGATGATCTATTGCACCGTGCAGAAAAACTCGCTGAAGAAGCCCATCTGTTCGAACATCTAGCTTTGATATATGCCAAAAGATTAGCACACGCAGATCATCTTGTTGCCAATTTTGATGAACTGGTTAGCAAAGCTACTTCTAACCTTGAAATTCGGGAACAGATGTATAAGCTGAATATAGCATTTGCCAGTATCCGAAAAAAACTTCAAGAACTGCGTCGCTCGGGTTCACATTTTGACCCTGAAGAAACCATCAGGGAAACTCTGAAACCATTTCACTTTACCCGTCAAAACATCCGCACAAATCCTGTTTTCATGCACCGTCTGGCAGAATTATGGCGGTCTGTCATTATATCCGCAAAATCATATTCCGCATTCAAACCATTTCTATTGAAAGCATATAGAAGTCTCGAACAAGCCAATGCGTTTCATGGCTACAATAAACATCTGCAACTTGATCTTGTATACTACATTACCCATGTGAATTATCGAACCCGCGATTTTACCGAGGCAACAAAATGGAATTTACTCCTTGAAAAATTCCTTCAAGAAGAACAATTCCAGGGTCATCCTACAAAAATCAAACTTATCGGAATTAAAGCGGGTATTGCATTCTACAGCAAAAAGCCACAGGATGCTATTTCCATATTGGTAGATTACCTGAATGACAATGCGAAATTATCTAACACAAGAGAATATCTAAATCTGCAATTGAACTTCGCGGTATACACCTTTTTTCAAAAAAGCTACAGTGAAGCGAATAGAATTTTGAGAAGCCTACCTGCAAAGAATAAGCAAAAAGAAGACCTAATGGGCCATGAATGGTACTTCAAACATGACCTCATAGAAGTTATTTTTCAGTATGAACTTGGCAATACTGATATCGCCTGGAAATATCTTCAACGCATCAAATCGCAGTATGCTCAATTGCTCCAAGAACCAAACTATCAGCGTGTTCAGAAGTTTATCGGCTTTATAGAAATTTTCCTGAACAATCCCGAAGAGATCACCCAGCCAAATTTTGCACAAAGGGTTCAAGAATCAAATATCAAACTGGTGGGTGAAAACGAAGACATTCAAGCTATTCTATTCTTTTGTTGGCTCAGAAGTAAAATGCAGCGTAAGGATTGTTATGAGGTATTGTTGGAGCGGGTGTATGAAATGGAATGATGGAAATACAACCCCGTAATTCAAGTGAAATCAACCACGGTTGGTCATGCTACTTCAAAAATCTCGCTTTCTAAATCTCACATCTGATTCACCACTTTCTCATACACTTTATAGGTCAGGAGAAAATCGCGCACCACATTACGGGCGTAGCTGTTCTGTGCATTGAAGAGAACACAGATGGCGATATTATTTTGATGGTCGATGGCAATTTCACTTCTGTAATCGTTCACTGATCCAGCGTGATATTCGATCTGATGATCGCCACACTCCAGAACACGCCAACCCATCGCATAGCCTACGCTTTGAACGCCATACCAATTGTGGTAATAATCATTGTCTTTGATATCAATGTAGGGCGTAAACACCTGCATCAATGCAGAATCGCCAATCACATTTTCACGATGACCCAGTAGAACTTTGAGCCATTCAGCCATATCGTTTCCGGTAGCATTGATGCCACCACATGAAGCTGCATTATAATATTTGCCATTCCATGGCACAGCAGTATAACCTTTCTTTCCACCTCTGTGTGGACATGTTTTATCATCACATGCCATGAATGAACTCATATCTGTGGAAACATGCTGCATACCGGCGGGCTTCAATAAATACTGAGACAATAAATCCTGATAAGTGGTGCCGGTTTTTCTCCAAAGTATTTCTTCAATGATCGAATAAGCATGGTTTTGATATGCAAAAAACTTTCCTTCCTCGCCAAGCAGATTTACTTCATCCAGTCGGTCCATGATTTCGGTAATCGTCATACCATCTTCCACAAGATCTGTGAATGTATGTCGGGGCAAACCAACACTGTGTGAAAGCAAATGAGCGATCGTAATCCGTTTGGCTTGTTCCATATCTTTCAATCGGAACTCGGGTATAATGTCCATCACTTTATCTTCCCAGTGAATGATACCTTGTTCAACCAGAATACCACAAAGCACTCCGGTGAATCCTTTCGAAAGACTACCAATCCTGAAAAGAGAAGATGTCGATACGCTGTCTTTGGTTCCCGCTTTGTTCACCCCGAAACCACGCATATAAACCACGTTGGTGTCTTGAACAATGGTGACAATGGCGCCCGGACAGCCAGAAGCTTTGAATCCTTTTGCGAAAACCTTGTCGTAATAATTGGCGAAACGTTCGATGTGAAGTTCCTCCGCTGTAGGTAGTCCCGCATTTTGTGACATCCCATTTTCACCTCCCTCAGAGAAGTAAACACCTGCAGTGCAAAACACACTCACAGCGACCATCATGATATAGCGGATAGAAAGTATCACGGGCGCAAGATAACTTTTCAAATAGCCTTGCGCCATGGACAGAATCCGACTTGTAAAAAGTCCATCGTGAAAAACATTGTATGATCGAAACCAAGATAATGGACTGGAAAAGAAATTCTCATTATCCCAGATTTCAAGAATTGCAGTGCGATAGAGTAACCGAGCTAACATACTTCTCAAGAACTGATTGCGAATTGGAAAAAGAAGTAAGCTAGAAGTTAGTATAAAAAATAGAACGCTCGATTTATCCTTTGGTTCGCGGACCGGCCTTTGAGAAAATCCTTAGAAATCCCAACATCGTAGGGCAAAAGAGCAATCGGGTGTTTGACGACTGAATTCAAAAATGACTACCTTCTTTCCGCACGGAGGAAATGGTTTGATTCATTTTTGAATGAAGGAGGAGTTCCGATTGGTCTGCCCGGAGATGTTGAGGATTTCAAGGATTTTCTCAACAGCCTTGAATTTTTTGGTACTTTTTTTATCAAGAAAAAAAGTACGGAGTAAAATATTGGAGCCACAAAATCACATTCGAGAACAATTAACTCTAAACTCAAATTTCAAGAATTGCGACGTGATAGAATAGTCCAAATAAGATGCTTCTGACACTCTCAAAATGAATACATTAAAATTAGTGAGATAGAATCACGCAGTAGTGATCGATATGAAGCGAAAGACTAAAAGGACGTGCGCTTCCTGATTATCTCGGGACAGGCTCCGCAAGATTTTATTTGAAAGCGTATCATTCATATTGTGAAAATAAAAATCGGGGCCTGTCCCGAGAGGAACAATTCGGGAAAGTGTTCGTCATTGCAAGGTTTCAGCACCGTAATAGATTTTGACTGCCAGATCTGGGAATATACTACTGACACACTTCTCCTTCCAATACTAATTTATCACCACGATGAACAACTTTCCATCCCATGGTTTCAGCGATGACATCAGCAATGGTTGCGGCATCATCATTCATGAAATGCACGCTGATCCTGCAATCGCCTAACGCTTCACGATCCAGTTCGATTTGATCGCCATAATACCTATTGATCTTTTTGATCACCCTGCGCAAAGGAGCATTCCTGAAATTAAACTCGTGATCTGCCCAAGAAGGTTCAACCTGTTCAGATGGTTCAGATACCATTTGAAATTGTTTGGTACTTCTGATATATAGTCCTTCTTCGCCAGCTTGCAATGTCATTCCTTTATTTTCATCAGAAGCAAAAAGGACCACACCTTCACGAACAAATACCCTGACAGAATCAGAACCTGGTTCAGCAGTTACATTGAATGCTGTGCCGATGTCTTTGACCCAAACATCATCTCCCACATCCACGATAAACGTTTCCTCTTCTTGATGTACAACTTGGAAATATGCTTCACCTTTCAAGGTAGCCCGGCGTTCATGTTTGTTTTGATCCTGAGCAAATGTGAGGTCAGAATTCGCATTCAGTTTTACACGACTACCATCTGGCAAGGTGTCCGACACGATTGTGTTTCCACTTGTGATGGCAAATTCCTGCGTTTCATTTCCCTTGAATAAATACACCATACCGGCCAGCCCTAACAACACAACGACGACTGCTGCAATCTCCCACATTTTCCATGGGGAAGTTTTCAGGCGAATCACCTTTGGTTCAGATTGAATACGACCACTAACTTGATTCCACGCTTTGTCAGTATCAAATTCTGATTCTTTGAAATCAACAGTTGTTCCATCGTATACAGATTTCGTCTGTCTGAAATACGCCGCATGGCTTTCATCTTCAGCAAGCCAATCATAGAACTCCTGCAATTCCCTTTCAGAAGCTTCATCGGTTAAAACTTTGCCGAGCAGTATATCAATATGTTCGTTGTTCGCTATCAATCGTTGTTATAAAAATCCATTCATCAAGATAAGTATGATGGGGAGATAATCCTTCAGTTCTTCACGCATCATACGCAATGCTTTTCCCATGTGGTTTTCCACGGTCTTGATGGAAATACCAAGTTCATCCGCAATTTCTGCATATTTCATTTCACGATACCGCGACATAGTAAAGACCAATCTGCATTGTTCGGGCAAAGTCTGCAGCGCGTCTGCGATTTTGATCTCCAACTCAGAACTTTCCATTTCAGCATGATCAATCGAACCTTCCGAATTATGATTCAATACATAACCCGTATATTTCCTTTTCACCTTTTCATGTTTAAGCACATTCAAAGTATGGTTGCGCACAGATCGGTATAAATAGCTCGATACACTGGTATCAATCACCAGTTGGTTTCTCTTTTCCCAAAAGCCAATAAAAACAGACTGAACCACCTCCTCCGCTTCGTCATTGCTTTGGAGATAAGTCCTCGCGTGGAGGCACAAAGGGCGGTATAATTTCCTGAACAACATCTCGAATTCCTTCTGATTGCCGCCTTTGATTGCCTCAAGGATATGTTTCTCGTTCAAATCCAATGCGGCAAAAATGCAACGGCAGGTTCAAATTGTGGGCTTTCTTCAGATAAAAGACAATGAAAACTTCTTATACCCCTATTTCATCGGGAAAAAATACAGATTCCAAAGCCTGAACGTAACTGCTCAATTAACGAAAAGCATTACTTTCGCTCGCACAATTTTGAATTATGAATATTGCAGTAGTCGGATCTGGATATGTAGGTCTCGTGACCGGTACCTGTTTTGCTGAAACCGGTAACCACGTAACATGCGTCGACATTGACGCCAACAAAGTCACCCGCATGAAAAACGGGGAAATCCCGATTTATGAACCTCATTTGGATGTTCTTTTCGAAAGGAATATCCGCGAAAACAGATTACATTTTACCACCGACCTTGCAGCTGCAGTAAAAGATGCTCAAATTATTTTCCTTGCTCTTCCTACACCTCCTGGTGAAGATGGGAGTGCCGACTTAAGTTATGTACTTCGCGTCGCGACAGATCTGGGAAAAATCATTGACGACTACAAAATCATAGTCGATAAAAGCACCGTTCCTGTTGGAACTGCTGAGAAGGTTCACAATGCAATTGCTGAGAATGCTACTGTACAATTTGATGTGGTGAGTAATCCGGAATTTTTGCGTGAAGGTTTTGCCGTAGACGATTTTATGAAACCCGATCGCGTAGTGATCGGCACCAACAGTGCACGTGCTCGCAAATTGATGGAGGAACTTTACAAAGCATTCACTCGCCAAGGCAATCCCATTATTTTCATGGATGAACGCAGCGCTGAATTGACTAAATACGCGGCGAATGCTTTTCTTGCTACTAAAATTTCATTCATGAATGAGATAGCCAACTTCTGCGAGAAAGTTGGTGCTGACGTTGATGCCGTTCGAATCGGAATAGGTACGGATTCTCGTATCGGTAAAAGATTCCTTTTCCGGGAATGGGATATGGTGGAAGTTGTTTCCCCAAAGACGTTCAGGCACTTTATCACAGCGGTGTTGAGAATTCATACGAATTCAAAATTTTGAAGAGCGTAATGAAAGTCAACGAAAGACAGAAGACCATTCTATTGGGTAGCATACTCGACTATTTCGGAGGAAGTCTTTCTAATGTGACTATTGCCATTTGGGGATTGGCATTTAAGCCAGACACAGATGATATTCGAGAAGCACCTGCGCTTTACATGATTGAACACCTTTTGGAAGCCGGAGCAAAAATTGTTGCATTCGATCCGGAAGCGATGGAAAATGTAAAAAAGCAGAAAGGATATCACATCACCTATGCTCAGGATCAATACAGTGCACTTGAAGGAGCAGATGCCCTTCTCATTTCAACCGAATGGAGTGCATTCCGAAATCCTGATTTCGATCGAATGACTCAATTGATGAAGAACAAAGTGATCTTCGATGGCCGTAACCTATACGATCTGGATAAAATGAAAGAACTGGGTTATTTCTATAAGAGCATCGGACGTGATACAGTAGCAGAAGTATCCGCTGAAAGCTGATTACTTATTCTCTGATTCTTTGTCGTCTTCTTTGTAGTGATAGCGAACCGTTACGGTTGTTTCGTGTTTACGCTCCACTTCAGGATTATCCGGTATTTTCCAGTAGGCATTTTCATCATCAGGGAGTTCTGGTTCAGTTTCGAATTTGTATTTTTTTCGTTCAGGTCCCTTGTTCTTGTAAATGAATGCTGCGAGCAAACCAGCGAAAAACCCACAGGCATGTCCTTCCCAGGATATCCGTTGATCAATAGGGAATAGATACCAGACAAGAGATCCATAGTAAAGGATCACGACCAATGCCACACGCATCAATATCGGGTTTTTCCGAATCATTCCACTGATGAAAAGGAAAGCGAACTCGCCATAGAGAATCACGCTCGCTCCAATGTGGTTGTTCTGTCTACCCACTACCCAAAGCAAGATCGGCGATAGAAAAAGATGATGGCAAAACCCTGAACGAAATGCTTCTATAGAAATAAAAGAGAAAAGAATTCAAGACGAGTATACCCAGGAATTCTGACCGATATGTTCCAGTCGCTATGCAGAAAATGCATGGTAAAGATTCCACGCAAACCTTCCAGTGTCCGGGGGAACATGCCATACTGCCGTAGTTGAAAGTCCAGAAATTCCTCCATCAAAAAAGGAATCCAGCATAGTGCCAGCAAAAATCCAGACATCAGCAAAGCGTCGTAAATCTTCGACTTGTCAGAAATTTCAGGGCTAAAAGATGTTAATGTACTTTGAGACAATGGATGTTTTCAGATATTCGTTAAACCTTTTGCAAATCTACCTATGAAAAAAATCCTGATAGCATCAATCTTTTTATCTTTCAGTAGTCTTGTTTTTGCGGCCGGCCATGAAGTTATGGCAACTCCTGGCGATCCTAAAAAAGAAAAACAACCGCAACCATCATTTGGTTTGAGCAAAGGTTACTTCTCTTTGTTCAATATCATTCCGTATTCAAAACCACAGCCAGATACCGCAAAGGTGATTCCTGCGCCAGTACCCGTGACTCCACAGTCTACACCATCAAAAAAGTAAATTTCTTTTGATCATTCAAATAGAAAAAGGGTTGCCATGGCAACCCTTTCCATTTTATCGAAATGATAGTTATTGCGAAATCACGGTAATATTTCCGGCTCTTTCATAGGTCTTACCATCATATCCTTCAGCTTTTAACACATAGTAGTATGTGCCCGTGCCAAAATCAGTTGGATCCCATGAACCCGATGGTTTATCAAAATTTCCAACATGTTTACCCCAACGGTCAAACACATTCACGTCAAGTGATCTGAGATTTCTGGATTCAATTCTGAACTCGTCATTTTTACCATCGCCACCAAGGGTCACGATATTCGGTACCAAAATGATTCCACTGACATAAAATGTATGAATATCGATGCGATAAACAGAGATACATCCATCTTCTTCAGCGGTCAATGTAACAGAGTAAACACCTTCTTGCGCGAATTCCTCGATAACAGATGCGTCAATCACAGATGTCACTAAGGTATTACCATTGCCAAAGTCCCATGTGAAACTATCACCTGTCGACCCATTATCGAAGCTCACCACGAGAGGAGCCATTCCTTCCGTAGTTGAAGGAATAAAATAGGCGTTTGGAGAAATAACTGTTACTTCAACTTCTGCTGTGCCATCACAACCGTTGGCATCTGTTGCAAAGACTGTATAGGTTGTAGATTCATTCGGAGTTGCAGTGGTAGTAGCAGCATTCTGGTCTGCAACATTTTGTCCCGTCCAATTATAAGTTACACCGCCTGTTGCACTAAGTTCAACATCATCGCCATCACAAACAGAAATTGGAGTCTGAACAATAATATTGGTTGCAGGGAAAACGGATACGGTAATTTGATCGGTATCTGTACAACCTGCAGCGCTTGTGCCGGTCAATGTATATGTCGTAGTTGATGAAGGCGATGCTGCGGTGCTTGCGGCATTGGGTGAACTCAATCCACTCGCAGGAGACCATGAATAGTTCGCTGCTCCACTTCCGATAATGGTAGCACCTTCTCCAGGGCAGATAGATACATCCTGACCAGCATTTACTGTCGGCGTTGGATTGACATTGATAATATCGTCAGCAGAATAAATACAAGTAGCATTGATCGTATAATTGATGTTCGCAGCGCCTGATCCGGCAGCGGCTGGATCGAAGGTACCATTCTGCGCATCCAGAATACCGTCGCCACTCCATACTCCACCGGGTTCACTTGCCTCCAAAAGAATGACACCATCTTCGGCACAAACCTGATCGGGTACTGTAATACTTAATGACGGAACACCATCTACTGAAATGGTAACGCTATCCAGTGCACCGCATGCGTTGTTACTATTATAATAAACGGTGTAATTACCAACACCGGGTAAAACCGAAGGATCAAACACACCGACAATACCGTTGGTGATGCCTGTTCCAGACCAAACCCCACCGACATATGATGCAGTAAGGACAACAGCCATAGAACTCAGACATAAATCATTTACAGGATTAATGCTCAAGGTTGAATCAACAACTTCGACTACAATTGTTTCCTGATCCATGCACACATCACTGTAGGAATAAGTAATGTTATGCTGACCTAAACCCGCGACTTGTGCATCGAACCAACCATTAGTAGTATCGGTAATTCCAGTACCCGACCATGAACCTCCAGCTATGTTTGCGCTGATTTGAATGCTGTCGGCATCAATACACAATTGATTCGTTGGCGCAGTTAACTCAAGTGGCGCTTGGAAAACAACATCGATGGCTGTTGCTCCGTATACAGGGCAGTCTCCAGCAATCTCATATGTAATGTTAGCGATACCCTCGCCTACCACTGAAGGATCAAATGATCCCGCATTTCCATCGATGATACCCGGTCCTAAAAACGTTCCGCCTGGTATATCAACTTCAAGATTAAAAACATTTCCAGAACTGCATATCGGAGGTACCGGTGTAATCACAGCTACCGGTTGATCAACAATATTGATGTCAATGCTGGCTCCTGTAACGCATGCCGAAGCAGGCACATAATTCACTGTCCATGTACCCTCACCTGCTACAGAAGGATCAAAAGTTCCGTTCACAGCATCGGTAATTCCGGTTCCATTCCATGAACCACCACTTTGGTCAGAGGTGAGTTGAATCATTCCTGATTGTTCACAGTAGCTTGGATCTACAGGAGTGATGAGGGCTGTGGTCGGATCGATATAATCAAACAATTCTGTGTCCGTTCCAACACCGCCGCAAGCCGTACCGGGGTTGTTTCCCCCCATCGTTAAAGTGAAATACGTATCCACAGTTGGTCCCGGATTCAGGGTAATATTTAAAGCTGAAGTGCTATTTGGAATTGGGAAAGGAGGATCTGCAGTCCATTCATAAGTAAAGTTATGCAGAATAGGGGTAGCTGGTGTGACAACTGCACCAACTTGAAAAATAGAAGCTGTTCCAGCGCTGCATGAGTTATCATCGATGGCAGAACTATAACCACTAGGCGTAGAATACGTGGAAGTCATTGGATCACCTAGGTTGTTGATCCCAGAGAAAGTAAGCGTTGCATCTGTGAGGGTTCCGACGTCACCACCGATACAGTCATAAATTTGTACTGCCCAACCAGAAGCGTTTGCATCACATCCATAAAGTGCGCTCCAGTTAATAGCTGTTGCACCCGGTCCGTAAGTTCCATAAGTACCTTGTAGTGTGAAGGGAGCGCCGGCACATACATCAAGATTCGCTGTAGATTCTGTGGAGAAACACAAATTCGTTACGTTGTTCCCACTGTTGCAGACGGTACCTTGACCATTGGCACCAGGATTAGGAGACAACAACAAAGTAGGACTTCCACAAGATGCAGGACCTACGACATAAAATGCAAGGTCAGAAACCCATGTGTGCGTAGCAGTAAAACAAATGCTCATTTCGGAATTAGCATCCAGAATGAGTTGTGGTACTTCACCTGTATCCGTTGGAGGATTGTAATATCCAGTGATATTTCCAGTAATGAAAACGGCCGATAAATTCACAGCCCCGCAACCTGCCGGGATGGTGTTCACGTTTATCGTTGGATTGGTTTGAACTCGACATACCCAAACAATATCCGTATCGACAAGTGTATTTGTGCCATCGAAAATTTGCACGCGGTAACCTCCGTTGGCTACTGTTTGCGAACTAGTTGGTACATCCGTTACTGTGTTGAGTGGTGTCCAGGAATTGGTAGAAGCAACAAAAGACGACCATTGGAAAGTCCAACCGGGCGTACCTGAGGTCGGCACAGCATTCAACACTGCAGATTGGCCTGTACAAATGAAGAATAAACTGTCAGCCGCCATACCATTGGTATACACAGTGGTGTCTCTATAGACCGCATTTGAACAGGAGATCTGCCCAAGCGCACCAAGGGTGGTTCCGGCAAAAAATGCCAGAAAAATGAGATATTTCATGAGACCGGAGTTTTAAGATTTATAGTTGGAAATGGGCGAAAAAGGCATCAACATCCATCACCTTCTTCTGGCCCCCCACTATCACTTCAAGGCTATCAACGCCCAAAAGATGAAACATCTTAGCATATACATGACTATTGTTCATGTCTGCTTTGATGTTTGTTACCAGTGTTTTGCCTACCAAGTTAAAGGTACCCACAGCAGCGTTGTTTGAGGTCCATTCTGAGAATTCGCTCACTTCAGCAGCGCTGAGTTCGTGGTCGAATACAAAAGTGGACTCAACCATACCATTGCGGATGGTTTTAAAGTCAGATACGGCATTCACAGAAACTTTGTGTTGTGCAAAAGCACAAACAGAAGCAACAAGGATCACTAAGGTTAAGAAAGATTTCTTCATTTCAACAGTACAATTAAATTCATTAGATAAGATGAAGCAAATATGAGAAAGGTTGGCTGAAGAAGAATGGAGTATTTCAAATAAGACATTCACAAGCTGGAACTCACCTAACCAAAATATCCCATCTTACTGAATATCTGCACTTTACAACCCAATTCGAATCACGGCTTAATTCATTATTTCAGAAGAATTTAATGTGCTTTTGAATTGGACGTCAACGAATGGTGCTAAAAAGAAACGCCCCCCGGAATCCGGGGGCGTTTCATATTAGATAGTTAATTGCTCTGTAGATTATTTCGCAATCTGAATGCGGTCAACATCCACTTCAGTACCAGAGTTCAGACGAACCATGTACATTCCAGAAGAAAGTTGATCAGCGCTGAATTCAGCATTGTAAACTACGCCACCTTCTACGTTGTTGTTGTAGAGATCAGCGACAACTCTTCCAGTCATGTCAAGGATCTGGAGCGAAAGCTTACCAGACTGTTTGCTCATGAATGAAATCATTGATCTGTCAGTTGCAGGATTAGGCATGATGCTCACGATAGCGATTTCGCCTTTGTCAGCTTCAATTTCTGGTTGAGTAGCAATCTGTGGTCCAGTTACATTCAGGTCACCGAATGTAATAGTCTGACACCAGCTTGTTTCATTACCAGTGCAATCCATTGCAGTCCAGCAACGAACGATTTGATAGTCTGGGCAGCAATCCACTTCGAATGCGAAGTCACCAGCACCAGCAGCGAAGCCGCTCATGATAGGCTCACCATCAACGAGGAATGTACCATGGTAGTTGAACCAACCACCGAAGCCATTTTCTGCGTTGTAGTTATTCGCACCAACACCCATTTGGAAACCGAAGTATTGGTTAACAGGAGCGTGAGTGAGATCGATAGAAGAACCAGCATAAGTTCCCCAACCAGTCAACTCAGCACCAGCACCAGCTTGAAGGATGTAGTACAACCACTCTTCGTGGTTAGCACCTACGCCACCGCAATCATCTTTGAAACCAGTAGGCAAAGCTTGTGAGCTCCATGCAGCCCAATCCATTTCGTTAGCGAAGTCTACAGAGAAGTAGAAACCGCAGTTTGGATCGTATGCATTCACCAAAGTACCTGACACTGTCATAGAACCATCACCATGGTTTACCATAGAACCAGAACCTGGAACCAATTGATACCATTTGTGAGCTTGTGGCATAGCGAAGAGCGCCATTGCCCAATCAACAGGGTAGTTACAAACGTTACCAGCAGGGCGAACAGGAGTGATCAATTCACAATCTGAATCACCTTCTTCTGGGCAATCACCCATACAAGTTTCAGTCATAGTAACCAAAACATCATCACAATTGTCAGTAGCAGTAACTTCAGGAGCAACTGGGAGTTCATCACCACAGTCAAGAACAACACTTGCAGGGTACTCGCTGAGATCAGGAGCCTGAGTATCGTTTACATGGATCCAGTAACCAGTAGATGAAGAGTTTTCACAATCATCTTCAGCGGTGTACTGAACGTACCACCAACCGTTACCACATTCGTCAGAAGACTCTTCGTAGATATCGTGTGTGATAGATACTTCACCACAGTTGTCTGTCGCAGAAGCAGCTTGTACTTCGTAAGTTTCCCAATCGATACACTGATAATCTTCATCGCTAAATTCAGAAGTGAATTCAGGAGCTGTAGCATCGTAGATCCAGTAGTAAACAGACACGGTATCAGAATAGTTACCGCATTCGTCAACTGCCCAGAATTCACGTACGATAGTGTAGCTGTTAGCACACCATCCATCTTCGATGTATTCATTGCTCATTTCTGTAGCATCGCTGCAGTAGTCGTATGCTGAAGGCTGACTTGTTGGTACATCCTGATCGCATTCAAGCTCCATGCTGTTTGGAACGTCAGTCAATTCTGGACCAACTTCGTCAACGTGGTGAACAGTGTGAGTTACTGAGCTTGTGTTGCCACAATCGTCAGTTGCAGTGAATGTAATCACTTCAGTGTATTCACCTGGGCATTCGCCTTGAGTTGAATTGTAAGAAGGAACTACAGTTACGTCTTCATCACAAAGATCAGAAGCCATAGGAATAACGAAATCAACGATTACGTTACAAGCTACAGTAGATTCAGAATCCTGATCATCAATAACTGGAGCCTGAGTATCTACAACATAGATCCACTGATCAACAGTAGTGCTGTTGTTGCAATGGTCAGTAGCAATCCAGATATAGTGATAAGAAGTAGTGCAAGCTTCCTGTGTCATGAACAGATCATCGATGATGATCAATTCTTCGTCACAGTTGTCTTCGAATGTTACATCAGCAGCAGACCAAGAAGAACCGCATTCTACAGTCATGTCTTCTGGATCTACGCTAGCAACAGGAGCAACGTTGTCAGTAAGGGTAATGAACTGTACAAAATCAGTAGAGTTTTGGCAGTTATCCCACGCACGGTAAGTGCGGATGATACGACCAGCACAACCACCGCTTGCAGTCTCATCACTTACCACTTCGATGTATACATCGTCGTCGCAGTTATCAGTAGCAGTAACGAAGATTCCACCAGAAATATCGTCACATGGCATTTCGATTTCGAACTCACCAGTAATTACTGGAGCAGTTGTGTCTTCGATGTAAATCCACTGTTCAGCGTAATTGGTGTTTTCGCAATCATCAGTAGCAACGAATGTGCGGATGATGATGCTGTAGCACTCAGACTGATAGTAGTAGCTGTCGTATTGAGTAACGTCAACCAAATCATCACAGTTGTCTTCAGCTGTTGCATCGCTTGCAGGAATATCATCGCTGCACTCGATGGTAACAGACTCAGGCACTGAAGTGAATTCAGGAGCAGTCATGTCGTATACAAAGTAGCTAGCTGAAGCTGTAGAAGTATTTCCACATTCATCAGATACAGTCCAAGTACGAACAACAGTGTAAGATTGTGGACAGTTACCTGGAATCAATGAATCGGTATAAGTTGGTTCAACTGATTCGTCACAGATATCTTCAGCAGATGCTTCACCATAAGTGATACCATCTTCGCAGCTGAATTCACCACCCATTGGAACATACAACATTGGAGGAGTAGTATCTTCGATAGTTACAACCCAATCAACGTATGTTGTGTGATCACAATCATCGGTAGCAGACCACCAATAAGTGATTACAACGTTGCAATCAATAGTCTCTTCAGACATACCGCTATCATAAGTCAATTCTTCATCACAGTTGTCCGTGAATATTGGAGATTGAAGTTCGTAAAGGCTACCACATTCTACAGTGATATCAACCACTTCAGTAGCAACTGGAGCAGTGTAGTCAGAAACTGTGATGTACTGATCAACAGTGGTTGCATTGTCGCAATGATCGACAGCAGTCCAGATGTAGTGATATGTTGTAGTGCAACCATCAGTAGAAACGAATAAGTCAGGAAGAAGTGTAAGTTCTTCATCGCAGTTGTCAGTGAAAGTTACGTTAACAACAGCCCATTCTTCGTCACACTCATAAGATGCATCTTCAGGATCAGCACTTGCAACAGGAGCTACGTTATCAGTCAAAGTAATGAACTGAGTGAAATCTGTCCAGTTATCGCATTCATCCCAAGCACGGTAAGTGCGGATGATACGACCTGCACAACCACCGCTGGCAAGTTCATCGCTTAAGATTTCGATATAAACTTCTTCGTCGCAGTTATCAGTAGCAGTAACGAGGATTTCATTGTTGATCTCATCGCAAGGCATGGTGATTTCGAATTCACCGGCAATTACTGGAGCAGTTTCGTCGTAGATGCTGATATACTGATAGTAATAACCAGTATTTCCGCACTCGTCTGTAGCAGTCCAAGTACGCACCATTGAACCTGAACAATCAGATTGATTGTACCAGAAATCAGAATGATCGTAAGTGATCACTTCAGAGCAATTGTCAACAGCAACAGGCTGAATCAATTCGATTTCTTCGTCACACTCGTAAGAGTATTGGTAAGAATAACCGTCAAATGCTGGAGCTTCATCGTCAACTACAGTGATAGTGCGAGATTCAACAGCTTCGTTACCACAATCATCATAAGCACGGTAAGTGCGAACGATAGTATATTCTTGTGGACATTCACCTGGGAGAATTTCGTCAGAAACTTCTACATCAACATCCATATCGCATACATCGTATGCAGCAGGTTCAACGATAGCAGGAACTTCATCATCACAATTGATGGTCATGTTCTCTGGAAGTTGTTCGAACCAAGGATCCTGAGTATCTTCAACAGTGATCACAACGTTTTCAGAAATGCTATTCTGACAGTTGTCAGTAGCAGTGAAAGTGTATGTGTAATATGTGATACAATCGATTGTTTCAGTGAATACACCAGAAACAATGCTGAGTTCGTCATCACAATTGTCATCGAAAGAAACGAATACCTCTGGCATTTCGTCACCACACTCGATGGTCATGTCAGGAGTTTGTTCTACAACATAAGGATCTACGTTGTCAGTCAAAGTGATGATCTGAACAACTTCAGCATAATTACCACAGTCATCCCAAGCGCCATAAGTGCGCATGATTCTGCCTTGGCAACCACCACTTACGAGTTCATCGTTGATCCATTCAACTTCAACAGATTCGTCGCAGTTGTCAGAAGCTGTAGCGTAAATACCAGCGTAGTCATCACAAGGAAGATCGATATCAACTACGTAAGTAATAACTGGAGCAGTTTCGTCATAGATGCTGATATACTGATCGAAATAGTTTGTGTTACCGCACTCGTCAGTAACAGTCCAAGAACGAACCATGTAACCTTCACAGTTTGATTCGTTGTACCAGTAGTCAGAATGATTGTAAGTAAGAACTTCAGAACAAGCATCCCATGCTTCAGGTTGAATAACTGGAATTTCTTCGTCGCATTCGTAAGAGTAGTTATGTTGTTGTTCGCTCCAAATTGGTGCATAATCATCAACTACATTATAAGTTGCAGAAGCAGTTGAAGAATTACCGCAATCATCTACAGCAACCCAAGTGCGGATTACAGAGTATTCTTGTGGACATTCGCCAGGGATGATAGAATCAGAGAAACTGATTTCAACCATTTCATCACAATTGTCTTCAGCAGAAGCTTCACCGTAAACGATTTCTTCGTCACAGTTGAAAGTACCACCTTCAGGAACCCACAATTCTGGATTTGTGTTATCGCTAACATTGATCACAGTAGTGTCGGTAGAATAGTTTTCGCAGTAATCCCAAGCTTCCCAGATCCAAAGGATAGTATAGTTAGCAGGGCAATCACCTTCAACCATTTCTGTATGGAATTCAACCGTTACTTCGTAACCGCAGTTATCATAGATTTCAGCTCCACCTTCACCAGGTGCTTCTGGAACCATGCTACATTCAACATCCATGTCAGCTGGCTCATCAATCACAGCAGGAGTAGTATCCTGAACGTGGATATATTGAATCGCTTCAGTTGAATTTCCGCAGTCGTCAGTAGCAGTATAAGTGCGCATGATCACACCGAGGCAACCACCTGAGTTGGTAATTTCAATAAGGTCAATTGTAACTTCGAGGTCACAGTTGTCAGTAGCAGTAAGACCTTCAACAGATTCGATCTGGTCACACTCTACATAAACATCTACGGTGTATTCATCGAATACAGGAGCAGTGTTGTCAACGATATTCACTGTCTGTGTAGCAGTAACCACGTGGTCACAACCATCATCCGTAGTGTAAGTTACAACCCAGTAACCGTAGCAATCATCTTCGTAGAACATTGGTTCGCTAACTGAAACTTCGAGTTCACCAGCGCAAACATCAGATGCAGTAGCAGTACCCCAATCAATATCCGTGTTGCACTCAACTTCTTGGTTCGCAGGAACATTCAGAGTTGGGTATTCAGTATCAACTACGTTTACGATATAAGAGCAACGACCAATATTACCGCAAGAGTCAAGAGCTACATAGCCATACTCAAGCATATAATGACAATCATTTGAACCTTCAACCACAACAGGGTCGATAGCGAGAATAGTTACAGCACCGCCGCAGTTGTCAACAGCGATAAGGCCATCAACTGGAAGTTGTGCTGGAATTTCATCACCACATTCGATGGTTACATCTTCGTAGCAATATTCAAATACAGGTGCTGTTGTATCTTCAACAGTAATATTTTGATCAGCGAATGTTACATTACCACATCCGTCAACTGCTCTCCAGAAACGAGTGTAAGTAGTTTCACAGTTTACATCTGGGTGTTCAACTGGAACACACTCTTTATCAGTAGTAACGTCACCGTGGTTGCTCACGTATTCACCGTTTACCCAACCCCAGTAGTAGAACCAACCAGAACCACCATCGTGGTTATTACGGTTGTTAGCACCCTGACCGAATTGGAAACCGAAGTAGTAGTTAGATGGTTGGTGAGAGAGGTAAAGGCTGTTACCTAGGTTATCACCAGTTCCCACGAAGTGAGAGAATACAGGAACGAGCTCATAATATGTCCAAGCTGTGTGCGTTGCTGCACCAAAGCCGAGATCATCTTTATAGCTACGACCCATAGCGCTCCAATCAGTCCAGTTCTTTCCGTTTTCCATCCAGAAATGGGCTGTCCAAGTTTCGCTTGGGTTAGTCATATTTTGTACTTCACCAGTAAGGTAAGCTGTTCCATCAATGTAATAATGCATTGAAGCAGTACCTGGTACCCAAGTGTAGTAGTCATTTGAAGCAAGTCCGAGAGAAGTCAGACCGTTGAGCCATACAGCCCAATCAGGACCAGGACCAACTGGTGTAGTCAAAGTACAGTAGAGGGTATCGTAACCAGTCTGTACATCGAAACCAACCACTTCTTCAACCATATTGCAATCAGATGCTTCTAGCATAGGCATTTCAGGAATATCGCCAACACACTGATAAGATTCATCAGCAGGCTCATTCATGAAAACAGGACCCTCTGTATCGACGATCTGAATCAATTGATTGCACATTTCAGAAGGACCACCGATAACAAAAACTGTCCACGTACGTGAAATCACGATGTGGCAAGTATTGTCACCAGAAATCACAACATCAGAATGTGTAACAATGACGTCACCCTGACAATTGAAGTCAGTTACGACAGCAGAACCAGTGAGACCGAGGTCCTCAACGTCGCTACCGCATTCAAGAACAACATCAGCAGGACAAGTAATAGTAAGTTCGCAAGGGAACTCAGTTTGAGCATTGGCCTGGCCAACACCCCAGAAAACAAACATAGCCGCCGTGACAGCAGCTTTCAAACCTGACGAGAAACTGTTGAGCCAACAACAATTATCTCCGCCAAACTTGAGTGAACGTAATAGTTTACCCATGATTAAGAGATTTGGTTAATTAAATAAAATTAAATGCATTTGTTAAGCAAGTCAGGGACAAAACTAATCTACTTTTTCACAGTTCGAAGAAAATCTTTCGTTAAGTATCGATTAATTAGGTTAAGTCATCGAAAAAAATCGGAATTCCATCTAATCGAACTTCACTTTATCAACATAAGAAACTGTGCTTCAATAAATTCAGTTTTGACCGCTCTTCATAGACGATTTTATCCACAATTGGTGGCCGGAATCCGATAAAATATTTCCTGACTAAAATCATTTTAATTTGAAAACCAGAGTATTGATTTCGACAAATAACATTTTCCAACAAAAATTATGGCGAAGGGATTGAAATGTAGAAAACCTGTTTAGCTTTGCGCCCTCAAAAAAATTGGTGCCATAGCTCAGTTGGTAGAGCAAAGGACTGAAAATCCTTGTGTCCCCGGTTCGATTCCTGGTGGCACCACAAAACTCAAAAGCCGTTTCCTGTTTGGAAGCGGCTTTTGTTCTTTTGTACCCACAACATGAAGACCCCAGCAGTAAACATCACCAATAGGTTAAATGATTTGGCATCACTGCTCAAGGAGAAGATGCAAAACAGAAAAACCTTTTTGTTGACAGACGAATCCGTCCATCTGCATTGTCTTGGCTTATTGATAGAAAGTATCGGAGTAGATCATGGCATTGAAATCATAGAAGTAGAAGATGGAGAAAATTCCAAATCCATTGAAATTTTTCATCACATCTGTGAGCATCTCGCAGAACTTGAAGCAGGAAAAGATGATCTCTTGATTTGTTTAGGAGGCGGAATGGTGACAGATCTCGGAGGTTTTATTGGAGCAACTTACAAACGAGGAATCGCTTATGTACATGTGCCAACCTCCTTGCTCGCAATGATTGACGCGGCAAATGGAGGTAAGAATGGACTCAATTTGGGACCTATCAAAAATGCCGTAGGTACCATTGCCAATCCTGAAGCTGTATTCATTTATCCGCCATTTTTACAAACATTGCCCGAAATTGAATTGCGCTCGGGGTTTGCAGAAGTAATCAAACATGGCATTATTTCAGGAGGTAATTTCTGGAAAAAAATAACCGAGATTGAAGAACTTACTCCAGAATCCTTGATCCCCTTGATTCCTGATGCCTATAAAGTCAAAGAAACAATCACTTCAGAAGATTTGTTCGAAAAAGGACCAAGGAAAAAATTGAATCTTGGACACACCATTGGCCATGCGCTGGAATCACATTATCTTACCGAAAATGATGTCATCACACATGGAGAAGCTGTTGCATTGGGTATTATCTGTGAAACGCTGATTTCCAGAAAACGAGAAACGCTCAGTGCCAATGACGCCATAACAATCATCGACATTGTACAACGTTGGTTTGATGTAGAATCATATTTTCTACCTGAATACAATCATATCAGGAAATTTCTTTATCAGGATAAAAAGAACATTAACCATGAACTGAGATTGGTTCTTCCATTTGCCATTGGTTCAGTAGAATATAATATTCAAGTGGAAGAAGAAACCGTTCGAAATTGTTATGAACATTTTCGCAATTTTGAAAGAAAAGAAAACACTTCTATTGCGCACTACCTTGTGAGTACGATGTAATCTTTGATTAAGGTTTTCAGAAACGCAATTTTGTCTGGATGTTTCTCCGTAATTCCCAGCTTTTCAGATAAGTTATGGCATAATAATATCACCGCTTCTCGGTGAGCAGGATTCTTATATTTCTGGAATCGCTCTATGGTCTCTTTAATAAGTAAAATATCAGATTCGCTAAAGCTCCCAATACCCGGATATTTTGGAACATAATTCTGCCGCGCCATTCATGAGGACTTCAAATGCAAGCGTATAAAAAGTATTGATGGGAAGCAGCACAACAAAAAAGAGGAAAAACATAATGTCCTCGTTACCGCTGGTGATCATCGCGACAATAAATGCGCAGAGTCCAACGAAAATGGCCTTGATGATTGTATCGAGTATGAAAGCCAACAATCTTTCCTGAACTCCTGCGAGTTCATACGAAATGGTGACATTCTGTGTTGTGCGTATATCGATCGTTTTCATGGCGAAGGCCGATGTATGGAGGTAAATATACTTTCAGAGTGAAGTACGCAAAACAAAAAAATTTCACTTTGAAGCAAAAGAATCCTTCATACATTCGGCACGCGGTGCAACTGAGCCGGTGCTTCATATGCAGGAAACAGAATTTATTCAGCAAAATAAAGACAAGTGGAGAGAATTTGAGGGTGTGCTGAAGGCGACCGACAAAGACCCAGAGCGGCTCACAGACCTATTCATCGAAACCACTGATGACCTTTCCTTCTCCCGGACCTATTATCCGAATCGTTCAGTGCGTGTTTATCTCAATGGTATTTCACAGCAAGTTTATCAGGCCATTTATAAAAATAAGTCGAATGAAAAAAACTTCATTCGGAAGTTCTGGCTTGAAGATTTGCCAGATGCGATGTGGTATAGTAGAAAGTCACTTTTATTGTCCTTTCTTTTGTTTGCCATAGGAGTAACTGTCGGCATTGTGAGCAGCATTTATTATCCGGATTTCGCGAGAATCATGTTGAGTGACGAATATATCAGCATGACGGAAGCCAATATCGCCAAAGGAGATCCGATGGCCGTGTATAAAGATGCGGGTGCGTTTCAAATGTTCTTGAGAATTGCATGGAATAATATTCAGATTGCTTTTGGGACTTTTGTGCTTGGCGCATTCTTCGGAATTGGTACCATCTATGTCATTTTGAGGAATGCGGTAATGGTAGGGACATTCGTATATTTCTTCATCGAACGCGGCTTATTCAAAGAGAGTTTTTTGGCTATCATGCTTCACGGCACATTAGAATTATCCATGATCGTTGTAGCAGGATGTGCAGGATTCGCGCTTGCCAGGGGAATATTATTTCCGGGAACATATTCACGAGGAATGGCGTTGATTCATTCTGCCAGAAATGGCATCAAAATTTTATGCGGAGTAACTGTTCTGCTTCTGTATGCAGCGTTCATCGAAGCGTTTGCAACCAGGCACACAGATATGCCTGACATCGTGCGGGGTGGTTTGATCCTACTCTCTGCCGGAGTTGTATTGGGTTATTTCGTTTGGTATCCGGCTGTGAGACATAAGCGAGGTCTGATCAAACCAGCATTACATGATGAAAATATTCCTTCCAATGTACTTGATTATGCACTGCATAAAATCAAGACATCTGGCACCATTTTCACGGAATCCTTTGTTCTATTTTCAAAAAACATCAGAACCATCAGTATTCTGGCCTGCAGCATAGCGCTTATCTTGACCATTGTGTATGGTGTTTTAACATCTGGTGCATTCCATCAGTTATATCAAACACCTGCATTCTTAAACGAATTGAGATTTTTATATCCATGGGTTGAATACAATGGCATTCTTGATTTTGAAAAATTCCCAATGGTTTTTGGTATTCTTGCGATATTGTTCACCATTTATTCTGATGTACTTATCCGAAAATTCGATGCGGAAGTTACGCATCAAAATCAATCGCCACGTATAGTAGAGAACTTCATCAATACCATATTCATCTCTGCATTCACGGCCCTTCCTTTTTTACTTCCATCTTCTCTCACAGCGATTACTTTTATTTTCAGTTTTCCATTTTGTTTAATGTGGATGTACATCGCTCAAAAGGAAAACAAGTTTTTTATCACTGCACTTCCAAAGACCCTCCAACTTGTTGGAGGAAACTTCATCAGAATTACGGGAATATTTTTGAGTACTTTTATTATACAATACATCTGCATGTTCATATTTTCATCGTCATTGATATGGATTGTTTCAGAATTCATCACCATGAATTTTCCTTACAATGCAGAATTTTCAGAAGAAATCTCTTACGCCATTTACACCTTCTTTCTCTTCTTAGTTCCAGGTATAACCATCTCATTGTCCATCACTGGTACTGTACTCGGATACTATTCCTTAAAAGAAATTAGTGAAGCATCTCACCTGAAGGAGAGCATCGCACAAGTTGGCAATAAAAAACGCGCATACGGACTTGAAAAAGAATCATAATATCCATATAGTCGCTTTTTGGTCCTTCATGATTCTAATGACCATGTCGTTTCAAACGACAGGTCAGGAGCTCATCGAGACAGACAGCATAGAATACTTTGGGTATGATGAAGAAGGTTACGAAATCCCTTTAGAATTAGATGAGGATACCAGCATTGAAACACCAACCACCAACATCGAAGATTATCCGGCAAGTCCTTCAGAAAAAGTTTGGCAGGATGAAAAGTGGAATGAGGTAAAAAAAGAATATACATACACTCCCGATGAAAAGGAAAAAGAGGAGGAAGAAGAGGAAGAAGAAGAATTCCCTATGGATGAACACTCGTCAAGTTCAATCATTGATTCATTGAATGAATTTTTCACTTCTCCGTTGGGCAAAATGTTAGCCATCGTTATTGCTGCCAGCTTACTGATCTTTTTAATTGTAAAACTCATATCGGGTAAACCAATCATTGCCAACAAAAAAATTAAACCGTTGGTCGAGATTGATTTAGAGAATCCAGATGAACTTCCAGAAGAAGACACATTAGAGCGATTGCTTAGAATCGCGTTGGAACGCAAAGATTATAAAACCGCCGTACGAATTTTGTATCTCAGTATCATCAGGCAATTGGCTGAGTCCAAATACATCATGTGGCAAAAGGATAAAACGAATCGTGACTATTTAAATGAAATGCGGCAACGATCGCATTATAGATCGTTCCGGGACCTCACCTTGGTTTATGAAGTGATTTGGTATGGCGATAAAGAAATTGCTGATCCAGATTATCAGCGGGTGTCTCAACTATTTTCGAATTATCAATCTAGTCTGAATGGCAGCACCAAAGAAAACTAATATCTGGCTGCCAACATTGTTTGGAATTGTCATAGTGACATTGATCGTCGTGATCTTTGTCAATATGCAAAACCGACATTCCTGGATACTGTCATTTCATCCTGAAGATAAAGAACCATACGGTACAAGTATGGTCTACGAGCTGATGAAAAATGTTCGTTCCAATCAGGAATTTATTTTGATAGAAGACAGTGTTAATGCGGAATTACCACAGGATCCAACGGATAAAAAGGACACCTATTTCTACATTGGAGGAGATTTTTATGGCGATATTCAAGACGTGGAGATGATTCTCAAATTTGTGGAAAGAGGCAACAATGCATTCTTCTTTTGCATGAATCAATCCAACTTGGTCTTTGATAGTTTGGTTCGTGCTCCGTACGATCCATATTCCGACTATGAATATGAAGAATATTACAACGAATACACGAATGAATATACTATTGAAACCAACAGCGATTATGACAGGGTTTACAATACAACAGAGGACACCCTTCGCCTGAAACATCAAACGGCAGATTTATCCACCTATGAATGTGATGTGAGTTTCGTTCGTGATTTTGAAACAGTTAAATACACTTGGAATTATTTCAAGGACAGTTTGCTTACCCATCATGGAGAGCCCACTCAAATGCTTGGACATTTTAACGAAGGATACAACAATTATTTCCGATTGAAATATGGAGAAGGAGAAATCTACTTTCACTCTACACCTATTGCATTCACCAATTATTTCATGCGGAATGATTCCGTGATGAATTATTGTCGAGCGGCCCTCTCCTATTTTGGAGATGGCAAAATCTATTGGGACGAAGACAATCGTACTTATGATCGCAGAGGCATTAGCGATGCACAAGACACACATCCTTCAAAGCCTGGAGAAGGACCATTGGAGTTCATTTTATCAGAAAAAGGACTCAAAATGGGGTGGTATATACTTCTTACAGGTGCCTTGTTGTATGTCATGTTCGAGCCAAACGCAAACAGCGCATTATAGCAACGACCGAAAACATGGAGAATACCTCCATCGAATATGCAGAAGTCATTTCACAGATGTTCATGAATCAGCAGGATCATAAGAAACTGGTGAGGATGAAAATGGATATGCTCAAATCCTTTATCAGGGACCGCTATGGAATCAGGCTTCCGCTCCAAATGATAGAAGAAGACGAAACCTTGTATGAAAGCATTTCCCAAAAATCTTCCATTCCGAAAGATTTGATTCAGAATATTTTTGAAAAACACAAAATATTATCGAGCATTGTAACAGTGGATACCCGCGAAATGCTCGAATTTCATCAACTCACAGAAAAATTTTATTCTCTCAGCAAATAAATCAACATCATGACAGACAACAACAGCCCGGAAACAAACAACGCTGAATCGAGCAACCCAGAAGTTGTTAGACGCAGTGAACATAGTGAGTGGATGAATCTCGGTATGACAGACCGGGTGAACGTTGCACCATTGGCTGATATATCTGATGCCATTCAGCGTGAACTATCCAAAGTGATTGTTGGACAACAACAAACCATCGATTTACTGTTTGCTGCCATACTCACAGGTGGCCATGTACTTTTGGAAGGATATCCTGGCATAGCGAAAACGCTAACGGCAAAACTGCTTGCCCGCACCATCGACGCTGGATTTAGCCGCATTCAATTCACACCAGATTTGATGCCAACCGATGTAACAGGTACGTCTGTTTTCAATATGAAAGAATCGAATTTTTATTTTAGAAAGGGGCCGATTTTTTCCAATATCATTCTCATTGATGAAATCAATCGCGCTCCTGCAAAAACGCAAGCGGCATTGATGGAGGTCATGGAAGAAAAACAAATTACCTACGACGGTGTTACTTATCCAATGTCATATCCCTTCTTCGTTATTGCCACGCAAAATCCCGTTGAACAGGAAGGAACATATTCGTTGCCAGAAGCACAACTTGATCGATTTACATTTCGCATCAAGATGTCCTATCCCTCATTGGAAGAAGAAAGACAAATCGTTGAGCGGTTTCATCATGATTTCACACAAACTAGAAATGCGGAAGTGGGTAAAGTGGTTTCACCTGCACAACTGGATGATTTCCGTAAATTGATTGAAAAAATATACATCCGTCCCGAATTACTTCATTACATCGCTGCGGTGGTTCACAATACACGCAACAACGGAGATTTGTTCCTTGGCATCACCTCGTGCCACGTTGTCAATCATGAAAACGAGCAAAGCATTAGCTGCCATTCAAGGTCGCGATTTCGTTACACCAGATGACATCAAAGCCGTAGCGCCCGCGGTTCTCAATCACCGGATCGTATTGAGTCATGAAAGAGAAATGGAAGGACATACGATTGAAGAGATTATTGCTGACATTCTCAAAAAAGTTGAAGTACCTAGATAATCTATCGATCTGAAACAAAATAAAAACATATCTGCATTTCGGGCGTTGCATTTGAATCAACGATTCTTCATTGGAGCTGGAATTGTTGCGTTGCTTTTTATTCTCAGCTTTCCATTTGCTTTTGTAACTCCATTCGCATGGGTCGCCTTGCTGCTATTACTGAGTGCAACACTTACCGATATTATACTTCTGTATAGCGGTAGACTGTTGATACAAGGAAGCAGAACAACATCACGTATGATGTCGTTAGGCGACGAGAATGCAGTGACACTAAAGATAACGAATGCTGGAGGATTCAAAGTTTTCGCGGATATATATGACGAAATACCTTATCAGTTTCAGTTGCGA
This sequence comes from Flavobacteriales bacterium, assembly GCA_016722445.1. GTDB lineage: Bacteria > Bacteroidota > Bacteroidia > Flavobacteriales_D > Sanyastnellaceae > JAIBBG01. The sequence continues at coordinate 142,718 of JADKIZ010000011.1, read as the reverse complement.
AATTTTCATCTCAGGGTTGAATTGGAACCGGGACAAGAAGAAACGATGACTTACCATCTTCGTCCTGTGAAACGCGGAGAATACGATTTTGGTGTCGTGAACGCCATCAGTTCCACCATCATTGGTTTGGCATCGCGCAGAATGATCATTGCCAGGTCACAAATGGTTCCAGTATTTCCGAGTATCATTCAAATGAAAAAATATGAGTTACTTGCTTTTGCAAGAATCAGCACATTTGAAGGCATCAAAAAAGTGAGGAAAATTGGTCACAGCTATGAATTCGAAAAAATCAGACAATACAATCAAGGTGATGATTTGAGGAGTATCAATTGGAAAGCCACGAGTAGAAGAAACCAACTCATGGTGAACCAATACGAAGATGAAAGATCACAGCAGGTTTATAGCATCATAGATAAAAGTCGTTCAATGCATATGCCGTTCAACGGCTTAAGTTTATTGGATTACGCCATCAATACCAGTCTAGTTATTTCGAACATTGCATTACAGAAATTTGACAAAACGGGGCTTATCACGTATTCGCATCGTATTGGAACTACACTTCCGGCAGAGCGTTCAGAGTTGCAGCTGAAGAAAATTCTCAATGCATTGTATCATGAAAAGCCACAATCGTTTGAGGCGAACTTCGATTTATTATATCGTGCCGTTAAAAATGTGATTCACTCACGAAGTCTCATTTTTATTTATCTCAATTTCGAAAGTATTTACGCCATGGAGCGTGCGTTACCTGTGTTGAAGAAAATCAACCACAACCATTTATTGGTAGTGATGATATTTGAAAACACTGAGCTGATGACGTACAGTCACAAGAAGCCTGATTTTGTCAGTGATATCTATGCACAAACCATCGCCCAGAAATTACTTCATGACAAGAAACAAATCGTATCCAAACTCAGGAAATATGGCATTCAGACCATATTGAGTAAACCAGAAGATTTATCGATCAATACGGTAAACAAATATTTGGAGTTGAAATCACGCGGCTTGATTTAGTGCCTTTGTAACGTTATTAATTCCAATACACATCATCTATGTCGCGTTCAACAACGATAGCATACTGTGATAGCATTATGCCGATTAAATGCACTTGAAATAATCGAATGGTTCAAGGCACTGCAGACACTTATAAAGAGATTTACATGCAGTAGAACCAAATTGAGAAATCATAGAAGTATCATACGATCCGCACATAGGACATTTCACATCTCTGATTTTCCCCATCAACAAAGACTTGTCTGTACTGCCCTTTTGCGGAGGTGATATACCTTCTGAACGCAATTTTTCACGCGCTTCATCCGTCATCCAATCGGTAGTCCATGCAGGTGACAAAGAGGTAAGCACTTTATACTGACCGATAAATTTTTCACGTAAAATTTCACCGATATCTTCTTCAATCGTTTTCATGGCGGGGCATGCGCTGTAAGTAGGTGTGATCGTCACTTCAAGCGTATCATCATTCCACTTCACTTCACGAATGATTCCCATTTCAACCACATTCAATGCAGGAATTTCAGGATCGTAAACTTCACTTAACAAATGAAGAATTTCCGTTGTATTCCATCGATCATCATTCACCATGATAGTCTACCATTTAGCACCAGGATAAGACCGTTGCAGATGTTGCATTTCGGCGAGAATGAAACCGAGGTGTTCTGTATGTCGTCCCATTTTACCACCGCGTTGTCCCCAACCAGCAGCAGGAAGTTCAAGACCAGCTTCAGTAAAAACATCGAGTACCAGTTTATTCCAATCTTCTTTCAAAGAAGTGATGTCTGTAATGATTCCTTCAACCCTCGCCCATTCATCCAATTCGTCTGTCATGAAAAATTCCGGCAAAAAATCGTTGATATCACTCACTGCCTTTTTGATCCGTTGTTTACTTTCATCCGTACCATCGCCCATTCTAATCACCCAATCGGAAGCATGTTGAAGATGATATTTTACTTCTTTCAGAGATTTAGCGGCAAAGCCTTGCAAGTATTCATCTTTTGACTGACAGAGTTTTTCCAAATAAAGTTGGTACCAAGCAGAGAAAAAACTGTCTGGCGATTGTGAATGCATAATCACCATTTGGTAATTCCACCATCAAAAGATTTCTGAACTCAATATCATCGCGAAGAAATGCGAAGTCATCTTCATCTCTTCCTTTTCCTTCTATTTCTGCAGCATATTTCAATAAATGGGTGGCCTGGCCGAAATAATCCAAACTGATATTTGAAAGCGCAATGTCTTCTTCCAACACCGGGCCGTGTCCACACCATTCGCTCAAGCGTTGCCCGAGGATGAGAGTATTGTCTGCGATACGCAGGATATATTCTATCTTTTCTGATCAGATGTCATAATACTTCAGGATAAATGATAAAAGCACGTACCACATTTTACATGTGCCCCACTTCAGGAGGAATTTCGTAGAAAGTTGGATGACGATATACTTTATCGTTCGCCGGATCAAACATGAAATCCTTATCAGCGGGAGAAGAAGCAACAATATCAGAACTTTTTACTACCCAAATACTCACACCTTCCATTCGACGAGTATACACATCGCGTGCATTTTCGACAGCCATTTTGGCATCTGCAGCGTGCAGACTACCAACATGTTTGTGTGCGAGTCCGCTTTTACTGCGAATAAAAACCTCCCAAAGAGGCCAGTCCTTGTTGCTCATGTCGTGATTGATTTACGGCAAAATTAGCCATTCATCAATCAACAACAAACCGATAAACGACAGGTTCACCCACAGATTCTTCACAATGCAAGAAATACACGCCAGATTCCAACTTTGAAATATCCAGCGTAAAGGACGTGCTTTGAGGTAATACTGACTGCAACATTCTTCCACGGGTATCATAAATTTTTGCTACAAAAACTTCACTACGATTACTCACATTCAACACATTGTTGCCTGGTACAGGATAAATACTTAGATCATTTTGCAACACCTCCACATGGATAGGCAGACATGGATATGAAAGCGTGCATTCTTCTTGATTTGAACCATCCGCCACAATAACCTCACAAGAAAAATCGACGGGAATCGATGTTAGCGTAGTTGGAACGGTATGAATGACAGTTTGTCCTTCCAATTGAGCAAAGAAGAAAAATTCCTCCGCGATATTGGCCACGGTATCACCGTTTAATACGACCATCACAATCGGATAATTGATTTGAATGTTTCCATTTTCGATGGTAATATCCAACATGCCTCCTTCTGCATTCATCGCGATGGAAGTCACACACATATTGTCGCAATCCAGATTTACTGAAGCACTTTGACACAATCCTTCGTTGAGAGCATCCGAAAGAGGCGTGGCGGCAATGGTGCCCGATCCCGGAGTGCTTTCCACGTAATCGCCAGTAATTTCCCAAATGATGGCACCGGCCAGATTCTGATCCAGAATAAAATCCGCCTTTGCCAAAACAGAATTTTCATCATCGTATGTAACAAATGTGTTCAGCCCGTTGAGTCCTGTGAGGTACGCCGCTTGCGCCTCGTCATCCCAATGGTAAGAAAAGAGGTCCATTTGCTGTAGGATATTATAATACATGGGAACACCTTCATCAAGTGAAAAAGTGACGCCATCAGCATAGCCTGCAGAAGGAACTTGAAGTTCAGGTGAACCAGTTGTGACAATTGATTTACCATAAAAAGCAACACCCACATTGATCATATCAGATGGCACATCATAATCATTCACGAGCTTATTTACAGCGAAAGAAACACAGTATTCAGGATTTGAATTACCAGAAGCATATAATGCAGTATGATGGTTGGTCTCGGTATCCCATGCCCCTGAAAAATCATACGACATCAGGTTGATGAAGTCAAGTTCACTCACCATGACACCCCACTCGATGTTTTCCATGTGTGTTGTACTTGCTCCGAAGGCCGCTGTGAGCAGCAAAGTGTTTCCAAGAGTTTGTTCTAAGTCATCGAGCGAATCTCTCAGTTCCGTGATCAACATTGAATAATTCGCTTCATCCTGGGGAGTTCCGCTGTGTTCAGTAAATCCAGGGTATTCCCAATCGATATCTATTCCATCACAACCGTATGTCCTAATTACTTCACAACAAGAGTGTGCGAATTGGGTACGTTTCATTTGATCGGCTGCAATTCCAGGAAACATATCGGAAAGTGTCCAGCCACCAATACAGATCAACACTTTCGTTCCCGCTTCATGTGCTTTTGAAATCAAAGATGTATTTGTATAGTGATATGCGGGATTTCCAAAATCCCATTCCGTATCATAGCCGGCTGGCGCAACAGACCAATTGAATTGACCCAACAATAGATTTTTATCAGCCCAAGGATCAGTGATTCGCACACTTCCATCCTCCTGAGGGGCAAAAAACGAATAATTGAGAATAGAATAATCTTCGTAATGAATGGTATTCGGACCAACCAATCCGCTTCGATCGAACCATTGCCAATTGGGGTAATAACCAATCACTGTTTTACAAGGTTGGGCAAACAGGCCGATTTGAATCATGACGAAGAACAAAGTGGGTAAGATTGGCTTCATTCTGAAATTTGAATTCAAGATGTATTTGGCAAAAAAGTATCCCATATCAGATCATAAAAGAAGGTAAGCAACGAAATTGGGGACTAAAGGAATCAAATACTGGTCAAAAAAGCCTGTTGATTGAATTCATAAAAGTCTACATTAGCGTCACTTTTTTAAATCAATCATCAATGAAAAGAATTCTACTTGCATTTCTCGCAGGGTGCTTTGTACTTGGCACAAACGCCCAATCATTTACAGACGATTTTGAGTCTTATACCGCTGGCGACATGCTCGCAGCAACCAGCAGCGACTGGGAAACATGGTCATCTCCAAATGGTGGAGCCGATGATGTTGCCGTTTCTGCAGCGAATGCACATAGCGGTAGTAACTCCGTTTATTTCGCTTCAACTGCCACTACGGGTGGTCCAACGGATTTGGTGATGCCATTTCCTGGTGAGTTAGAGGTAGGTCAGTTCAATCTGGAGATGTGGTTATACGTCAATGCCGGTACCGGAGCGTATTTCAACCTTCAAGAAGCGGCAGCAATAGGTACTGCCTGGGCAGCAGACATTTACTTTCTGGATGGCGGACTAGCGCAGTTCACCAGTGGAGGTTCCCTCTTGCTTTCCGCAAGTTATCCGGAAGATGCATGGTTCAAACTTCGTATGGAAAACAACCTCAGTACCAATACTTGGGAAATTTTCATCGATGATGTATCACAAGGCAGCTATGCAAATGGCTCAACACAAATCGCCAGTATCGACATTTTTCCATTGACTGGCAACCAATTCTATATGGATGATTTCTCATATGAATTTACAGATTATGTGATTCCCAATCTCAATGGTGCTGTAGTAAGTATCGATAATATGTCGGGCAGTCTCGCAGGACAAACTGCTACACCTTCTGTTGTTGTGCGCAATCTGGGAACAACCGCAATCACATCGTTCAGTGTCATGGTGACATACAACGGTGAGTCGTTTACTCAAGATATCAACGCAGTGAATATTGCTTCGTTGGCATTTTACACAGTCAATTTCACTGATTCGTACACACTGCTTGCCGGCACCAATGACATCACTGCAGTCATGTACAACATCAATAGTGTTGCGAATGATGACGACACATCCGATGACACGAAAATTTTGACATTGAATCCAATTGTTCCAGCTGCGGGTAAAGCCGTGGTAGCTGAAGAAGGAACCGGTACCTGGTGTCCATGGTGTGTGCGAGGTGCTGTGTTTATGGAAGAGTTGAGTACCCGTTACGGCGAACTTTACATAGGTATTGCAGTACACAACGCAGATCCAATGACTGTTACCGCATATGATACGCCAATGGCTGGTTTGATCAATGGTTATCCAAGTGGTGTTGTAGATCGCGGACCGGAATACGATCCTTCACAGTTTGAAATTCCGTTCTTGGAAAGAATTCAGGTTGCACCGAAAGCATTGATCGCACACGGCGGAACATGGGACGCTACTACACGTGAGTTGAACATCAGCTCTACGGTTACCTTTCAGGAAAATGTAAGCGGCAATTACAAAATAGCTTTTGTACTCACCGAAGACGATGTAACGGGAACAGGTTCATCTTGGAATCAAGCCAATACGTATGCAGGTGGTGGCAATGGAGACATGGGCGGATATGAAGATCTTCCAAACCCGGTTCCAGCAGCTCAGATGGTTTACGACCACGTTGCACGTTTCCTGGCTCCATCATTCAATGGCGTTCCAAATGCTTTCACTGGAGCAATGAATGCCGGAAATACTTCAACGTTCAATACTACCGCTATACTACCTACAGATTGGGATGAAAACAATATGCACATCATTTCAATGGTCATTGCTCCGGATGGCACCATCGATAATGCATTCTCTTGCACCATTGATGAAGCCGTTGCTGCCGGTTTTGTATCAGGCACAGCCATTACATCAGTAGATAACCTCGCAAGCAATAACGTAGAGGCGGTGATCTATCCAATTCCAGCGAACGATGTTTGTTTCATCGATATAGACCTCACAAACAACAGCGACATCAGCATTGAAATTTACAGTGCAGATGGTAAGCTGATGAATTCAAAATATTATGGTCAATATACAGGTATGTACCATTTACCTGTCAACACTTCTTCATGGTCAGCTGGCGTTTACAAAGCCCGTGTGATCATCAATGGTGTTGCACATGCTTACACGATTGTAAGAGAATAATTCTTCTCTTCAAAGACAAGAAATGGAAAACGGCCATCCATCGATGGCCGTTTTCCATTTCCCAATTCTCAAGAGGAAAAATAAGTGCATTCAAGCTTATTGATTCTTTACACCAATAATCTTCAAGTATCGACGTAAACACACTCAGGTAAAATGGTGCAGAAAAGGGTAACACGAATGGAAGATTGTTCTGATTACAACCTCGGTTTTCAATAAATCTTTATCGAATGAAATAGGTTGAATATGTGAATGAATTACCTTCAACACCAAGGCTGATAACAGAAGAAAATACCGATTGACTATTTCACTTTTTGGTATTCGCTTTTCAGCAAACTATAGATGGCACTATTCAGAAATTTTCCATTCCAGTAGAAATTTTCCCGAAAAAAAGCCTCGCGGGTAAATCCATTGCGCTCAAGTATTCTGGCAGAAGCGAGATTCTCTGGATTGATATCTGCTTCAATGCTGTGCATTCCCATCTTAAAGAAGGCGAAATCAAGCGCCGCTTTGATGGCTTCACTCATGAGTCCATTGCCCCAGAATTCGGGTAACATCATATATCCCAATTCAGCACGAAAATGTTCCTTTTTCATTCTCCAGTAGCCGACAGTTCCGACAAATTTTGAATCAGATTTTTGGACCATACCCCATGCAATACTTTCCGTAGTTGCTATACGCAAATCCATATCTTCGATCCACTGATGCACGTCTTCAACACTTGTTGGTCTTGGCCTCTCGATGTATTGCATCACTTGATCATCGCTTCGCAGACGCAAAAGGTCCAAAGCATGATCTTTATTCATCCTACAGAGCATTAACCTTTCCGTTTCAATTTGAGGAAAAGGATCAAAAGAAAATGATGCGGACATCATGCGGCGTCAGAATTTCTGGATGCCTTTTTGGCTGCATGAACCATAGCGGCTTCCCTCACCCAAGCTCCCTTGTCATATGCTGCGTTGCGTGTAGCGATACGTTGCTTATTGCAAGGACCATTGCCTTTTACCACCTCATTGAATTCCGTCCAGTCGATTTCTCCGAAATCATAATGACCGCGGGATTCATTCCATTTCAAATGCGGATCAGGTAAAGTAAGACCGAGGTATTCGGCTTGAGGAACAGTCATATCGACAAATTTTTGACGTAGTTCATCATTGCTATGACGTTTAATTTTCCAGGCCATGTTTTGACCACTGTGTGCAGAATTTTGATCGCTTGGGCCAAACATCATCAATGATGGCCACCACCACCGATTCAGTGCATCTTGTGCCAACCTCTTCTGTGCTTCATTTCCATGTTTAGCGAGCGAAATCATGATTTCATATCCCTGGCGTTGGTGGAAACTTTCTTCCTTACAAATGCGAATCATCGCCCTGCTGTAAGGCCCGTAACTTGTTCGTTGTAATGAAACTTGATTGACAATTGCAGCCCCATCTACAAGCCATCCGATGGCGCCGATATCTGCCCATGATACGGTCGGATAATTAAATATAGAAGAGTATTTTGATTGCCCGAATGAAGTTCCTGTATGAGGGTGTCACGATCTACTCCAAGAGTTTCGCAAGCACTATATAGATAAAGTCCATGTCCCGCTTCATCCTGCACCTTGGAAATCAGGATCATTTTGCGTCTAAGAGAAGGAGCTCGACTGATCCAATTCCCTTCGGGCAGCATACCGACAACTTCAGAATGTGCGTGTTGCGCAATCTGGCGAATCAGCGTTTTTCTGTAGCCTTCGGGCATCCAGTCCTTAGCTTCAATTTTGTTTTCAGCATCCACATAAGTCTGGAATGACTGAAGCAGTTTTTCTTCGTTCATAGTTCGTGAAATGGCGATACAATTTTACGATCGAAATGAATTGTTCGAACGGGTTTTATGCAGAAACAATAAAAGTGGGATTTGGTTTGATAAGAATCACAAGGTCTAAAGTACGAGACGGTTTATTTTTGCCGCCGTTCAAATTAAGATGAGACCAAAATTTCACAGCCTCAAAGTCAAGGATGTCAGAAGAGAATCACGCGATTGTGTTTCTGTAGCTTTTGAAGTTCCTGCCGAACTCACCGAACAGTATAAGTTCAAACAAGGTCAGTACCTTACTTTGAGGGAAACCATTGGTGGTGAAGACCTGAGAAGGTCCTACTCCATTTGTAGCGGAATTCATGACAATGAGCTCAGGGTGGCCATCAAAGAGGTTAAAAACGGGAAATTTTCCGGATGGGTGAACCGCGAATTAAAAGCTGGCCATGTAATGCAGGTGATGACGCCAACTGGACATTTTACATCTGAACTCAATCCGGCACAATCGAAAAATTACCTCTTGATTGCGGCAGGTAGCGGTATTACGCCTATCATGTCTATTGCAAGAAGTGTTCTTCAGACCGAACCGGGAAGTGAAGTGACCATCATTTTTGGCAATCGATTGTTTCATTCCATCATTTTCCGAGATCAGCTGGAGGACATGAAAGACCAGTATTTGGGTAGATTCCGAGTATTTCATGTGCTGAGCGGCGAACCAAATGAAGTAGAGTTATTTTCTGGACGAATTGATCATTATAAAATTGAAGGGTTTTGTAAATCCTTTATTCAAATAGATAAAACTGACGAAGTATTTGTCTGTGGGCCGGAACCTTTGATCCGGACCGTGGTCGATTTCATGAAGGAAAAAAAACTATCGGACCAACAAATCCATTTCGAATTATTTGCTACTCCAGGCGATGGACAAGCAGCACCTACGTCTCCATCAAAGGAAAAATCTGAAGAACAAGGTTCCAAGTGTTCTGTGACCGTGGTTTATGATGGTCAAGAAACCAATTTCTTTATGCCAATGAATGGCTCATCCATTCTTGACGCAGCACAAAAAAGTGGCATGGATATTCCATTCAGTTGCAAGGGCGGAATGTGTTGTACTTGCAGGGCTCACGTGAGTGAAGGACATGCCAACATGAAGGTAAATTACGCACTCGAACCCGGAGAAGTTGAAATGGGTTATGTGCTTACCTGTCAGGCTGATGCCAACTACAGAAAAAATCACTGTGGATTTCGACAGACATTGATCGATCCCAGATCATTGAAGTTGTCCATTATTTTTTGTGATCCGGTTGGTGTAATGAAAGATTGATATACTTTCACCGCACCTTAACTAATCACAAATGAGAACCATTAAATCCTTCGCGTTATTTACTTTTATCCTGTTGATCATTTCATGTCAAAAAGAGACAGTCACTGATCAGTCATCCGACAACTCCACCTTAACTGGTGAACTCATTTCTAAATCTCAAAAAGTCGAGATACCACAAGGTAACCCATTAGAAAAAGAAAGACTTGACGCTATTGTCAAAGAAACCTACATCGCCAATGGTGATTTCCGTTGGGAGATGGTTGATTTTTCAGTTCGTTGGAGTGCTATTCAATATGGAGATCAATCGGTCGCTATCGGATATAAGCCAGCACAAGTTGGTGACATCGCTGATTTCATTGAAAAGATCAATATACACGAAGGTGCCTGGAAAAGTGCACGATAATTTGATCGCCTTTGTAATCAAAGGCCTTGAAGAAAGCACAGGAAAAAAAGTGGATGAGAAAGAACTCATCATCGAAGATGACCAGGTTTTACCCATCATCACTTTCCGTATGACCGACAGAAAAGTGTTGACAGATTTGATCAATCTCGAAAACGTTCGGTATATGGAGCCATTGGATTATTCCTATGGTGAAGTAGCATCAAGATCAACTTCTGGATGTTCCGCTTCTACCCAATCGCTTAACGCAAATGATTATACCACCACAACTCCCAATTCAAAATTGCCTTGGAACTTCAACAATGTAAGTATCCCTGGTGCATGGAACACAGCACAAGGACAAGGCATTACAATTGGTGTAATCGATGCAGGAATCAGTTCATCACAAACCTTGCTTGGTAGTAGTTTTAATGATGGTGATAGTAATGTTGGCCGCGTGATAACTACAGATAAGACTTTGGGTACATCAGCATATACTTCATGTTCACACGGCACAAGTATGTGCGGATTGGCAGCTGGTCCCCGCAACAATTTCGGTGCAACGACTGGTGTTGCTTACAAATCGAATCTTCACTTCATCCGTGCGTGTGAAGATGTGATGCTCGATCTTTCTTCAGAGCGCACAGCGGTAAAAAATGCTTTGGTGAAAATGGGCGATAAGGCCGATGTTAAAGTGGTGAGTATGTCTATCGGCACACCATTCTATAGCAGTGTACTAGAAGATGGTGTGAACTATGCACACAACAAAGGAAAAATGCTCATGGCTGCGGCTGGAACATCGTTTTCTTGGTTGAGCTGGTGGGGCGTTGTATATCCTGCGGCTTTGGATAAATGCGTTGCCGTAACTGGTGTGAAAGAGAATTTCAACACTTGCGACTCGTGTCATGATGGACCAGAAGTTGATTTCACCGTGACCATGGAACGCAATTCTAATGCGAACAGAAATTCACTTTCATTGCCCGCAAGTGGATACAATGCGAAATACATTGGTGGCAGCAGCGCTGCAACAGCCATTGCAGCTGGTATTGCTGCGACGGTTTGGTCTGTAGACCCAGCAATGACAAGAGAAGAAGTCATGAATTTCCTGACCATCACTTCTCAATATTATCCTAACCCACATTCAGATACCGGCTACGGCAACCTGAATGCCGGCGCAGCGGTTGCAGCAGCAGTGGCCATTTAAACGTATTTCAGAAGCTTATCGGGCCAGAGTGATGTGGCCTTGGAAATGGTGTGGAAGTTCCAAAAGATCTTCAGCTATGATGCGATATTGATAAACGCCATCTGACGCGTAATAATCACCTTCATGCACATCTCCAATCCAGGGTTGAAGAGGATTCTTTGTTTCGAAAATGAGGTCGCCCCATCGATTAAAGATTTGGAGGTGGTAGTTTGTTACACCGGTAATTACAGGTAACCATACATCATTCACGCCATCCCAATCCGGAGTAAATGAGTTTGGTGCGTACAATGAAAATCCATTGATGATCACTTCACCGCTAATCGATGTAGTACACCCCGCGGCATTCGTGACATACTGAGTGATTGTTTGTGTGCCCGTTAATTCCCACAGATGAGAGAAATCCCAGCCTGCAACAACACTTCCATCACTCAATTCATAGTAGCAAGACACTGCACCCCATGAAGCATCCGTAACACTCATATTGGGGTTACTGATATCCATTGTTTGTGGTTCAATCAGAAATGCAGCCACAGGATGCGGTAGTATTTGAATCGCGTCAGGAAAGGTCACCGTTTCTTCTTCAACACAGCCTGATAAGGTATATGCAGTTCCGACAATATCATAGTGATCACCACCTTCATAAACATGGACAGGGTTCGAATCAGTGCTGGATGTACCATCCCCAAAATCCCAATAATAAAACACCGGAACATCCGAGATAGATATAGCAAGACAAGACACCGTAACCGGAGGACAAGTCATTGTTGTGTCAATTTGAAATTCGTTTTCGAAATTCTGAAAATCAAAAGACTATCGGTGTATGATACAATGCACCCATTTTGTTGAACAGTTAAAACGACATCATGCCAACCACTCGCATCATATTGGATATTTTGAGGATTTGGTATATTCGATGATGTTGTATTCACAGCGCTAGGAAATTCCCAACTAAAAACAGCGCTTGTAGAAGCATTTCCTTCAGCTTCAAAATCATAAGAATTTCCCTCCAAGCATTGTGGTTCGGGCGGATCAAAAAAAGCCTCCAGTCCACCGAAAATTTCAAAATTCATGAACGCAGTATCGGTGCATGTATTCGGAGCCGAAGCCATCAATGAAATCAAATATGAACCTTCATTAGAAAAGGTATACGTTGGATTGGGTAATGTTGATTGATCATCAAAAAAGGGATCATCAAATTCCCACAATAATGATGTTGTATTCAGACTGCTTTCGGAAAAAGTATAGGTAAGTCCATCGCAAAATGACTCCTGCGGATCGATGATCGCAATTGGATCAGGAGGATTGTTGATGATGGTTGAAACATTTGTTGGACATCCATTGGCTTCGACCAACAAGTTCACATTGTATTCGGCCAATGATTCATTCATGGCCACTTGAAAGACAGTAAAAGCATTTGCAGATAAAGGATCGGTTCCGCTGTCAAAACTCCAATTGATCTCAGAGTCATCCGGAAAATCACCGACTACCTGAAAAGTATAGTGATCTGTATTGTCCAAACACAGATAATCCGCAACAAGAATGTCGACATCCGGTGCTTCAAAAGTATTTACCTGAACAACGGCAGTATCGGCGCAATCCAATCCTGGATTTACAATCAAACTCACGTCATAAACTCCTGCCACAGGAAATGTGTATGAAGGATTTTCGATGTTGGATGTATCCGTGTCGATGCTTTCAATTCCAAAATCCCAATGATAACTGATGGCATTTTCCGACACATTCGAAAAAGTAACGACTGTTCCCGCGCAGTTGTCGGCTGGGACAGGAATCGACTGTGCCAAATTGGGCTCACAAATGGTCACATTGAATTGAAAATCCCTGTTGGATGAGCTGATCAGAACACCATTACGGTATTCTTCCACACAAACACCAACCACAAATTGCCCCATCAAATTAGGTGTTCCTGTCATAAGTCCGGTAACCGGATTTACGTTAAAAGCCGGGCTGCTTGCAATCGGATATGTTGCACTATACTCAGGATAGAAAGGCATTTCCGGATATGGCGGAGCTCCCGGCGGATTGATATAATTACCTGTGACATTGGTAAGTAGCGGATTGCAAAATGAATAGACCAATTGATCACCATCTGCATCAACGGCACTATGATCCATTTCAAAAGGCGTATTTAAACAAATAAAAATCGGAGGATAACTGACATATTCGGGATTGCTGTTCCAACTTGCCACTTCAGGCCCTGGGATAAAAGCATTCACCGTCATACCAATGTTATCGTTACTCTCAGTATTGACAATGCTATTGTTTCGACAACAACGTTGATATGCCAAAGTGAGTCCCCTGAAGGCACATCCATTGTGACAATCTTCTCATATGTACACTCCTCCACGCAGACATCAGATGGAGGAGAATAACAATTGTTGTCCAGTTCCACCGGCAATTCTATCACAGTGGCAACTGCCAGATCCATTTCAATGTTTGCAAAAAGATCACCATTGACATCAAAAGCGCCAATACTCGCGGGGTCATCAAAGCCACTGATACCATTGAAACAATCGCGATAAACCTTTAGAACAATGCGGTATTCGTGATCACCGATTTGCTCGTAATGAATATAACCACCAACAATATGCGTAGCGCGTAAGGCAAACACAGCCGCAAGACACAAGAGTGTTGTGATGATAATTTTCATTCGCTGGATTGCATCTTCAGAACATAAGACGCCACAAACGACCGAAAGATTGCCTGAGATAAGTCTTTACATCTGACAAACGGTAAAAATCAGGTGCCGGATGAAACATTTTAACGTTCAGCATCTCCTGTCTGCATGCAGAATTGAGCAAGACATTGGCCTAGATCAAATTCGGATCGGTGGTAACTTCATATGAATTACTTTTCATTACTTCGCATCAAATTAATTTCAATTGGATTCACTCAGTCAGATTGTATTAGGGGCCGCTGTGGGCGAGTTAATACTGGGAAAAAAAATCGGAAACAAAGCACAACTCATCGGTGCCATTGCCGGAACTATACCGGATTTAGATATTCTGATGAATCCATTTTTTTCTGACGAAATCACCAAACTTCAAATTCACCGAAGTTATTCGCATTCGATGTTTGTACATCTGTTGTTGGCCCTTCCATTTGCCTGGCTGACATTCAGAATCTTCAAACGCAAAATTGCATTTCGTGAATGGTATTCCCTATGGTTATTGGGATTTGTCACACATACACTTTTGGATTGTTGCACCACTTATGGAACTCAATTGTTGCTGCCATTCACCAATCACCTCATTGGATTCAATAATATCGCTGTAGTTGATCCATTCTGGACCATTCCTTTCATGCTCTTACTTATCGTTTGCCTCTTTTACAAACGTGAAAACAAAATGCGATACAAATGGGCCATCGCGTCTGTTGTATACGCCATGCTTTACATGGGATATACTGTCGTCAATAAATACCAAGTACATCATCAATTCGCTGAAGAATTGGAACGCCAACATATTTCATATGGCGAACTTTATACCTCTCCCTCCATGTTCAACAATTGGCTTTGGAGCGGTATTGCAGTGAGTGCAGATACGATCAGGTTTGCTGAATTTTCAACACTACAGGATCAAAGTGAAGTTAAGTGGGTCAGTTATCCAAGACAAATGGAATTATTGGATCATCATCCTGCCAAGCGTGAAATTGAAGTTCTCAACTGGTTTGGTCAAGGAAAAACATTTGTGAGAGAAGTGAACGGAGAATTACATTTTTTTATAGGGAAATGGGGAAGGCCTGATTTTTCCAAAACAGAAGAACACGAGGCTTTTGTTTTCTATTGGAGAATATTCCAGGAAAACGGAGTTTGGAAGGCGGCACCGGTCCAGCCTGATTGGGGAGAAGGTGAATTTCGAGAAGCCTGGGACGCATTGTGGAAACGGGTGAAAACTTCTGAAGGCTTCTGAATTCCAAACCTTGATCCATTCAGACCTGCGGTTATTTTTGCCGCATGATGGAAATTCCGAGTAAATACGATCCGACAGGAGCAGAAGACAAGTGGTATGCTTACTGGATGGAGCATAAACTATTCAAAAGCGTACCAGATGGTCGCGAACCTTATACCATTGTCATCCCACCTCCGAACGTAACAGGGGTATTGCATATGGGCCATATGCTCAACAATACCATTCAGGATTTGCTCATTCGTAAGGCGCGTATGCAAGGCAAGAATGCACTTTGGGTGCCAGGAACTGACCATGCATCCATTGCAACTGAGGCGAAAGTGGTTCAGAAACTTCGCAAAGAAGGCATCAAAAAGAGTGACTTGTCGCGTGATGCTTTCCTCGAGCATGCCTGGGAATGGACACGTAAACATGGCGGTATCATCCTTGAACAACTCAAAAAACTCGGTGCATCCTGTGATTGGGAGCGTACACGTTTTACCATGGATGAGAAATATTACGACAGCGTCATTGACTCATTCATCGATTTATACAAGAAGAAAAAAATCTACCGCGGAGAACGAATGATCAACTGGGATCCAGCTGCCTTGACAGCCCTCAGTGATGAAGAAGTGATCTACCGTGAAGTGAATTCTAAACTTTACTTCGTCAAATACCAAATCAGCGGAAGCAATGATTTTGTAACCATTGCCACAACGCGTCCTGAAACCATTTTAGGAGATACTGCCATTTGTGTCAATCCAAAAGATGAACGCTACAAACACCTCCATGGAAAATCTGTCATTGTACCGTTGGTTAATCGTGAAGTGCCTGTTATCGCCGACGAGTATGTCGAAATGGAATTTGGTACCGGCTGTTTGAAAGTTACTCCAGCTCACGACATGAATGACTTCATGTTGGGTGAAAAGCACAAGCTTCGTGTGATTAACATGATGAATGATAACGGCACCATCAGCGAAGCGGGAGAGTTGTATGTTGGTTTGGATCGTTTTGAAGTTCGTTCGAAAATTGCTGAAGACCTTGCCGCTGCAGGTCATCTTGCCAAGACAGAAGAACACTTGAACAAGGTTGGATTCAGTGAGCGCAGTGATGCTGTGGTTGAGCCAAGATTGTCATTGCAATGGTTTGTCGATATGAAAGACCTCAGCAAACCAGCGCTCGATCATGTCATGAATGACGACATTAAATTCTGGCCACCGAAGTTTAAAACAGTTACCGCAATTGGATGGAGAACATCAAAGACTGGTGTATTTCTCGTCAGTTGTGGTGGGGACATAGAATTCCCGCATGGTATGCGCCAGATGGCAGTTTTCAGGTGGCTAAAACGGAAGACGAAGCGCTGCAGCTGTTCCGAAAAGAAAATCCATCCATTCAGGCTTCTGACATCAAACAAGATCCTGATGTACTTGATACATGGTTTTCATCCTGGTTGTGGCCTATCAGCGTATTCGATGGCTTCTACTCCGAGGATGAAGTTAAATACTATTATCCAACCAACGATCTGGTAACCGCACCGGAAATTATGTTTTTCTGGGTAGCACGTATGATCATTGCCGGTTACGAGTACCGCGGTGAACTTCCATTCCGCAATGTTTATTACACGGGTATCGTGCGCGACAAACAGGGCAGAAAAATGTCAAAATCCCTTGGCAATTCGCCAGATCCAATTGATCTGATGAAAATATATGGTGCAGACGGAGTGCGCGTTGGAATGCTCCTCTCCTCATCTGCCGGAAATGACCTGTTGTTCGATGAATCACTTTGCGAGCAGGGAAGAAATTTTGCCAATAAAATCTGGAATGCTTTCAGGTTGGTAAAAAGCTGGGAAGAAAAAATAGATGACAAACTAGCACAGTCCGACTCATCTAAAGTTTCCGTGCAGTGGATGGAAAACAAATTCAATCATGTTCTCGCTGAATTGAATGATGATTACGACAAGTTCAGGATAAGTGAAGCATTGATGAAAACCTATAAACTGGTTTGGGATGACTTCTGTTCATGGTATCTCGAAATGGTTAAACCGAGCTATGGTACTTCGATGGATAAAACCACTTTCGAAGCAACTGTTTCCATATTCGAAAACATCTTGAAAGTGCTACATCCTTTCATGCCATTCCTTACCGAGGAAATCTGGCAGTTGATGCGTGAACGCGAAGCTGGAAAAGGATCCATCTGTATTGCTTCTTGGCCAATTCCTAAATCCACAGATGAGTCAATCCTTCAAGCGTTCGATTACTTCTCTGAAATGGTTATCGGCGTTCGAAACATCAGAAAGGAATAATATTCCGAACAAGGAACAACTCACACTGAAGGCGAATAGAACTGCAGCGGCTTCCCACAAGTTTGATGCAGTAGTTTGTCACTTGTGTAATCTGGAAAAAATAGAATCCGTGACCGACAAGCCAGCCAATTCGTTTTCGTTTGTCATCAAGGGTGATGAATATTTCATCCCTTTCACTGCCAATGTGGATGTGGAAGCAGAAAAGAAAAAACTCACAGAAGAACTTGAATACACCCGTGGTTTTCTGAAATCTGTAGATGCGAAACTCAGTAACGAAAGATTCGTGAACAATGCACCGGCACAGGTACTTGAAACAGAAAGAAAAAAACAGGCTGATGCTCAGTCCAAAATAAAACTCATCGAAGAAAAACTTTCATCATTGAATTAATGGCTCAATTTTCACATCGAAATCAGTTTGCACACACTTCCGGAGATCTTCCTCCTAAAGGCGATCACGCTCCGGAATGCAGACTCACCAAGGCAGATCTCACTGACACCACCCTTGCCGCCTACGCCGGCAAACGTGTCGTATTAAACATTTTCCCAAGTATTGATACCGGCACATGCGCGAAAAGCGTCAGAGAGTTCAATAAGCTGGCATCTTCATTTCCGAACACCATAGTCTTGTGTGTCTCTAAAGATTTGCCGTTTGCCCAAAAGCGATTCTGTGGAGCAGAAGGAATAGACCAAGTAGAATGTTTATCTGAATACAAGGATCAATCCTTCAGCAAGGCTTTTCATGTAGATATTACTGATGGCTCAACCTTGATCGGACTCATGGCAAGAGCGGTTGTAATTCTCGACGAAAACAGCAAAGTACTGTATACCGAATTGGTGTCAGACATCTCGCAAGAACCAAATTACCACGAAGTACAAAAAATCCTAGCGTGATCATTTGAAGTGACTTTGGTTGATCATCTTTTCAGGTAATTACAAAAAATAAGGGCCGCATCTTCGATGCGGCCCTTCACATATCTCATCACTAAATTATTTCACAATCAACTTCAATGTTTCAGTGCTTTTCTCTGACTTGAGATTTACCAAATACATTCCTTTAGGCAATTCGGTTGTAGAAATTTCAACAAAACGGTTACCAGGAACATTGTTCGTTGGATTCCATTTCTCAACCAAACGACCGCTCATATCTGTAAGTGTAATTTCCATTGCAGCTCCACCTGGATTGTAATAGCTCAATGTGGTAACGCCATCTTCTGTCGGATTTGGATAAAGTTTCGCACCGTAAAAATCAACACCGGCCTCTTCAACACCAACAGTACCAGTGATATTGATATCATCTAGATACAAGTTATTTGGATACATGCCAGCATACAAGATAAACTTCATTCTGAAGCCATCGGTCAAGTACGAACTTGGAATTGTGAAACTGGTTTCTTCCCAATCAGCAGAAGACATTGGCACGTATGACTGACTTACATTTCCTGCGGTTACGAGATCAGTGCTTTCAAGGCGTTTACGTGGATTAATAGCCTGATTCGATTCATAAGTTTTACCACAATCTTTAGAAACCAGCACATCCAGTCGCTCTGTGATACCAGCAATGTCAGTACTTTGTGTTGCATAAGCCCATCTGAAAGAACATACTGCATTACCAGAAAGATTACTCAAATCCATCACCGGAGAAACCAATTCATCAATATCAAAACCACCTTCATCAATGGTAGTGATATCCATATCATAGGCATTCAGTTTTGTGCACGTATTGTTTGAATAACCTACATTGCTTACCTGTTGGAAGAATGATCCATTGTTATCGTAGTTTCCTGGGATCCAGTGGTTATAGAATTCATCGTAACTATCAAAACCTTCATGAAGGAGACCACCAGGGAATTCTGTTCCTTCTGGAGCAACGATCACACACTGTTCAATGGTTTTAGAAGTTGAACCCTGATCATTACCTACGGTAAGCGTAACCGTTTTACGACCATATGAATTGAAGGACACATCCGGATATTGTTCTGTGCTTGTTGCAGGATTTCCATCTTCAAAAGTCCAAAGCCAAGATGTTGGCGTAGCATTGGTGGAATTGTCCCAGAAAGTTGTTTCATCACCGATACAAACAAAACGGTTCAAAGGATAAAAATCTGCCTGAGGTGAGCATGGGTGTGGCAGATCATCAGTACCAGTAAGTGCTCTGTTGTTTTCAGTGTACAAGTTGTTTCTGCTGCTGATCGTGGATGCAAGAGCAGCGCGCATTCTTGCTTTCTGTCCTTCTGTGAACATCACTGAACAGTATGAATACTCCATATAATTCTGAACATTCGCACTCAAGCCAAAAGAACCTTGTACAACCACATTATCAATCTCGAAAGTACCATCAGTATCTTCTGCATTCCATGCATAAATTCGGAATGTAACTGGTTGCTGAATGCTGGCATAAGCAGTACCAAGATTCACTTTGCTTCCAGAAAGTACAAGGGTAGTATCCGTGTTGATGAAGTAATATGTTGCAGCGTTACTGGCAGGAACATGGCTGATATAAGGTGTGTTACCTACTGCAGAAACACCGAGATTCGTTCCGTAGTTGTTGGTGAGATTTGACCTTACAGAATAAGTGCGAGGTCCCGTTTCACTTCTCTTTACATCAAATAGAATATTGGTAAGAGTCATGAGACTACCAGGACTTGGAGTTAGCGTGAATTCGTAATATTTGGCTGTACTCAAATTGCCTGTTAGTTCAGTCAATAGAGTAGCAGAATCCGGTGCTCCTGTGCTCCAATTTGAAAATTCGAAATGTCCATCATTGGCAGTTGCAGAAGAAACGCCTGAAGAATGGAAACTACCGAAATGAAGTCTTTCTAGACCATCTTCAGTGAAAATACCCTGTGGAACCTCAGTTGGATCAATCGTACCATCAGTAGTTTCAATTCCATCGAACGTATAAGAGGTTACAAGGTCTTCAATGGCATTGCCATTCATGTTCTGAGAGAAACAAGCCATGTCGTATAACGGACATGAAAGGTGACCTTCAGTGCGAGGGGTATCTTGAACGCCGTCATCACCACATTCTACTTCCGGGCTATTGGTACTTCCCCACAAGTGTTGAAGATCCAGATAGTGGCTAATTTCATGGGTCAATGCACGTGAGCTCCAATCTGCTCCGGTGCCAATTCTTCCGATATAGTTGTGACGGATAATAACTCCATCTGCGCGTGCAGAAGCGATATCAATCACAGAAGAAGGATATTGGCTATATCCAGCAGTACCGTTTTCCATGCTCGCAACTGTCCATACATTCAAATAACGTTCTCTTGGCCACTGGTTGAGTTTAGACCCATTGTCTCCAACATAAGTTTCAATAGAGTGGATACGCTCAATACCGCTGGTGCAGTTGCCCAAGAAATCGAGCTGTGCCAGACGGAATTCTAATCTCACATTGGCGATAATTGTATCAAAGCCTTCAACCACAACGATGGTATCAGCGTTGAGTTTGTTATAGTCACGGTTGAGGACCTCTATTTGATCCCAAATCTGGGCATCAGAAATATTCTCAGGACCATTGTTATGAATAATGTGAAATACCACGGGAATCACAAGAATTGCATCAGTCTCACCATCACGGTTTTGACGCAGTTCAAGCATTTTTTCCTCGATCATTCTATCATAATCGAGTCGAGCTTGAGCCAGAAACGGGTTCCGGGCTTTTGCTTTGTTGTATTCGATGTCTGTACCACAATTCAGATACTGGGCATCGGCATAATTTGTAAGTGCAAAAAAGAAACTGACTGCAAGTAGAAGTTTTCTCATGTTGATTCCTGAAAATAATTTTTGGAGTGACAAATGTAACAGGAATGATCAAGTTCCAAATGCCCAGACCAGAATACCGTCAAAACCATTAAAACCCGACACAACTTCCTGTAAGTCAACAAAAACGGGGTTTATCTTGCGATAAACCCCGTCTTGACCGGAGATTAATCCGATCCTTTTCTTAAAAAAAATCAGAATCTAGCCCTCAGGGTAACCATCAGGTTGCGACCAGGAGCACTGATATTGGAGGCAAACATCCTGTAATTCTGATCCAAAATATTCTCGATCGCAAGCTGAGCCGTCAGGTGCTCATTGATCTGATAAGAAGTCCTCAAGTTAATCGTATACCAAGACGGCATTCCCAAAGCTGTTGCATTGGCTTCGTTATCCTCTGCATTCAGTCGGTAGTCTTCAATGCGTTTCCAACCATTGTACATGACCCAAAATTCACCGCGGAATTTTTTCAACTTCAGATTAAATGAAGTCCTCCCGAACACTGGTGGGATGTGATCCAAAGGTGTCTCAGTGCCGTCTTCTTCTTCAATTCTCGCATAGGTATAATTGATGGCACTGGTAATTTCAAAATTCCGATGAACTTTGGCTACAAGCTGACCATTGAACCCATAGACATATGCCTTCGCCTTATTCACGGTCGTGCTCACCATGGCAGTATCCCCTTCAAACAAGATAAGGCTATCTCCATTTAAGGCAGAAGCGTCGGTTGTTAATGCATTCTGATACCATGTGTAGAATCCCGTTCCTTCGAGGGTAACCACCTTGTCGATTGTTTTTGCAATGCCCAGATCGACATTGTAAGTGTATTCAGGTTTCAGTTTTGGATTTGGGATAATCAAATTTCCAGGAGTCACCAAAACCCCATTTTCATCGCGCTCTGCACCTGTTGATTCAAAAACCTTAGCGATGTCATCCACATTAGGAGCTCTGAATCCTGTACTTCCGTTGAGTACAAAGCGCCAGTCATGACCAGACTTGAGAATCAGACCAATATTGCCTGTAAGAGCAGTATTGTTTTGTTCAATGGACTTAAAGGGAAAAGGGAAAAACAAAGTGTCATTGAAAGTCGCGTCCAGTTTTACATTACTTCCACGAATACCTTCTGCAATCGTGAATTTTGGAGAAACATTCCAAGTATGTGTCACATATGCCGCCAAACTTTGCATGCTGCTACCGCCATCTGGATAACGTGTCGGAATCTTCCAAGTTGAATCTGTTTCGATATCGATCGCAGTCGCTTTGCTATCGACATCATTGGTCACAAACTCTGCACCATAGCGGATTTCGTGTTTGCCTGCTTTTTTATTGAAGTCGGCATTGACTCCAATCACATCCACATTTTCCACCTGGCTTTCCAAAGCAGACTTATCGCGGGTTCTGGTATTTCGGCTTTGTTCGAGTGCCTGGTATGACGCAGTAATTCGAGCTGATGTGTATGCCTTGTTCTCTTTGGTCAAATCCACATGCCAAGCAGCAAGCATTCTTTCCTGTGGACCATAATACCATTCTGCAAATCTTAGTTTACCGTTGCGGTATTGGGTAAGTCTGTCGTATCGCGGAACATCGCTACTCGTGCTATACTGAAAATTCAGGGTGTGTTTCACAAATTCACTTTGCTTAAAACTGAATTTTTGCAACAAATCATACTGTTTGTATGCACTGCCCACTTGCACATTCGGATTGCTGTTGGTCACAATACTATCCTTGCCATCGATTCGCTCCACATATTCGGTTCTACCCCAAACATCCAGCATACCAGGGCTTCTGACATTGCCTTGGCGCAGATCCCCAAAATCGGAGTATGTAACTGCGGTGAATGAGGCGAATCTTTTACCCCCGATGTTGAGATCGAAGTGCCCGGTCATTTCATTGTTGACCGTGGCGTGGCGCACGAATGCATTTCCTTTCACCAAAAGTTTATCACCCTGAGAGAATTCAGGATTTCTGGTAAAAAAGTGCATCACGCCACCAAGCGCATCGCTTCCATACATCACCGATCCAGGGCCATACATCACTTCAACTTTTTCCAAGACGGAATTGTCGAGTGTCATGACATCCTGCAAGTGACCGCCACGATAAATGGCATTGTTCATTCGAACGCCATCTACTACCAACAACACTTTATTGGCTTCAAAGCCACGAAGCACGGGGCTTCCTCCTCCCAACTGGCTTTTCTGTACGAAGACATTTCCAGTTGACTGAAGCACATCAGCAGAGTTCTGTTGACTCAAAAACATGATTTCCTTTTTGTCAAGAACAAGAATATGTTGTGGCACATTTTCGCGTCTTTCAGAAGTTCTGTTGGCCGAAACCACCACTTCACCAGTGAGGTAATGGCGTGCAGTAAGACCAACTATCCAAGACGATGTTTCGAGTTGTTGCCAAGAAACAGAATCCGTTTCATAGCCAATAGCGGAAACCACTACGCCACTTCCGGCGCGCAATCCCCCCAGATCAACCATTCCATCGCCATCTGTGGACATTGTCGCGTGTCCTGAAATTGTAACAAGAGCACCAGACAAAACTTCCAGTGTGACTTTGTCTCGCACTGTCAATACCTGAGCATTCGACACGACAGAAAGAATGGTCAGTAAAAAAATGAAAATATGATATAATTTCTTCATGTATAATTTGAATGATAAATTGAATGATATGCATGATATAATGCATACGTTGATAACGGGAACTATTAAAAATGTCCACGTGTTGACAACCATGAAAATCACTTCATCGTTGAATAGAAAACAGTAAAATTGCCTGAATCCATTTCATTCAATCACCAAAAAAGTGAGAACTTGGAAGGAACGCTTCGCATTATGAAAGATCAGGAAATTTCTGTCAAGAAGTTCCAATCTGGAGGTTGAGGAAAAAAACGCAAGGTGAATTGATCATTGCAATGCACATGGTGAATGGTATTACCAACGAAACCCTCTTTTGCAGATACCATTTGAGTATAAGCTAAACCAGGGATATATTTTAAAAGAAAAGGCTCTTTAGTGACGTTTTGATCACTTCTTCCGGCGAGATCTTCCGCCAATTCTTCAATTTCATGTTCGGCATGGTCGGAAATACAACGAATTACTTTTTGACCTTCGACCAATTGAACAGAAACCACATCATAGTATTCACCATTGTAAATGAATTCGCGCTCGTGTTTCCAATTTAATTGACTTTCTTCCGAAGGACTGAACTTAAACACAATCAACTGATCATCAGGAATTCCGGCCTTTAATTGTCGTTCGAATTTTCTTTTTAAGGCGAGATGTTGCTGCTCGAATACGATCCAATTGACTGTTGCAATATTAAATATTCCAGCGACCATCACGAATATGACAGTTGTATTCAAATATTTGCAAACCTTTGACAACATGGCAAGACGGATGCAAGGTAGCATAGTTTGGTTGCTGTTGACAAAACAAAAAGTTTAACCTGTCCGTAACATCGGGGCAACGCAGGAAAATTCCATTTGCAACATGGCGAAAAAAATGAAATCGGAATTCATCAACCGGGAAATTTCCTGGCTATCCTTCAATGAAAGGGTATTGCAGGAATCATTCGACGCAACGGTTCCGCTCGTTTCAAGAATACGATTTTTAGGGATATATGAAAACAACCTCGATGAGTTCTACCGGGTACGTGTAGCAACGCTGCGAAGGGCTATTGGCATTTCCAAAAAACCCATTGACCCAATGGATTTTAATCCCGATGAAACCCTGAAGGAAATTCAACATGTGGTCGCAAGACAACATGAGCGTTTCGAAAAAACCTATGGACAATTAATTGCTGAACTTGGGAAGAAGGGCTTTAAACAGATCAATGAAAAAACGGCGAAGAAAGAACATCTAAAATTTCTGAGAGACCATTTCACCCGAACATTGAAGCCTTGGATTGTACCTGTAATAGTGCATGGTAAGACGCCTTTGCCTCAATTCAGTGACAATAAACTGATGTTTGTGGCTGAGTTAGATCCGACAAAAACGATTCATCAACATGCATTCGCCATTATTGAATTACCAGAAAAAACGAATCGTTTTATCTTATTGCCATCAAGCCATGCAACGCAGCAAGAATACATATTCTGCGATGATATTTTGCGTCTTTTCGCGCACGAACTCTTCCCTTCATATCATCTGAAAAAGGTGAATGTTTTTGCGATTAAAACTGTACGTGATGCAGAACTTGATATCGACGATGATGTATCCAAGAGCATTGTCGAAAAAATGAGTCGAAGTTTGAATCAACGCAAAAGAGGTCAGTATGTCCGAATCATGTACGATCGGTCCATGCCTCTAGCTTTGTTGGAGCAGATTTTGAAAAAACTCAAATCGAAAGATACCGAATACATCACCGCAGGAGGTCGTTACCAGCAGCTTCGCGACTTAATGCAGTTTCCCGATTTCAACAAACCAGAACTGCGCTTTACACCACTCAAAACAGTTGTCCATCCATCATTGAAGGATGGACAAGACATTTTTAGCCAGATCAAAAAGAAAGACATACTTCTACACTATCCCTATCACAGTTTCGACAATATTCTCGATTTGTTACGCGAAAGCGCTATCGATCCGGAAGTGAGAACCATAAGGATTACGCTATATCGTGTAGCTCGAAATTCGAGTATTATCAGTGCTCTCATCAATGCTGCACGCAACGGTAAAAGAGTGCTCGCAGTGGTGGAATTGCAAGCTCGTTTCGATGAAGAAAACAACATTTCTGTATCCAAAGCACTTCAAGAAGCCGGCGTTCGTGTCATTCCTGGTGTTCCAGGTCTGAAAGTACATTGTAAACTCATTCAAATCAGCAGAAAAGAAGGTGTCAAAACAGTGCGCTACGTGCACATCGGCACAGGCAATTTTCATGAAGGAACGGCGTCAGTATATTCAGATTTATCGCTCCTTACAGCGAATGTTGAAATTGGCAATGAAGTTCGAAGGATATTTGAATTTTTTGAAAACAATTTCCAACGCAGCACCTTCAGGCATATCGTCCTTTCTCCATTCAGCACGAGGCGGAAATTTTCAGACCTCATCAGTCATGAAATATCACTTGCTGAAAAAGGAAAACCAGCATGGATTACCATCAAGATGAACAATCTTGTGGATGCCAGTATGATCAACAAACTATACGAAGCAGCAGAGGCAGGAGTAAAAGTAAACCTCATCATCAGAGGTATCTGCTCGCTCATTCCCGACTTGAAAAAGAACAAAGGAAACATACGTGTAGTCAGCATTGTAGGCAGGTTTCTGGAACACAGCCGAATCATTTCATTTGGCAATGGGGGGAATCCTGTTTATTATATTTCAAGTGCCGACTGGATGGTCAGAAACATTGATCATCGCATTGAAGTAACGGCTCCGATATATGATCCCGAGCTCAAAAAAGATCTACAGAATTTTTTAGACATTCAGCTGAGTAATTCCGCAAAAGCACGCATCGTTGAAAAATCGTTGAAAAACGAATATTTGGTTCCACCCCGCGGAAGAGTGCAGTCCGACACGCAAAACGAAACTTATAAATACATCCTCGCAGCGAGCAGAACATAAATCACGTGTTACTCCAATGTCAACTGCTTAATTTCGGGCGCGGGAATAATTCCTTTTGTAAGACATAAAAATGTAGTTTCCATCAACTCGCCTTGCACAGAATAATTGAGCACGGACAAGTTATTGGACAACATTCAGACCTTGATGAATGGCATGTTGGATTACTATTTAACATGAGATGATCAACCATTCAGTATCGTCTGAAAAGACAACTGGAGTATTCCACCCAAAAACAAAACTGAGTGAAGTTCGCAGCTATAGATATTGGCTCCAATGCCATCAGACTACTCATCGAAGAAGTATATCTCGATGGAGATCAATTTCATATTGAAAAAGTGTCACTGACACGTGTACCCGTTCGACTAGGTGAAGAAGTTTTTGCAACCGGGAAAATTTCTGAAGAAAAAACCCGACAATTGGTGAAGACCATGCGTGCCTTCTGGTATTTGATGGATGTCCATCACATTGAATACTACCGCGCATGTGCAACTTCTGCCATGCGTGAGGCATCCAACAGTGCCTTTGTTTTAGAAGAAGTTTTTAGGGAGGCCAATATTCAGGTGGAGATTTTAACCGGTGAAGCGGAGGCTGAGTTGATCTTCAGTAACTATTTCACCCAAAACTTGAACAAAACTGCCAACTATCTCTACATTGATGTGGGAGGTGGAAGCACTGAATTGACTTTGATCCGGAAAGGCAAAAAAATCAAAGGTCAATCCTTCGATATAGGTACTGTCCGGATGTTGAGCGGTGCAGTTCAAAAAGACACCTGGTCGAAAGTGAAAAAGTGGATCACATCCACGCTGGACAAACAAGAAAAACTCATTGCCATCGGCACAGGAGGTAATATCAACACCTTGTTCAAGATACAGGGCAAAAAACCTTCAGAAACTTTGCAGAGAAAAGAAATTCAAGACCAATATACCATACTCAACACGCTGACTGTTGAACAACGCATCACGCGCATGAAACTCAGGCCAGACCGGGCGGACGTGATCGTTCCAGCTTGTGAAATATACATGAAAATCATGGATTACGCTGATTGCAAGGAGATGATTGTTCCTAAAATCGGACTCGCTGATGGTATCATTCTCGATATTTTCAAACGATGGAAAAAAAACCAATTGAAGAAGTCTAACATCAGTTTAGGCTGAAATAGGATTCCACGTTGTGCTATTTTACCTTACCCGTCGTCTTATCTGCAATTGAAGGGGACTTGTTTAAGTTTGAAGGTATTTGGTTAAATTCGCAATCCGGCTTTCCGGAAAATGATGACAAACTTTATTATCTACATGAGAAAGATCTGTGTGATGCTTTTCTTACTGAGCGGTTTAGTTTCAAGAATGACAGCTCAGGTATTGGGGGAGCCATTTATTGTATGGGATTTTGCAGACGGTATTCCGTCTGATTGGCAATCAGGTATCAACTCTACGACAGACTTGGCTCATTGGGAGTACCGCGGTCCTTCTACTGTTCCAGATCATACTGTTGGAGCACGAGGAACTTGTTCGGGAGTTGCTGTTCCGATTCCATCACAAACACAAAGCAATGGATTTGTCATTTTCGATGGCAATTATTGGGATGATTCCGGAACTGCCTGCGGCGGAGCTATTGGGTCGGGTATTGACCCGGGGCCGCATACAACGTGGCTCATAACTCCTGCGGTTGACTTGACATCATTGACTGGTGCGGTCCTAACCTTTCAGCAACAATACCGCTCTTATCAGGCAACAACCAGAGTGGATATATCCACAGATGAAGGAAATAACTGGACCACCATTTTAGAAAAACCCATATGGCGCTCAATCGGCCAGTGCAGTTTGGGCTTCTGTGGATATCTCTTCTTATATCGTAGATCAACCCAATGTCAGATTCCGCTTTTATTACAGTGGATTTTGTTATTGGTGGATTTTGGACGACATCACTATTTATGAGCCCAATGACAATGACCTGATGATGTCAACCGTGCGTTACACCAACCACAATGAATTCAACTTTGAAGATCCTTATATCGATCTAGAATACGACCAATACCCTATTCCATATATTCCAGACTTCAACTTTGGGGCAGCTGCAACGAATGTTGGATATAATCCACAAACGAACACATACCTCAATGTGAGGATCATTCAGGATGGGCTTACAGAAACTTACAATCAAAACACCGCGACCGCACTTGTAAATCCTGGAGAAGTGCAGAATCTATTGATGCCAACTTCCTATCAAAATCCAGCAACCATTGGTGATTATACCGTATACTTTACTACCGAGCAAGATCAGGAAGATGAGACCCCGTGGAATAACATTGATTCACTTGATTACTCCATTACCAGTCACACCTTCGCCCGTGATGAAGGTCCCATGGAAACCAGCTATGGTGCTCAAGGCGTTTACATTGGATACAGAATGGAAGCCGGAACTTTTTATCAGGCATTCGCTAGTTCGCAGTCATGTCACTCCCTTCAAGTTGGTCTTGCAGAAGGCACAGCATTGAATTCAGGAATTTATGGAATCATATACAATGAGGCAATGGATGATACCATCGCTTTTACAGATACCGTGCTCGTAAATGCGGCCTTTCTGAATGGAGTTGGAGATGAAAATCTATTCACATTGCCCTTTCCTGAACCTGTAGAATTGATGCAAGACAGTGTTTATTTTGTAGCAGTAAGTCAAGCAGATTCCACACAAACATTTGTAATTGCACGAAGCGGAAATGCACTTGCTGAATCAGCACTGATCAGATTCCCATCCATAAACGCCACTTTCATTTCACCGAAAATTCCAATGGTGAGGATGAATATTTTTCCTTCGAATGCTCTTACAGGATGTACAGACGACTCAGCCATCAATTTTGATCCAACAGCCACGACAGAAGATGGCAGTTGTTTGTATTCAGGATGTAGTGATGAGGCTGCAGACAATTACGATCCACAAGCCAACTATGATGATGATAGTTGTGTGATAGGAGGTTGTTTTGATCCGCTTGCCGCCAACTACAACCCCGAGGCTGACTACAACAATGGCTCATGTCTTTATCCCGGTTGCACAGATTCCACAGCAGTGAATTATGATCCACAATTCAACCTCGAAAACGGAACTTGTCAATACCTGTCGACCCATCTCGAAGTAGCTACCCTTTCCGGTTGTTATCCGTATACGATTCACGTCAGCAACCTCAATGACTTCATTGAAAACAGCAATTGCTCCTTTACTTTGAATAGTGACGTCATCAATGAAATATGCTCAACAGATTTTGAGTATACCATTGAAACACCAGGCACCTATGAGTTGACATATACCTTTATGGTTAACAATGCGGTTGCGGATACCACTATTTCAATAGTTGTTTTTGATCATCCACAAATTCCGGTACTGAACTACGATGCCACCGGCTATCAGGTCAATTGCATCAATTGTAGCACCGGACATTATGAATGGTACCACGAAGGTGAAGAAACGGGCACCGTAGATGGACCGCAAAATATTTTCTTTAATGACTATTATCAGAATGGACTTTACTCCATTTTGGTTACTGATGAAAACGGTTGTCAAACAGGTTCTGAAGAAATTCTGGTGATACAACCATTTTTTATGACGAATGTGACTGAGGCATGCACGCCATTGACAGTCACTGCCAACAATCTTTCTGACTTCTACGCCGGCACTGATTACATCATCGACTTTGGCGACGGTAGCGGAAGTGCTAGTTTCAATGGCCCGGCAAATCACACTTATACCACCGCAAGTGAATTTGATATCGTTGTAACAGCTACCAATGGTGCTGTATCAGGTAGTTATAGCATTCCTGTTCAGGTAAACCCGGTAATTCTACCGGTTCTCGTCCATAATTCGGCAGATGACGTTGTAGAATGTTCGAATTGTAATCTTTTTGAGGATATTGTCTGGAATATTGATGGTGTGACAGAGACAGGCCCTGGACCATTTCCCGATACTGGTAATTCATACGGTATAATCGCTATTACCCCTGATGGTTGTTCAGGAAGTGGAATAATCGTACTCACAGGACTTTCGGAAGGACAGGACATCAATATGTCTATATATCCTGTTCCAGCCAATGATCAGATTTACATCAACATTTCTGAAGCCGGAATGTGGAAAATCTCCATTATCGATGTTCTAGGTCAAATCATTTCCGAATCTCAACTCGATGGAGGAGAAGTCGTGCACCAAATCGATACTGGTACGTATAGTGATGGTTGGTATTCACTGGTTATTTCTAATGGTCAGCGACAAACGAGCCATGCCATACAAATTCTGCATGAATAAGTAGTCAAATGAGAAGAAAACGTTAATCGTCCTAATGGCAAGTTAAAACAATCGAACAAAAGAGGTGATGATGAAACCTTTGTGACACAAATCCGAAAACGTCGGAAGTGGTTCAGAAGTGGTCATGCTGTTAATATTCAGTTAACCGCCCCCTCAACTGAATCTTTTTGGCCCTAGATTTGAGTACAAGAAAAAAAACGATAAACAACAACAATACAAATAACCAAGAAAATGAAAAAAGTTCTCCTCTCGTTGGCCCTTGTGATCGGAATGATCTCATATGTATCGGCACAAACACCGGTATCTGGCGCAGCAATTACCATTGACAAAGAAGTTCACGATTACGGCGAAGTTCCTTTCGGTGGTGATGGTACTTGCGAATTCAAGGTTACCAACACAGGTTCAGAGGACCTCATCATCAGTAAGTGCAAAGGTTCATGTGGCTGCACAGTTCCTAAATGTGATCCAAACCCAATTAAGCCTACTGAGTCATCTATCATTACAGTGAAATATGACACTAAGCGTCCTGGTCCGATCAACAAATCAGTTACCATCAACTCTAATGCAGGCAATGAGCCAGTAAAAGTTGTACGTATCAAAGGTAATGTTGGTCCAGATCCAAATGCAGCTCCAGCAGGTGCCCCAGAAAAAGCTCCAGCAGGCGCACCAAATGGCGGTAACTAATACACAACGATAACTTATAAAACTCCGGCAATCATTACCGGAGTTTTTTATGAAAATCAACTTTAATATGAAAAAAGCAATATTCACCCTCTGCTTCGCATTCGCAGGAATCGTTGCAGCTTACGCCCAGCCAAAAGAATTGGTGAGCGGTCCGGCAATTAAACTGGACAAAGAATCACATGATTATGGCGATGTTCCATTTGGAGGTAACGGAGAATGCACATTCAAAGTGACCAACACAGGTACAGACATGCTCATTTTGACCAACTGTCAAGGTTCATGTGGTTGTACAGTTCCTAAGTGTGATCCGAATCCAATCCTTCCTGGCGAATCTTCATTGATTGAAGTGAAGTATGATACCAAACGTCCAGGACCGATCAACAAAACAGTAACGATCAATTCGAATGCTGTGAATGAACCTGTGAAAGTTGTCAGCATCAAGGGTAATGTTGGACCAGATCCTTCAGCAACTCCTGGTGGCGCTCCAGTTAAAACTCCAACAGGCGCACCTGCAAAACAATAACATCTGACCGATATCGGTCATTTCTATCGCTTCTTTAAAGCCCCTCCATTGGAGGGGCTTTTTCTTTACCAATTATCGTAACTAAATATCCTACGTTGTGAGAATTTACACAAGTGTTAATTGACAAAGCCATCATCATTTGAAAAGTCGCTACCAAAAGGGCACAAAGGATATACTAAAAGAAAACGGAATAACCTTCGAATCTAATGGTTGTGATCTTCATGCCACAAGTTCAACAACATCGATTCTCAGTAAAGACTCATTGATGCGTCGTGATAAATACAATCAATCACACACCTTCATTTCTTTAGCAACATTCATTGTGAAATTTCATACGACAAAGGGTGGTGATAATCAGCTGAGGAAAGCGCTCCATCCAGAAATACTTAGACAAAAAAAAACTGCCGGTAAATACCGGCAGTTTTGAAAATCAAATAACATTATTTATTCAACAACAACTCGGCTTATAGAAGTGCCGTTTGCAGTAGAAATTTCAATGGTATAAACACCTGGAGCGAAGACATTATCAATGCGATATAGTTTGGTATTCAAGCCTGACTGAGCGTAAACGAGGTCGCCAACCATGTTGTGAACACGAACGCCTTCAAACATCTCATTGCTTTGAATGGTGAAATTATCTTTAGTTGGATTTGGATAAACCACAAACTGAAGATCAGAGTTTTCTTCAACATTCACGATGGTTTGTTGAACCTGGATACAGAAATCACCAGTGGTGAGTGGATCATCAGGGCTACCAAAACCAGTGTAGTTGAACCCGTCAATTGCAATGTAGTAAGTAGTGCTTGCAGTAGTTTCCAAAAGCACTCCAGCCCAATAGATGTTATTTGCAGTGCTGATGTCATCATTACAAGCCACCGGAGTGAGGTTGTTACAATCGTCACCAGCATAGATGATCATTTGGGTATCACCAGCGAAATCAGAAGTACCATCACAATCATCAGCGATCACGATATACTCATCGCCATCCCCTTCGAATGTGAACCATACGGTATTGTCAATTTCTGGGTTGTTGCCATCACCATTACCAGCGAGGTCATCGAACCAGCAAGCTGTAACATCAGCAACATCGAGATCACCGCCTGTAGCGTTAGCGTTACTGTATGGACCAGAAGAAACAGCCACATCTACTGCACCAGCGAAAGCCGGATTGATATCGATAGCATCCACACAAAGATCGTTTTCAGCCGTTGGAGTTTCACATGGGCTGCCTGGCAAAGCAAGAGCACACATGATACGAGGAGCAGCATACGCCTGAATAGAATCGAGGAAAGTTTCACCTTTAGTTTGAGACATATCCGGATTGGTGAGCAAGCCAGTGGCATTGTTCACGTTGTCAGAAGTCCACCATTCCCACGGAGCACTGTCAGCTTCAGAGCCAGCAGGTCTGTTCAAAGGATAAAGGCCATAAGCACCATCATTGTAAAGATTAGCTTGTACAGTGTACACATCACTTGCGAGGTCAGCATTCAAGAAAGACTGATTCAAGTTGAGGGCATTAGCCAACTGCTGAACGTGGTAGCTACCACTCACTTCAACTACAGGAAGGTTGAAACCAGGGACGATTACAGTACCAACGTTGTAAGGAGCGAATGGATCAGAAGGAGCATGGAAAGAGATCATTGGAGGATCATTGGCAGTAACCCAAGAGCTATCACCACATGCACCACCCATGTTCACCATGACATTGAAGTCAGAATCATAACCAGGGTGATTGATGTAACACAAAGTATCGCCATCATTAGGATTTATTCCGACAATAGTGCCATAGATATCTCCGTTCACTGCTTCGAGAACCATAGGAACGGTAACCATGTTACCAGATCCAGGAGGAACTTCAATTTCGTGGGTGAATTTTGGAATAGCGATATCTGAGTAATTGTTGATTGTTGCAGCAGCAAAAGCGATATAACCGCCAGCACCCTGACCCCAAACACAAATACGAGATGGATCGATACCGTATGGATCAGAGCTTTCAGCAACTGATTTACGGAAATAACGGATTGCTGTGCGGCAATCCTGAACACCGCGGTAAGCAGCATTGATGAGGGTGTACACCCTTTCATCTTGTTCAGTTGCAACTGGATTCCATCCGAGACGGTAGTCACAAGATGCCACTACATATCCCATGCGAGCTAGACGAGAACACATTTCAACCACATTGAGGTCAGTTCTCGTGCCGCTTGGACCGCCATTCTGCGGATGAGGCAAGAAGTTACCTGTGTGGAAATAAAGGATCAATGGACGATCAGTTTCAGTGTCACCATTTGGTTCATAGATGTCCATTTTCAATTCTTCTGGAATTGCTTGCCCGAGTTGGGTATAAGCAATAACGGTTGCATTTACACCATAAGTAACACCGGATGTCACATCGACGTCTGTGAAGACTTCGGTGAGGTAACGCTGAGCGTTGAGTCCAATACTACTTAAGATGGCGAATGCAGCAATCAATGTAGAGATTTTCTTCATGTTTAAACTTGATTAATTGTTTTGATTTTTCCTCAAAAATATCTGTTTTATTCAAACTTGGAGCATTTCAGTTGAGGAAACTGCCAACACCCCGGATACAATGATGTCCTTATTACTTGGTTTTGTTCCAATCGTATTGAATTGCGACGAAGGCCATTCGGCCAATTTCCGGTCCACCGTATGCCTCAATGTGCATATTATTCAATAGATTCGAGCAGCCAGCTTTAAAATTGACACCGGCTGTTTTTAGGGTATAATTGACTTGAGCATCCAAAACAATAAAAGAAGGTACTGGTCCGGTAAATTGAGGTGAACCTTCCCAAAAATATTGATCTACCCATTTATAGTTGACAGCATAACCCCAAGTATTGCCTGCTGCATTCGGCCAGAGTTCGCGCCCGTTGAATCCGACATTGAACTTGTGCAATGGCGTGTTGAAAGCCGGAATGATTGGATCATTATCGTCTGCCTTTGCCAATTTGTTATAGGAATAGTTGCAGGTGAATGCATGTTGCTTCCAGAAATAATAGCTGGCTCCAACGTTTGCTCCCTGAGTGATCACCTGATTGTCGCTATTTGCGGCATATCTATAAACCTTGATTTTCGAGAAATTTTCAATCTGTCCACTTTCATTAAATGGAGCATCGATGCCAATTTTATACCCTATGAAATGTTGGTAGAAAGTGGTGTAAACAGATGCGTCGATGAATATTTTTTCGGCGATCGTTCCGCGATATCCCAACTCAAATGATTTTGCTTCTTCAGGTCTGATGGGATCGATATTGAAGTATTTCAGTGAGCTTGGTTTTTGAGTATCTCTCCATTCAGTGAATGAATCAAGTGTAATCAAGCTGTCTACACCTTCCAAGTTTCCACGCAAAGTAGCTGGACCAACATTGAGGTTGAGATATTGATCAGTTAATGTCGGATTACGCACTGCACTGGAGAATGAAAATCTCACATAGTGATTTTTCTTAGGGGAATAGACTGCTGAAAGTGCTGGTGTAAAAACAGCATCGAAATTTTCATTTTTATCCACGCGAGCTGTGGCATTCAAAATGAGTTTATCATTCCATTTTTTTTCAGCACCGATATAAAACCCGAATTGATAATTGGTAAATTTATTTTTCGAGTAAGTCGTATCCTTTCCCCCAGCCGGATTATCTGTGATATTCCTTTTCAAGGTATCAATGAAAATCGTTCCATCAGAATCTGGGGTATACAATCTTCCACTAAAACCAGCTCTGACTTCATCTATTTTAACGAATGACCATTGATGTTCGCCTTGAATTTGATAGAGGGCAGATTTATCGTAGAACTTTGTACCACCTTCACCATCATTATTTTTTGCAGAAGTAATGCGGTCGAATGATTCCTTGAACCGTTCTGATCCGGGTGCGAAGTAGCCAAGTGTATCCATTGGTATTCCGGCATTACCGTTGTTGGTCAATTGTTCGACCCAAGCATGCCAAGCAGTCAACGAATCCTGGTACGTATTCATCCACGCCGTATTGCTATAAGGCAAATAAAATTGTTGGTACAACGGATCTACCACTGGTCCAGGCCAATCAGGATTTTGAACGAGTTCAGGATAACCCAGGGCATTCATTCTTGGGATGACCTTTTGTTGCCAGTATTTCACATAAGCAGAAGCCCAATCTTCATTTGATCTAGCTTCATCCAATAATTTTTTTGCAGTGAAATATGGATCATAGCTATTCCCTGCGTTCTCTTGAGTAGCATATAGACGCAGGTAGTACTTCCCTTTTTTTCTGAATTCCACGCGATGTTGGAAAAACTGAATGTCGCGCAAACTGAATCGATTGTCACCTTGATAAACAGTGGTACCCTTACCATAGTTTGTTTGCAGAATGATTTCCGGTGACTCATAATCAAGATCAGGATTCAATCTAAAATGAAATGCTGCACTTGCTTTGAGGTTTTCAGTGTTGTAATTCACCAAATCTTCTTCTCTGTACCCTGTGCGATAAAAAGTTCCAAGCCCGCGATATTGTTGTGAAGATGGCGATGCTGTCGAATAATCGAATGCACCAAAATATTCGTCGCCATAAGTATTTACCGCGTCGTAACGACCTGGATTAGAATTCCCATTTGAGCTGCCATAAATGGGTTCATAGTTTTTGGCATGCCAATCCTTTGCTGTGAGATAACACAGATTGAGTTTGAATGCGAACCATGCTTTACCTGCACTATTGTTATAGAAATCTGCCCACCGAATACAAGGCTGCACGAGGCTTCTCTCGCCAACTTTCAGATTTGCCGTGAGACCCGGAGTAAGGAATGGATCTTTTGTTTCCATGCTAATTACACCATTGAAAGCACCGGGTCCATAGTAAGCACTACTTGCACCTTGCACAATGTCTACACTTTTTACATCGAGATCAGGGGCACCGAGGAAGTTTCCCAGAGAAAAATTCAAACCCGGCGATTGATTGTCGACACCATCGATGATTTGTAAAACACGAACAGGAGAAGTGCTGTTGAAGCCGCGCGTATTGATGACCCTAAAAGCCAAACTTGCTGAAGCCATATCAACACCTTTCAGCGAAGCCAAGCCTTCATAAAAGTTTCCTGTCGGAACTTCTTTGATGGCGATAGCATCCATGTTTTCCACTGATAAAGGTGACTTCTTTTGTTTTTCAAGAATTCTATCACTGGTAACTTCCACCTGTTCGAGCACATTATCAACAGCACTCAAAGAAATCGTGATGCGCTTCTCTGCCGATGTCACTTCCATTTCGGCAGTTTGATACCCCACCAAGGTAATCTGTATCGTGGCAGGAAGGGTTGAAACTTTCAGGCTGAATTCACCATCAAAATCCGTTGGAACACCATTGGTTGTTCCTTTTTCGCTCACGATGGCAGCGAAAAGCGGAACCCCGCCATTCGCATCGATCACATTGCCCTTAATTGTTTGAGCAACAGAAGGCAAAGAAATAATTATGGCGAATGCAGTCAGAAGAAAACCAAGTCTTCTTTTCGTGATCTGGTTAAACAACATAAAGCGAATATAGCAAACACGACGCGGTTGTGCATCTGTCGTCACTGAATTATTCACGAATCAGAAGCGATTGGGAAAAGCTTCATTCATCACCGACAGCACGGCATCATAAATATCTTCAGAAGAAGGCTTGCTGAAATAGTCACCATCAGTACCGTAAGCAGGCAAGTGAGGTTTAGCCGACAAGGTAACCGGTTGACTATCCAGGTAGCGGTAACCACCTTGTACATTCAATACCTGATCGAGCATATAAGCTGTTGCTCCACTTGGTACATCCTCATCAATAAAAACGATACGGTTGGTTTTCTTCAGAGACTCCACAATGACATGGTTGATGTCGAAAGGCAAGAGTGTCCTCACATCAACGAGTTCGGCTGAAATTCCTGCTTCTGCCAATTGATCTGCTGCCAATACACAAACGTTGAAAGTAGATCCATAAGAAACGATGGTGATATCCGTACCGGTTCTGACTACTTCTGGAATACCGAGTGGAATACGATACTCGCCAATATTGATTGGAAGCGGTTCTTTGGAGCGATATCCATTGAGACATTCCACAACTAAAGCAGGTTCATCCGCCTGAAGCAATGTGTTGTACATACCTGCGGCTTGTGTCATATTGCGAGGCACACACATACATTCCCCTAACACTGCTGATGATGGCTCCCATGGACTACCAGCATGCCATACACCTTCAAGTCGGTGACCGCGGGTAGAAATAATCAACGGCGCTTTTTGACCTCCAGCAGTTCTGTAACGAACACTGGCCAGATCATCACGCATCAATTGCAATGCGTAGAATAAATAGTCGAGATATTGAATTTCGGCAATCGGTCTAAGACCACGCATAGCCATGCCTATGCCCTGTCCTATGATGGTTGCTTCACGAATACCTGTATCACTTACTCGTAGTTCACCAAATTTTTCCTGAAGGCCTTCGCACGTTTGATTCACACCACCAATTTTGCCCACATCTTCTCCGAAAATGAGTGTTTCAGGTCTGTTGCTTAACACATAATCCCAATTGTCTCTGATGATAATTCTACCATCGACCATTTCGGGCTGATCGGCATATTTCGGTTCAATTGGCTCCACTTTCAAAGCTGAGAAAGAAGAATCGGAATAGAGCGAAGAACTATATCTCGCGTCACAATTTTGACGAAGACGTTCGAGCCATTCGGCGAGGACTTTAGCAGCACCGGAATTTTTAGGTGCTGTGCGAATCATTCTTTTGGCGGCAATGAAGATATCCTTTCTGATGGCATCTGTGTTCTTACGAAGTGCATCAGCTGTAGCTGCAGCCTCCGGATGACCATCATTTGCAAGATCAGCAATGAGGGAACTAGCAGCATGAACATCACGATCGATATCCGCTCGGAATGCAGTCCAAGCATCCTTTTGTTCCTGTCTAACTTGACGTTTTGCCTCTTCACGAATTTCATCCAATTCACGAGCGTTAGCAGCTCCGTCCATGATAATGAATTTTTTCAATTGTGCAATACAATCGTATTCATCATACCAAGCGAGAAGTTCTTTCGATTTATATCTTTCGTGTGAGCCGCTTGTGCTGTGACCTTGTGGTTGGGTAATTTCATCGACGTGAACGAGAACGGGGATGTGATTTTCCCTGCAATAGTTCACTGCCTTTTCATATGTCATCAAAAGTTCAGGATAGTTCCATCCTTTCACTTTGAAAATTTTTATTCCGTTTGTGGTGGTTGTTTTTTCAAAACCCTTCAACGCTTCAGAGATACTTTCTTTGACAGTTTGAAATTTTTTCGGAACGCTGATTCCCCATCCATCATCCCACACGCTCATGCAAACAGGCACACTCAGCACCGCTGCGGCGTTGATACTTTCCCAAAACAATCCTTCTGAAGTAGATGCATCGCCAATGGTGCCAAAAGCGACTTCATTTCCACCATTGCTGAATTGCGTCCAGGAAGCGAGATCTGGATTATGTTTAAACACTTTGGATGCTTGAGCAAGGCCCACCAATCTCGGCATCTGGCCAGCGGTTGGTGAAATATCTGCCGATGAATTTTTGCGATCGGCCACATTTTTCCAGGAACCATCTTCATGAAGCGTACGCGTAGCATAGTGCCCACCCATTTGTCGGCCACCGCTTGCAGGTTCATGGTTGATATCAGTGTGTGCGTATAGTGCTGCGAAATATTGTTGAACGGTGAGTTCACCAATTGCCATCATAAAAGTCTGGTCGCGGTAGTAACCACTTCGCCAATCGCCATTACGGAACTGACGTGCCATAGCAATTTGCGCGACCTCTTTCCCATCGCCAAATATTCCGAATTTGGCTTTACCGGTGAGTACTTCTTTTCTGCCCAACAGAGAAGCTTCTCTAGAAATGCATGCTAGACGATAATCATCCAGCAGACGCTGACGAATTTTTTCTTCGGTCAGGATATACTCCGGTGTTTCGAATGATTTTGACATGGTGCGAAGATAGTTTGAGAATGTGGCAAACACATCGCTCTGATGACAAACAAGAATCAGTTTGTTTGAAGCTCGAAAAATAAGGTGACCGTTGACCAGTGATCCGTTACAATTCCGACAGAGCAATGGCAATTCTGCTGGCAACGGCAGCATTGTTGAGCACCAGAGCCTTGTTCGCTACCTGACTTTTACCAGCAGTTATATCGTTTAAATATCGAAGTAAAAACGGGGTTAGCTCCTTACCGCTGATTCCATCCTCCTGTGATTTTTGAATTGCGTTTGATATAGCCGTTTCGATTTCCATCGGATTGAGTTCGGCGCTTTCTGGAATTGGGTTTGCGATAATTGCGCCACCATCAATTCCCATGTCCCATTTCGTTTTCAAAAATTTTGCGACCGCAGAAGGGTCGTTCATGGTCATAGACAGTTTTAACCCTGAAGATCTTGTATAGAACGCAGGAAAGAAATCGGTACCAAATCCGATCACTGGTACGCCCATGGTTTCGAGGTATTCCAGTGTTTTAGGTAAATCGAGGATTGCTTTTGCACCGGCGCTAACGACTGCAACATTGGTTTTTCCCAATTCGGTGAGATCAGCAGAAACATCGAAAGTGGATTCTGCATTTCTATGAACGCCGCCTATTCCACCAGTCGCAAAAATTTTGATGCCAGCCAAACTGGCAATGATCATAGTTGCAGCAACTGTGGTAGCGCCGTCGAGTTTGCCTGAAACCGCCAGTGCAAGGTCTCTCCGACTACATTTCATCACATTTTTCCTTTGAGCAAAGGAGACCAACAAATCGTGACTCATGCCAACATGAACCACACCATCCAAGATAGCGATAGTAGCGGGTACGGCACCATGCTCACGAACCACATTCTCCACTTCATCCGCTACCTCCAGATTTTGTGGATAAGGCATTCCATGAGAAATGATGGTGCTTTCCAAAGCTACAACAGCCTTGTTATGCTCCAGAGCATCACGAACTTCGTCAGAAAATTGTAAGGTGATTTTCATTTCAATCGCGGAGATCATTCTGAATCCGCAATTCTTCCAATATGGTAAGGTAGGCGGTCAATAATTTTTTCATATCGTCGCCAAGTCCAACTTTAGATTTGGCTTTCATCAAAGTAATACATTCGAGAATTACTTCTTCAGGCACTTCAGCGTCAAGACTCTCAAGCAAAGTGAGGCATTCGAGTGTCAGCAAGTAATTGCCACGCAGGGCAAGAGTAGTGATCACTTCAAGATCGTTCACCGGTTGCAGCCCGGAATTCCACATAAAAGAAACGAGGTCCTGCCAAATTTCACGGTAAACATTGTTCTTCAAAGCGGCGATAAAAAAGTGCTCGACTTTACTCACTTTCAATGTTCCGAGCATATCTGCCGCTTGCTGTTTGAATTCAGGAGCAGGTTCTGATGCATAAAAAGCGATGAGTGGTTCGACGAGTGCAGCATTGCCCTCTTCGCGGCATCGATTTAATGCACTTTGCACGATGGCATCATCGGGACTAAATAGGTTCCGGCGAATTTCATCGACTGCTTTATTTTTGGATGTAGATGACATTTTTGACATTTAAGAAGCCGGCAAAGTTAAGTCGTGATTTAACTTGTAATAGATGACTGCTTGAGCTTGTGATTTCCGCAGTTCGCTCATGATATCAGGTGAGTCGATGCAGAAATAGCTTTTATGGAGACAACCTTTGGTTTAAATTCGTCGTCTACTTTACGAAAAAGAGTAAAAACATGAATAAAATCAAAGCCATCCTTTTCGCATTTGTCATGGTATTCAGCATGGCCATGTCTGCACAGAACACCATTACAGCAACAGAAGCGCATTTTACGCTCAATAGTTCTACAACCCGTGAGGGATTGTTGCAATTGCGCAATGACCTGAAGGCTCAGGGTTATGATTTCAGATACCAACCACAATTTGACAATCAAAGACATATCCTTTCAATATCTTTTAAAATTACTGCCAATGATGGCGCACTTTTAGGAGAGGGTGGACATACCAGCCTGAACAACAGTGATGCGTCAATTACGATTCACATCAACAAAACTGCCGGTACATTTTCAACTGATAAAGTTGGAGAAACTTCCGGGAATTGATTTATAGCTAACTTTAGAAAAGGCCGCATTCTGCGGCCTTTTTTGTTATTTGGCAATTCAGAGAAAATCGGGTTCAAAGAATTTTGAGAGCCAAAGGAAGATCGTCTATTCGAACCACCGACAACTATCTGTATGTCAGCAACATCGAAAATCAACAATTCTCAATGACCTCAGAAATTGTCATTCCGGAAAGTGATTCATTTCGACTTGACAAAATCGACTTGACAAAATTTTGTCAAGTCGATTTTGTCAAGTCGAAAAAATGGCAATTCTGGGACTATGCCGTGTATCCTTCAATCAACTTCCTGATTTCCACTTCCTTTTTCTCAACATGTAAAGCATGTTCTGCCTTACCAATTTTGAGCGGCTTGTGATCGAGGTATTTGAGCAAAGGATTCAGTTTGGTGAGAAGCGCGGTGGTATTTTCATTCAAAGCCCAGTTGCTGAATTTTTCCCAGATGTATTGAACGGCTTCATTGGAAGGATGAACCATGTCCTCTGCGCAAAACCGATAATCGCGCAGATCGTCCATCATAATTTCATAAGCAGGAAAATAGTATCGACCCTGATCTTCGTTGATCAATTGATTTACTGCAATCAGCAAATTTGCTTTTGACAATTGATTTTCATGAAAACCATCTCTTAAGTGTCGGACAGGGCTCACCGTAAAAACCACTTGCAAAGCTGGATTGAATTGTTTTAGTTTTTCCAGCAATGGTTTCCAAACACCAATGATCTCGTTTGATAAGGCCATTTCCTTTTCAAATTCACTTCCCGGAATTTTATGGCAATTGGCCACAATCATTTGCGATTCACTGAACTTATAATACCATGCTGTTCCGAAAGTGATCAAACACAATTTTGCATTTTTCAA
This sequence comes from Flavobacteriales bacterium, assembly GCA_016722445.1. Lineage (GTDB taxonomy): Bacteria > Bacteroidota > Bacteroidia > Flavobacteriales_D > Sanyastnellaceae > JAIBBG01. The sequence continues at coordinate 99,312 of JADKIZ010000011.1, read as the reverse complement.
ATGATCATGCATCTGATCGATTTCATGGTGTATGGTTTGGAGGACATCTTCGGCATTTTCATGACTGAAACTACCATGATGATTGAGGCTATGAAAAAACCATTTCGATGAATCAGGTCATTCACCAGATATGATTTCCGTTCAATCACATCATCCAACGCACGAGCAACAGAAAACGGATTGAAAACAATACCATGTGAATTTGAGCGGCAATTGAACCTAAACCAGTTCATTTTATCGCTCATATTTTCCGCGAAACAAGAACCGAAAGCAGCAATGCCATGTGTGAAATCCAATTCAATATTGGAATGGGGAATGACTATTTCCGTGCGAAAAGATTTCATGACTTCGATTGGTTCACGTTTGCTGCTGCTCTGGCAAGATCCAGTTGACTGCATTTAAAATGAACTTGTGGACAAGCGCGATGTCCATGCAAACCACAAGGTCGGCAATTCAATGTATGTATTGTTTCAATGATGAAAGACCGATCAGACAGCGGGCCAAATCCGAACTCAGGAATGGTGCTGCAAAACACGGCAGTGACCGGAGCATTCACTGCAGAGCAAAGGTGCATTGGTGCACTGTCGGAAGTATAATTCATGACAGCCCCTTTCATTAAAGCCGCAGATTGCAGGAAGCTCAATTCACCAGCGAGGACTTTTACATTTGAAAAATCCGCTGCTATGAATTGACATAATTCGCGATCGTTTTTCGCACCAAGAAGCCAGACATTCACATTGCCAAGCGCTTTGATGAGTGCTAACCATTCGGCTTGAGGAACTTGTTTGGTAAACCAAACGGATGCCGGGCTTATGGTAACATAAGGAGAAGACATGAATTTTTGCACCACTTCAAAATCATGCACAGAAGGATAAAGTGCTGGCCTTTGCGAAGAGTTATCTCTGAAAGACTCCACAAGTTCCAGACAACGATCAACTTCATGTTTACCCGGATGCTCTTTATTACCAATGTGATGTTTTTTACTTAACGTAAAAAGAAAAGACAATGGATTTTTATCGAAACCGACTCTGTTTTTCGCACCCGAAAAAGCAGTGAGAAAACCTGATGCGGCGAAGCGCTGCAGGTTAATGACCGCATCATACTTTTTCTTTCTGATGGCTTTTAACAGCATCAACAATTGTCGATACTTTCCCTCCTTCTTATTCCAAACCAGACAATTGTTCAATGAAGGGTGGCCAGTAAAAAGCGTTTCATTTCCTTTTCTTACAAGCAAATCAATTTCTGCATCTGGAAAAAAACGGCGAAGTTTTTCAACGACGGCTGAGGCGAGAATAGCATCGCCAATGAAAGCAGTTTGTATGACAAGAATTTTTTTCAGTTGAATGCTTATTAGCCGGAAACGCCAAAATCGCGCAGGGCGTTATTCAGGGAAGTTTTAAGATCGGTGCTTTCTTTTCTTTGGCCGATGATGAGCGCACAAGGTACTTGAAAATCGCCTGCTGGAAATTTTTTGGTATAACTGCCAGGGATGACGACCGCACGTTCTGGTATTTCACCTTCGATGTATCGCGGTATATCACCGGTGACATCGATAATTTTTGTGCTTTTCGTCAAAACGACATTTGCACCAAGTACCGCTTCTTTTCTGACACGGATGCCTTCTACGACGATACAACGAGATCCGATAAAACATCCATCTTCGATGATAACCGGTGCAGCTTGTAGAGGTTCCAGAACGCCACCGATTCCGACACCGCCACTGAGGTGGACATTTTTACCCACCTGTGCACAACTACCAACGGTGGCCCAGGTATCGACCATGGTACCGCTATCCACATAAGCACCGATATTGACATAACCTGGCATCATGATCACACCGGGAGCGAGATAAGCGCCATACCTTGCTATGGCATGAGGCACGACTCTCACGTTGAGTTCGGCATAGTTCCTTTTGAGTTCCATTTTATCGTGAAACTCCATGGGACCCGCTTCTGTGACCTTCATTTTCTGAATTGGAAAATACATCACCACAGCCTTTTTCACCCATTCATTCACTTGCCAGGTATCACCATTTGGCTGCGCTACGCGTAATCTGCCTTTGTCGAGTTCTTCGATCACATATCTGATGGCATCTTGCGTTTCATCATTGGCCAACAATTCGCGGTTATCCCACGCGCCACCAATCAGTTTTTGAATATCATTCATAAGTTTTGTTCTGGTCAAAAATAGTTGGTGCATATTCACACCATAAAACATTTGAATTGCCGAAAGTAATAGGACTGGACTACGGGTCAAAACGCACGGGTGTCGCCATTTCAGACGACCGCGGGATTATTGCGTCGCCATTGGCTACCATTGAAACGTCAGCCGTCCTGGATTATTTGTCAGCATTGATCAACAAAGAAAAGGTACAAACCCTTGTATTGGGTGAAGCAAAACGATTGAATGGACAATCAAGTGAAATCACGGCAGAGCAAGAGAAATTTGCTCAGAAGCTTCGGGCTAAGTTCGCAGAAGTAAAGCTTGTGAGGGTAAATGAAATGTTTACGAGCAAAATGGCGCAACAGGCATTAATAGCAGGTGGATACAAAAAATCTCAACGCGCTGAAAAAGGCAATCTGGATAAGATGAGTGCAGCAATCATTTTGCAGAGCTATCTCGATCAAAAAATCTGAGTTACTCGTTGGAGATGACGGTGAGTTGATTCTGCAACGGATTAAACTCCTTCATCAAAATTTGAATTAAGTCCTCACCGAAAGCGAACCTGTATTGGAAATAATTATCGTGTCTTTCCTGTAAAACACCATCCGGAAAAACGTCTTGCAACAGTTTATTCAATTGTCCAAGTTTCACTTCTTCCTTTTGTTTCAAAGCCCGAACGATTTTTTTCTCTATTTGTGACAAGCCATTCAACATCTTTTGAGTTTCCGCTTGAACTGCACCAGAAAGTGTTGGGTCAACCGCAACAGCTTTGGATTCAAGACCGATCATCATTTCAGAGATAGCTTTAATCTCGATATCCAGAGAAATTTCTGCGGCGTTGACGATTCTTTTTTCGAGGGTTGATTTATCTCCGAACACATCAACAGAAGACAAGCCAAGTTTTGACATGTTCGACTTGATTTTATCGCTCAAGAGCAATGCACTATCACGCAGTACGAGTAAAGGAAAAAGCACACCATGGGCTTCAAACGACTTTTTGAGTTGCATCCAATATGCGATTTCACCGGGGCCACCGATGTAAGCAATGTTGGGAAGAATTTTTTCCTGATAAACAGGTCGTAAAGCGACATTCGGACTGAAGTTTTCCGGATGCAATTCTAATTCAGACAACAATTCTGTTTGCGTCCATTGTTTGTCGGTGTCGACCACATTCCATACATCTCCCTTTCGCTCGATTCTTTTGCGACCACTTTGATGCAGATAAAACAAGTTGATGTTTCTTGGATTGATTTGAAGCCGATGTTCTAATTGTGTCAATTCATTGTTGGTGGATGATATGGCGCGAAAAGAAACTTCATCCAGAAGTTCGTTCGACATTTCCTGCTTGAAGGCGCGTTTCAATTCAGGATGATCTGCATCGAGGATGACCAATCCATAACTTCCAAAAAGTTCATTGAACAAATAACGCGTTGCATCGGCAAGTGACTTTTCTTGATACGCCCGATGAAGCAATTCAATGGATTTTGATTCTTGATCATTTACACCAAGATATTCTCTCACGATATCTATCAAAATATGAATACCCGAAGTATCAAATCGTCCAACTGGTCCGGATGCAGGAATATCCCATTCTACCTTTTTGCCGAAAAAATATGCGTGGTTAATTTCAGCAGCATCATGGTCTTCTGAGGCCATCCAAAAAACAGGAACAAAATTGATTGTTGGATCTGCAGCTTTGAGTTGCTGAGCAAGTTTGATGGTGCTGATGACTTTAAAAATGGAATACAGCGGACCTGTAAACAAACACAATTGATGACCAGTAGTAACAGTAAACGTTTTTTGTGAGGAAAGAAGTTCTATGTTTGATTGAACACTTTCATGAGCATTCACATTTTGATATTGCTCTTGAAGAACATGTCTCAGGAGTGCCCTTTGATCATCACTCAATTTTTTCTCCGTGGTCTGTTTCAATAATGAATCGATAGAAGCGAAATCGCGGATAAATGGTTCGATGTCCGGAGATTTTCGGATCAAATTCTGAATGAGCGGATCAAAATGAAGTAGCTCTTCAGTGGAAAAATGCTGCACCTGCATAGTGCGCGAAATTACGTTTTGAAAGAGGAAAGGAGGTTAACCTATCTTATTACCTCACGAGATTGACAATTCCCTGTTCTTCCATGCTTCGTGGTCGGTCCTTATCATCCGACATCACATAAGTGATTTGCCAGATATAGCTACCATTTTCACAAGGCTTACCATTCCAGTTGCCGTCCCAACCGCGTGATTCATCGGTTGTGTAGAAAACCCTTTCTCCCCATTTATTGAAAATTTCGAATTCCCATTCTTTCAGGGTATTGGCGACAGGAATAAATTGTTCATTGTAACCATCACCATCAGGCGTGAAGGTATTCGGAACGAAAAATGGAGAGTCGTTGTCTTTTGCTGGATTGATGTAAGGTTTTCCAGGATCAATAGGTTCGGGAACTTTATCACCGAAAGAATGATCGAAATTATTATCGATGGCATCCATGCTGAATGAATCCATGAAATAGTAAGCAAACAGAGGGTCAACTCCTTCACGAATGTTGATGGCCTTATCGCTGTCATTCCCGAATAAACCGAAAGTCATGTGTGTATATGCCTGATCCGCAGTTATAGCAAATGTCACAGTTTTCCAATCAGTGGTATAGAGTGATCCGACAAGGGAGAATTGTGGCGTTTGATTGATTGGAGTTTGATCTGTTTGTGTAACTGCACCTACAGAAAACAGGCAGCCGATTTTATCTACAGAAAGTCCACCAAGGGAAGTAGAAGTATGAAGACCGTTGGTAATGCGAAAACTCACGATGTATTTGCGACCAACAACCATTGGCGTTGCCAATTCAGTTTGAAGATATTCTCGGATATTGGTTCCAAATTTTCCGCAGGCAATCATACCCATCACAGCATTGCCTTGATAGGCTTGCACTTCAGCGAGCGGAGTTTCTGGAAGATCTGTAGCAGTAGAACCGTTGTAGTGATAAAAATCCGGAGAGCCGGTAAGACTTCCCGCATTAGTCCATCCATTCACAACCTGCCACTGTCCCATATTGGCGGGAATTGCAGAGAATTGCTCAAAGCTGCCGTTGAGAATCTGAGCCTGAGAGGCAACAGCGCAGCAGAAAAAGATGGCGAACAAAGTTTTTCGATTCACAACAGTCCGATTAGTAATGGCTAAAGTACGAATAAAACGCTCCAAATGGAGCATCTCGATCCATTTAACATTTACAAGACACTGTTATAAGTGGAGAAGTTGTCTTTGATTCAAAAAAAGACCGATCACCATGGGAATTGAATGAACGCGATTAGAAGTGAAAGCGCCAGAAAACGTTTAAGGACAAAGTACTAAAGTCGACGTAAAACAGCGAACCCGTGTTGGCGGCGGTGGACGGAACAGAAGTATTGAATACAGCGCCGATGCTATGCCAGGCACCCGAGTTACCTGAGCTACCTTCAAGTTTTCGTTCTGCACCCAAGGCAAAACTGGCCTGATGAGGTCCTTTGGAATAAAATCTTTTGCAGGAATTTCGATGTATCGACCAGAAGAATTCACCAAATAATTGGCGTATTCCATATCCTGATTTTGCACGACGATGCGCTTCACCACGTCAGCTTCAATGAAGAAAGAAGACAAGCTCTTGTTTGATGTATAGATCAGTCTTAACCAGATGGGTAGATCGATGATTTTATATTTCAGGACATTTTTTTGCACACCGATGATGGCCGTATCCAGTTCTCCCCATTGATCATTGGGGGGTTCGAAACGATCGAAATACTCAAGATAAATTTCGTTGTCGGTATATCGCAGGAGAATCAGGCTATCACGAATGAGTGAATCAGGATTGAGTCCATCGCAAGCAATACTCACTCCGTTCATGGCCACGCCAGCATGAGCTCCCAATTCCATGTTCCCAGACATAGCGGGAAAACTCCAAAACCGTCTTGATAAGTCTATTCCGTAGGTAGGATTGAACTGTGCAGATTTTTCATGATGATTAAAAATATTCAAAGGAGTGTAGTCGCTTACAGAAGTTCCAAAACTTGCGAGAGAAAGATTATAACCTCCAAAGACGCCGATGCTCCATGGAAAAGTTGCGACTGTTTTTTTGATCAGATCCTCCTTGCCCGCTTCTTCAAGAGAATCCATATCCACCAGATCCTCATTTTGTGCGATGTAAATGACATCACCATCAATGATGAATCATCCGCATCGGCCAATCGTAGGCCATAGAACATTTGCCGGTTATGACAAAAAGAAAAAGCAACACATATTTCCATGCGTTGCTTTTCATTTTTGGTTTCACACCTGCCATCAATTTTTTTCCCGAATTGGTTAACGGGGCAATTTAATCCAAGTGTAGCTTATATGAAGTATTTCAATTGTCAGTTGTATGTATGTCCTTCGGTACTTTTACCTTCAGAGCACGTTTACCGTTATTTGTTTTGGTTGATTTTTCAGCTTCCACATCAAGTTGATCTGGAGTAGTCTCTCCTGCAGCAGCTGTTACAATTGGATCACTTGAAGGACTTGTCAAACCTTGTTCAGGGCTATTTGATTTTTCCGCTTCATTGATGATTGGTTGAGCAGAGATACCGGAATTCAAATCTGAAGTTGAGTCATCTACTTTTGAATTGTTGCGATTGCCACTGCTTTGAGTGCTGTAACTGTTTCCACGATTCGCAGAAGCGTTAGTAGCAGATTCATGCGATTGTGCATCAGCGGTTGAGCAACTGCCTGCCACAGTGAACTGGGCTGTTGATTCCGGTTGCTTCAATTCGAGTAAAGCAGGTTGGTGCGATTCGCATCTTTCCGCATCGGCAGATTGATTGCACAGTACCACAGCAGTGCCTGAGCCCAACAACAGCAGCAACAGATAATACATGTTGAATCTGCCAACGCTTAGCTTGGTGAAGTTGCTCCACCACAGTTTTCTCCTCATGCCGGAATACACCGATGCATCCACAGCAGGCTGATAATCACGCAGCGAGCTTTTTACCTGTTCAAAAAACCTTTCGTCACTCATCTTACAGTTGATTTGATTTTACTGATTGCTTCTAATTCTTTTTGCAAATATGTTTTTGCTCTGGACAGTTGAGATTTTGAAGTATTGACATCAATTCCCAACATGTCGCCAATTTCTTTATGCATATAACCTTCTACAACGTATAGGTTAAACACTGTCTTATAACCCAGCGGTAGTTTTTGAATACAATTCATCATTTCTTCAGCCGTGTATTCAAGGTCTTCCGCGTATACTGGTTCATCTTTCGAACGAACCACATCATCTACGTCGGCCTGATAAGCATGTTTCAGATTCCGCCTGTAGTTTGTGATAGAAGTATTCACAGCAATTCTTCTCATCCAGCCTTCAAAACTTCCATCATGATGATAAGTATGGATGTTGTTGTAAATTTTCACGAACACATCCTGCAACACATCCTGAGCTTCCATTTTGTTTTTGGTATATCTCAGGCAGATACCGAACAGAAGCGAAGAAAACTTTTTGTACAACCTATCCTGAGCGCGTTTCTCACTCCGGATACAGCCGTCAATGATTTCTTTTATTTCGTCCATATCTGTTCTAAAAACCATAATTGCCCTCAGAAGGTTGCATGACCGTTCCGCAAAACAGAAAAAAATATTGTGCGCGCCTAACAAATTGCGCAACGCACTGATTATCTACTATTTACAAATATAAACGAGAAATGACCACAGTCTATCGAAAGCTCACAATTCTTTACCACTGCGGCCTGATAGCGCGTCAGCTACCCGGTGATAATCCACGAAATAGATCAATTTGATCGAGTAGCTATTCAATTGGGGGATATCATCGATGGTCTTTACATCGTCCATCAAATCCACAGGTACTTGATTATTGTAGCTGGTCATTGCTCGTTTCCAGACAAAACTAAGTTCGCTACCTGGTGTTAAAATCCATGAGTAGATCAAATCCACGGTAAATGTGTTAAAGTTTTGATTTTCTCCGGTAGACAGCGATTCAGAGAGACTTCCGTCTTCGTTGAGATGATGGAATCTATGGAATTTGGTGTAACCCCAATAATGTCGAACCCTTGTGTTGACATTCATATATGGGTTGAAGGCATATTTTAGGTTCAATACATTGGTGTGTGAAATAACATCGCGGGTGCCGAAAAGCGGCATGTTTGCGTTGTCATTTTCATATGCATAAGCATAACCGATATCGTTGATCATGCTTTGATAACTGTACACATAAGTGATAAAGAGGTGGTCGTTGATTCTGAATCTGGGAGCGACACGCCAATTGAACATATACCTACCCGGATTTTCGTATTCGGTGCCATATAGGCTAAGGTCAATCGCAATTTTCTTTCGGTAGTCGCTGCTAAACCAACCACCAAAGTTCACATTCCGATAGGTTTCAAAATATCTCCCCCACACCCTTGGCTCAAAATAATCATAGCCACGATAAGGTTGAATCGAAAGATTATAGCCCCATGTATTGAATTTTCTGGTGTTAAAACCACCATCACTATCAATACTAAAATTGGTAAAAGCACTCGGCTTATAGAGTTTGAAGTAGTAAAAATTCAAATTCAACCACATGTTATTGAATCTGCCAAAAGGTTCGTAGATATTATACGATTGCGAAGTATAAAAACCTACCTCATTATTGGCCTGTAAAAAACCAAGATCAGTAGGATCATAAGTATCGCTTTCGATATACTGCCCAAGGCTGTAAGTAAAATTCCCATTGATTTTCGCAATTTGAAAAGATTCACGGAAACCTTGGTCCGTCCTGTCTTTTGAAGCTGTGTATTGTGGACCGAATTTGGAATTTGCAGCGCCAGAACCTGAAATACTGAATTTGTTTTTTTTATCTCTGAATTCAAATTCAGTTCCGATCACATTTACATCGTAGTCGAAACCGTTGCGCAAGACACTGGTGTTGATGACCGAAAAATAGGAGTTATTCGGGAGTACCTGATCCAGAACAAACACATTGTAATTGGTAAGCGGTGAGGTATTCACTTTGCGTTCATGACCGGTAACCGTGTCTCTCAGTGTGGCATGGGTCGCTGAGGTCACTGCATTGAAAAAACCGATACCCAATTTGTTTTTATCCCTTCCCGAAATTTTTATGGCGTTCACGACTTGATCTTTGATCGGATTATCGGTGACAATTTCAGTGGAGTCCGTATTTGCAAATGCATCACCATATCGAATGGGTTGATCGAATCCAATTCTTCTGGAGTAGAAGATTCCACTTCTTGAAAAGAGTTCAGTTCCTTCAATAAAAAACTGTCGGTTTTCGGAGAATTGAATTTCGTAGGCTGAGAGATTCAGAATTTGTTGATCGGAGATGGTTTGTCCATAGTCGGGGATGAGTGTAGCGTCAAGTGTAAATGCGTCCGAAAGTCCAAGTTTCAAATCCAGTCCGGCATTATAGCTGAACGAACCAGAAGTATTTCCAGAGGAGTCCTCTGCCGTGTTGTAATAACCGGAAGCGTATGGGTAGAAAAAAATACGTTTTGGGGGCGTTAGATTCTTCAATCCGGTGAGTTCGCCCATTTGCGTGAGATATCCGGCCACTAGAGGATTGACACCATTCCAGTATGCGTGATGTCTTGTTCTTCGCACCTCCCTAACAAAATTGATATTCCAAGACTGTTCCGGTTTATCCGGAAAACGCAATGCAGCAAAAGGAATTTTGAATTCTGCTACCCAGCCCTGATCATTTTTTCTTGTTTTCACGTACCAGACTGCATTCCAGGAAATATCCTCATAATCCCCTGTATTTCTTGCGTCGTATTGTTCACCTTTCGTGTTGGCTAAAAAAGACAGTCCGTTCAATCCATCCTGATAGCAACTGAAAGTAATCCCACAGTAATCAGTATTTCCGGAAGCGTCTCTTCCTGACAATTGAGAAAGAATGCTATCCGGGGCGTTGTCGTAACAGAAAAAACCGATGAAGATGGCTTCATGGTTGTATACCACTTTCACTTCCGTTTTTTGTTCTAGCGGTTTTCCCGGATTCGGATTATCCATGATAAAACCATCCGCGATGGGTGCATCTTTCCAGCAAGGATCATCTAATTCACCATCGATACGCGGGGCATTCGCAAAGTGATAAGCTTGCAAAGATTTTTTTTCAAATTGTGCCTGTAGCGAGCACACAGTGAAGAAAAATATGAAGGCGACGGGTAAAAATTTCATCCGGAATTCAACGATGTGGCAAAGGCGCGAAAGTAAATGATGCGACACATGAATGAAGACATCCTGACCTCAAATAATCCAAATTATGCTAACGATAAATCATTCGCAATTAATGACGCGTCTATTAAACCACCGCGTAATTTTGCTGTCCTGAAATTGTATGAGGCACTTTTCACGAATAACCCTATTCATTTTGTTTGCAACCATCCTATTCCATGAGGGTATTTCGCAAAACAATCCACCTCAACAGAATTTCACCATCAGTGGAGTTGTAACAGATTCAACCACGGGCGAATTTTTAATAGGATCGCTTATCACAGCTAAGGAAATCACCAGAGGGAATGCCACAAACGTATATGGTTTCTATTCCCTCACTTTACCAGAAGGCGAACACACCATTGAATACAGCCTCATTGGATATCAGACACAGACCTTTTCCATTTCATTACATGCGAATGAAAAAGAGATGTTGCTCTTTCACCCAAGACACTAGAAACTGCCACGGTGGAAATCCAGGCCGATAAAAGCAGGAATACACAAAGCACTGACATTGGCAAGATTGGATTGGAAATAGATCAGGTCAAAAAATTACCTGTATTGTTGGGTGAAATTGACATCCTTAAAACCATCACATTGTTGCCTGGGGTAAAAAGCAGTGGTGAAGGAAATGCCGGCTTTTATGTTCGCGGTGGTGGGGTTGACCAAAACCTCATCCTGCTTGATAATGCAACTGTGTACAATGCTTCCCACTTGTTTGGCTTTTTCTCAGTATTCAATGCGGATGCAGTAAAAAACCTCGAATTGACGAAAGGAGGAATTCCCGCGAACTACGGCACCAGGTTGGCTTCCGTATTGGACATTTCGCTGAAGGAAGGCAATGTAAAAGAATACCATGCAGAAGGTGGCATAGGCACAATTGCATCACGACTCACCATTGAAGGACCGATCAAAAAAGACACGTCGTCGTTTATCGTGAGTGCGCGCAGAACTTACATTGATGCATTGCTGAAACCATTCATCAAACCATCATCCAATGTATATGGATCGGGTTATTATTTCTATGACCTGAATGCGAAAATCAATTACAGGTTGAGCGATCGTGATCACCTTTATCTCAGTGGATACTTTGGACGTGATGTCTTTAATTTCAATTCAAAGAAATCCGCATTCAGTACACGTATACCTTGGGGCAACGCGACAGGAACCATTCGCTGGAATCGTGTCGTGAATCAAAAACTCTTCATGAACACCATCGTGACTTTTACTGATTACAAATTTTCATTCGGAGCAGTGCAAGATGAATTTGAATTTCGTTTGAGCAGTGGTATTCGTGATTATGGCGCAAAAGTTCAGTGGAATTACTATCCCAACTATTTGCACAATATCAAATGGGGCGTAGAATACACGCATCACAATTTTATGCCAAACAGTGTATACGCGAAGAGTGGAGATACAGAATTTGACACGGGAAAAGAAGTTCATTTGAATTCACATGAAGCGGCGGTGTATGCTTTGGATGAATATGACATCAACGAAAATTTACGTGTCAATGTCGGTTTGCGTTATTCAGGATTTTTTCATGTCGGACCGTTTGAACGCTATGTGCATGAACCAGACATCAATGTTGGAATACCGGGTGCAACGACAGTGACGACTTACAAAAAGAATGATCTTGTAAAATCCTATTTCGGATTTGAACCACGTGTCAGTATGCGATATACCATCGACAAACAATCCAGTGTGAAGGCGGGTTTCATGAGAAATTTTCAATACATACATCTGACGAGTCTTTCGCCAACTTCATTGCCAACAGATGTCTGGTTGCCGAGTACCGATGTATTAAAACCTCAAACTGGAGTGCAATACAGTGCGGGATATTTCCGCAACTTCAGTGACGATAAATGGGAAAGCAGTTTTGAAGTTTATTACAAGACGATGAATAACCAGAGTGAGTATAAAGAAGGAGCTCAACCAGATCAGACCGTGAATGACAACATCGATAATCTTTTGGTTTTTGGTACAGGTTATAGCTATGGTGCGGAATTATTTCTGAAACGCCGTGTCGGAAGATTAAATGGGTGGTTTGGATATACTTGGTCGAAGACCGAACGGGTATTTTCTGAATTTAATGATGGAGATCCGTATCCAACAAGATGGGATCGCAGACATGATCTCAGTTTGGTAGCCAACTATAAAATTAGCAACCGTGTTGATTTCGGTTTTGTGTTTGTCTATGCCACTGGCAATGCCATTACATTACCTGTAGAAAGGTATTTTTATGAAGGTCGAGTGGTAGATGTCTACGGTCCAAAAAACAGTTTCCGAATGGCACCGTATCATCGGGCAGATGTGTCTGTAACCGTATATCCGAAAAAGACCAAAATGCGCAAAGACAAAGAGTCCGGAGAAATGGTAGAAAAGAAACGAAAGGTTTCAAGCAATTGGAATTTTTCAGTTTACAATTTATACAACAGAAAAAATCCATACTTCATTTATTTCGGCAACGATGGTGATTTAGCTACAGGCACATTGCAAGTAAAAGCTAATCAGGTGAGCCTCTTCCCTATTCTGCCGAGTGTCACTTGGAATTTTCAGTTTTGATCATTGACCTTTGTTCAATTTGAAAGGTGATCAAGGTCGGATATTTGCATATCAATTATTCGGATGAAAAACCTGCAATATCTCAACAAGTATTTCTGGAAATACCGTGGACGCTTGTTTATGGGATTTTTGCTGATTGTTGCAGGAAACATTTTTGCAGTTTATGCGCCAGTCGTGGTGCGTGATGGCATTGATTTATTGGCAGACGCACTCAGCATGGTGCAAGGACATTCAGAAGAAATTGTAAAAGTAGAACAGCCATCCACTTTCAGACATCTCGCTTCTTTTTTCGGAAGTGATCTAGCTCCACTGGAATTGCATCCTGGAAATTATGCAGATATCATCATCAGGACCGGGCTGCTGTTGGCTGGTTTGTATCTCTTGATGTTTCTATTGAAAGGTATCTTTCTATTCTATCAGCGCCAAGCGCTCATCGTGATGTCTCGTCACATGGAATTTGATCTCAAAAATGAGATCTACGATAAATACCAGGAATTGGATCTGACCTTTTACAAACAAAATAGGACAGGTGACCTGATGAATAGAATCAGTGAGGATGTCAATAGAGTGAGGATGTATCTCGGGCCAGCAGTGATGTATACGCTCAATTTGATTGTCTTACTCGTGATGAGTGTTGTGGTGATGTGGAAGATAGACAGAGAGTTGACTTTGTATGCGCTTTCACCCATGCCGTTTATGATGATTGCCATTTTTTATGTGAGCACGCTTATCAATCGTCGCACAGATCAGGTGCAGACACATCAATCCAGATTGAGTACGATGGTGCAGGAGTCCATCTCAGGTATACGCATATTAAAAGGGTTTCATCGTGAAAAATACTTTGCTGGCCTTTTTGAAAAAGAGAGCAATCATTACAAAGAAAAACAATTACGTCTTGTGAAAGTCGATGCCTTCTTCATGCCCGTGATGGTATTGCTTGTTGGTTTGAGTACTTTATTGACAGTATTTGTTGGAGCACATAAAGTCATGCAAGGAGAGATCAGTGCAGGGGTCATTGTTCAATTTGTATTTTATGTGAATATTCTGACCTGGCCATTCGCCATTGTTGGATGGGTAACCATTCTTATACAAAAAGCAGAAGCGAGTCAGGCAAGAATCAATGAATTTTTAAGTACAAAACCAGCCATCGAAAACTCTGGAACGCTGAAAAAAAACCTCACAGATAACATTGAATTTCGAAATGTAACATACACCTATTCTGACAGTGGTATTACTGCATTGGATCAAGTTTCCATCCACATAGAGTCTGGAAAACGTTGGGTATTGTAGGTCGCACAGGAAGTGGAAAAAGTACCATCGCCAATCTTCTTTTACGGATGATGAATCCAACATCGGGAGAAATACTAATCGATGGCCAACCAGTGGCATCACATGATCTAGCCCATTTACGCAAGAACATCGGTTATGTGCCACAAGAAGTTTTTCTATTTTCGGACAGCATTCACAACAACATCGCGTTTGGCAAAGACGATCTCACCGAAGCGGAGATTAGTCAGGCAGCCTTAGACGCGGACATACATGACACGATACAAGGATTCGCAGATGGCTATCAAACCATTTTAGGAGAAAGAGGAATCAACTTGAGTGGCGGGCAAAAACAGCGCATTTCGATTGCACGGGCATTGGTTAAAAAGCCGACCATTTTTGTTTTTGATGATTGTCTCAGTGCAGTTGATACCGAAACAGAGGACCACATTCTAGGTTCATTGAGAAAAGCGATGTCGACATGTACAGGTATCATCATTGCGCATCGGATCAGCAGCGTCAAAGAAGCCGATCACATCATTGTACTTGATCATGGTAAAATTCGCGAATCTGGAAATCACCAAGAGTTATTATCTCATAACGGACTTTACGCTGCGATGTATCGCCAGCAATCTGCGGAGAAGGCAGACTAAGGACAATTCTCACCGAAATCCGCAATGAGCATCAAAAGATCTGCGACATCTGTTGTACCATTTTCATTGAAATCTGCGAGGCAATCATTTCCAGAGCAATAAAGGTCACCAATAAAAATCTGGATATCATTCGACGTGATGATATGATCACCATCGAGGTCAAAACAGTTTTCGATTTCCGATTCATCCAAGAGTTCATTGCAGTTGTTATCGATATCTTCAGCAGTGCCCGGCGCTCCCGGATAAACAGTAGGATCAAGTGTATTGCAATCACCGGATTGCAAAGCATATCCCAACGGTTGTTCGCAATCCACCAAAGTTTCATCCTGCACACCAAATCCATCTTGATCGACATCGGCATACCACAATACCGGTTGAGCCACATTTACAGACCATTGATCATTAAAATTGAAAGTCTGACCTGAGATATTGAATTCGAAAGTGTTTTCACCTATCAGATCATCCAATCCGCTGACGAGAATTTGACCGAATCCGGGAACCTCAGTTGGAGGTATAAACTCAAGTGAAACACCTTCCGGAATCGAAAGCACATTCAAATTATACGGCCCTTGAAAACCAAATTCAAAAAAGACATCGAGTGTCAAAATTTCATTGGCACAAATTGAAGATGGTCCTGAAATTTTTACCAAATCTGGTTGCAGTAGAAACATGCCATTGTAGATATCACTGACAGGTACAACGCCGCTTTCAAAGTATGGATAATTCATCCATTCACCTTGAAATACCTTGTTGTCGTTGCTTGGATAATGGTCGAAATAAGCAACGGGTGTGAGCACAGTATCTGCAATGTTGGTGACATCCAAAATGGCAAGTCCATCCGTGTAATTGCTTTGAAAAACGAGATTTCCTTTCACCATTTGATTGTGATCGATGGTAGTGCCACCGACATGATATCCCATATAAGAAGGATTATCCAGATCATGTACATCAAAAATGATGGTGTGCAGGCTATCAATCAAACCATAATATTCGTCGAGCTCATCATCGATCAACATATAACCGCCATCTTCCGTGATCCATCCCTGATGACAATACCTCTTATTCGGATAGCTTGAAAGCGATATGGTGGTCGCATCAGTTGGATCAGTGACATCCACAATAGTCACCGGCAATTCCACCTGACCATTGAAACAAAAGGCAATCGTGTGTCCCTGATAGTCCGTATCAGGTCCATTGTAAACCATCACCAAAGATTCGTGTGTATAACCGTTCAATTCATATCCACCGGCGATGACTGGTTCGAGCGGATTCTGAATGTCCACAATATGGAGTCCACCGGAATATGTATTCGTACCACAAGCATAAGCATAACCCGTTTCTTCGCAAATCGCTAGTGTGTGACAATTTGAGAATCCAGCGTAGTGAGCGTCTTCAGTGAATACTTCAGGAGGACTGGCGACATCACGCAATCTGGTAAGATCGAAAACCTGCATGCCGTGGCTACTCGCTTCAGAACAAACGAACAGATAGTTTTGGTAAATCCTGAAAGTCCTCCAGGTAGAATTGAAAGAATGCGTTGGCAAAATGCCCAAATTGAGAGGTGATAGAGGGTTGGAGATATCGAAAAAGTACACCCCAGTAGAAGCACCGAGGATGACATATTCTGTACTATCCAGAGGATCCGTCCAGCCCCAAACTTCACTTGTGGTAGCGCCACCGATCATTGAAGGCGTGACATGTGCGAGCAGATCAACCTTATCACAAGGATACGGTCCTGCAAAACCATTCACGCATGGCGTTTGGGTTCGGGCGACAAATTGTGAACACAAGAGAACAAAAAGCACCAGAAGATTGTAATTACTTCGCATCATAATCTGAGATCAGATTTACATCTGACCACACAAAGGTAATTTCAGGTTGTTCCGAAAATCGAAATAATGTCGTCGAAAAAGATAAATATCCTCTGGCTAAGGCGCGATTTGCGTCTGGAAGACAATGCGGCGGCATATCATGCACTGCGTTCTTCAAATCCTGTTTTGGTAGTTTTTATTTTTGATCAAAGTATCCTCGACGTACTAGGGAACAAAGCAGACACGAGGTTATACTTCATACACCGAGAATTAGAACGAATAAAAAATCAGCTAGAAAAGCTCCGTAGTTCTTTGATGACTTTTTATGGAACGCCATCAGAAGTATGGGAGGGTCTCATCGAGCGGTATGACATTGAAGAGGTTTTTGCAAACAGGGATTACGAGCCATATGCACGCCAGCGTGACCAGCAGATTTACGAATTCCTTCAATCCAAACAAATCAAATTTCACGGTTATAAAGATCAAGTCATTTTCGAAAAGGATGAAATTGTGAAAGACGATGGAAAACCATATACCATCTACACGCCATATAGCCGAAAATGGAAATCAAAATTGAATTCGTTTTACCTCAAGTCCTATCCATCAGAAAAATACCTGGGAAATTTGATGCAACTTGTCTCAGGACATCTGCACACATTGGAATCTCTGGGATTCAGTAAACCTGAATTCGAAGATTATCCATCCGATCAATTCGATCTGAAGATTATTTCGAAATATGATCAAACGCGCGATTTTCCAGCAATTGCCGGAACCACACGATTGAGTCTTCATTTGCGATTCGGCACCATCAGTATTCGGAAACTTGCGACACAAGCATTACAATCCAACGAAAAATACTTGAATGAACTCATCTGGCGGGATTTCTATCAGATGATACTTTACCATTTTCCACATACAGTGGATCACTCCTTCAAGCCGGCCTATGACCGCATTCAATGGGACAACAATGAATCCCTTTTTTCAAAGTGGTGCGAAGGAAAAACTGGATATCCGATAGTAGATGCAGGTATGCGGGAATTAAATGCCACCGGGTTCATGCATAACCGCGTGAGGATGATCGTGGCAAGCTTTCTCACGAAGAACTTGCTCATTGACTGGCGCTGGGGTGAAAAATATTTTGCCGAAAAACTCCTTGATTTCGATTTGGCGAGCAATGTGGGAGGCTGGCAATGGGCGGCGGGATGCGGTTGTGACGCAGCTCCTTATTTCAGAATATTTAATCCGGAAAGTCAGGCAGAAAAATTCGATCCGGAAAAAATCTACCAACGTAGGTGGCTGCCGGAGTTTGGTACGAATGCTTATCCAAATCCAATTGTAGACATCAAAAGTTCGCGGGAAAGGTGTCTTCGTGTATTTAAGCAAGCTTTGACGGAAGCATAAAAAACGGTGCAACTTTGCGCACATGATATCGTCTATTTTTTCCGGATTGAAAATCCTTGATTTATCGACTGTGCTTGCTGGTCCGTCAGTGGCAACTTTTTTCGCAGAACTCGGGGCCACTGTCATCAAGATTGAAAATCCAGTTACCAATGGGGATGTAACCCGCTCATGGAAACTTCCAGGCGAAAATCAAAAAGAACGTGTTTCGGCCTATTTCTCTTCCATCAATTATCACAAACAATATCTGTGGAAAAATCTGAGCGATACCCAAGATTTTCTCGAGATCAAAAAACTCATTGCCGATTCAGATATTCTGGTTGTCAATTTCAAACATGGAGATGACCTCAAATTTGGTTTAACCCCACAACAAGTGCATGATATCAATCCGAAAATCATCTATGCAGCGATCCAAGGATTCGAAACACAACCAGATCGTGTAGCATATGATGTCGTATTACAAGCTGAAACGGGATACATGTCCATGAATGGAACGCCAGATAGCGGTCCGGTAAAAATGCCAGTAGCACTAATGGATGTAATTGCAGCACACCAATTAAAAGAAGGAATACTATGTGCACTTTATCAAAGACAGATAGATGGACGTGGAAGTGTTGTAACCTGTTCTTTGGAAAAAGCGGGCATCAGTGCATTGGCCAATCAAGCAACGAATTATCTGATGGCTGGACATGTAGCAGGACGTATTGGCTCACTTCATCCCAACATCGCGCCCTATGGTGAAATATTCTATTGTTCAGATCAAAAACCGCTGGTACTCGCCGTTGGAAGTGACAAACAGTTTTTGCAACTCATTGAAATTCTTGGAGCGAATGAAATCACTTCAGACTCCATATTTTCAACCAACCAACAACGCGTGATACATCGGAAAGAAATGAGTGAAAGAATGTCTCCTTACTTTCTTCAGCAATCCAGGCAATATTGGATGGATGCATTTATCTCCAGAGGCATACCAGCCGGTGCCATTCTGAATATGGAAGAAGTGATGACAGGAAATGCCGCAGCATCGATGATACGCGAAGAAGAGATAGATGGAGTGTCTACAAAACGCGTTTCGTCAGTTGCATTTCACATACAATCTACTCAGTAATCGGAATCTTGATTTCGTAAGACTTTTTGTCCTTGTTGCGGAGCATATTATCACGCAACCATGGATTGTGCAGTTTCAGATTTTTATATGTCACGCCAAATCCAATCGCAAAATCGGCAATATTGGAAATCGTGCTATCCACTGTAACTACTTTAAACTGCAGTGGCTCATAAAGATCTGCTGGTCTGATCACAAAACCATATTGGTCTGCATGATTGATGATTTCCTTCATGGCTAAAATCCGAAAAACATATCGACTGGTTTCATCATTCAACATCAGATCGTAATAAGAGTTTTGCTTTTGACGTTCGATTTGTTTACGAGGGCCGCCAATACCCATGTTGTATGAAGCAGCTGCCAATGTCCATGAACCATACTGATCATATGCATCTTGTAGATAGTGGCAAGCAGCCAGCGTGCTTTTCTCTACATTATATCTTTCATCTACTTGGTCATTGATTTCAAGACCATATGACTTTCCGGTTTCATCGATGAATTGCCAGAAACCTGTAGCACCTGCCGGAGAAACGACATTCACAAAACCACTTTCAATGAGGGCGAGGTATTTAAAATCTTCTGGAATATTGTTTTCTGAGAGAATAGGTTCGATCACCGGAAACCAGCGGTGTGCGCGTTTGATCGACAACAAACTATTGCTATGCCAATAGGTGTTGATGAGTAATTCACGATCTAGTTTTTCACGGACATCAGGTTGACTCAAAGGAACAACTTCACCAGCGAAGTCCAGTTTTTCCGGAATAGGCAGAGAAAAAATTCGGTACTTCTCCGTGATGACTTCACGATAGGCATCGTTTTCCGCTTGTCCTGGATTTTTTTTCGTGATAAAACTGAAAGAGACCACGACGATGACTGCACTGAGCATTCCGACGAGCGCTGAAACCAGATAAATCCTTTTCACATTCATGATGGGTAGTTGTACTTGCCTTTACGCAAATTTCTGAAACTCACCGCAAGATGAAAGCCAAAAAGTAAAAAGAAATAAAACAGGATTGTTGATCCTGCAGCCCATATTCCAGCACCGCTTTTCAGTTGTTCTAAAAAAGTAAACAGTAAAACCAGCTGTATCAAACCCAATGTGAGGAATAAAACGGCGATTTGCCATTCCTTTAAACCGAGATAAAACAGATTGTGTGTGGTATGATCACGACCACCCTGAAAAGGTGAAATTTTATGGCGAAGACGTTGAATGATCACAACGAGCGTATCACTGATGAACATGGTGCCAGCACCCAAAAAAAGTATGATTGTCGTCAATCCGTTGTATGAAGGAATGTTGTTTTCACCACAGTGATCCATTCCCAGAATCATCCATGCGGTGATGAAACCAAGGAGCATACTTCCTGAGTCACCCATATAAACTTTGGCCGGTTTCCAGTTGAACACGAGAAATCCGAACAACGCACAGATCATGATCATACCCATTGAGCCATCGACACAAGTTCCAAAAGCAGGCAACAACATCACCGGCATGGTTGCGATGGTTGAAATACCATCCATGTTATCGAGCATATTCACAGAATTCATCACAGCGACCACAATGATGATCACCATTAAACCATCCAATATTTGATAGAATGCATGTGTTTGACCCGGTTCAACAAAAAATCCCGAAGCATGACCAGACAAAACGAATAAAATTCCTGTTAGTATTTGTCCGGCAAACTTTGGTGTAGGTGAAATTCTTCGCATATCGTCCCATAATCCTAGTCCAAATGCGACAACACCGGCCATGAAGATGAACAGGTAGTCTGCGGAGAATCCAGAAAAAAACAATAATTGAAGCATGGCCATGAGGAAGCCAACAAAAAACACCATACCACCAACTGCCGGTTTTATGGCGGAACTCCATCTGCTGAAAGCATCCTGTGATTTTGCTTTCGTGCCAAGAGATTTAAATACCTTGAGCAGAACAAATGTGACTAATGTGAAGAAACACACCTTCCATAACCATGGCCAGAATGCGAATGAGAAAAGGTGATCGATGTAAGACATCAGAAGAAAGGAGAATCAAATTCAGCAAATTTCATCGCAGCCTTGTCTTTGTCTGAAAGTTCAGGAAGTGCCGCATTCCAATCAATACCAAAAGCCGGGTCATTCCAAAGGATGGAGCGATCATGTTCTTTGCTATAGTAATTACTGCATTTGTAGGAAAAGATGGTTTGGTCTTCCAGCACATAAAAACCATGTGCAAAACCTTCCGGAACAAATAGCTGTTGTTTGTTTTCACTTGAAAGAACAATGCTATAATGTTTACCAAACGTTGGTTCGCTTTTGCGAAGGTCCACGACAACATCGAGCACAGCACCACGTGTAACACGAATTAATTTGGCTTGTGATTTTGGTGGAACCTGAAAATGTAATCCGCGGAGAACATTTTTCCTTGAAAGACTTTCGTTGTCCTGGACAAATGTGATGTTTAATCCCGTTTCAACGCGAAATCGCGCTTCATTAAACGGTTCGAAAAAATATCCTCTGTCGTCACCAAAAACATCGGGAGTGATGATCTTCAGATCACGGAATGAAGTTGATTCAATTTTCATTTATGCTTTCGAAAAATTCTGGACAAGAAACCTTTGCCTTTGCGATGACGGTCCTTTTCTTCATAGTATCCGCCGGCACCATAACCATAGCCATAACCGTAGCCATAACCATAACTGTATTTGTATGAGTACTTATTCCTATCGAGGTCCACACCATTCAGGATTGCAGAAATTTTGATGTGACTTTCATTGATCAATTTATCCGCAACCTGAATAAACACCTTTTTGGAATAATCTGCTCTGAAAATATAAATGGGGTAGTCAGCTATGCTGAGCAGACTTACGGCGTCAGTTACCAAACCAACCGGAGGAGTATCTAGGATAATGACATCATATGATGCTTTGAGTTCCTGTATGATGGTTTTCATCCTTTCACTGATGATGAGCTCACTTGGGTTTGGAGGAATAGGACCAGCAGTGATGTAATCCAGATTCGCCAACTGACTTTTTCGGATCGTATCTTTCAAGGAACCTCGGCCAATGAGCAAAGTACTCATCCCTTCATTATTTTCTGAATTAAAGCCTTTGTGAATCTTGGGCTTCCTCATATCTAGGTCACAAACCACCACTCTTTTACCACTGAATGCTATGATACCGGCAAGATTCAATGCCACAAATGTTTTACCTTCTCCAGAGATGGTAGAAGTAATTGCGGCGATTTTAGGACCATCGTCTTTGTCAAAAAATTGCAGGTTGGTGCGTATAGATCTAAATGATTCTGCCATCATCGATCTTGGATTTTTGTCCACGATCAACATCGACACCGGAATGATCTCTTTGAACTTTGGAATGATGCCAAGTGAATTGATGGTTGCTGAAGAAGCTCTTACGACATCATTCATGGAAGTGATCTTATTATGGAGAAGATACTTCAGCGCGATGATCAACAATCCCAATAAAAAACCGCTTAGGATGAATGTGAACCAAACGAGGCGTGGTTTAGGTGAAACCGGCAAAACAGGCGTTCTGGATTCCTCCAATACCTGGTTGTTTGACACATAACCCTCTTTGGAGATTTTATACTCGATGCTCTTTTCGAGTAGAAGTGTATAGTATTTATCGTTGATTGAAAAAAGACGTTGCAATCTGGCATACTCAAGTTCCTTCTGAGGAATATTGTAGTACATTCCTTCTGTCTCGGTGAGTTTAGCCGACATCCTTGTTTTTCTTTCCTCGAGTTGATCACGTAGTGCGGATATGGTTTGCAGAATGACGTTTTTCTGAATTCCGATCTGATTATCGACCGCCTTAATCATATCATTATCCTTCGTCACACTGTATAAAGCCTCTTCGCGATCGACCAACAATTCATGCAGCTTATCCAGCATCTTCGCTAGAGCAGTTTCGTATTTACTTCCGGCCACAAGTGGGATGAGGTTATAAATCTCTACTTCGTCTGTACTTTTTCTGGTTAAAGCTTCCACCTCATTCAACAATCTCTCCTCAATATCCAATTGTACAATATCGCTTTCGAATTCAGTCAACCGTTGTAAGTACATCTGACTTACACCTTCTAGGTTGTTGATTTTATTGATTTGTTTGTACGAGTTCAGTTTGATTTCACTGTCCTTTAAACGATTGTAGACTGTATCAATTTGCTGATCGAGAAAGGTGAGAACGCTCTCATCACTTTGACGTCTTTTTTCCAGATCGAATTTCAAAAATTCATTCGCATGAGTTCTTACGAAATCCTTGGTGATGTATGGGTTTTTATCTGTGAATGAAATTTCAACTGTGCGAGCGGTATTGTTTAGAATCCTTACATCCAGACCATCTGAAAAACGATTGGTCAAGCTATTGAGGCTATTCACTACAAAATACAACTCATATTCATCCTGATTTTTTTGAAGTTGTTCCCAATCAGAAACCGACAATATGAATTTGAAATCTGGGGTTTCTATTTCCTTTCCTACTTCAAGCTGATCAAAAGTATTTCCGCCATAGCTGATTGAAAAAACACCGGGTCCACCAAAAACGATTTCAATCTGTTTGTCTTGCCAATCCGGGTTGAACAACTGAATCAATTCCACTTGATAAGGTGAAGTTGCATAATGTTCATTGGTGAGAATTTGGCCACGGGCGTAGTAACTCACTTTGAAAGGCAATTCACGAAGACTTCTACCGATCAATAAACGCGATCTGATCAATTCAACTTTTGCCTCTGGTTTGTTGTCGTCTGTCATGGACTGAACATCCAGAATTTTATTTGCATGGTCATCCTCAGCAAGCTGAATAACGGTGCGGGAAGTGTATTGATTGGGTGTGTAGCGCAGATAAATAAAACCAAGAAACGCTGCAATGAGAATGCAGAGGATCACCCAAACTACAGATCTCTTCAGGATATAAAGGAAAAGCCCAAGATCAAATTCATTGGAGAAATTGGCGATTCTTTCGCGATAGTCCTGGATGCTATTGATATCTCCTCTTTCCATCCAATTGGGTTATCGTCAGAATACGCGCGAGAATACGCCGTACACAATTGAGAGTCCGGACATGATCGTAACATACGGCTGGACGTCCGCGATGATTTCGCGACCGAGCTGTCTCGTTGGTGTCACATAGATGATATCCCCGGCTTCAACCGACATATTCGCATATTTAATTCCGTCGATTGTCGATAAATCGATGTGATACACCTCCTGCTTCTGTGCGACTTTTCTGATCACTTTAATATTTGAGACATCACCATTTTTACCACCACCACCAGCAATGGCAATGGCTTCGATGATACTCATCCCTTCATTATCCAATGGAATGACTGTACCATTACCAGCAGGAGCGTTGAATACAATCGCCCTTCTGTTCAGGACTTTCATGACCGCGTAAGGTTTATTAAACTGATAGGTGTACTGTTCTTCGAGGAAATCCTGAGCTTGTTGAACTGTAAGGCCGGCAATAAACCTTTCACCTATCACTGGAAATTCAACATTACCCGCAGAATTGACCTTATAGGTGAATGATGTAGAAATTCCGTACTTCGGTGATTCCGCAGAACTTGTTGTAAACTCAAGCATCATAGCACCATCATTCGTGTACAGATCGAATGAAAGTTCGTCGTGCGGTTGAATTTTGTAGTCAATACTGCTGGAGTCGATCACCGGTACGTCAAATACAAAGTCTTCGTCGGTTTTGAATAGGAATTCCTTATTCAATGAGCAAGACGACACAGAAAGTGCCAGTACGATAAACGGGAAAAATAGTCTTTTAAGCATATAAATTCCGGTAAGGAAGGTCAAAAGTAAGCATTGACAGGTATCTGACAATTGAACCATCTTTGCATTCATGAAGAAAACAGTCGTAATTGGTGCTTCTCCCGACGAGGGAAGGTATAGCAATATGGCCGTCAGGCTATTGAAAGAGCACGGCCACGAGGTGATTCCGATAGGTACAAGACGTGGAGAAATAGCGGGTTTGGCCATTGAAAATGGCCAGCCGGAAATCACAGGAACCCATACCGTTACCCTTTACATCAACGCCAATCGTCAGCCAGATCTCTATACCTATATACTAGGATTGAATCCCCAGCGAATCATTTTTAATCCCGGCACTGAAAACAGCGAATTCGAAAAACTTGCTTCCGAGCATGGCATTGAAACCATGGAAGCATGTACGCTGGTGATGCTAAGAACCGGCCAATTTTGAATTCTCCATGCTTATTCAGGGAAAAAATCAAGTTACGGGTTATAGATGAAGACGATCTCCTGATGGTTATGGCTTGGGAAAACAATCCAGAATTCCGAGAAATCACGGAACACAATGGTGAACTTTCACAGGAAATGGTCTTAAATTTTATCCGCAACTCGGATAGTCTCGAAGATGATCAACAACTTCGACTGATCATTCATAACGAATCTGGCGATGCAATCGGAGCTTTGGACCTTTTTGATGCCGACCTCGACCATCGATCGTGTGGCATAGGCATTCTCATAGCCAACCCAGCAGATCGTGGAAAGGGATATGGTCATGACGCACTTTCTTCTCTGATCAGAACCATGCAATCCGATCGCAGACTCATTCATTTGCGCTGCTTAATCCATGAAACCAATGAAGCCAGCAAGTTTCTCTTTTTAAAAAATGGGTTTGTGGCTCAAGGAACAAAAATTTTCAAAGGAAAAAAAGCAACACAATACCTATTGGATATTTGACCCGATGAATTTTCTGATCAAAAATAAAAAACTGAGATACGCCATCATATTCCTTCTGTTAGCAGGTGGAGGTTTATGTGCATGGGGATATTCAATGCTTTACAGTAGCAATACTGCTTTCAGCGAAAAAGAGCAAATTCTGTTTATCAGAGAAGAGACTAACCTAGGCGACTGGCTTGATTCTGATGCTTCAGATTTCATAGAAAACAAAAGCACTTTCAGTGCTGTTTCCAACATCAAAAAATTCAACAAACTGAAACCTGGTCGCTATAAAATTCGCCATGGTGCGGGCAACAATACGATCATCAATATGCTGAGAAGCGGCAATCAATCGCCGCTCACTATTCGTATCGATGATACTCATCGTCTCGACCAATTGGCTGGAAAACTTGGGAAAAACCTGAGGTCAGATTCCACTGCGTTCATGACCCTTTTCGTAAGTGATGACATTCAGAAAAACTATGGCTTGAACTATCTCACATTGCCTCACTCATCATTCCAGATACCTATGAATTTTTCTGGACCATGACTCCGGATGAATTCCTTCAAAAGATGAAAAAAGTCCATGACAACTATTGGACAGATGAAAACAAAGCACTGGCTCAAAAAATTGGTTTAGCACCGGCATCGGTAAGCACGTTGGCCTCGATTGTAAAAGCTGAAACAGGAAAAAATCAGGAAGCGCCAAAGATTGCCGGATTATATCTGAATAGGTTGAAAATTGGTATGGCATTACAATCAGATCCGACTGCAGTTTTTGGCAGCGAAGAACACGTAGCTCGCGTCACCGGTGCGCATCTGAATAATGATTCGCCTTATAATACTTACCGAATTACAGGATTGCCTCCCGGTCCAATTGATTTTTGTGAACCCGTATATCTCGATGCCGTTTTACATGCAGAAAAACACAACTTCATTTTCATGTGTGCACAACCCGGTAAAACAGGATTCCACAATTTTTCCAAGACATTGGATCAACACAATGTATATCGCAGAGAATACTTGAATTGGTTGGATTCAAAAGGGATTCAATAATCTGTTCATGGATATCGTATTTATTCCGATTCCAACCAGTAATGAATTTTTTCCTGAAGAATTTCAGGTCTCATAGGTTTCTCGACCAAATCATCCATGCCGGCCTGCATGCAGGATGACTTATCCTTTTGTTCATTTTCAGTAAGCCCTATGATCACAGGCATGGCATCACGTCCAACCAATCTTTTCAATTGGCGCGTTGTTTCAATACCATCGAGGTCATTGGTTTTGACATCCATGATGATGAGATCGTAGTCATCACGTTTCGAGCGTTCAATCACTTCCTTACCATTGCTCACCGTATCAAACTTATGTCCGAGCAATTGTAATGTTTTAGCTGTGACTGCTTTGGTAAGTTCATTATCATGAGCAACAAGCACTCGAATATTGCTTTTGGTGGCATGCACTTCAGCATTGCCAGTTTGCAATTTCATTTTAGCATGCTGCAGAGGACTGATGTGCAATACTTCAATGATCGTATCCATCAATCTCGCTTGTTTCACCGGTTTGGTGAGATAAGCATTATAAAGATTATCGTTGTCTTTCATGAGGTGTTCACCTACCGCAGAAAGAACAATGATTGGCAACTCCGAAGCAGAGTATTTCGACCTGATTTTTTCAGTGAGGGCCCTACCGTCCATTTCCGGCATCTGCATGTCCATGATGACAAAATCAAATTTGTGCATATTGGAAACAATCTCAGTAACCAGATCAGGACTATTGAATGGTGTTGCCTGAATTCCCCATGCAGACAATTGTTTCACAAGAATCTTCAGGTTGGTCTTATTGTCATCTACCACAAGAGCGCGCTTACCACTTAACGCAGCAATTTTAGCATTTTGTGCCGCGCCGGAAGTTTCGGCAATGATGGTGAATGAAAAAGTAGAGCCGATACCCGGTTTACTATCCACCCACATTCTTCCACCCATTTCCTGCACAAGGCTTTTAGAAATAGAAAGACCTAAACCAGAACCACTGTATTTTTTGTTGGCAGATGAATCGATCTGATAGAACGACTGAAAAATCTTTTCGGCATGAGCAGTGTCAATACCAATACCTGTGTCTTTTACAGAAAATTTTATTTGAATGAATTCACCTTCGCGATTGACAGGTTCAGCATGAATGAGCACTTCACCGTTTTCAGTAAACTTGATGGCATTGTTCACCAGATTCATGAGTACTTGCCTCAATCTTGCATCGTCTTGAAGAATCTCAATAGGCAATTCAGGACTCAAATCACTCATCAACTCAAGCTTCTTTTTATGAGCGAGTGGTTTCATCAGATCAACGACCTGATCGATGCAATCCGATAAAACGAATCTTTCTTTTTGTAACTCAAGATTGCCAGAAGTAATTTTGGAAACGTCGAGAACATTATTCAATACTTCCAATAGATTGTTGGCACTGCTGTGAATATTCCTCACAAAGTTCCGCTGTTCTACATCCAACTTGGTCTGATTGAGCAGTTCGGTCATGCCAATGACACCATTTAATGGTGTTCTTACCTCATGACTCATATTGGAAAGGAATTCTGTTTTTGCTTTTTCGGCTTCCTCAATCTTTTGCTCCATTTCCTGAAGTTCCAATTGAGTTCCCAGAAAACTTCTTCTGATCGGCAAAATGACGAACCAAGCTCCGGCACCTAGGAAAACCAAAGCTGTCAGCAATGCCAGCCAAAAAAATCCACCAGCCATCTTCCTGTACAAGTCACTTTCGTAGAGATATCTGCCTGTAACGTTGTTCATGCCTTCCACATAAAGAGACATTTCCATCAACGATTCATCAATTCCTTCTGATTTCAGTTTGGACATATCACTCAGCAAAGCATCGAGCATATCGCGACTTTTCACAAATGCTTCTGAATTTTGCTGAATCAGAGATTGTACCTGGTTTGAGTTACTCATGGAAGTTCCATAGTAATCACTTCCATTCAGCAAAGCCTTTTGGGCGTTCTCCCATTTTCCCAAAACCGTTTTCATTTCCTGAACATCCACATTCAGGTCAGCTTCGGTCGCTGACTTTTGTTTGATCATCACCAATTTTCTCGTCAATTCCTCAGCGATGGCCTTTTGTCTGGAGGCAAGACTGATTTTATTGGTGTAAGAACCCTGAACGACGAGAGAATAATAAACCAGACCAATGGCAACGACCACCAGAGCGGCCATTCCGACGAAAAGCAGATTAAGACGAAGCCTGAGTTTGTTTCTGGGTATCATAAGGTACGCTGCAAATGTACAACCTCCTTGATAAAGACGTAATTAACCACAAAAAGTGGCTGATTTTGAGTCCTTCAGTGAGATTATAACTACACCTATATATATAAGTGTACTCAAAGGACGGTGGAATTTGTCAAATTCCATAAAAAAAATGAAAATCATGCTGCGTTGGTCAGATCTTTTCCTGACATGGTTAGCCAGCGGAGCAAAATAGATTTGAGTTGTTCCGGTTCAAAAGGTTTGGCCAGAAAATCATTCATGCCGGCTTCTGCGCATTTATCCCTGTCGTCGTCGAAGGTATTTGCGGTCATCGCAATGATATACGGTTGATGGACCAGTCGACTTCTGATTTCCTTAGTTGCGTCGACGCCATCGCAATTGGGCATTTGCATATCCATGAGGATAATGTCGTAATCCTTTTTTTCACAAGCCCGAATGGCTTCTACACCATCATGTGCGTAGTCAGCCTGGATATCCATATTATCCAACACAAATTTTAAAACCATACGATTGATTTCGTTGTCTTCACCAACGAGTACTTTCAAACCAGATAAATCCGTGGACATTGGCAAGTTCTCGATTAACCCGGAATTGTCCTTTTTCTCAGCATCACAAATTCTGGCCATGAGAACAAATCGAAAAGTGGTTCCTTCATTCACTTTGCTTATTACTTCAAATCTGCCATTCATCAATTCCACAATTTGTCTGGAGATGGCCAAACCCAAACCGGTTCCTCCATACTTCCTGCTGGTGGAAGAATCGACCTGACTGAACGATTTAAAAGCAGGTGCATTTTTCTTCCGGAATTCCAATACCTGTATCAGAAACTTCGAAAGCAATCGAACACATGTCCTGATTAAAGGAAAGGCATTTCACTGAAAGTTCCACTTTTCCTTTGGCGGTGAATTTGATAGCGTTTCCCACAAGGTTAAACATGACTTGTTTGAGTCGATGATCATCCACCATCACAAGTGAAGGGATTTTTTGATCGACATTTACCATCAGATTAACGCCTTTGGTTTCGGCATGCGATCTCAAGAGATCACCAACATCGAATACGGCGTCGACAACATTAGCAGGTCTTGGATCAAGTACCATCTTGCCGCTTTCCATTTTGGAAAATTCCAAAATCTCGTTGATGAGCATCAAAAGGCTTTGACCACTTTTCGTAATCGTATTGACATATTCTTGCTGTTCTTCGTCTAGTGATGTTTGCTGCAGCATACTTGCCGTCGCAATCACACCGTTGAGTGGTGTTCTGATTTCATGACTCATCACTGCTAAGAATTGACCTTTAGCTCTTACTGCTTCTTCAGCTTTATCACGTGCCTCTATGATCTTCGATTCATTTTCCTTTGATGCGGTAATATCCATCACCCGATAAACAAGATGCTTGTGTGCACCATATTTGATCAATGTGATAGAAATGCGCACTGGAAATTCCGAAGCATCCTTTCTGACAAGGGTTGTTTCCATCGACCAGAATCTGTTTCGCTCAAGTTCATTCAACCCGACTTCAATTTCATTTCCAGTCAGGGCATTTTTCCGTAACATCTTAAAATCCCTGTCCAGAATTTCAATTCGTTCATATCCGAATAATTCTGTAGCCCGGGGATTGATGTCAGAAATATTACCATCCATGTCGGTAAGAAAAACAGCATCTTCCGATTTTGAAATCAGTGAGCGCAACATTTCCTGATTCATTTTCATCTCGCTCAGGAATTTGCTTTTAACATGCGAAGCCAAATATTGGAGAATGACAACGATTGGAATAATAAATGTGTAAATGGCGATAACACGCGGTTCAACACTGCTGATGAAAATCAGGGAAGCGAAAAGTCCGATACTTACATAAAGGAGATACCAAAATGTATTGGAGATATCTCGCAATGAATACGCACACGCTTGGGTAATAACAAACAAAGCTAAAAAATAATAGCCATCGAAATTGTTCAGGGCTATTGCCAGGATGACCTGCGTGGTATGCAAATAGAAAAGACGATAGACGCTGCTGACATATTTTACAGTATTCAGTTTAGAACTGTAACCACGTACATATATATATATGCCCGTCAGGATCACGAGCAATCTGTCCCATATCGGTTCAAAATTGTTGGGAACAACAAAAAGATAGAATAGGGCAAAAAAACAACTGCTCACCACTGAGGCAAGAGCCATGGATCGGTAATAGCCGATTCCGCGCTTCGCATGAGACTGTGACTGCGATATATACAAAAGCGATCAGTATTAGTGAGGTCGATTTCTATTTGGACAAAATGTCCATTTCAAAAATGATCAGTATCAATCAAGGCGATGTATACGAATATTTGCAATGATGGTTACAGAGAAACCGATACATACCAAAAACGCATTCCTGAATTCAGATCCGGTTTGACCATGTTGCTGTTTACGATTCTTCAAATGAATGGTTGTGTAACGAAAAAGAAAATTACTTCAACGCAGAATAGTTTTCATCACTTCCATAAAAGTTCGCATCAAAATAAAAAAATTACACTCTTCACCTTTTCACAAATCTCAAAGACAAGTTTGATTCAAAAACTTTTGGTTGTTACAACAATGATGTTCGTCATGGCTCCATTATTTGGTCAACAAGAAGACAGCACCTCCATCTTCCGAAAAAGAAAATGGGTGATTGGAAGCAGCACAGCGCTCGCAGCAGGAACATCCTACTATTTGTTGAATGACCTGTGGTATAAAAATTACGCTCGCAGTTCATTTCACTTTTTCAATGACAACAATGAGTGGTTGCAAATGGACAAAGTCGGACATGGATTTACTACATACACCACTGGCAGGTACATGTGCGACGCTTTACGTTGGAGCGGAGCGAGTGAAAACATCAGTGTTTGGTTAGGCGGAACATCAGGGCTTATTTATTTATCCGGCATCGAAATCATGGATGGAAAAAGTAAAGCGTGGGGATTTTCTTATGGTGATATGATTGCAAATGCATCAGGAAGTTTTCTCTTCATTGTGCAAGAAAAAATTTTCAGAGAACAACGCATCACTTTAAAATTTTCTTATTCAGAATCCGATTTTGCAATGTTGAATTCCGATCAACTTGGTCGTAATTTTCAACAACGTGTTTTGAAAGACTACAATGCGCAAACATATTGGGCATCAATCAACGTTCATAGCTTTCTGGCGTCTGACGCGGATTTCCCGCGTTGGTTGAATGTCGCATTTGGTTATGGCGCAATGAAAATGACACATGCTGAAATGAACGATTTCAGTGTTAATAATTTTCAACGCGAACGTGAATTCTACTTTTCATTTGATGCAGATTTGAATCGAGTTCGTTGGAAGAAAAAATGGATGAGGACAACAGCGAAAATTTTAAGCTTCATCAAAATTCCAACACCAACTTTTGAAATGCGAAGTGGAGGACAAACAAAATTTCACTGGATGTTTTTCTGAAGATTGGAACTTAATAAAAAATGGTTCGTAAGAACCGCCTTAAAAAAAAAGAGATGGGAGTACTGAGAGTGATAGAAGTCACGAGTGCCTCAGAGAAGAGTTGGGAAGATGCAGCGATGAATGCTGTAGCAGAAGCTTCGAAGACACTGGATAATATCGGATCAGTATATGTGCAGGACCAAAGGGCGACAGTTGTGGGAGGTAAAATTGAAGAGTATCGCGTTACGGTCAAATTAACTCAATTAGTAAATCACAAATCAACCGTTACAAATATGAAGACAAAGTCAACATCACACGCTGCTCCAAAAGGCGTGAAGAAGGCTGCTAAGAAAGCTGCCCCAAAGAAAAAAGCTGCTGCTAAGAAAGCAACTAAAAAAGCTGCTCCTAAAAAAGCAACTAAAAAAGCTGCTGCTAAGAAAGCAACTAAAAAAGCTGCTCCGAAGAAAGCTGCTAAAAAAGCAACGAAGAAAGCTGCTGCTAAGAAGTAATCTTCTGAGCATTAAAAAATCTGAAAAGCCCTTGCGAAAGCAAGGGCTTTTTCTTTTCTTCTATTCTTCCATGATCAATAACTTTAAGTAGATTGAGAAATTGCTCAGTCCGGATCTAACTGAATTGACTTTTTTCCATGAAGTCATTCAATAGTCCAATACGATGATCCAAAATGATGCACCAGATGTAACCATCTTGTATCCTCGTCGTAGAAGGTGACATGAAAAAACCGTTACTCCCACTAAAACTCCTCGCATTTCTGTCGATTCCTGCAGCTTTGCAAGCTCAGGACAATACATCGGCACCTGTGCAACAAGCTTCGGTTCAACAATCGGCAACGAGCAATTCAGGATACCAGAAGATGGTCCATCTCGACGGTCTGATGCAAGACACGGATCAGGCACGTGCCCAATTCACACTTGCTCTGACCCAAATCAGCGAATATGAATTTGACGGGACTCTGATCGACCGCATGAATCAAATCAAAGCCAGCGGTGGATTTGTGAAAGTCGGAAAAAAATACCTTGAAGACGGTCACTTCGTTTACTACCATCCAAATGGTAATGTGGAAAGCGAAGGTGAATATGTGAAAGGAATCAAAGTTGGGTATTGGAAAAGGTACGATGCCAATGGCTCTCCGAAACCTGATCGCTATTACCCTGCAGAAAGCGCCGACAAAATCCGTGCACTCATGCAACTGGAAAAAGTCGAAGACGGTAGTAGCGAAAAATAACATCGTTTGTTGACAGTATGAGGTAATCTGCGGATGTGAAGTGAAGTCGTTTCAATATTTTTGAGCGCTTCATGAAAACAACGCCGGAAAAAACTCAACATATATTTTGGATGCTGATACTTATCGTGTCAGCATTTTTCTTTTCCTGCGGTTCAGATGAAGACGCAGATGAAAGTGTGTTCTATTACAATGAAAGTGTTGGCATATCTTCATTGGATCCCGCGTTTTCCAGAGACCTTGAAGTGATGTGGGCCACCAATCAACTGTTTGATGGATTGGTAGAATTGGACAGTGGCATGAATGTGATACCATGTGTCGCAAGATCTTGGGAAATTTCTTCCGACGGACTCACCTATACTTTCCATCTCCGAAACGATGTGTGGTTTCATTCATCACCTTTGTTTGCAGATAGCTCGGGAAGAAAAGTAGTAGCCTCAGATTTTGTTTACACATTCAATCGGTTGCTCGATCCGAAAATCGCTTCTCCTGCTACCTGGATTTTTTCAAGTTTGAATCGGAACATCAGTGGAGGATTCGAAGCAAAAGATGACTCCACCTTGACCATACATCTTACCGAGCCATTTCAACCTTTTCTGGGAATGTTGTCTATGCAATATTGTAATGTCGTGCCCCACGAAGTCGTTGATCACTATGGAGCTGAATTCAGAAATCATCCCATTGGATGTGGTCCATTTCAATTTGCATTCTGGTATGAAAACGTCGCACTTGTATTTCACCGAAACAACAAATACTGGCAGCGAGATGCAGAAGGACAATCCCTCCCCTATCTCAAAGCTGTAAAGATTGATTTCGTCAAAGACATGTCGGTGGAGTTTCAAGGACTGTTGCAAGGACGGTACGATTTCATGAGCGGCATACATGCTTCATTCAAAGATGAATTGATCGATGCTCAGGGAAATCTCTCCAACGTTTATTCCAATCAACTGTATTTTCAAAAAACGCCATTCATCAAAACCGACTATTTGGGAATCATGATGGATCCTGAAATGGAAGTGAATCACAACTCACCTCTCATGGATGTTCGGGTAAGGCAAGCCATCTCATGCGCCATTGATCGCAAAAACATGGTGAAACATTTGCGCAACAATACTGTATTTGCTGCTGAAAACGGATTTGTTCCTCCTGTTCTAAATCCACAAGGCAAAGATTCTCTTTACTATTCCTATGATCCCAAACGAGCAGGAGCACTCCTGAACGAAGCCGGATATCCAGGTGGAAAAGGAATTCCAGAAATGGTGATTTCTACAGTAAGTGACTACACCGACCTCATTGAATACATCCAACATCAATTGGGAAAAGTGGGAATACAAGTGAAGGTAAATGTGCTTCAAGGCCCCGCATTGCGAGAGCAATCAGCCAAAGGTCAACTCGCTGTTTTCAGAAAATCATGGCTGGCGGATTATGCCGATGCAGAAAACTTCCTTGCTGTTTTTTATTCTGCCAATTTCTGTCCAATAGGTCCGAACTATACCCACTACCACAACGAAAAGTTTGATGAACTATATCGGTCAGCGAAAACAGAATCCAATGATTCCATTCGATATGCAGCCTATTGTTCTATGAATGATATATTGATGAAAGATGCCCCGGTAATTCCGTTGTATTACGATCAAGTTTCTCATTTCATTCGTAAAGAAGTAAGCGGATTTCAGACCAATCCGGTAAACATGTTGGATCTTCGAACTGTAAAGAAGCAGAAACGCATGGCTGACGGAGCTCCATAATCCGGTAACTTCGCACGATCAAATCTGAACATTCATGTCGCTCAAAATCGATATGCACACGCATATTATTCCGAAAGAACTGCCCGACTGGTCGGCCCGTTTCGGATATGGAACATTCATCCATCTCGATCATCACAGACCGGGATATGCGAGGATGATGCAAGGCGATAAATTTTTTCGTGAGATTGAATCCAACTGCTGGGATGAAATTTTGCGCATCGATGAATATGCTCAGTACCATACCCAGGTTCAGGTAGTGTGTACCATTCCTGTTTTATTTTCTTATTGGGCCAAACCACAAGATGGTTTAACCATCTCCAGATATTTGAACGACCACATTGCTGAAGTCGTGAGGAACCATCCGAAACACTACATCGGTTTGGGCACCATTCCCATGCAGGACACTGATCTTGCCATCAAAGAACTTGAGCGATGCAAAACAATTGGTATGAAAGGGATTCAGATTGGCAGCAATGTCAATCAGAAAAATCTGAGTGAATCTGAATTCAATCCAATTTGGGCCGCTATCGAAGCGTTAGATATGGCTGTACTTGTTCATCCATGGGAAATGATGGGGCAGGACGACATGAAAAAATACTGGTTGCCATGGTTGGTTGGTATGCCTGCAGAAACTGCTAGGGCGATGTGCTCGCTCATTTTTGGAGGTGTGATGGAAAGACATCCTAACATCAGATTCAACTTTGCTCATGCTGGTGGTTCATTCATTCCAACCATTGGCCGGATTGAACATGGCTTTCATTGCAGACCAGATCTTGTAGCCATTGACAATCCCGTAAATCCAAGAGAATACATCGGTAAATTTTGGGTGGATAGTGCCACACACGATGATGAGCTTTTTAAATACGTTTTAGCACAACAAGGCTCCAAGAAAATTACACTTGGTACAGATTATCCTTTTCCCTTGGGTGATCTCGAAGTAGGTAAATTCATTGAAGAAATGGGACTGGAAAAATCCATCGTAGACGACATTTTTTGTCATTCCACCCTTGAGTGGCTGAAGATGGATATTTCAGAACTGATGATCTAATGAATTACAAACCAGGTCCGATAGAAATAATCTTTCCTGATTTTCTCGACACATAAAAACTCAAAGGCAAATCACCACCATCTTTGTGTGAAACAGAATTGAAGACCACCACTGGTTCTCCGGTATCTTTCACTTCTGTCATTCGCATACCGGTTACATTCGACATGCTTGTGATTCCGTATAGTGAATCACTTTGCAGCATACCACTGCGATATTGTAACAGCACAGAATCAGGCATCATATTACCATCGACAAACATTTTGAGACCATCAATTCCTTTGTCGTATGGTGTGCTCAGAAATTCGGAAACACTTACTGCAAGATTCGTTGCATCCCGAACTTCACTGATCGTATAATCGGAATGATGTGTCTTTCCATTCCAATCAAAATGAATAGAAATTTTTTCGAATCCAATACACTTTGCCGGGTCAACATTTTGCACAAAAGCCATGGCAGCAATGGATGCCAAATCCTCGGCCTTTTGATCATCCTTCGCCAAACTCAGGTCAAGAATCGTTACTTGAATTTCACCACTTGCATGCTGATCATTCTTCTCTATCAACTCAATTTTTGCAGGCTTCATTCCCCAAACTTTTCCAGCAAACGCAGAAGCAGTTTCGAAGTCCTTTAACTTGTTAGTGCAGGAAGACACGATAAGGAGACAGAGGGAAATGAGGAGGAAACGCATTTTCGAATTATGAATTATGAAGTATGAAGTATGAAGTATGAAGTATGAATTATGAATTATGAATTATGAATTATGAATTAAAATAAAGAAAGAGTATTGAGATGATTCTATCTCAATACTCAATACTATATACCTAATACCAGATACCTAATACCTGGTTCCAGTTCCAGTTCTTTATCTCGCGATGCCGACGGCGCGTTTTTCGCGTATCACGGTAACACGAACTTGGCCTGGGTAGGTCATTTCGGTTTCGATTTTTGCAGCAAGGCTGATCGCAAGTGCGTCGGCTTGTTCATCCGATACACGATCTGCTTCCACCATGACACGTAATTCGCGGCCTGCTTGAATGGCGAATGCTTTCGAAACGCCATTGTTTTCAAGTGCAAGGTTTTCGAGATCACGAAGACGCTGGATATAAGCTTCAACTACTTCACGACGTGCACCTGGACGTGCGCCACTGATGGCGTCACAAACCTGGATGATTGGTGAGAGTAGCGTTTTCATTTCAATTTCATCGTGGTGAGCACCGATAGCATTGCAGATATCTGGTTTTTCACCATACTTCTCAGCCAGTTTCATACCGAGAATTGCGTGTGGCAATTCACTTTCATCATCCGGCACTTTACCAATGTCGTGGAGAAGTCCTGCACGTTTAGCAGCTTTGGGATTGAGGCCAAGTTCGCTCGCCATCGTTGCGCATAGATTGGCAACTTCACGAGAGTGTTGCAACAAATTCTGACCGTAAGAAGAGCGGTATTTCATTCGACCTACCATGCGAACAAGTTCGCTGTGCATGCCGTGTATTCCTAGTTCGATGGTTGTTCTCTTGCCGATTTCAACGATTTCCTCGTTGATATTTTTGGTCACTTTCGCAACCACTTCTTCGATACGAGCTGGGTGAATTCGTCCGTCAGTTACAAGCTGATGCAGTGACAGTCGGGCAATTTCTCTTCTCACAGGATCGAAGCAAGAAAGAACAATAGCTTCAGGTGTATCGTCCACAATAATTTCTACACCAGTTGCCGCTTCCAGCGCGCGAATATTGCGACCTTCTCTTCCGATAATACGACCTTTGATTTCGTCGTTTTCAATATTGAAAACAGAGACACTATTTTCCACAGCGTGTTCAACGGCAGTGCGCTGAATGGTTTGAATGACAATCTTTTTCGCTTCCTGATTGGCTTTCAATTTAGCCTCATCCACAATTCCCTGAATTTGACCGGCAGCTGCATTTCGTGCATCTTCCTTGAGCTGTTCCATCAGTTGCGCTTTCGCATCATCGGCAGTCATTTTAGCCATTTCCTGTAAGAGTGTGATGGCTTTTTGATTGCTCTTATCGAGTTCACTCTGTTTTCTCTGAGTTGTCTCCAGTTGTTTATTGAGATTCTCTTTGTGTTGATCGAGTTCCTTCTCTTTACGTTTAAAGTTTTCCTGTTGTTGAGAGATCTCACGTTCACGGCTTTTAATTTTATCTTCAGCCTGTTGCAGTTTTTTGTTTCTTTCTCTTACTGCATTTTCGTGTTCGTTCTTCATGTTATTGAAGACCTTTTTCGCCTCTTCCACCTTTCTCTCCTTGAGGAGTTCACCTTCTCTGGCTGCTTCCGACAAGATACCTTCCTTCTTTGATTTCAGCACTTTGTCGAGGATGACAAAAGTGATAAAACCTCCAACGGCAACGCCTGCCAGTGCAGCGATGAGTACATACATAATTTCACTCATTGCTTTACTTTATTATTAAGTGGTTATAAAAAAATTTCCGTTCCGGAAAACCCGGAATGGTTCGGCAAAGAATCCCATGGAAAAATGAAATGTATCAGGACAGATATTCATCAAGTCTGGCTTCTAAGGCCAAAAACTCGTTTGAAAAATCGGCAGGAACCTCAACGGTTTCGACCACACGTTCGACCACGCGTTCGATTTTGGGTTCCTGTTTCGCAGCAGCTTTTGCAGCCATTTGCAATGCGGCCATGGCCAACAAATCCTGCTTATCTTTTACTGCGTAATTTTTCTGAAATACCTGTATGCTCTCCTCAATGGCTTGCTCAGCGTTGCGGATACCGGGTTCTTCCAGCGCTTTGATGGTAAGCGGGTAGGTACGTCCTGCAATGTTTACTTTGATAGAAACTTCGCTCATCGTGCAAGTATTATTTGTTGAGAAGTGTGAGACACTCGTCAATTTCCTTCACCAGTTCATTGATCCTTTGCCTTGTGGCTCCTCTGAATTCTTCATCAGGCGGAACCTGCAATGAACGGGTGTTCACCATTTCGTTGTTTTTGCGGATCAGTTCATCCACCTGTGCTTGCAATTCCTTATTGATACGGTTCATTGCGGCATTTTCATCCCGAAGTCTGGCAATCTGCGATTCCAGTTCCTTTTTGGCATCACCAAGCTGGGCAATTTTGCCGGTGATTCGCTCCAATATTTGATTCTGGTCCATCGGGTTTGGTTTCTGAAAAAACGAAAATTCAACGTTGGGTGGTCAAATTTAATCCTTCCGACCCGAATTTCAACTGGGAATTTTCATATCGTGCCTGTTGATATGTAAAATAAAGTGCCTTTCCCTTCATTTTCATCGGAATGAACTTCGCACACTGGATGATGACACTTTGGCTTGAAATATGTTTTTGGACGCGGAAAGCCCATTTCCGGATGATGAATTCCCCTATACAACACAGACCTTCAGCGGTTTTACTTAGAATTTTAGTCGTCTTCCTCTTGGTATTTTTTCTACTCGACCCGACACCATCATTTTCACAACAAACGGAATATCCCCAAGACTACTTTCGGTCTCCTCTGGAAATCCCACTAGGACTTTCAGGAAATTTCGGAGAATTGAGAACGAATCACTTCCATGCTGGTCTGGATCTCAAAACCGAACAGCGAGAAGGATTGAATGTATTGGCAGTAGCCGATGGATATATAAGTCGGATTAAAGTTTCCCCTTTCGGATACGGATATGCTGTCTATATCAACCACCCCAACGGTCTCACCTCAGTTTATGGGCATTTAAAAAAATACGCTGACAAGATTGATCGTTATGTCAAGAAAGAACAATACAGACTTCAATCATTCAGTGTAGATCTGTTTCCAGATTCGACACTTATTCCAATCATTAAAGGCGAAATCATTGGACTTAGCGGAAATTCTGGTGGTAGCGGAGGTCCGCATCTCCATTTCGAAATCCGGGAAACAGTGAGTGAAAAAGTACTCAACCCGATGCTTTTTGGTTTTGAAATCAAGGACAAAATCCCTCCGACCATCAGCGGTATCTGGATTGTTCCAATGAATGACAGCACTTGGGTCAATGGTGCACGCATTCCGGTCAATTATGAATCAAAAGGCACAAGTGGAACGTGTACATTGAAGAACGTTAAGCCTGCAACTGTGTATGGTGATTTTGGCTTCGCTGTTCATACCACAGACATGTTAAATGGACATTCCAATCGGTGTGGTATTTATCGCATCGAATTTTTTGTTGACAGTCTACAAGTGTATGGTCAAAGAATGGACAGGCTTGACTTTACAACCAATCGCGCTATGAATGCACATACCATTTATGAGCGTTTCAAAAAAAACAAAAGCTCCATTCATGGTTCTTACAGATTACCCGGTAATCCATTGGATATTTATGACAATCTGGTGAACGATGGAATTGTGTCATTCCGCGATGGAAAACTCCATCAATGTGAATACAGAATTACAGACTTTGAGGGCAATGTGAGTACGGTAAAATTCAAAGTTCAATCGCTCTCAAAACCAACTGGTGTTACTCCGAAAACAAAGGAGTATCTGGCTCGGTGGAATTGGGAAAAGGACAATGCCATTACAACGGAAGATGTGAAATTATCGATGAAATCATACACCTTGTATGAAGACCTTGATCTGACCATCAACAAGATCAAAAAACTCCAAAATGTGATTGGTCCCACCTATCAAATCGCTTCCTCATACGAGCCGGTTCACAATGCTTTTGATTTATCCATTCGTGTGAATCCACCAAAACCAGAGTTATCCAGTAAGCTCACCATCGTCAGATTTGATCCGGATAAAGAAAAAATCATCAGCGAAAAAAGCGTTTACAAAGACGGTTGGCTCAGTGCTCAACCACAATACCTTGGATACTTTGCGGTAATGATTGATACAGTGAAGCCATCGATCACTTCAATTGACTTCACACCCAATTTGAAAAACAGGACACAATTTTCGATGAGCATCAGCGACGGACTCAGCGGTGTTGATCAGATCATTCCGATGATCGATGATCATTGGGCATTGATGGAATATGATGCTAAAAACAGTCGTCTTACCTACTATTTCGATCCACAATACATCACCCACGGAAAACATCAGTTCACATTGAAAGTCATAGATGCAACGGGCAATGAAAAAGTCTCTAACGGCAGTTTTGATTGGTGATCCAAGAAACCGTGTTCATAGATCATGGTGAATTATGGCAAGAAATTATTTTGACCCAAAAAAAGAGTGTGGAATGAGCACGGAATAATTGCAGTATTGTTGCGCAATAATTGACTCACTTGAAATCACTTTTTTCAAATAAATCAGACTTTGAGAAAATTTGCCAGTCGAACAAATTTTCTTTGGATTATCTGACGAAC
The DNA here is from genome assembly GCA_016722445.1 of Flavobacteriales bacterium. Lineage (GTDB taxonomy): Bacteria > Bacteroidota > Bacteroidia > Flavobacteriales_D > Sanyastnellaceae > JAIBBG01. Next base: position 57,400 of record JADKIZ010000011.1, on the reverse strand, counting down.
AAAGATTATCTCTTTCTACTCAAAGCCATTTTTGAAGAAAGAGAATATGCTGATTACTTCCCTTTTATGAGAATGCCTTGATTGTGGATGTTGGTGCCCACGTTGGGTATTTTTCGCTATTTGCCTCTTTAAACTCCGGACCAGAATCCAGAATCATTTCGGTTGAGCCGGATGAAAGAAACTATCACACCCTTCAACGCAACGTGATAGATGCCAAGCGAAAAAACATTGAAGCTTTGCACATTGCAATGAGCGATCATTCCGGAGATGTCAAACTTTTTCAAGGGAATAGTGTGAACCATTCACTCATCAGTGATTACGCATTGAATGAAGGCAAGCATAGTCACACAACCGTGAAGTCGCTTACACTCGCCGAATTGATGCAACGAACATCGATTGATCGCATCGACTTTTTGAAGCTTGATTGTGAAGGTGCGGAATATGCCATTTTGCTTCATACACCAGATGACATTCTTAAAAACATCCGTGTGATATCCATGGAGTTTCATGATCTAAAAGACGCACGATTCACAGCCAATGTGCTACATACACGCCTCAAAAAACTGGGCTTCACCATCGAAAAATTCCAATACGAAAGAACAGAAATGGGATTGAATTTTGGCAAACTAATCGCCGTCAATTATGTATAATTCATAATTCATAATTCATAATTCATAATTCATAATTCATAATTCATAATTCATAATAAAAGGGCTTATCTTCGTTACACTCAAAGGAGTCATCATGAAAAAGGTCATTTTACTTACAATTCTGACCGTGCTAATCAGTGAATCACTCGTAGCACAGTCCAAACAAGCCACGCATTTGTCTATCTCAGCTATCTGCAATGGTCAGGTCAGTTTTTGGGACAATGAAACGGCCATATTGAATTTTAATTCGGGGAGTCAATTACTCACCATGACAACAGATCTTTTTGAAATCACCGATGATTACACACGATATGAGCATCCGGACGACCGTGATGTGAATGGAATTCCGGTGACTATGACCACTACTCTTTCCATCGATGGACTCGATTTCAAATCAGCGAAGAACAATGGAGAGACATTTACATTTGAGACACAGGTGACATGTAATGGTGTAACCAAAAGTATACCTGCAACATATACATTTATTTACGCTCCAAGGGTTGCGGGAAGTGATTTGAGCGATGCCCCATTATGCGGATTTCGGATAGACGTATCACTCACACTAAACGCCGCCGATTTCAAATTGGATATGCAACGCGATTGCAAAGAAGTAGTCATACGTGTGTTGGATGGCTTACTGAACAAGGTGCATTAAGCAGATCATTTGTAAGTCCAAGTTAGACCAATCCTCAGCGTAAGATCACCTTTGGTTAAATCAACTGAAGATTTGCCTTCATAATTACGCACGTTCAAACTAAAGTAAGCCATGTTGTCATTGCTGCTTACCCCATCCTCATCAAAAACTTCGAGCAAAAGCGGTTGATCAAAAGGCTTTATTTCCAATGGTAAATTTTGACTAAAACTGATAGGAGTTCCATAGGCGCAATCATTTTTGGTTTCCGATTGGAAAAGTAAATTTTCATTCCATTTCAATACAATAAAAACATCCGGATCAGTTGCACCAGGAGCAAAAGCATCCCACTTTTCACCATCCAATGCATACTTTGGAAAATTGACGAGTTCGATGGATGTCATGGTGACACCAGTCAACAGTTTTCGTGATTTCTTTGGGGTGGCACCATTCGCACCGGCAGTTTGTTGTGAAGTTTTACAGCCTGTCAGGACAATAATCAAGAGGAAAAACAGTGTTCTCATATGATGGGCCAAATTAACAATGAAGTTGTTCAAGAATGTTCTTTCCAAAGTTAATCCAATACAAGAACAGGTTGACTTTTACACCACGATAAAAAATGAGCGATCACCGCAATTCACTCGCAGGAAGTTTTAGCTGGAATACACTCACTGTAGTATTACAGGTAGTGATTCAATTGGCATACACGGGGTTGCTGGCACGTTTGGTCAGCAAGGATTCGTTCATGTTGATGGGAATTGTTCTCAGTATCATGGGCTTCGCTGAAATATTTTCCCAGGTTGGTGTTGGACCAGCATTGATTCAGCGCAAAGAAGTGCATCAACAACATTTGAATGGCGCATTCTACACTGCGGTTATTTTGGGTGTATCATTCACGTTACTGTTTGTATTGCTTGCTCAACCCATCGCCACCTTCTATCATTTACAGGAACTGCGCGACATCACCATGGTGGTTGCGTCCAGTTTCACCATTTCAGCGATTGCCGTAGTTCCGCGTAGTATGATGATGAAACATATGCGGTTTAAGACCATGTTTAAAGCCAGTATGATTTCTATCGTAGGAGGCAATGTGATTGTAGGTCTAACCCTTGCATGGATGGGTTGGAATGTGTGGGCATATGTCTGGGCATTGTTCACCCAAAACGCGCTGATGACATTGGCTTTGTGGTATTACGAACCCGTAAAACTCACTGTCCGTTGGGAATGGAAATACACCCGTGAATTGATCAGGTATGGCGCAGGCAGTACGTTGTTCAACGCTTTGAATTACCTGGCCACAAAAATGGACGTCATGTTGGTGCCACGTTTTCTGCGAGGAGGAGCGCCGGAACTTGACCTCACACAAAAAACACTTGCTTCCTATTACGAGCGTTCCAGTTATGCGATGACGCAGCCCATCACTGTCATGGGAAAACTCAGCGACAGCGTATTGTTCAGTGGGATGTCGAGAATGCAGGATGAAACTGCAAAACTCAGGAAGACGATATTGGTTGCTACCAATATGCTTTCGATACTCATCGTACCCTTTTCCATTTTTGTAGCATTCTTCGCAGAAGACATCATTGGTATTTGGCTCGGCGAAGACTATACAGATGCTGGCGCAATACTGAAAATTTTGTTCTTTGCGGTGATATTCAGGACACTCAGTAAACTTGGTGATTCATTGCTTCGTGCACGCGACGCCGTTTTTCAGGGGTCCTGGTTCAAAGCCATATATGTGATTCTGATCGCTTTGGGAATCTGGATTGCCGTGCCATACGGCATGACATGGGTGGCAGCAGCAATTGTTTTCGCAACTGTTGTGCACTACCTCATGAATATGCACATGTGTACACAATTGATAGGTATCCACTGGAGCGCATTGTTTAGCGCATTGATTCCATCATTAAAACTTGGATTTATTGCACTGGTGCTATCTGGCCTGATATGGTATGTCAGAATAGACCTCCATTTGCCCCACATGGTAGGATTGGGTGCAGGTATGACATTGGTATTCGGAATCATAGCAAGTGTGGTGTATTTGAGACCTGATACATTGGGCAAAAAAGACATCAACCCCATTTCTTTTTTACCCGACAAACTCAAAAAAATAAGTGTACTGGCCACCATGGTAAAAAGACTTGAAGCTGTGGCATGAAATTCACATAGGACACAGGAATAGAAGAAAGAACATGAAAGAATCAATCCATAGAGTTTACCGCATCACGTTAGTGATGGTGATGATTTGTTTGGGGTATTGTCATCCAATGAACGCCCAAACAAGGTTATCCATCAAAGCGGCTGATAGTTTGGACTTCATTTTCACGTTCAATCAAGTTGCGGTGAATCAACTCCCTGTGTTATCTATTACTCTGGACAAGCTGCCGGCGGGCAAACACAACATCAAAGTAGCCGTTCCATCCCATCCTGAAATTGTCATTGACCAGGTACTTACCCTCAAAAAAAACACCTCGGTTTATTACGACATAGAAAAATCCAAAGGCGTGTACAAACTGGTATTGAAGTCGGAATCGACATTGATATTTGCAGAAAACACACCTTCCAATCAGCCGTCGACCGCACAAAATCTCATGAATATTCCTACACCCATTGAAGCAGTAGATTCATCATCATCGGTTCAAAACAACAATTCCGGCTGTCAGAGTCCAGTCCATCCAGAAGATTTCGAACAAATGATCGCCGAAGTCAATGCGCATTTTTTCGAGACAAAAAAACTCGATGTGATGAAAAACTTTCTGATGCATCATTGTGTGCGTGTTGAGCAATTGCGCTTTATGATGTCCAAGCTATCATTGGAGGATTACAAATACGATTTACTGAAGACCAGCCTCACCCATATTTATGATCGAGATAAACTGAAATCGGTAGAAAATGATTTCTTTCTGGAGAAAAACAAGGCAAAGGTGTATCAGTTGTTGCAGGACAATCCGTAAGTCTCCTTCTCTCGGGGTTTTTCGCCCATTTATTCACAAGCTGTCAAATCGCGATGAAACTTCTTTTGGACAGGCGTGTGTGCACTAATTTCGCGCGCGATATTCAGCAATCCACATGAAAAAAGTACACAATTTCAGTGCAGGTCCATGTATCCTGCCACAAGAGGTAATCGAACAAAGTGCAAAAGCCATTTTGGAATTTGACAACCTCGGACTTTCATTGATCGAAATTTCACATAGATCAAAGAATTTTGAAGCAGTGATGGAAGAAGCACGATCCCTCGTGAAGGAAATCCTTCAACTGAAACCAAATTATGAAGTGCTTTTTTTACAGGGCGGAGCGACACTTGGCTTTTATACGATTGCATTGAATTTGATGCGAGAAGGTGGTAAAGCCGCATACGCCAATACAGGCGTTTGGGCATCTGGTGCGATCAAAGAAGCCAAGCTGGTAGGTCAGACCGATGTTATTGCAGATTCTTCGGATAAAAACCACAGTTACATTCCAAAATTCGAAGTGAATGGTGACTGGGATTATTTTCATTTCACTTCCAACAACACCATTTTCGGAACACAATACCAGGAATTTCCAAAAAGCAATGTGCCATTGGTATGTGATATGAGTTCTGACATTTTCTCCAAAGATTTTGATGCCAACCAATTTTCTTTGATATATGCAGGAGCACAAAAAAACATGGGACCTGCAGGAACCATTCTCTATATCATCGACAAAGAAATATTGGGAAAATCAGGAAGAAAATTGCCTGCCTATCTTGATTTACAGGCACACATCGACAAAGATTCGATGTATAATACTCCACCAGTGTTTGCGATTTATGCCAGTATGCTCACCTTACGTTGGATTAAAGCCAATGGTGGCTTGAAAGGCATGGAAGCCCGCAACAGAGCAAAGAAGGATTGTTTTTACAATGAGCTCGACCGCAACGGACTTTTCCACGGCCACAGTGTTCCCGATTCGCGCTCATGGATGAATCCGACTTTCCGTTTGAATGATGATAGTATGGCTGCGGAATTTGATCAAATGTGGAAGTCAGCTGGCATCAGTGGCATTGCTGGACACCGTTCAGTTGGTGGATATCGCGCCAGTATGTATAATGCACTTCCTCTGGAAAGTGTTCAGGTGCTCGTAGATGTGATGAAAGAATTTGAACGGGTGAAAGGATAATTGAATTGATAAAGAATTTTCAGCTATGATAAAAATACTCGCCAACGATGGCATAGATGCAACCGGTAAAAAAGCTCTCGAACAAATGGGCTATCAGGTTGACACAGAAAAAGTCGCTCAAGATAACCTCATTGAAGCCATCAATCGCGAAGGCTATATCGGATTGCTTGTCCGCAGTGCAACTACTGCCAGAAAAGAACTCATTGATGCATGTCCCGGTATAAAATTCATCGGACGTGGAGGTGTTGGCATCGATAACATCGACGCAGAATATGCTCGTTCGAAAGGAATAGATGTTTTCAATACTCCTGCATCCAGTTCACAGGCAGTTGCTGAATTGGTCATTTCACTCATGTTTGCTGCAGCCCGTGGTGTTTATGATTGCGGAACTCAAATGCCATCACAAGGTGCTTCGCAATTTGAAGCACTCAAGAAAAAATATGCGAAAGGATTTGAATTGCGTGGTAAAACACTCGGCATCGTCGGCATTGGAAGAATAGGTCAGTCCCTTGCGTCATATGCGCTTGGCTGTGGCATGCGTGTAATTGCATGTGATAAAACTTCTGATACGCATAAATCCATTCTGCTCGATATCGCCGGTCAAAGTATACCGGTGAATATTCCGATCATGCCTTTTCACGCCATGCTTGCGCAATCTGACTTCATCTCATTGCACGTTCCGAAACAACCCAATGGAGCTGCTGTAATTGATGACGAAGAATTCACTCACATCAAAAAAGGAGCGATTTTAATCAACACTTCACGCGGTGGTGTGATTGATGAAGAAGCACTGATGCAAAATCTGGATAGCGGACATATTGCCTTTGCTTGCCTCGATGTATTCGTGGGTGAACCAAAACCCAATGAAAAATTACTAGCACATCCAAAAGTGGTGGCTACACCTCACATTGGTGCTTCCACACTCGAAGCACAAGAGCGTATTGGATCGGAGATAGCAGAGAATGTGAAACGCATTTTATCCGTTACTGTCTAAGACGAAAGATCATGTTGAGTGTTGCGCCATTTCGTGCAGTAAGGCCATCGCGGGACAAGGCACATCTTGTTGCCACAAGGTCTTATGTGAGTTATACAACAAGACAACTGCGCGACAAACTCACTGAAAATCCATTTAGTTTTTTGCACATCATACATCCGGATATGAGTGCAACGAAACTGCATAAAACAGCAAATCTGGAAGATAGATTTGTTCAAGTCAGAAAAAAGTACGAACGTTTTCTTCAAGATGAAATTCTAATTCGGGAAGAAAAACCTGCATACTACATCTATCGTCAGACAAAAGGTGGACATCCTTTTACAGGAATCATTTGCGCTGTTTCAGTGCAGGACTATCTCGAAGGAAAAATCAAGATACATGAACAGACTCTTGCCAAAAGGGAAGAGACATTTGTGAAATACCTTGATACCACCAACATCAACGCCGAACCGGTCTTGTTGATGTCAGAAAACAGTCATGTTATAGAAGACATTTTCGAAAAATACCTCAACACCCGGGCGGAATACGACTTTACCACAACGACCAAAGCAAGGCATCAATTGTGGATCATAGACCATGACGATGACATCAAAAAAGTGACTGATGCATACGCGAAAATGTCTGCATTGTACATCGCAGATGGTCACCATCGAAGCAGCAGTAGTGCGCGTTTGGCACAAATGAGACGTGACTCTGGAAAGCAGAGCAACGCTTCAGAATATTGCTTGGCCTATGTGCTGGCAGAAACCAATGTTCGCATTTATGAATACAACCGAATTGTGAAAGACCTCAATGGTCTTAGTGAAGAAGATTTGCTTCGTGCGCTCAGTCAATCGTTTTACGTCAATGAAGCCCCATCGCATTACAAACCCATGGGTAAAGGTGAGTTCAGTATGTACCTGAACAAACAATGGTATGCATTGAACCTCAAACACCACGAAAACAAATTAGATGCACAGGTCCTATCGGACTTAGTGCTTCAACCCATACTTGGCATTGGCGATTTAAGGAAAGACAAACGAATCAGTTTTTTAGAAGGTCCAAAAGGAATGGAAGGCCTCAAACATGCCATTGATAAAAACAAAGGCGGAGTAGCATTCGGATTGTTTCCCGTAGCCATTCAGGAAATCAAACATATTGCCGACGAACATCTCACCATGCCTCCAAAAAGCACATGGGTAGAACCCAAATTGCGTAGTGGATTGGTCGTTTATGAATTGTGAGTAGTCGGGCAATAGAATCTCATGGTAGATTATCCTTCACACGACTAATTTCGCCCCATGTCTGTTTCAGAAAATCTTCTACAGCTCCGAAGAGAAATACCACCTCACGTGCAGCTCATAGCCGTTTCGAAGACCAAACCAATATCAGATATCCAGGAAGCCTATGATGCCGGACAACGCGCATTCGGTGAAAACTATGTGCAAGAAGTCAGCGACAAACAGCAACAACTGCCTACGGACATCAAATGGCATTTCATTGGTCATTTGCAGAGTAATAAAGTCAAATACCTTGCACCATTTGTGGATTGGATTCATGGCGTAGAAAGTGAAAAACTGTTGGTAGAGATCAACAAACAGGCAGCGAAACATCAACGTGTGATAAGATGTTTGTTGCAGGTCCACATCGCAACAGAAGAAAGCAAGTTTGGATTTGATGCAGAAGAAGTGTTGGCATATTGTAAAACAACCGATTTTTCACAATACCCCAACGTTCTCATATGCGGATTGATGGGAATGGCCAGCTTTACAGAAGACATATCACAGATCAGAAACGAGTTTCGCCAATTAAAAAACACATTTGATCAACTCAAGACATTGGCATTTCAGCATGAAACCACATTCGCAGAACTATCCATGGGCATGAGTGGTGATTGGAAAATTGCTGTAGAAGAAGGATCAACCATGATCCGTGTAGGAAGTGCTATTTTTGGTAACCGAAATTATACAACGAAATAAGCGAGAACATGTCGAAGAAAGCCTCTATCATTTATTTGTGCATAGCCCCATTATTGTTTCTTTTAAGTTGGTATATCTCCCATCGCATGTACACCGATTTTTTGCAAAATGGTGTGGGTAATATGGAATATCAAGGTAAAGAGCGTTCAATCATGTATGCAACTGCATTTACGGTTATATACCTCGTTGTATTTCTCGTGATCAAAGATCTTTATCGAAAGAAAGCTTAAAAGATCAACAAATGAACCCGTATATTTTTTTCATTGTTCAAATTCTTTTTGTCTCTACATCATTTTCACAGGAAATGAAAGAAATGGAGAATGCAAGGGAGAAAATGGCCAATGGAAAATATAAAGCGGCAGTAAATCTTTTGACTAAAATCATCGATTATGATCCACATGACATTCCTGCATTGGAATTGCGCATGGAGGCCAACAGGCAACTCAAAGATGATGAAGCCTTGTGTAGAGACATCAACCTATTGAGGCTGTATCTCCATCCAGATGCCGATAAGTATTCGTGTCCCAATTGCGAAGACCACATACGCAAAGCGAAGCCTACAGATTCAACACAAGAGAAACCTGAAACACAACCAGAAAAGTTCGACAATACAAGATCGGGACAAGGTGTCACGACTTGGTTGGATAGCATAGCGAGGTATCCTGAAGGTGAGACAGCACTTTGGACATTTTTATCCAGAAATATCCGATATCCGGCGCGTTGTCGTGAAAACAACATCAGCGGAAAAGTATTCGTCAAATTCATCATTGATTCAGAAGGCAATGTTTGCAATGTGAGTGTATCACGTGCGGTTGATGGTGCACCTGAACTGAGTTGGGAAGCTTGTAAAGCAGTTCAGTCATTGGGGAAATTTCAGCCAGCGACCATGGATGGCAAACCAGTTCCGATGGAAATGACGCTTCAGATCACATTTCAACTCAAGTAGATTCTTCGGTTTTTCATAGTTTTCGAAGAAATGACTCAAAAAAATTATTCCTATTTGGCATCTACTTATGCCAAAACCACTTCCGACTTATCAACAGCTAAAGCATCCCTTTGCAGCGCAGCATCCCAAACATCGCGCTGTTGCGACAAGTCATTCTAAATATTCCAATAAGGAATAAAAATTTTTCAGCATCGTAAATAGATTACAATCAGCGAAACATACCTTGCGGCATCAATGAAGAAAAAACTCTTAAAATCTCTCGACATGGCAGAAGTAAATAAAGAAAAACTGAAAGCACTCCAGCTTACAATGGATAAGTTGGAAAAGACATACGGCAAAGGAGCCGTTATGAAACTCGGTGATGAGGCGACGGAACAAATCGAAGCCATACCGAGCGGATCCATTGGTTTGGATATGGCGCTTGGTATCGGCGGCTATCCAAAAGGTAGAATTGTAGAAATTTATGGACCCGAATCATCAGGTAAAACCACGCTGGCGATTCACGCGATTGCTGAAGCGCAAAAAGCTGGTGGTATTTGCGCCATCATCGACGCAGAGCATGCATTCGATAAATTCTATGCAGAGGCGCTTGGAGTGGACACCGAAAACCTACTGATTTCTCAGCCAGACCACGGAGAACAAGGATTGGAAATTGCGGACAACCTGATCCGTTCAGGAGCTATCGATCTCATCGTGATTGACTCTGTTGCGGCCCTCACACCACGTTCTGAAATCGAAGGTGAAATGGGTGATAGCAATGTGGGTGTGCAAGCCCGTTTGATGTCAAAAGCTCTGAGAGAACTGACAGCAACTATAAGCAAAACTGGCTGCTGCTGCATTTTCATCAATCAGCTTCGTGAAAAAATCGGCGTGATGTTCGGTAATCCAGAAACCACTACTGGTGGTAATGCACTCAAATTTTACGCATCTGTGCGTATTGATATTCGCAGGTCACAACAGATCAAAGATGGCGAAACACCTATTGGTAATCGCACCAAAGTAAAAGTGGTGAAAAACAAAGTTGCACCACCTTTCCGTCAGGCTGAATTCGATATCATCTATGGCCATGGCATCAGTCGCCTTGGTGAGCTCATTGACATGGGTGTTGATTTGAATGTGATCAAGAAAAGTGGTTCATGGTTTAGCTACAATGAAACCAAACTCGGACAAGGTCGCGATGCGGTAAAACAACTGCTTGACGACAATCCTGATCTGATGGAAGAAATCGAAGGCAAAGTAATTGAGGCCATTAAGGCTAAGGCTTTAGCGAACGCTTAATTCCAAACTTCATTAAAATAAAAAGGCGATTCTTTTGAGTCGCCTTTTCTTTTCTACAACAATCCAAAGCATTGCGAATTGAGCAATTGGTACCCAATCAAATTTTTATACATGGCCGAATCTGTTTCGGAATTGTAATTCATGCAATAACTTTACAAACCAATGTTTCGATAAAAGCTCTAACGGATGACCACAGAACAAAACCAAGCCGAGGTAAATTATCAGAAACTCTTTCTGGAAATTCGTCCACAGCTTTCCTCTTATTTGTACAGACTCACAGCCAACAAACAAGACATGGATGATTTGTTACAAGACACCTACATTAAAATTTCGGACAAGATTTCCAGCTTTCGGGGTGAGTCATCATTCAAGACTTGGGTATTCGCTGTGGCCACCAATTTGGCGAGAGATAATCGCAGGGTGAATAATCGCTGGTCGGCTGATGCGCAGGACAAATGCAGAGCTGCAGCAGATGCCTCTGTTGACGTTCAAAACCGCATGCTGAAAGCCTTTGCTGAACTCCCTGAAAAAAGATTCGAGTTTGCGGAACACATCAATTACTGCTTCACCTGTCTCGGAAAAAACCTCTCGTTGGAGAAACAAATTTCGGTGATCTTGAAAGAGATCTTCGATTTCAGTCGCATTGAAATTGCGCAAATTTTAGATGTTTCCGAGGGCACGGTCAAACACCTTTTACACGATGGTCGCAAAGAAATTCAGGAGAAATTCGAATATCGATGTGCATTGATCAACAAACAAGGAGCATGTTACCAGTGTGCTCAATTGAACGATTATTTTCAAGAGAAAAAGGATGCAGCAGAAAAAGTGAGTGCACTGAGTATACATCCTCAAAATACGAGCGATCAAAATTTCACTGAGCGTATGAAATTGATCAAATTGGTTGATCCTGTTCAAGGCAATGGAGCCAAAATAGAAGACACCATTCTCCAGATTCTACGTGAGACTATTGGAGATCAATGATTTGACCGTTTTACATTCCATATTCGTCTAAAGTAATAGGTAGCGCCGACAACAAGAACCATCTAACCGGTGCATCCGAAACACTTTGACATCTTACGACCATACTGGCCTCCAAATTCTATTTGATGCATTACGCGAAAAATTTCACAGTGATGATAGATCTTCATCCGGGCTATTAAACAAAGTAAAATCAATATGGAAATCACCAGTTGTGATCAACCGCATAGATTCTGGTGCATATTCAAGTTGTGAAGTTAAAAATTCCACAAGGACATGTCACATTTATATCAATAAGATTGAAACAGAATCGCAACATCAGACAAGTCTGGATTTCTACACCGTCCTAGGTGAGCGCAACAAAGAAATAGCCAGTGCGAAGACGGATTCAATGGAACATATGGTGAATCTCATTTTTGATTTCATTGAAGGCGAAAATCTCATTGAATTATACCGGCGATATGATTTTGTTGATCGCAAAAAAAGAAAATTAATATTACTGCAAACTTTGATCAATGATGTTTATCCGGCAATGAAGGAAATTGCGGTGAACAGGATTGTCGAAGACATTCTCTCTTACCCTGAACTTGAATTTGAGGATGGAGAGAGATTGTGTAGGATTCACTATCACGCCAGTAAAGAATTTCCACGTTGGATTTACTTCTGGAATGGAACAAGAATATTTGAAACATCAAATCCACATGATGCGATCAATGCACAAATCGCGATGCGCTGGGTATTGGAAAAGGTACGTCCTTCTGAACTCAACATGGATTATCCAGAAATAGACACTGGAAAACTGGCGCAATTCTATGAACAGGGAAAAGGTTTGGAAGGAGAATTCACCCTGAGCTGGGAAGAATCCATCAAAAATTTAAAGCAAGGTGAACACCACGAAAAAGTTCGGAAATTATTCAAACAATTTGAAAAAGCTGGCTATTATCAGCTATTCAGAACCAATGCCAATTCATGGACATTCGTAATGACGAGATCAAAAAAGAATCTCAAACTTTCAGACCAACCTTTTATATCCTTCAGATTTTACGAGAATAAATCCGAGGTTTCTGTCAAAGACATTCATGGCACGTTGCATCGATTTGAGGAAATTGAATTGACAAGTGAAATGAAACGAATCATACAAGAACTACAAGACATTCAGATACAATGAACATGATTGAATTGATGTTGCTTTTTTGAGCTTCACCGGTCGTAGCACGTCATCCGGGATTGGGGGAGGCGGCTAGGGCCCGGTGAAGAAGACATACCCGCTATGATCACTATCGTCATTGACTGAATCAGAAATTTACAAACTGACACCATCCCAAAAAGTGTGTAAGTAGTTTGATTAGGGATTTATCCTGTCTTCAAACATAATTATAAATTGGTTTAATATTTCCCCCCAATTGCGTATCGGCATAGTCCATTTTTTTGTTGCCTCATGGATCGACAAATAGACTGATTTGAGCACTGCTTCATCAGTTGGGAACGATAGTTTGTTTTTGGTGTATTTGCGGATTTTTCCATTCAGATTTTCAATGACATTGGTAGTGTAGATGATTTTCCGGATTTCCAATGGAAAATCCAGAAAGGCTGTAAGCTCGTTCCAGTTGGTGCGCCAGCTCTTAATGGCGTAGCCATATTTGCTTCCCCATTTGCTGTCAAGTTCGTTCAGGGCAAGTTCGGCAGCATCACGATTAGGTGCGTTGTAAATATGTTTCATGTCTTCAGAAAACTCTTTTCTTTCCTTCCAACCAACATACTTGCAGGAATTTCTGATTTGATGGACAATGCAAATTTGTTTTGTGGATTCAGGAAAAACAGATCTGATGGTCTCTGTAAATCCTTTCAGGTTATCAGTGGCGGTAACAAGAATATCCTTCACACCTCTGGCCTTGAGATCGGTAAGTACAGAAAGCCAAAAAGATGCTGATTCATTTTTACCCAGCCACATTCCAAGCACTTCCTTCTTTCCATCCAGACCTAAGCCAATGGCTATGTAAACAGTTTTATCGATCACCCTGGATCCTTCCTTCACTTTGAACACTATTCCATCCATCCAGACCACGAGATACAAAGGTTCAAGCGGTCTGTTCTGCCAAGCAACAACGTCTTGAAAAATGCGATCTGTAATCCGTGAGATAGTCGATGGAGAGACATCAAAGTTGTACACTTCTCTGATTTGTTCTTCGATATCGCTGACCGACATGCCCTTAGCATACAGCGATACGATAACGTTTTCAATTCCTTCAACTATTCCCTTTCGCTTTGGAACGAGAGCTGGTGAAAATGAAGATTCCCGGTCCCTGGGGACGTCAATACTCAATTCACCTTCAGTTGTTTTGATTGTCTTTTTGCTATGGCCATTTCGAGCATTTTTAGCGCCTGAACGCTCATGCTTTTCATAACCAAGATGTGCATCCAACTCACCTTCAAGGAGCTGCTCTACACCACGTTTTCTTAATTGTTGCAGGAATGAATTCAATTCCTCGCCGTTCTTGAACTGCTTCAAGAAATCATCTGATAGTAATTCTTCTTTGCTCATTTTTTAAAGTGTTAAGCTAATCGAAAAGTTGTTTCCGAAAATTTTTTTTGACCAATCCCCGGAGGGGGTCAAAAAATTTTCAGAACAACTTTTCCTAGTTACACACTTAATGAGAGACTACCTACAAACTTCACCCGGTGTGTGCCCTCCTAACTAATCACTACACATCATTTCCTCCTTCTCATCCTGTTTCTCATTCTGATTCTAATCTCATTCTCTCTAAAAAGAAAAACCGCCTGTTCCAATGTTTACACATTTTCCCAAGCGGCCCTCCACCCTATCTTTTTTAGTGTGCGATTCATCACCGCCACTTTCATTTCCTCATTCTCATTCTGTTTCTCATTCTGATTCTAGTCTCTCTTTCTCAATAAAAAGAAAAACCGCCCGCTCCAATGTTTACACATTTTCCCGGGCGGCCCTCCACCCTATCTTTATTCAGTTTGCGATTCATCACCGCCACTTTCATTTCCTCATTCTCATTCTGTTTCTCATTCTGATTCTAGTCTCTCTTTCTCAAAAAAAAAGAAAAACCGCCCGCTCCAATGTTTACACATCTTCCCGGGCGGCCCTCCACCCTATATTATTCAGTTTGCGATTCATCACCGCCCACTTTCATTTCGTCATGATCATTCTGTTTCTCATTCTGCTTCTATCTCTTTCTCAATAAAGAAAAACCGCCCGCTCTGATGTTTGCACACCTTCCCGGGCGGCCCTCCACCCTATATTATTCAGTTTGCGATTCATCACCGCCCACCTTCATTTCCTCATTTTCATTCTGTTTCTCATTCTGCATCTATCTCTTTCTCAATAAAAAGAAAAACCGCCCGCTCTGATGTTTGCACACCTTCCCGGGCGGCCCTCCACCCTATATTTATTCAATGTGCGATTCACCATCGCCCACCTTCATTTCCTCATTTTCATTCTGTTTCTCATTCTGCTTCTATCTCTTTCTCAAAAAAAGAAAAACCACCCGCTCTGATGTTTGCACACCTTCCCGGGCGGCCCTCCACCCTATCTTATTCAGTTTGCGATTCATCACCGCCCACTTTCATTTCCTCATTCTCATTCTGTTTCTCATTCTGCTTCTATCTCTTTCTCAAAAAAAGAAAAACCGCCCGCTCTGATGTTTGCACACCTTCCCGGGCGGCCCTCCACCCTATCTTATTCAGTTTGCGATTCATCACCGCCCACTTTCATTTCCTCATTTTCATTCTGTTTCTGATTCACTTTCTCAATAAAAAGAAAACCGCCCGCTCCAATGTTTGCACACCTTCCCGGGCGGCCCTCCACCCTATACTTGTTTAGTGAGTGATTCAACATCACTCCTCTTTCATTTCTTTATTCAACTTCAACACACCTTCCCCATACCGCTCCAACACTCTTGATAAGAAGTGGGCGACAGTTCACTGCATCGCGCATCAGGGCGCGGTTAGCGACATACATTTCGATGTATAATCAATTCATTTTTTTGGGTATTTTACATTCCCGATTTGATCCGATCAACACACAACCGAATAGATAGAACTATCCCAGCTGTGCTGCTTTGAAAATTCAGAACGTGTTTAGTTCACGCGCTGCTTTTCGAAGTGCAGAACATCAAAGTGTGGAGACCAATACAGCTTACTCGCGTACGTAAGGTCTTTCCAAAGCTTCTTTTAATTGATCGTAAACAATCTGGCAATTTTCCCGAACTCTGGAGACCAGCAGTGGCAAACCCTCAAGGTTGCGCAGGTGTTTGCTGTCCTGTTCGATTTGCAGGATGTCATTTTCCATGTCTTTAATACCAAGCATGGAAACTGAGCTTTTTGCTTTATGAGCCAGTGGGTGAAGACTGAGCGGTTCGTTTTTACGAACACATTCTTCCATTTCACGAATGTACTCGGGGACTTGTTGGAGGAAGAGGTTGATGATGTTGTTGATCATCTCTCGATTCCCCTGGAAAACTTGGTTCAGGTACGACAAGTCGTACCGAACGGTCGAGGTTTGGATTTCCATTTTGTTTTTCAGTTAGGTTATGGTCTTGTACCTCTACAGTTCCATTGAGGTTACACTTTTCGTTAAAAAAAATCGAAGTTTTTTTCAAGGTTCTGGTTCTCCGCCATTTACTGATTTTTGATATGAACCATTAGATAATAGACGCATCAATGTATTTTCGTCGCAAGATGCGCAAAATCCTTGTCACAGGTGGAGCCGGATTCATTGGCTCACATACTGTCACCGAACTCACCCAAGCCGGATTTACTCCGGTGATCGTAGATAATTTTTCCAACACAGATGAAAGAATCCTGGATGGGTTGCAATCTATTCTAGGAAAATTGCCCGTTTTGTATCGCGAAGACTGCACCGATCGAGCTGTGATGGAAAAAATATTCATCACGGAGAAACCTGATGCTGTCATTCATTTTGCAGCGTTTAAAGCAGTAGGCGAATCCGTTGAGCAACCATTAAAATATTATCGCAATAATCTTGATTCGCTTTTACTGCTGCTCGAACTCATGACAAAGTATTCTGTCCGGGATCTGGTCTTCAGCAGTAGTTGCACCGTTTATGGACAACCCGATGAGTTGCCGGTAACGGAAAAAACTTTGCAGAAAGAAGCGACATCGCCCTACGGTTACAGCAAGCAGGTTTGCGAGCGCATCATAACGGATCACTGCATATCCGATCCAAAATTCCGGGCAGTACTGTTGAGGTATTTCAATCCGATTGGGGCGCATCACAGCGGAAAAATTGGAGAATTGCCATTTGGAATTCCGGGCAATCTGGTTCCATATATCACACAAACCGGAGCCGGGCTTCGCGAGAAACTCACCATCCATGGCAATGATTATGATACCATCGATGGCACATGTATACGTGATTTCATTCATGTCACAGATTTGGCGAAAGCACATGTCAAATCGCTGGAGTGGTTGGCAAATCAGGAAGGGTTGTGTGAGATTTTTAATCTCGGGCAAGGGTTAGGCAACACCGTTTTGGAAGTTGTAAATGCGTTTGAAAAAGTTTCAGGTAAAAAACTTCCTTATTCCATAGGCCCAAGAAGGACGGGCGATGTAGAAAAAGTTTGGGCAGATGTGGCCAAATCGAATCAGATGTTGGGATGGAAAACAGAACTTAGTCTTGAGCAAGCCTTAGACGATGCCTGGCGCTGGCAGCAGTCATTGGGAAACTAATCCCGAAAATCACCAATTGTCGCGTAATTCCTTTTGAAGGGCGATCATTTTGATGGCGGTTATGGCCGCTTCAATACCTTTATTACCCAAAGATCCGCCACTTCTGGCTCTGGATTGATCAATGGTATTGTCTGTGAGTACTCCAAAAATGACTGGTTTCACATATTTGATGGCGACATTGTTCACCCCATCGGCGCACGCCTGACATATAAAATCGAAATGGGGAGTTTCACCTCGAATCACGCATCCGAGGCAAATTACACCTTCCACACGGGTATGCTCCATGAGGAATTGTGCGGCTGAGGGCAATTCAAAACTTCCGGGAACGTGAACGATCTGAAGGTTATCGAGCGTTGCACCACATTCACTCAAAGTCTCGAGACAACCCTTTAGCAGATTATCCGTGATTTCAGCGTTCCATTCAGAAACAACAATCCCGATGCGCATGTGCTTTGCATCGGGAATGTCAGTCTTATCGAAATAAGATAAATTTTTTGTAGACATATTTGCTTGTCGAATTCAGCAGGGCTGAATTATTCCATCGCGTTGAGGTAAGCGAGAAGCTTTTCAGACTCGCCGTATTCCTGCGATTTTTTATCGAAATTATCTACGATGTACTGAAGAAGCGAAATAGCCTTATCGTTTTTGCCCAGCTCCATGTAAACTTTCGCAGCTTTCAGACCATAAATTGGTCCAGTAAAATCGCGGCTTGCACTGCGATTGGCGCGATGTGTAGCTTTTTCCAACCATTTAGCACCTTCTTCAAGGTTATCGGTCATCACATACATATCACCCACACAACCAATGGCTTCAACGCCTATAGCTTCATCTTCGAAATCTGCTTGTTTGAAGTGTTCAAGCGCAGTTGCATAGTCAGCCGCTTTATCTCTGTAGTAAACACCACACCAAAAGTGCGCTCTTTGACCCACTTTAGTCGAGCCGTATTTCTCAGCCAATGCTTCGAAACCTTCGAATTCGTCTTTACCCTTCACAGCCCATTCGAGGGAATCCATTTCCGCCCATAGGTCGGCACGAATGGCAGCATTGCTTGCTTCCGCTTCTTTCGGGTTTTTGTAGAGATACTGATAAGCGAAAAAACCGCCGAAAATCAGGACCAGCGCACCAAGTACGATGCTGATGCCTTTGCGGTTATTTTCCAGAAACATTTCTGTTTTGGTATAAACCTGCTGAACGTCCACTATGGATTCGGCTTTCTTTGGGGTATCTTTTGACATGTATACTTAAAATTTTGGCGGCCGCAAAAATAGGCAACTTAGACGATAATCCAATACCCTTCGTTCACATCCTATTCGGGTGGATGAAAGCGGATTAACCGCTAACAACGCGTAATACCTCTAACTTTGCCGGAATTATCCTGCAAATAGCCCATCAACAATCATTTCAGGAGCAGCTTATGACCATTTTTCAGAGACGACTTTTTACCACAATTTTTGCACTTTTCCTGTCCCATTTTGCGCTGGCCCAGGGTAAATACCAAAGTCTGATGTGGGAAATATCGGGCAATGGACTCTCAAAACCCTCCTTTTTATATGGTACCATGCACATCAGCGGTAAACTCGTTTTCCATTTAGGCGACCAATTTTATGATGCTATTGAATCTGTTGATGTCGTAGCCCTCGAATTGGAACCAGAAGCTTGGTTGGACGCCATTTTCAAAATGGAAAATTCTGGTTGGTATTCTTCAAGAGGAAGTGTCTGGTATGAAGAAGAAGGTTTTGGTTATGATAAAAACAGCGATGTGCCTTTGCTTACCGGCAAATTCAAACTTGATCTAAACATTCGCGAAAAAATGACCGAGTCATTGCGCAATGATCCTGCGATTCTAAACTATCTTATGTTTCGATATGAAACAGCAGGTTCTGGTGCAGATTTCGAAGAAGACACGTGGTTGGATATGCATATCTATCAAACCGGAAAAAAGATGGGCAAAAAAACCATCGGCTTAGAGACGTATGCGCAATCGGATCAATACATCAAACTTTCCCAGAAAGCACAATATTCTGAGCTGAATCAAAAAGAGTACGACGATCAGGATATTGTAGAAATGAGCAAACTCCAGGAACAATTTGAGCCTGCATATAGAAGAGAAGACCTCGATTTATTGGATTCTTTGAATCAAATCAGCACATCAGAAGCCTTTCAGAAATATATCCTCATTGAAAGAAACAAAGTTTTTATTCAGACCATTGATAGTGTTCTGAAAAGTGGATCTGCTATGTTGGCAGGAATGGGTTGTGCACATTTGCCCGGGCAAGAAGGCATCATCGAAATGCTCCGCGCAAAAGGTTATCGTGTTGAACCATACGACAAAGGTGAAAGAAATACCAGACGCAGGACAAAAATTGAATCCACCACACTCCACAGGGATTACCAGAAACATATTCCCGGCGACGGACAGATCACCTTTTCCACACCCTCTAAACTTTATTATTTAGGTGAAAGCAATGGCATAGCCTCTTGGATTACACTGGACGTAGCCAACGGCGGCAGTTTCATGGTTGATCGCATCAAGACCTATTCAGGAATTTCCGGAATTGAAACATCCGTATTGCGCCAAACATTGGACAGTGTCCTCTATGAAGCCATTCCAGGTGATATCATTTCACAAAAGAAAATAACCATCGACGGTATTGAAGGTTTGGATATTTTGAATAAAACAAGGAGAGGAAATTACCAACGCAGAATCATTCTCTTTGCTCAAGAAGAAGTTCTCATTTTCAAACTTACAGCAACCGGTGAGCGCATTAAGAATGGATACGGCAATGAATTTTTCAATTCCATCAAGACCAACTACGCTTCCGATCAAAGCATCAAAAAATGGAACTCGCCCGATCGCACATTGAAGTGTTTGATTCCAGGTGAAATCACATACTATCCTCCCATTGCACAACCCTATGCGGCCACCGATTTCGATTTGATCAGCCGAGATAAAACGAGCAATAGCACTTATCTGATCATGAGACATACTGCGGAAGATCCGGGTTTTATGGATGAAAGTGAATATGAAACAGGCAGGCTCAAAGATGCATGGTGTGAAGACATGGGTGTAAAAGAAACATCGGAAAAAACGCTGCAACACAATGGACTTCCGGCCCGTGAGATTACCGGCAACCTTAACAACGGAACACAACTCAAAGCACGAGTTATTCTTCACAATTTGGATTATTACGCGTTGGTGTCCTTTCATGCCGACGACCTTCAATCCACTGCCTTTTTTGAATCCTTTATGATTCAACCTGGCAAACACGATCACTTTCACCCATACAGTGACACCACTTTATTTTTCACCAGTGAACTACCTTTTGAAAAAGAAAGTACCGAGTCCATGGATTTTTATAATTGGCAGTCCTATACAGGTGAAGACGACCGCAGTAGTTTCGAAGGCAAATCTGAAGAGGCCACATTTTCAGTTCCGGGAGAAACAGATCTAATCAAGGTAAAATTTCAACGTTTCCACAAATTTTCTGATGGTGAAAACAAAACCGGTTTCATTGATGCGCGCATTGATTTAATCAATGATTCAGAAATGAATCTCGAGAAAAAAAATATCCGTTGGGATGCAAGTGGATGCAAAGCAGAGCTCATTTGGTCTGACACATTGTGTTCAAGACACCGCAAGGATTTGTTGATGTTGCACAACAAATCATTTTATACTATCACCACATCATATGACTCTGTGACCGGACCATCCGATTTTGTCACCAAATTTTATAATTCGTTTACACCGACCGATACGACGTTTTCTATAGATCACTTTGAAAACCGCGACAATGCCTTTTTGGAAACACTATTGAGTGAAGACAGCACCACACGATCAGATGCCATCAATATTATCGCTGAAATGGATTTTGCAGCGGAATGCGCACCTAAAATCAGATCGATTCTCGACAACATGCCAGTCATCGAAAAAAAGGAAGCGCGCGAAAGGGTGATGCGCAAACTGACGTCAGGACTTTCGGCAGATACAAGTGATGTCAATTTGGATTATCTCGTCAAAAGATTTTATGCAAATAGCGACAGCATCACTTATCAGGCCGACTTGTTACGTACCCTCGCCATGATGCAAACAAAAGCTTCAGAGCAGACCTTTCGAAAACTTATCTTAGATGAACCGCCTCTGAATAGCCGAAGCAATCCGGTAGGTTTTTCCTATTGGGAAGATTCGCTGGAACTGGTGCAAAAAACCATTTCAGAATACTTACAATTACTATCACTGGACGATTATCAATATCCGGTATATGAGTTAACAGCGGCACTCGTTGACAGTAATCTCATTGAGCCGAACATCTATAAACACGATCTCGACATGATATTGTTGGAGGCTCGCAATGAACTCAAAAAACTCAACGCCAAAGGAGATGACTCGTATTCTTTTGACACGGACAATTTGATCACGTTGTGTAAACTTTTACAACCCTTCAGAGACGAAAAAGAAGTGACCGCCTTTTTTGCGAAAGCATATCGCAGCAAAAGACAAGAACTTCTGGTTGATCTCGTTGAATTCGATTTACAAAATAAAGTTCCTTTGGCCGACAGTACACTCAAGAAAATATTTGCATCAGATAAGCACATCTTAAAGATGTGCAAATTGTTGGAAGACCATGATATGTCGCAGAAAATTCCAACCAACTATCAGAACAGAGAGACGTTGTTGTTGCTTTATATGAAAAATAAATTTGACCAAAACGACCGAAGAAATCCCGGTCTCGATTCCATTCAGGTCATTCAACGTTCATCACAAACCATTCGCGGCAATCATTTCGATGTTTACTACATCAAGTACAGGAAAAATAAATCCAAACAATGGCTGGGAAGCATTGTTGCTTTCGATGATTCAAAGCCTGATAAATTTTACCCCAAATTCATAGAGCGAACCAAGGCTGTTGTGTTGGACGCAGATGAAGATGAAATTGAAGAAATGAATCGTGCATTCAAACAGCTTGTTGAAATGAACCGGAGAAGTTTCAATTGGACCTCTGGCAGTTCATTCAGGAATTACGATTGATTGTAACCATCCAGAAGATTCGACATGAAGAATTTATTCCTGAAACATCTTACCATTTATCAGTTTAAAAACTATGCTGAAGCGACATTGAATTTCAATGAGCAAGTTGTTTGTTTCACCGGAGAAAATGGCAGTGGAAAAACCAATCTACTTGATGCGATATATTATCTAAGCAATTGCAAGAGTTTTTTCAATCCTGTGGATTCGCAGAACATCATGCTCACCGCAGATCAATGCAGCATAACTGGGGAATTCGAGCGTGATCAGCATCCCGAGCAGATCATTTGTACCATCAGAAAAAACCAGCGCAAAGTTTTCAAGAGAAATTTCAAGGAATATGAAAGGTTAGCAGAACATATAGGTTTGATCCCAGTGGTCATTGTCACACCTTATGACATAGAGCTCATTTGGGAAGGCAGTGAAGTACGTCGCAAATTTCTTGATGCGACCATTTCTGCATTGTCGAGAAAATACCTCGATCATTTGGTGTCCTATCATCACGCATTGAATCAACGCAATAATTTGTTGAAGCAATTTGGAAAACAAGGAACCTACTCTCCGGAATCACTCGAGCCTTGGGACTTTCAACTATCACATCTGGCAACTGAAATACATGCTGAAAGAAAAAAATTCATCCATGAATTTACTTCGGAATTCAGTGCGGTGTATCACATGATCAGTGGTGAAAAAGAAATGGCGGGAATACAATATGAATCGGATCTCAATGAAGAAACCATGGAGAACCTATTGGCCAAAAACAGTGATCGCGACCGTGTTCTTGAACGCACTTCAGCGGGAATTCATCGCGATGATTTGGACTTCACATTGAATGGAAATCCCCTCAAAAAATTCGGCTCACAAGGGCAACAGAAGTCGTTTTTGTTTGCTTTAAAGCTGGCACAATATCTTTTTCTCAGAAGCCACATGGAAATCAATCCGATTCTCATGCTCGATGATCTTTTCGATAAAATTGATGAAAAACGGATGAGTCATATTCTCGATTGGTTGGCTAAAAACAATGTCGGTCAGGTATTCATCACCGACACACATCAGCGTAGAATTCCAGAAATCCTCACCGGACGGAATCTCAAACACGAAGTTTGGGAAGTGAGCTCAGGATCAGTGTATCAAATCAAATAATCAACAATTCTGAAAATTGGCTGGTTGTAGGCGAAATTAGCAGCGCGAATCAACAAGATGTCTTCCAGAAAATACACCGACCAAAGTTTAAAGACCGTCATTCAGGAATTGCTGAAAGACCGTGGCTTTGAGAAGAAATACAATGAACTGGAGATTTTCAGATGTTACAAGGAAGTGGTTGGGGATGTGATAGCGCGCAAAACCCGCGAGATTTATATGCGTGATAAAACCCTTGTGCTCAAAATGGACAGCGGGGTTCTGAAGCAGGAATTGTCCTATCAACGCTCCAAAATAGCAGACCTGATCAACGAGAAACTGGGTGCCAGGGCCGTGGAACAGGTTGAAGTGTGGTAATCCTCATTCCATATCAATACCGAACTGATTTTTGTTGGTAGGTGTTTACCAACCTTTCTTGTATTTTGGCCGTGCATAGTTCAGATCGTTCATGATCGAAACCAAATCAGGGAAAATGACCGCATTCATCAAAAAAAGACCAAAAAGTGTGTTGGCATTGTTTGCCATCATAGTATTTGTTTCGCTCACAGCAGCATATCGTAAATCCGCTCAGAAACCTTTTAATCCTCATGAACACTTTGGAGGATCACGTGGAGATCAGCCTCAGGGCCAACTTCCCGTAAGTATGAGCGATATGTTCATGGGTTCTGGCCGATGTGCCGGTTGTCATGGTATTGATCAGGCCGCCACGCCGATTGCCAACATTACTTCTGAAGGTGAAAATGTAAGTCCTGCAGAAAACTGGCGTGGCACCATGATGGCAAACAGCGCCAAGGATCCCATGTGGCGAGCCAAGGTTGCCCACGAAATTTCTGTGAATCCAATTCACGAAGAATTGATCGTCAACACTTGCACGCGTTGTCACGCGCCCATGGGAAGATTTGAGGCGGAACATGACGGCATTGAAAATTTCACCCTCGAGATGTTGGACAATGATTCACTTGCCCGAGACGGTGTAAGTTGTATGCCTTGCCACGCGCAGGAGATCAATGGTATCGGAACTACTTTTTCAGGAGATTTACACTACAACTCAGACACAGTCTGGGGTCCTGTGTTCAACATAGCGCAAGGAGATTTTCCATTGTTCAATTCCGCCATGCAAAGTTTTGTAGGTGTTGATCCCGTGCCTTCAACCAAGTTTTCTGAATCTGAAGTATGCGCAACTTGTCACACACTTCAAACTCACACCCTCGATTTCGATCAAAATCCAACCGGAAATGTATTCACTGAACAAGCTACTTATCATGAGTGGGTAAACAGTGCATATAACAATAGTGTAGACGCTCATCAGGAATGTCAAGGCTGTCATATGCCGAAGACTGATGAACCGATCATTGTCGCTTCCGGTTATGCATTTCTTCCGCCACGACAACCATACGCACAACATTGGCAAGTGGGTGGAAATTCATTCATGATTGAATTGTTGCGAGATAATATTCTGGAATTGGATTTAAGTGCAACCGAAAATCACTTCAACACAGTGTTGAATCGCACCATGCAAAACCTACAGGAAAATTCTGCCGAAATAGAATTGGTAGAAAATGGAGTGGATGGCGATACAGCACGTTATACTGTAAAACTCACGAACAAAGCCGGACACAAATTACCAAGTGGTTATCCATCTAGAAGAGCGTATGTTGATTTTGCGATGTACGATGAAGATGGCAATGAAATTTTCCACTCCGGAAGATTGCTTCCTGATTACAATATTGATGGACAAGACGACACTTTTGAACCACACTATGACTTGATCACCAATGAAAATCAAATTCAAATCTATGAGATTGTGATGGGCGATGAATGGAGCGGTTACAACTGTTCTTGAACGTGCGGATGTTCCACTCAAAGACAACAGGCTTGTTCCGCTTGGATTTTCTACCGAGCACTATGCTTACGACACAACAGCTATTGTGGGACCAGCCTTAAGCGATCCGAATTTTAATCATGTGAATGGTGTGGAAGGAAGCGGCACGGATGAAATCCAATATCATATTCCTGTCGCCGGAATAAATGGTAATGTGACCGTTGTTGCGCGTTTCATGTATCAATCAATACCACCAAGATGGAATGAAGAGATGTTCGCTGTTGATCACCCAGACATCAACTCATTTGAAACCATGTATTGGGAAACCGCACCAGACCCGGTAGAAATGGTAAGTGCCACAGTAAACAGCACATTGATAGAAGTAACAGAATACAGCAACTTCTTCCGCACGGGTCCAAACCCAACTTACACAGGACTGGTGAATATTGATGCAGGAAAAGACATCATCAAAAAGGTCAATGTTTATGACATTCAAGGTAAGTTGATCGATTCAATTACGCCAAACACGAACCGTTCACAAGCACAGTTGCCTAAATCAACCGGCACATATTTGCTCGATGTAACCACTTCCCGTGGTAGAAGAATCGAAAAAGTTTTGAGAAAATAAATTCAGACAGCGAAATTTTTTAAGCATAAAAAGGAACCCAAGTGGTTCCTTTTTTTTGGATGAAAAAAAAACCGAAAGGTGAAAAGAGAATCCACGAGACGGCTCAAAACACCCATAGAAAATGTTGAATCCGTTGCATATTGCGCATCATATTTCATCCCATGTTTAGAATCACACTACTGGTGAGCTTGCTCATCCTTCAAACGGTACGGTTAACCGCACAGCAAAACAGCATCACCAATTCTGCCCTCGAATCAGATCCGGCATGGGTGCATCTCCTCTATTCTTCAGACGCAACACCATCAGAAATCAGAGAAGCATACGAACAATGGTTCAAAGATCATCCATTTAAAAAAAGTCGCCATACTCAGGCATACAAAAGATGGTTAAGTCTGAACAGACATTATTTTACAAGTAGTGATCACATTGTCATTCCCGACAATGAAGAACGCACACGTTTGGAGGAACGGAAACAAAATGCCGATCAATCAGAACGAGGTAACATCATCTGGAATTATGCAGGACCAGCAGTTCATTATGATGCCGATGGAAGTATGACAGAAGGATTTCGTCACAGCAATATTTATTGTCACGATCGCTCTTCGAGCAATCCATCGATATTTTTTTGCGGAACCGAAAGTGGCGGCGCATATAAAACAACAGATGGCGGCGCGAACTGGACACATGTCACTGCCGATCACATCATTGGAGATGTTGGAGCCATTCGCATACATCCCACAAATGAAAATCTGGTTTTGATGAGCGCAGCAAATGATTTATGGCGAACAACTGATGGTGGTGCTACATGGCAGGTCATTGGTCAATCATCTTTTGTGTCTCAAAATATCCGCGCATGGGAAATTTCTTTTAATCCAGAAAATCCAGACATCATTTATGCTGCATGCAATCTTGGATTTTTCCGAAGCATCGATGGAGGTGACAACTGGACAGAAGTTCTCACCGGCCAATGCAAAACCATCGCTCAAAAACCAGGTGATCCTTCCATTGTTTACACCATTCAGGAAGAAAGTACATCGTCATCTAAATTTTATAAGAGCATCGATTACGGAGAAACCTGGACGATGTATGATAGCGGATGGTTTGACAACAGTGGGAATATTACTCCAGAAGGCGGCAGACTTGCAACGACTGCAGCAGATCCCAATCGTATTTATGCCATATTGGTTGGGTATCAAAATGATCAATCTACAATCACTACAAATGGATGGATTGGTTCATGGGTTAGTTATGATGGAGGCGACACATGGACCTTTCCTCATGCGCAAATCGGAACACCCTATACTGCAGAACATCCCAACCTCATGAACTTTACCGGCGACGATGGTGACTACACTCAGATCAACTATAACACCACCCTCATCGCATCACAGATCAATCCGGATGTAGTACTCATTGGTGGATTAAACCTTTGGAAAAGCACCGATGCCTGTGCGACGTATGAAGGCGTTGGAGGATACATCGGTGGCATTTCATACTTCCATGTGGATCAACAGGAATATCGCATTTATCAGACCGGGCCAGACAGTGAAGAAATTTGGTTCTCCAATGATGGCGGAATTGGATGGAGCGGCGATTTTATGGAAAATCACAACAACCTCAATCGCGGAATCAAAGCAGTAAACCTCTGGGGATATGATCAAGGATGGAATGAAGACATGATGGTGGGTGGTCGATATCACAATGGCAATATGGCCTACCATGAATTGTATCCTGCTGGCGAGTTTCTTGCCATGGGTGGCGGAGAAGCAGCGACAGGTTATGTGAATTATAGCGATGAAAACAAAACACTTCACAGCGACATTGGTGGTTATATCATTCCCGATGCGCTCAATGGAACATCCGTGAATTTTTCTACCACGTTGTATCCGAATGAAAGTTATTGGAACAACAACAGTTCGCGTATCATGTTCGACAATCAGTATTTCGATATGGCGTGGTTGGGAAAAAACAATGTGCTCTACAAATCGGAAAATGGCGCCGCTACTTTCTCAACGGCACAAGCGTTTGGAACAAATCCAGATGATTGGGTGCTGTGGATAGAACAGTCGTATGCGGATTACAGATACATCTACCTGCATCAGGCGGTAGGTAGCAGCAGCAAAATCTGGCGTACTACAAACCATGGAATCACGTGGAATGAAATTGGACTACCACAAAATTATCGTGATATGAATTTCACGGTGAGTTCGACCAATCCCGACGAAATCTGGATTTCATTTTATTATGCACCAGACAACAACAAAGTATATCACACAACAGATGGTGGTCAGAATTGGGAGAACATGTCGACTGCCACTTTGAATGGACTGGAGATTTGGGCCATGGCACATCAGTATGGAACAGATGGTGGTGTTTACCTCGCGACAAAAAATGGGCAAGTATATTATCGCAACAACAACATGGACGATTGGACAAGTTACAGTTCCGGTTTAGCTGCCAGCACAGAACCATTGCGCATCGTACCATTTTACAAAGGCAATATGATCCGCCTTGCTACTTGGAATCTTGGTGTTTGGGAAGCATCACTATTCGAACCTTCTGCACTCATTGCAGACTTCGCTGCTGAGCACAGTTCGTTTTTCTGTCCGGGTGATGAATTGCATTTTGTGGATCACAGTGTTGCCGGTGAAGATGCCGTGTATACCTGGAGTTTTCCTGGCGCAGTTCCAGCGACAAGCAATGAAAAAAACCCAACTGTAGTATATCCTTCAGGCGGCAGTTATGATGTTTCACTCACCGTAGAATGGGATGGTCAATCAGAAACGGTGACCAAACAAGCATACATCAGCGAATTAAGTGGTGTTGCTGATTTACTCGCAGAAGATTTTGAAAGCGGTGCTTATCCAGAATCATGGATATTGCAAGGCAATGGTTCATGGAATGTCAATGCCGATGCGAGCGCTTATAGCACTGGTCAATACTCTATGAGATTTGACAATTACTATTATGATGCACAAGGTGCACGCGATGAAATCTGGCTTGGAAAATTCAATACAGGTGGCATATCCGTCGCACTCACTTTCGATAAAGCATATGCAGAGTATGGCCCGCCATATACAGATACACTCGCGGTGTTATACAGTATTGATTGCGGCGAAACTTGGACAGAAATTTGGGTACAAGGAGGAGATGATCTGGCTACGCACGCTGACCTCCAAGACTTCTATATACCTGCGGGAAATGAATGGGAAAATGTCCAATTGACATTCGCCCCACAAAGTGATGAGATCATCATTGCTTTTCAAAACCGTGGACATTATGGCAATGCCATTTACGTCGATAACATCAACGTTGCCACGTTCATGTCGGTAGGTGAAAACGAATCATCCGTTGACGTCAAGACTTATCCCAATCCAGTGGAGGATTATTGTATGATCGAAATAAACAACGCTCGAACAATCAACCACTCGTTAGAGATTTTCGATGCAAGAGGTAAACTTGTATTTCAGGAAAAAAACAAATCTGCTGGAAGAACCATAAAGCAATTGAACCATCGTCATACGCGCCTGAATTTATGTCGTACACCTAAAAGGTGATCAAATGAATCACAAGCAAAATTTGTGGTGAAGTAGTAGTGATGAATTGGTTTTTGGAAACAGACCAAATGAGAAGATGAGAACAATTGCCGCACAATTGACTCCAAATAAAATAAAAAGGGCAGTCAAACAACTGCCCTTTTCCTTTTAATATTTTTTTATCTGTACAAAACTTCTTTAGCTGTTTTCACAACATCAGCTACTTGTGGCAATGCCGCTTCAATGAGGGTTGTTGCGAAAGCAAAAGGTGTATCACTTTGTGTGAGACGACGAATCGGAGCATCGAGATAATCGAATGCATGTCGCTGAACACGATAAGCAATCTCCGTAGAAATGCTCGCCACCGGCCACGATTCTTCGAGGATGATCAGGCGATTGGTTTTCTTCACAGAATTCACGATGGTATCAATGTCCAGAGGACGAATCGTACGGAGGTCGATTACTTCCATGCTGATGCCTTCTTTCTCTAATTCTGCTGCTGCAGCCAATGCCACTTTCATGATTTTCCCGAAAGAAACCAACGTAATATCTGTTCCTTCCTTCTTCACATCAGCCAGACCAATTGGGATGATGTACTCACCATCCGGAACGAGACCTTTATCACCGTACCTTTTTTCACTTTCGAAAAAGACCACAGGATCATTGTCGCGAATAGCGGCTTTCAACAAACCTTTCGCATCATATGGATTCGAAGGAGTAATCACTTTCAAACCCGGGATATGTGCGTACATCGATTCGAAACTCTGAGAGTGTGTAGCGGCAAGTTGTCCAGCCTGTCCATTTGGACCACGAAATACGATCGGTACATTGTATTGACCGCCGCTCATTTGCAACATTTTTGCTGCAGAGTTGATGATCTGGTCAGCAGCGAGAATGGCAAAATTCCATGTCATGAATTCTACAATCGGACGAAGTCCATTCATAGCAGCGCCAACAGCAATACCAGAGAAACCTAGTTCAGCAATAGGTGTATCGATGACACGTTTTGCGCCAAACTCATCCAGCATTCCTTTGGAAGCTTTGTAAGCTCCGTTGTATTCTGCTACTTCTTCACCCAAAAGGAAAACACTTTCATCACGGCGCATTTCTTCGCTCATGGCCTCACAAATCGCCTCACGGAATTGAATTTCTCTCATCACTCAAATATTAGAGGCGCGAAGATAACAATCGCAAGCAATCCACAAACCCGCGCATTTCACAATAACAAAAGAAATAAGTAGAATAAAGGATGGTATCAGGGAGCACTAACCACCAATCTCAGGCGTTCCGATTTACCCGAAGTGAGATTTTTAACGACTACAAAATAAGAGCCGGCGACAATTCCAGCAAGATCCAATTCACCCTGTTGGTCGTATGTGCAAGGCAATTCCCTACCGCTATTATCCAAAAGTGTGACAACATTTCCGGCAACCCAGGGTTGGATTTTTACTTTGTCTTTTGCCGGGTTGGGAAAAAGTGTCATAGCTGAATCTTTCGTTCTTGTAACACTTCTAATTTCAGAATAGTTTTTTTCACCATTGAAATCCGTCTGGACCAGACGGTAATAACTCAATCCAGACACTGGATGTTTATCATCAAATGCATAAGACTTCTCAGTCATTGAATTGCCGCCGCCATCCACGATTCCCAAGTCAATCCATGTCAATCCATCCAGCGATCTCTGCACGGTGAAATAATCATTGTTTTCTTCAGAGGCAGTAACCCATTTCAATAGATTGGACAATCCATCTGATGCAGGAATGACCTCGAAAGACAACCACTCAACAGGAAGTTGAAGTGTTGCACAAAC
Organism: Flavobacteriales bacterium; assembly: GCA_016722445.1. GTDB lineage: Bacteria > Bacteroidota > Bacteroidia > Flavobacteriales_D > Sanyastnellaceae > JAIBBG01. The sequence goes on along the minus strand of JADKIZ010000011.1, from coordinate 26,151 downwards.
GATATTCACATCATCGGAAACCACGACCGTCGCGCCATTGCATTGGGTGTAGGTAGCCGTTGCAACATAGGTCTGTGTTGTATTCGAAGGACACACACTCACTGATGTTCCCGTGCCTATCTGTCCATTCTGATCATACCACGCAATGGAGACATTCGATGGTCCAGAAGGAATAAATCGCCATCCTTCATTAGAAGCAATCCAATCTCCCGTATTCCTTCCTTGCGGTGCATAACCAACGGTTCCTGCGGCATTTTGAATACCTACCAAAGAATTTCCGTAATTCCAACTACCACAGACAGGTTTGTTTTCGATAAAAACTTCGATCACATTCGTGGTTTCGTATATCGCAATTTGACACGTGGTTTTCAAATATTCACAATCATAAGAATAGAGTGGTAGATTGTCGTAACTCACGACAAAAACCCTGCATGGTGAAGTTCCGAAAACCGAATAACGCGCATCACTGCACAATACTGCACCGCAATAGACGGACGGATCAATATCCTGATATACACCGAAAATGGCGTTTATTGGAAGTGTATTGTTGGGACATGTAACATTGTAAGCAAATGGACATGTTGCACTTGCATAAGCGGTATTAAAACTAATAACGCCATTCGAACCTACGACGCATTGATTGTATGAAGCACCAAAAAAGCAAAAATTGAAAGGTAGGTTGATAATCCCTGTGTACACATCATCCACGCCAATGCTGAATCCTGTTCCAGAGTTATACGGATACGGAATATAAGGCACACTACAAACCTGATAAGCGGTAGTAGTACCCGTTTCAAAATACTGGGCATTCAAACTAACAGAAGTGGTACATGGCGAAGTGCAAGCTGACAAATTGATATCGGTTCCCAGATCAATATCAGGACATCCATTCACTTCAAGGTCAACACAGGTATTGTTGAAAGGAGTGCCGCAAGACAGACTCAGGCTATAAGCACCATAATCACCAAAGTATCCAAACAAACAGACATAATAAGTTGTTCCTGCGACTGTACTCACCGTAACCTGAGATTGATTGCCACAGAACTGGTCATTGTAGCCTACACAACTAAAAGAACCGCAACTACCGGTCAATACGGACAATTGCGTATCAAAGGCAGAACCGCATGCACTCACCGTCATGCTTCCGCCATTTCCAGTGAATTTGTACCATACTCCTTTGGTTACCCCAACCCAATCATCGTAACATCCACCAGGCAATGCATCATCCGCCGCCGCTGTAGTATTGCCTGTAACAGTTTGCGGACATGTCATATTGATGGCTGTACAGCATGCGTCATTGGCCACTACAGGAGCAGCGCAAGTCATACTCAGTTGAAAGGTTCCTAGATTATTTCCCCAACCTGCAACCCGCACATAGTAAGTCACTCCAGTGCATGCGTCAATTGTTACTGTCGATTGCGAACCACAACCTTCATCGTTGGTAGTGTAACAGGTTAAACTGGCACAAGACCCAGTGAACACAGCTAATTCCGTATCAAACGTAGTACCTGCACACAAACTCAATGTTACACTTCCACCGGTACCTGTAAACGTATACCAGACACTTGGTGAAGTATTGGTGGCATAACAAGCAGCAGGTATGGTCTCTGTGGTTGCTCCCACTGTAGTGCCACTGACAGTTGATCCACAATTGATCGAAATGGCATTTGCACAATTGTCGTTGGCCACCGGAGGTGGACTATAAACACAAATGGTTCCGTTCATATTACCACCTGCCCCAGTATATCTCACAATTCTCACAAAATAAGTCAGGCCAATCGTAGTGTTCAGTGTAAGAGATTCAGTTGAAGGAGAACCAATATAATAATCTGTACAACTATTTAAAGTTAGTGATCCGCAAGTTCCAGTATACACGTAGAGCACAGCATCACGATTGGTATTGGTACATTGAATAACGGTTGTTGTCGCAGTTGCATTGAACCAAAACCAACCATCCTGACCAGTTGCCAGTCCGCCATTGCAAATTGGTAATGCCGGAAGCCCAATGGCCGAATTGATGGTATATGCAAGTCCTGTGCAAGTTGCTCCCACCGTAAGTTGTTGCCCAACCGCAGTGGAGCAATCATTGGATGGTGTTTGTGATCCTGCCCCACCAAAGATGAACATGAATCCAATCAACAAAACGATATGTAGTGACCGATTCATCATTTGTTCACCAACTCATAATTTCCCTGATCTTCATAAAAATCTCTCACACCTTCAGGCAATGCATCGAATTCTGATTTATTCAAACGTGCTATCCAACCTTGAGGAATATTGTCTGCATGACTGGCATAATAACATGCTTCGATAAAGAAAATACTGGTGATTGCATTGACATCCGAAGAATGACATCTGCATTTGGTCACATCAGCCAAAAAGAAATCGTGAGCTCGCAACTCAGAAATGACTTGAGGCCAGGAAATTTCTATAGTGCTTTTGCAACCAATGGTATTTGATCGGGAATCGTTGTACCAGACAGAAGTGCCTGGAGCCACTTGTTGGATGTAACTCATGGCCGATTTCAATTCGGCTTCATCCATCTGACCAACAACCTGCAATACGTACCAATGCTCAGTTTGAGCCTGAGCGCGTGTTTCACCGAAAAAGATGAAAATAAGCACAAGGAATATTTTGCCGTGTAGTGGCAGCATGGTTTGTCAGTCAGGTGTTAATACTCAAAGTAAACGAAAAACAAAGATAGGGAGAATCTCGGCGGTTTTATTAAAATCGCCTTAACAATCAAATCGGGCACTGTAGGTGCGACCAAGAAGCCCACATACGGCCAGAGAACAAGAAGTTTTCGTCTGTTCTACTTTTACTTAGCAGAACTATCTGGTAATAACAAGGTGCCGACGTACGACTTCACCAGAGCCAGTATTCACTATTTCCACAGTATAAGATCCTGCTGAAACATTGCTAACATCCAATTCGCCAGTCAATGAGCAGCTGCATGGGATTTTACGACCGTTCTGATCGATCAACACAATACTCAGATCCTTTTTCCATGGTTGTACCACCAAACGATCATTTGCCGGATTCGGATAAATGCTAAAATCCGTATCTGCATTTCTATGGATTGTTCGTGTTTCTGAATACTGTACATCACCATCGAAATCCGTTTGAGCTATCCGATAATAACTCAAGCCATACAATGGATTTCGATCATAGAATACATAATTGCGCTTAGACAAAGAATTGCCTCCTCCATCTACCACGCCAATATCCGTCCAATGTTCATTGTCAAGAGAGCGTTGGATGGTAAAGTAATCGTTGTTTTCTTCCGTAGCTGTGACCCACTCACACAAATTTTCACGCCCGTTCGATACGGATTTTACTTCAAAGGAAAGCCATTCCACTGGCAATTGCAGATTTGCGCATTGCACGATCACATCATCGCTTACCACTATCGTGGTTCCGTTGCAAAGCGTATAGGTTGCAGTGGCTACAAATGTTTCTGAAAGTTGATCAGGACAAATACTCATACTTGAACCAGTGCCAATAAGTCCAACCTGATCATACCAATTGATCACCACATTAGATCCACCACTTGGAGTAAATCTCCATCCTTCATTTGCGGCAGCCCAAGGCCCTGTATTTCTGCCAGGTGGAGCATATCCTGCAGTTGAAGAAGAGTTCTGAATTCCGATTAGCGCATTGCCACTATTCCATGTAGAACAGACTGGTTTATTTTCAATGAATACTTCAATCACATTGGTGGTTTCATACAAAACAATTTCACAACTGGTTCGAAGTGCATTACACGCTCCAGAAAAATGTGGAATATTATCAAAACTCACCACAAAAACCCGACAAGGAGCTGTGCCAAATGTGGCGTAGCGAGCATCACCACAAGGCACTCCACCACAATAGACGGATGGATCTATATCGTGATAAACACCGAAAATAGAATTGGTTGGCAATGCAGGACTTGGACAAGGAGCTGTAAATGGCCATGGACAATATCCGCCAGCATTCGCAAGATTAAAAGTGATGACTCCATTAGATCCAACCAAACACTGCGTGTAATTCACGCCGAAAAAACAAAAACCAAAAGGCAAATTGATCACAGGTGTCCAAACATCATCAATACCAATACTGAAACCAGTACCCGTATTATATGGATATGGCGTATATGGAATAGGACACACAGAATAACTGCTTGTACTTCCTGTTTCAAAATATTGCGCTGTCAAAGACAAAGGAGTACATGGTGATGCACAAGAAGGCAAACTGATGTCTGCACCCAAATCAATATCCGGACAACCATTTACTTCTATATCGCCGCAATTGGCTGGAGGAGGGGGATCAATACATGTCATGCTCAGCGTAAATGGCCCACTCGAAGTAAAATAACCTTGAACATAAATATAATATAAAGTGCCTGCGGTTGTGGCTATTGTTACCACAGATTGAGCGCCACATCCGTCATCATTATAGGTTTGACAAGTAAATGCGCCACAACTTCCAGTCATCACTGCAATTTGCGTATCGAATGTTGAACCGCAAAGGCTGGCAGTAACATTACCACCAGTTCCCGTGAAGGTATACCAAACACCAGGACTTGTATTGAAGACATAACAACCTGCCGCTATAGCATCAGCAGTGGCACCAACGGTTGTGCCCGTTACTGTAGCGTCGCAAGCAACTGCAATGGCATTAGCGCATGCGTCATTAGCAACAGTAGGTGCTGAACATGAGGAAGTCAATGTAAAAGTTCCAGAAGCCGCTCCATATCCAAAAACCCGTACATAATAAGTCACGCCAAGAACTGAAGGAAACGTATAGGTTGAAGACACACCGCAACCATCGTCATTAAAACCGATACAGGTGAGCGCAGCACAGGTGCCAGAATAAACTGCAATTTGAGAATCCCAGGTTGTACCACAAATACTCACTGTAATATTTGAACCATCACCGGTAATCGTATACCATACAGATGGAGAGGTATTGTTGGCATAACATCCAGCAGGAACCACTTCATTGGTAGCCGTCTCGGTGGTACCATTCACGGTGGTTCCGCATGAAATTGGCTCCGCATTCAGGCAATCATCATTAGCCGGTTGGGCCATAACATGCGTAGATACCACCAGTAAAAAACTCAGAATCAGTAGGCGATATTTCGGCAATTTTTTGATCATTACTTTTCTACTATTTCGTAGTTGCCGTTTAAAGTATAATAATCCCTGACATCGGCCGATAATGCATCCCACTCATCGTGGTTCAATTGTGCAGTCCAATTGACGGGCATTTCATCCGAATGTCCCGCATAATATGTTGCTTGTACAAAAAAATAGCTGGCCGACGCATTCATTCCAGAGTAGTGCATAGCACCATGGGTCATCTCTGCTATGAAAAAATCATGGAGAATGAGGTTATGAATTATCTGTGACCAATTGATGGCTGAAGCCGACTTACACCCCACTGTATTTGATTTCGCTCCGTTGTACCAGATTTTTGCATCTGGCGCCGACACAAGGATTTCGGACATCACAGATTTTATCTGAATGTCATCCACGGGATGCAAGATTTGCAGTACATACCAATTTTCCTGCTGTGAAAAACCGATATTGACGCAAACCAAAAATATGTGGACTAGAACAAAGCGTAAAGTCGTCCCCATAAAAGTTGCCGGAGTTAAGGTTGTCCATGACAAACATAGGAAAGGTTGTCATATCCTTAACATTACCATAAAAAAATATCTATCGTCAGAAGTAGGCCTTTGGTTGTTGGTAATCAAAGACTCATCCGTATCTTCGCGGCCCTGAAATTCAAAACAACCATATGATAACCATCACACTTCCCGACGGAAGTCAACGCGAAGTCGCAAAAGGCACCTCAGCGATGGAGATCGCCTCCTCGATCAGTGAAGGCCTTGCCCGCAATGTTCTCAGTGCATCGGTAAATGGCGTAGTTGTAGACGCCAATCGTCCGATCGAAACGAATGCTACATTGAAACTTCATACGTGGAATGACGAAGATGGTAAAAGCACCATGTGGCACTCTTCAGCTCACTTGATGGCTGAAGCATTGGAGGCGCATTATCCAGGAATCAAACTGGCTATTGGACCTCCAATAGAAAATGGATTTTACTACGATGTTGATTTCGGAGAAGTAGAATTTTCTCAGGCTGATTTTGCAAAGGTTGAAAAAACCATGTTGGAGTTGGCTCGCCAGAAGAATGAATACATCCGCAAGGAAGTATCGAAGCAAGATGCCCTTGCTTATTTCACAGAAAAAGGAGATCAGTACAAACTTGAACTCATCGATGGATTGAACGACGGTGAAATCACTTTTTACACACAGGGTAATTTCACTGACTTGTGTCGTGGTCCACATATTCCAAACACCGGATTCATCAAGGCTGCCAAGCTTTTGAATGTTGCCGGTGCCTATTGGCGCGGTGATGAGAAAAACAAAATGCTCACCCGGGTATACGCCATCACTTTCCCCAAACAAAGTGAATTGGAAGATTACCTGAAATTGCTGGAAGAAGCGAAAAAGCGTGATCACCGCAAATTGGGTAAAGAACTTGGTCTTTTCACTTTCTCACAAAAGGTGGGAAGCGGACTACCTCTTTGGTTGCCAAAAGGTGCCGACCTGCGTATGCGTCTGGTGGCATTTCTGACCCAGGCTCAGAAAAAAATGGGATATGTGCAAGTTATCACTCCTCATATCGGATCGAAAGAATTGTACGTGACAAGTGGTCACTGGGAAAAATACGGTAAAGACAGTTTTCAGCCGATATCAACTCCGCAGGAAGGCGAGTTGTATATGCTCAAGCCGATGAACTGTCCTCACCACTGTGAGATTTTCAAATCGGAGCCTCGCTCCTACCGCGATTTGCCGATCCGTATGGCGGAATTCGGTACTGTTTATCGCTATGAACAAACAGGAGAATTGCATGGACTGACCCGAGTACGCGGATTTACCCAAGACGATGCGCACATTTTCTGCACGGCAGACCAGGTGAAACATGAAGTAGGCAAAGTGATCGACCTCGTGTTGTATATCTTTAAAACACTTGATTTTCCTGATTTCCTTGCACAGGTATCGCTTCGTGACCCCAATAATCCATCGAAATACATCGGTTCGGATGAAAACTGGGAAAAAGCGGAGCGCGGCATACAAGAAGTGGCCAATGAAAAAGGGCTGAAAACCGTGGTGGAATATGGCGAAGCGGCATTTTATGGACCTAAGCTGGACTTCATGGTTCGTGATGCGATTGGACGGAAATGGCAACTTGGAACAGTTCAGATCGACTATAACCTGCCCGAGCGCTTTGAACTGGAATATACCGGTGCCGACAACGCCAAGCACCGACCAGTGATGATACACCGTGCGCCATTTGGTTCATTGGAGCGTTTTGTGGCCATTCTCATTGAGCACTGTGCCGGACAATTCCCACTTTGGCTCACTCCAGAGCAGGTAAGAATACTTCCGGTATCAGAAAAATACAATGATTACGCACGGAAAGTAGCAACGGAGCTGAATTCTTACGATATTCGCGCACTTTTTGACGAAAGAAATGAGAAAGTAGGTAAGAAAATCCGTGATGCGGAAGTCGAAAAAGTGACATACATGTTGATCGTCGGCGAAGAAGAACAAGCTGGAAACACAGTTTCAGCAAGGAAAAAAGGCGAAGGCGATCTAGGTAAAATGAGCATTGAATCATTCGCCCAAAAGGTGGATGCTGAAATAAAAGCCATGCTTGCAGAATAACGCAATCAGGCACGAATAGAGTTTAATTAAAAACGGAGGACACATTAACGCACCGAACAACAGGGTTATGAGGGGTCGCAGATCACTCGAACCTGAGCACAAACTGAACGAAAAAATCACGGCATCGGAAGTTCGACTGGTGGGTGAGAATATCGAGCAAGGCGTATACAGCAGAGCGGAAGCATTGCGTATGGCGCAGGAACAGGAACTCGATCTGATCGAGATTTCCGGCACTGCAACGCCACCGGTATGTCGTATTGGGGATTATAAAAAATTCCTTTACGACCAGAAGAAGAAGATGAAGGAGATTAAGGCGAAACAGACGAATGTGACTACCAAGGAAATTCGTTTTGGCCCGAATACCGATGATCACGACTTCGACTTCAAACTGAAGCATGCGAAAGCATTTCTTCAAGAGGGTTCAAAGGTTCGTGCTTATGTGCACTTTAAAGGACGATCCATTGTCTACAAAGACCGTGGAGAGATTTTGCTCACGAAGTTCATCCAGGAATTGATGGAATACGGCTTACCGGAGCAAATGCCTAAATTGGATGGAAAGAGGATGTTTATCATCATCAATCCGAAAAAGAAATAATTTTTAATTCATATAACAATGCCGAAATCAAAAACCAAATCCGGTGCTAAGAAGCGATTCAAGCTCACCGGTACAGGAAAGATTAAGCGTAAGAAGGCGTACAAACGTCACATTTTGACCAAGAAAGAAACAGCGCGCAAGCGTGCACTTGGTAACGATGCGATCGTACACCCATCTGATGCAAAATCAATCAGGAGACAATTGCTCGTCCCAACGGCTTAATCCGTAAAACAGAGCAGGTAAGTTTAACCCGACAAATGGTTTAAAGTCCGGACAACAAACAACCCGGCACCATCGTCAAAAAACAATTCAAAGATGCCACGCAGTAAAAATGCAGTCGCCTCCAGGGCCAGGAGAAAAAAGATCATGAAATTGGCCAAAGGTTACTTTGGATCACGTAAAAACGTGTGGACAGTAGCCAAGAATTCAGTTGAAAAAGCCCTTACGTATGCATACGTAGGCCGTAAACTGAAGAAGCGTAATTTCCGTTCACTCTGGATTGCGCGTATCAACGCCGGTGTTCGTCCTTATGGAATGTCTTACTCAGAATTTATGGGTAAAATCCACAAGAATGGTATAGAACTCAACCGTAAAGTTCTCGCAGATCTTGCGATGAATCATCCGGATGCTTTCAAAGCGGTAGTTGAGAAAGTGAAATAAGATTTTCGCTGTAGATAAATGAGGCTCTCCGAATGGGGGGCCTCTTTTTTTGAATTATGAATTATGAAGTATGAAGTATGAAGTATGATGTGAGAGCTTGCTTGGTATAGATTGATGGAGTAAAAATGTCTTTATCAAACAACCGATTGTAGCGAGTTCGAATAGTTTGGCAATAGCTTTATCAAAGCGGCATGGACAAATCGAATCTCTAGAATTTTCAATTTGTATTTCCTGGGGGATTTTGCGATTTACTTTCCTAACATTCGTTCCGTTCTTGACCATGTGATCGATGAATTTTCTCACCCTGCCACTTTGAATGATCAAGAACGCTTGACAAATCTAACTTGTGTAGAAACTTGGGAGCTACTTATTCATTACTTCTCCATCCTTTATCCCCATAGGCAACGACTTCTCTACACTTGCGCTCAAATCAACTCTATGTGCCAATGGTCATTCTGTTGACTTTGACCGGATGCTCGATCATGAACCGAGAAGTGAGACGAAATGAAAAACCACTTGAAGCGATTCCGGGAATGATCCCTGTTCAGCACAATGTCTATTGCGATGAAATCGAAGTGATCAATCAATAATATTTGGATTATCTGAATAGGTCAAAGCTGACATTTGGAAGTAATTCAGAAGAAGTGATCAGGGACATGACAAACCCAAGTTATCATGTACACGGATCCTACAATTAAAACATGGAATTAAACCCAGATCCTGCAATTCCGAAAACAAAAATCAAATTTCATTTTGGCCATAAGTAGGCAATAAAACATAGTTATGGCCAAAATGAAAACTGAAACCTATGCCAATAATCATCCAACGACTCATGCAGACATAAACAAATCTCCCATATTCAAATCATTCTGAACATTTCCAGAGTAGGCATTGTTTTGTAGTCCAAAGGTGGTGATCATGGTTAGAAAAACTGATTTTCTGGTTGCCGTTTCAGATTTAAAAACAGCCATCTTATTCAATAATTCAACATTGTACTTTTTATCAATGGCAAAAGTGCCGATGGAAAATTTCATTTCGCATACATTCACCACGCCATCTCTGCGGTCTATCAACAAGTCGATCTGAGCGCCATTTGAAGCGTTGGAGCTTCTCCATGACGAACTCTCTGTTTCAATCCCGCTAATTCCCAATGCCCTTTTTATTTGCGGGATATGGCTCATACAAACCTGCTCAAAAGCAAACCCACTCCAAGCCCGGTATTTGCTACTATCAATCAGTTTAACCCAATGATCCGAATCAAACTTTTTATGACCTTGAATAAATCTCAGATGAAATAAAGAGAAGAAGTCACAGAGTTGGTAAAGCGTATTTCTTGATTTTTTCCCAACTGGTGTATAACTCCGGATAAATCCGCTTTCCTCTAGTTCCGTCAATAGCCTGGTTAATCCACCACCTGACGGCAAACCACTCCCTTTAGATATTTCATCACGAGTTAGTCCTTTTCCTTTTTGTGCAAGGGTTTTGACAATAGATTCATGTCGCTCAGCTTTATCAAATAACGATTTGTATAGATTGGCGAATTCTGTTAGCAATAACCCATTCGGTGCAAAACAAATTCGGTTAATGTTCTGTGCTGCGCTCTGTCCTCTTTTTATTTCATCCCAATAAAACGGAATGCCACCCAATACCATATAGAGCTGAACCAATTGGTAATTGTCCAAAGTGATTGATCTCATCGCCATGAGTTCTTTGCACTCTTTCAGGGTAAAAGGTTCCACCTTTATGCGTTGTGTTACCCGATTATGTAAACCACCCCGGTGATGTATCAATTTGTTGATCATCCATGAAGCGGCGGAACCACATACGATCAATAACACGTCCTTTCTTTTGGTTGCCCAGTCATTCCAAAAGTGCTCAAGGGCAGAAATAAAACCAGAATGAGCAGTATCGAACCAAGGTAACTCGTCAATAAAAATCACTTTCCTTTTTTGCCTCGACTTTTGAATGATGACACCTATTTGGTCAAATGCTTCGGTCCACTTTGTGGCCGGAGATAACTTCAAACGCGGATATTGCTTTTTAATGGTATGATTAAAATTCTCCAACTGACGAAGAAGCGTTGCGTTGCTCAGTCCGGTCAATGAAAATGTGAATCGATTTTCAAAAACGTGTCTTATTAAAAAGGTTTTGCCAACCCGCCGACGGCCATATAACGCAACAAATTCCGACTTGACCGACCTGAACTTATCCTCAAGAATTTGTTTCTCGTTTTCTCTGCCAATCATAAATTCATTTTGGCCATAAATATACCAAAACCACCACTTATGGCCAAAATGAAATAATCGTTTGCAGGCTAAGTACCTTCCAATTTTGTCTATGGAGGTCTTTCCAATCAATATCTGTAAGAGATATTCGAATCAGAATTTTGATATTGATTCGAGAGTTGCAGACAAAATTCCACTCCGAAAATGTACCGTCATACCTCACATTCAGCAAGCCAACCATCTTGGCTGAGTGTATGTTTGAGTTGACAATAGTCAACTTCATTCTAGCGCACAACACCACCAGAGATTCATGAAAAGATGCCTGCTTCAACCTTTGTTGTGGGGAGATGTGCGAATAGTGACAGAATTGAAATCACATGTGTGCGGCAAATCATTCCCAATCTGAGTACCGGCGGATGAATTGAAACCATACGTTATACATTAGTCCCCACATTTTTCAGTGAACAATATGGCACAGGTCAAATTTCATATTACCAACAACGATGAATACCGTGAAGCGTACGCTCACAGCGTTGCACAACCTGAAGACTTCTGGAACCACATTGCAGGGCACTACAACTGGCGGAAACCTTGGTCCAAAACCCTCGAATGGAATTTCGAAGAACCACGAGTGCGATGGTTTGAAGGTGGCAAACTCAACATCACAGAAAATTGCCTAGATCGACATCTCGAACAACGCGGCAATAAAATCGCATTGATTTGGGAACCGAACGATCCGAAAGAAATGTCATTGCGTTTTACATACCGTGAACTCCACGCGCATGTGAACCGTATGGCGAATATTCTCAAGAACCTCGGTGTAAAAAAAGGGGACCGTGTTTGCATTTACCTGCCTATGATTCCCGAACTCGCATTTGCTGTTTTGGCATGTGCACGCATCGGGGCCATTCACTCGGTTGTCTTTGCAGGATTCAGCGCAAATTCAGTGGCCGATAGGATCAACGATTCGGCGTGTGAATTTGTGATCACCAGTGATGGTTTGAACCGCGGTGCAAAACAAATTCCGGTTAAGTCGGTTGTGGACGAGGCACTCGAAACATGTCCCAGTGTACAAAAAGTTCTTGTGGTAAATAGACTCAACTGGCCCATCAATATGAAAACAGGTCGCGATGTATGGTATCATAACGAACTGATGCATGCGAACGAACAATGCGCCGCAGAAGAAATGGATAGTGAAGACGAACTCTTTATCCTTTACACCAGTGGCAGTACAGGCAAACCCAAAGGAGTGGTACACACCTGTGGTGGTTATATGGTATATGCCGGCTACACCTTTGCCAACGTATTTCAATACCGTGAAAGCGACATTTTCTGGTGCACTGCAGATATTGGTTGGGTAACCGGACACTCATACATCCTCTACGGACCATTGCTCAATGGTGCTACAACCATGATGTTTGAAGGCGTTCCGACATTCCCTGATCCCGGAAGGTTCTGGCAAGTGATCGACAAGCACAACGTAAATATTTTTTACACTGCACCTACTGCGATTCGATCACTCATGGCAAGTGGTGTCGATCACGTGCTTGCATACAGTCTGCATTCCTTGCGGATTCTGGGATCGGTAGGTGAACCGATCAATGAAGAAGCATGGCATTGGTATCATACGCACGTTGGCAAAGGACGCTGTCCGGTAGTGGATACCTGGTGGCAAACAGAAACCGGCGGCATTATGATATCAGCATTAGCAGGTATTTCCGAATTGAAACCCGCTCATGCCGGATTACCCTTACCGGGAATTCAAGCCATATTGGTGGATGCAGAAGGAAAGGAAATTATCGGAAATGATGTCGAGGGTTATCTCTGCATTAAATATCCTTGGCCGTCGATTCTTCGCACGACCTATGGCGATCATGAAAGATGTCGCATCAATTATTTCGCAACCTATAAGAACCTCTACTTCACTGGTGATGGTGCACGCAGAGAAGCCAATGGCATGTACCGCATCATCGGTCGTGTGGATGATGTGATCAATGTAAGTGGTCACCGTTTTGGAACAGCGGAAATCGAAAATGCCATCAATCAGAATAAAAAAGTGGTGGAGAGTGCGGTAGTGGGCTATCCGCACGACATCAAAGGACAAGGCATCTATGCCTATGTCATTCTCGCAGATATGCAACAGGCCAATAACCACACCCGGGATGAAATCATAGAGTCTGTGGTAGAACACATCGGTCGCATCGCCAAACCGGATGTCATCCAATTCGTAAGCGGATTGCCTAAAACTCGTTCAGGTAAAATCATGCGCAGAATACTCCGCAAAGTAGCAGAAGGTGAATTCAGTTCTCTTGGAGACACCACCACATTGCTCGATCCATTGGTGGTGGATGAGATCATTGCGGGAAAACAGAATTGAATTATGAATTATGAAGTATGAATTATGAAGTATGAATAATTGAAGGGGTGGAATAAGGTTTTTGGGTAAAAAGGGCCTCAAGTGAAAGATTGGAACCATCTTTGCCAATTGTCGACGCCTTCATAATTTAGCCGCTATGCGTAAAAACCTGATTTTGGCCCTGGGCCTGCTTTTATTCTCACACCAACTCCTGAATGCTCAGGAAAATCAACCTCAAAACAACGGAGACGAGTTTGGTTCCAATTCCGTATGGTTCAATACTGAATATCCGATAGTGCTACAAAACCTGTTGTCGAAAGTGGTTTTGGTGGTTGTAACGGACGAGCACAGTGTTGAAGGGCAGTACTTCATTGAACAATTGCAAAATTCACTGATTCGCACTCCTGCGGTGCAGATGATTCAAGTGATGCCCGCAGGCGATGTTCCCATTTCAAGAAATCACCTTGTTCAATACATTCAGAAACACAAAATCAATCATCCTCTTGGAGTCATTGCGGATCTCAAAGGATTCCAGTCGACGGGCATCAACGAGCTTCCCTTTTTTCTACTCTATGAAAAAAGCACCACACCTACCGTAGTTGGTGGTGGACATGCTGGATTCGAATTGATCAATAGCCGCATTAAAACACTTCGTGACGATAAAAATTTATTTGCCAGTTGCAATAATTCGCAGATCAAACCTTTCAATGACCCTTCATGGTACGCCAATCCATTGATCGAATGTCCGAGCTATATCGCCGATCAAGACGGTGGGAAAGGATTTTTCATCAACGACGCTGCGCATCATCGCATTCTGGGTTTTGATGACACTGGTACCATGGCATTGCAGCTGGGCAGCACAATGCCCGGATATGCAGAAGGAAACATGTATGGTTGTCAATTGAACCACCCTCATGCCATGGAGTATTACGATAACAAACTATATATCGCGGATACTTACAATCAACGCGTCAGAGTGATCGACTTTATCACGGAACAGACTTCGACACTTTTGGGTAATGGCTATACGACCTGGAAAAAGAAGAAACGATTGACGGTAAACATCAACCGCTGGGTTTACCTGTTGCATTGGCCTTTATGGGAAATAATCTTTATGTAGCCAGCGCTTCAACCAATCAAATTTTCGAAGTGAATCCGAAAGATGGAGTGGCAAGATTGTTTTGTGATCTTCCAGTGAATCCTAAGGCACTTTATTCTTCCGCACCAATATCGATCAAAGAAGGCGACGATGGACTGTATATTGTCATGAATACAGGCGAATTGTATACGGCCGACAAAAAAGGTAAAATCACGAGAATGGCTGAAAGTGTGAAAGCACATTTTGTATCAGCTATGGATTTTAATGGTGGTACCATCGCGCTTAGTGAAGAAGGGAATGTATGGTTCAGGGAAAATGACAAATGGAAAATATTAGGAGAAAGCAAAGAGAAAGAGAAAAGCAAGAACACCATGTTATTGAATCATCCGACAGATATGATGATCAGAAATGGTGATTTATATATGACAGATACAGACAATCATCTTGTAAAAACGATTGGTTCATCTACGGATAAAATGGCGATGAACTATTGGTTCAAAGTGACGCGTGATTTTGTAGGATTCGAGCCGGCACACACCTTTGGCGAACTGATCGGTATGGACTCGGTTTACCTCAAAGGCAAAGACATCAAAGTAAAAGTATTGTTAGATCTTCATGGTTTTAAACTCGTGCCCGATGGACAAAACGAACTTATCCTGAACGACCTCACTGGCAATGTCAAAGTCACACAGGAAATACTTACCAAAGAAGAGTTTTCTTTTACGATTGAAAAAGCATTTCCGGATGCAGAGATTTATATCGAGCTCTACCTCACCCTCGAACACCCGGAAAATCCAGGTATGTATATCGTGAAGCGCGCTTACCTCGACTTCCCCATCATACACGATGAAGAAGATGGTGAACTGATTCAAGAACAAATTTATACCCCATTGTTATTGCCGTACTGAGGAGTAGGTACCCATTTCTTTCATCCATTTTCTCTTCATGGTTCCTTCGTGGGATCACGACATGAAACACCTTGTTCATGACGTGTACTCAAGGAAAAACTTGAGACGTTTTGAAAAATATTATGGTTGAATAGAAATAATCACAGGCTCAAACTTCATCTGTGAAACACATGCCGAATACCAATTATTTCAAGATTCTATTCAATGCGATAGCTGCTTCTGAATAATCAGGTTTGATTTTCAGGGCGGCCCTGTAATCTTGTTCAGCTTCTTTCTTTTTACCCAGACTTTCAAAACTTAATCCGCGGTTATAGTACGCTTGAAAATATTGAGGATATGCATTCAGTGCTTTGGTGAAATAATGCGCTGAACTATCATAGTTGGCGAGATATTCTAACCAAATAAAACCTTTATTGAAATCAGCAGCAACGAAGTTTGGATCAATTCGCTGAATGGAATCATAACACACCATGGCATCTTTATATCTGTTTTTCTTTTTAAAACCAGTTTCCTGCAGATACATTGCTTTGTTATACCAAGCCTCTACACTTCGTGGTTTAATTTGGATGGCTGAAGAATAATATTCATTAGCGAGATCATTCTTTTGAGCAGCATATAGCAATCCCACTTCGATGTAAGCATCATAATAATCAGGATCAACTTCGATGGCTGTTTTGTATGAAGAAGCAGCTAAAACGGTATCCCCAATTGTCTTATACATTCTGCCTCTCAGGTAGTATGCATAAGCATTGTACTCATTCACAAGGAGTGCTTCATTGATGAGTTCTCTGGCCACATCATAATTGCCTAAAACAATATCGATGCCTGCCTTTTTCAATAGACAATCCTGGTTCTTCGGGTCGAAATTCAAACATGCTTTATACTCTTCATAAGCTTCGGAGACTTTTTCCCGATCGAAAAGTAAATTTCCTTTGAAGAGATAAATGTCGGACTTCGTACTATCAATAGCCAGTGCACGACGCACATCGTCCATGGCAGCTTCAAATTTGTTGTGATCTCCGAAGTAACGGGCACGATTCAAATAGTGCAGATAATTACCTGGTTCCTGCGCAATCAAACGATTGAGGGCAACCAAAACAGAGTCTGGAGCTTCCATCTCGGAATTGTCGCCATTGCCGTTATTGTTGGAAGGATCAGAGGGCTGCTTTCCGCCTTGATTGCAAGCAGCAAAGGCCATTGCGGCGAAAATGATCAGAAAAGTAATACGGATTGAATTCATGTTTGAATAATTCAGACGCATACTAAGTATGAATCCCGAGGTAGCAAAAATAAGCCTCCGTGACTTAACAGGAATTTTATGGAGAAATAACCTGTCCGGCTTCATGCCACAAACCATTTGCAGGAACGGAATTCTGCCATTACTCTTGTGCGATGGTCGGGCAACATTCCCGACGAATGTGCTATGATGACAATTACACCGGAAGACGAAAAAGACCTTCAAGTTCGTGGTATTTCACTCAACGATCTGATGAAACAAATACATCAGTTCACCCAAGAGACCAAACCTGTTCGCTTGGAACGACCTTGTACACAAGGCGATGGCATTCTTGTACTTAGTGGAGCCGATTGTCACAAATTCCAGAAACTTTTTGAACAGAAAAGAGAACTATACGACATACTCAAGTTTGTTCCTGCATCTGGTGCAGCGAGCAGAATGTTCAAACACCTTTACAACTACAATCCGGACAATGTTGCAGAACTCACGGAAGAATTCATTGTCAATTTTGAGCGTTTTCCATTTGTTGCAACACTCAGAACCATAATGTCTGAAAAAGGCGAATCACTCGATCAGTGTATACGCAACAATGAATGGGAAAAAATATTTGGATTTATCCTCGAGCCCAAAGGACTTCATTACGATTCGCAACTTAAAGGCATGGTTATTTTTCACCGATATGGTGAAGAATACCGCAATGCATTTGACGAACATTTATACGAGGCGATCACCTATACCAAGCAGGCAGATGGCCGAAGTCGCGTGCATTTTACCATTGCACCGCAACATTTCGAAGCCGTTTCTGATTATCTGAGTAAAAAAATTGCCACTTTTCAATACGATCAGATTGAGACTGAATACAGCACACAATCATCGAAAACAGATACCATTGCATTGGATAAAGATGATAATCCGGTGCGCGATGAAGATGGAAAACTGATGTTTAGGCCAAGTGGACATGGCGCCCTCATACACAATTTGCAAAACCTGAATGCCGATATCATTTTCATCAAAAACATCGACAATGTCACAACATCTGGACAGCAGGAAGAGTCAACCTTTTATAAGCAAGTGATTGCAGGTTTGCTCGTAGATCTGCGAACACAAGTTCATCATTATCTCAATGAACTGGACCGTGGTCATAATGATATTCTTGAAGATGCACTTGAGTTCATTCAACTATGGTTTCAACCCGGATTGCCGTTGGGCATGACCCGAACGCAATTACATGAATATGCCCGGTTGAGATTAGACCGACCGCTCCGTGTTTGCGGCATGGTGCGAAATGAAGGTGAACCAGGAGGTGGTCCATTCTGGATCAAAATGTCTGGAGGTTACCTCAGCAAACAAATTGTAGAGAAGAGTCAGGTGGATTTGCATGACAACCAACAAGCCAAAATACTTTCATCGTCTACACATTTCAATCCGGTCGATATTGTGTGCAGCATCAAAAACAGAAAAGGAGAAAACTATTCCCTTGACCAGTTCATCGATTATACCACCGGATTCATTTCAGAAAAATTTCACCATGGCCATGTGATCAAAGCACTTGAATGGCCAGGACTCTGGAACGGTGCAATGGCATTGTGGAATACCGTCTTTGTCGAAGTCCCCATCTCAACATTCAATCCCGTGAAAACCGTGAATGACCTCTTGCGTGCAGGACACCAGTAGAATTGTGAAGTATGAATTATGAATTATAATTTATCAGATGAGAATTGAGTTGGCCAATTACTTCCTTACGCAGTCCTAATACCTAGTACCTAATTCCTACATCCTTACCCAAACAATTCATAATTCATAATTCATAATTCAAAACTCCATTTTCCCTCGGCACAAAAAGATCTCATCAGCTTGTGAATTGGAGGCGACAAAGAGCGTACGATTACTGATGTTGTTTTGGAGAAGTTTCTGATACCAGAGGATGGCATTTTTATCGAGGTGTGAAACTGGTTCATCCAAAAGAAGTAGTGGGGTATCAGCGAGAATAGCGAGACCTAATTTTACACGTTGTCTCATGCCACTGGAAAAATGTTGTAGCTGTTTGTTGTTGTGTTTTTCCAGTTCAATTATTTCGGAGAATGATTTGACATCCACACCATCTTTTAATTTTTTAAACTGGAGAAAAAACTCGACATTTTCTTTCAGTGTGAATTGATCGTAGAGTGTCAGAAATGGTGTAGCGATAGCAACATGACGATATACCTGATCCACTTCGATTTCCTTGCCTCCGATTTTCCAAGAAATATTTCCCGCGCCCGGCACGAGAAATCCGGCTATCAATTGCAAAAACGTTGACTTACCTGAGCCGTTACCACCTAAGATGGCATATTGATCACCCTCCGCGAAGTGTTTGCTCATATCACGGAAAATCCAATCACGGTTGAATTTTTTACCAATATTTTCAAGGATGATTTCCAGATGAAATGGTTTTAATTCCGGCAGTAGAGTGAGCCATTACAAACCCTGTGGTCCGCGAATAATTCCCTTATCACTTACCCTAATAAAATCCAAGATGGTTTGTTTCTCAGCAGTATTGGGCAATTCCAATTCTGCTGCATGAATGGCACGACTCATATTGCTATTGTGAACGTATATCATTCTATACACATCTTCAATATGAGCGATAGTTTCATTTTCAAAACCACGGCGACGAAGTCCAACGGTATTCACGCCAGCGAAGCTGAGTGGTTCCCTTGCCGCTTTTACAAAAGGAGGTACATTTTTTCGTACAAGACTACCACCAGCAACAAAAGAATGTTGGCCAATGCGGATAAATTGTTGCACGGCAACCACACCTTCAATGATCACCCAATCTTCGATTTCGACATGACCTGCGATATTGGCATTGTTGGCCAAAATGCAATTGTTGCCGACCACAGCATCATGCGCGATATGTACATAGGCCATCAACAAACAATTGGCACCCACAGACGTTTTCCATTTGTCTTTGGTTCCTCTGTTGAGTGTACAACATTCGCGAATGGTGGTATTGTCGCCGATTTCGGTGGTGGTGATTTCGCCTTCGAATTTGAGATCTTGTGGGATAGCAGAAATCACAGATCCAGGAAAAATCCGGCAATTCCGGCCGATGCGTGCCCCATCCATGATGGTGACATTTGGGCCGATCCATGAACCTTCACCGATTTCTACATCGCCATAAATGGTTGTGAAAGGACCTATCTCGACCTTCTCTGCAATACGCGCAGCTGGATCTATCTGACGAAGTGTACTCATGCGGTGGCTTCTTCTTTGGTTTCTTTTGGAACTCTATCACGTATTACTTGTGCCAACATGATCGCTTCACACACTTCCTTTCCACTCACATAAGCAACTCCCTTCATATTCACGAGGCCACGTCTGATAGGGCTTTCTAGAACAAGTCTGAAAACGACCGTATCGCCAGGCAAAACTTTTTGTTTGAATTTCACCCCATCAATTTTCATGAAATAGGTGCTATAATTTTCGGGATCTTCCACTTGTGACAATGCAAAAATCCCTCCTACCTGAGCCATAGCTTCAACGAGTAAAACACCTGGCATCACAGGATTTCCAGGGAAATGTCCCTGAAAGAACGGCTCATTCATGGTGACATTTTTAATACCTACCACGCCTTGCTTGTCCATTTCCAGAATTTTATCTATCAATAAAAATGGATGTCTGTGCGGGAGCATTCTGGTGATATCATTGATATCGTACAAAGGCTTTTTGAATATGTCGAAAACCGGAGCTGCATCTTTTTGTTTTTTGATGATGCCTTTCAGGATTTTGGCGAATTCCACATTGCCATAATGCCCTGGTCTCGCAGCGAGGATATGTCCGCGAATAAATCTTCCAACGAGTGCCAAATCTCCAACAATATCGAGGAGTTTGTGGCGGGCTGGTTCATTTTCATATTGAAGTTTTACCGTGTTCAACACCCCCACACCTTCCACCTTTACTTCAAGATCTTCTTTACCCAGCAATTTCAAGATGTCTTTAATTTCCTGGTCAGAATAGGCCCTTTCCACCATAACGATGGCGTTGTCGAGACTACCACCTTTGATCAGACCATTTTTTGCCAATAATTCCAATTCACGCAAAAAGACAAATGTTCTGCAGCGTGCGATTTCTTCCTTGTAGTGATTGAGCTGATACATATGTGCATGCTGCGTGCCCAATACCGGTGAATTGTAGTCGACCATAACAGTGACACGAAACTCTCCACCGTCTGTTGGTACGGCAAGCATTTCTATGCTCTTTTCCTTGTCTTCGTACGTGAGATTTTCGGTTAGCGTGAGGTATTTTCTCTCCGCGTTTAGTTCAGTGTAGCCAACACTTTCAATGGCTTGTACAAAAGGCCATGCGCTTCCATCCATGATAGGAATTTCAGGCCCATCGATTTGGATCAATGCATTGTCCACTTTACAGCCATAAAGTGCAGAGAGCACATGTTCAGTGGTATGCACCCTCACACCTTTAAATTCCAGTGTAGTGCTTCGTTGAGTATTGACCACGAGGTCGCAATCCGCAGGAATAATCGGCTGACCTTCCACGTCAATTCTCTGGAATGCATATCCATGATTATCTGGAGCTGGCAAAATGGTGAGTTTTACCTGTGCGCCGGTATGCAATCCGACACCGCTCACGGTGACAGACGCAGCTATTGTACGTTGTTTAGAACTCATGACGGCGCGAATTTAACCCGCAGACTCCTTTATTCGCATAAGACCCTGCGTTTAGAAACAACTGAGTACCAGAGAAATACCATAAAAGGAGAAATATCATGAAGAAAAAGCACAATGAAATCGATCATTTTTTTGCCACAACTAAAAGATTGTCTAAGTTTGGCGCTCTAATTTCAAAAAATCAAAACACAATGACAACCTTCAAGAAAATCGTTGCAGCTGGTTGCGCAGCAGTTATGCTCGCTTCATGCTCTATTACTCTTCCGGTTAATGCTACTTCTAACCCGGTTGGAACTAAAGTTGGAAAATCTAGCGGTAACTGCTTCCTTGGCGCTCTTTGCTTCGGAGTAGATGCTTCTATCCAGACTGCTGCTAAAAATGGTGGTATCTCTAAGATTTCTACTGTTGACTATCAGAACAAAAACATTCTGAACCTCATCATCACTCACACTTGTATCGTTACAGGTGAATAATCCGATGAAAAATTCAACGAAAGGAGCAGGCGACTGCTCCTTTTGTTTTTTGTGAAAGCTGCATTCAGAATGAATTAAAAAACCGTAGCAGTTCAACATGACACAACACTTCAAAACAATTCTCAAAACATCATTTGTGATCGCCTCGATTTTGATTTTATCATCATGTGGTGGCAGTAAAATGATTTTTGCCAAATACGGAAAGTTCAAAATGGCCGACGGTGAAATGAATCATTTCCCCGTTGGACAGCAGGAAGTGACGGCATACCAGAATTGTTGTTTGGTTGAAAGTGATCAGATTTACCTGAACCGTTGCGTGGTAAACGACACCAAACAATATGCTGTGTTCATTGCAGTGAGTGAAACACTCACCCAGTCGACTTACGCAGATGCTCTGAAATCTGACGCATCTTTTCAGATCGTTGAAAGCAGAAGTGCAGTTGTAAGAAAAACCAAAGTGGATGCTTATTTAATTTCCCGTGGTAATTCACACACAGCGCGTTTTACTTACATGGAACACAAGGGTGGCTTGATGGTGATATATGATTACACCACAACCAACCCCGGCGATGCGAAATTGATTTATGATACCATGGAAACCTATCTGCATGAAAAAATTCATTTGTGAGTACTTTGTAGTTCTTTCAGCATTGCTCATGTTGGCATCATGTGGTGTGAAAGCACCTGCTGCATCAGGCGGAGGTGGAGATGGTTTCATCAAAATTTTCACGAAGGGGAAAGATAGTCTTCTGCTTTGGCGGACCCATTGCATACCAATCGGTAGATCATGATGACGAATTTACCATTGATCATACCTATCTCAAGGTAAAAGGAAAAAGCAATCCGGTGACGTGTAATTTTTCCATCATCACCGAAGACAATGCATTCAGACCAGAAAAACTCACGTTAGAATTGGGTGATCAAAAAACGGAATGCGGCAAACCAGAAAAAATCTATGCAGAAGGATATGGAAAAAAGAAACACATCTATCGATATAGCTTTTCAGTAAGCGACAGTCTTTTTTATCAATGGATGCAAAATGAAAAACCGGTGATCACTGTCAATGACAGAAAATTCACCGGCGGAAAAAAATTCAGGAAAGGTGCAGATGCCATCTTCAGAGCATTCCTGTTTGATCTTTATCTGGAATAATCAGAATTTCCCCTTCTTTCGAAGCATGGCAGCAAATTCTTCTGCTTCATGATCGAAAGTAAAATCTGCTGAGAGCTTTTCTCCATCAGCAAAAATTGTGATGACGAATGACGCATTGACACCTTGTGCAACAGCCTCGGCAATTCCTTTTCCTTTCATATCATAAATCTGTATGATCATCATCAACTGGCCCTTCTTCATGGTTGTTTTTTTGTCGAAGGTTCCGATTTGAATACCCTGTTGATACAACCTGTTGTCAAACGAAATTACAGGAGTATTGATGTCGATTTTCACACTATCGCTGTCTGCAGCGCAGTATTCAATCAGATGATCAGCATGATGCAAGACTTCAGTTGCAAGCGCTGTTGACGCAGAAATGCAGCACAAAGTAACGGTCGCAAAACAAGCGGAAAACAAGGACTTCATCTTTATCATGGTATTTAGAAATTAACGATTCGAATTGCTCGTGCGGTCCTCACCAAAGCCAAGACAAATGCCTCCGGAAATAAAGCAAGGAGCTCCAATTCCGGTTTCGATGAAGATTCCGATATTGTTTGAAACGTAAGCGCGCACGCCAACTGGAATCAGTTGTAGAGCAAAACCAGTTCCTCCAGTGCGCAACCAGGATGGGTTATCTACGTTTTGAGTTTCCACATCCACGGAATAGTAAGTCAATCCAATTTTACCACCGCTGTATGCGTCTACTTTACCATTCCCATAATGAAAAAGTGCACGCAAACCGACATTCACCCTGCTGATTTCATATTTGAAATTGGAAATTGTTTCATTGCCGTTGGCGTCGATATAAGTATAGTTTTTGATGTTCTGTGAAACGGATTGATAACCGCCACCGATACCAATGCTGATATGCTCGCCATATCCATAATCGATAGCACCAGTATAAACAGGAGTTGCCTTTCCTTCCATTTCAAATTCATCCTGAATGGAAAAATTGAGAGAGCCCAATAGTCCGAAAAAGCTATAACCAACGCCGGCGTTAATCGCGATGGCGCCTTTCTCCTTTTGACTGTGCGAAGCCATGGCAACACAAACTGCCATGATGAGCAGTGAAGATTTCAGAAAATGCATGTCAGAGTTGTTTTAGAATCAATTCACAAGGCTCCTGCGAATCAGGTTCAGAGCACCACCGGCTTTGAACCATTCGATTTGCTGAGCGTTGTATGTATGATCGACTGCGATAACATCTTTCGTGCCATCATCATGAACGAGTTCAAGGTGCAATGGCTTTTCTGGTGTGAAAGAAGTGAGATCAGTAAAATTGATCAGATCATTCTCACGGATTTTATCGTAATCAGCTTCATTGGCAAACGTGAGTGCGAGCATTCCCTGCTTCTTCAGGTTGGTTTCATGAATACGTGCAAAGGACTTCACCAGAATGGCTTTTACACCAAGGTGACGAGGCTACATGGCCGTCTGTTCTCGCGAAGAACCTTCACCATAATTCTGATCGCCCACTACGATGGTAGGAACACCAGCTGCTTTATAAGCACGTTGAACCTTTGGCACTTCATCGTATTCACCAGTGATTTGATTCTTCACTTTATTCTGTTCTCCGTTGAAGAAGTTGGTGGCACCAATCAGTGTGTTATTCGCGATATTATCGAGGTGACCGCGGTAGCGCAACCATGGACCCGCCATTGAAATATGGTCGGTGGTGCACTTTCCTTTTGCTTTGATGAGGACGCGTGCATTCGTGATGTTGTTGCCATCCCAATCGCCGAATGGAGCGAGCAATTGAAGGCGCTCGCTGTCATTGGCTACATTCACCTGAACACTGCTGCCATCAGCAGCAGGTGCCTGATAACCTGCGTCTTTCACATCAAAACCTCTTGAAGGAAGTTCGTCGCCTGAAGGTGGATCTAGTTTAACATGTTCACCTTTTTCATTGACCAATGTATCGGTCAGCGGATTAAAAGTAAGGTCACCTGCGATAGCCAGTGCAGTGGTCAACTCTGGAGATGCAACGAAAGCGAGTGTATTTGGATTGCCATCATTTCTACTTTGGAAGTTTCTGTTGAAAGAATGGACGATGGTATTTTTTTCTTTTTTCTCTGCGCCTGTGCGCGCCCACATACCAATGCAAGGACCGCATGCATTGGCGTAAACAGTAGCACCCAGTTTATTGAAGGTATCGATAAAGCCATCACGTTCGATGGTATAACGCACGAGTTCGCTACCAGGAGTTATACTGAAATCAGCTTTTGGTTTCAGTCCTTTTGAAATAGCTTGAGAAGCGAGCGAAGCAGAACGTGCGATATCCTCATATGAAGAGTTTGTGCAGCTTCCGATCAAACCAACTTCCACTTTAGTAGGCCAGTTATTTTTCGCAGCTTCCTCTTTCATTTTGGAAACAGGTGTTGCCAGATCCGGAGTGAAGGGACCATTGAGGTGTGGTTCTAGCTCAGTGAGGTTAATTTCGATTACCTGGTCAAAATATTTTTCAGGATTGGCATAAACATCCGCATCGCCAGTAAGGTGTTGACGAATGTTATTGGCCAAATCGGCCACTTCATCGCGACCAGTAGAGCGCAGGTAACGTTCCATGCTATCATCATAGCCGAAAGTTGAAGTAGTCGCTCCAATTTCAGCACCCATATTACAGATAGTCCCTTTACCAGTGCAAGAGAGGGATTCGGCACCTTCACCAAAATATTCCACGATACAACCTGTTCCACCTTTCACAGTGAGAATACCTGCAACCTTCAGGATAACATCTTTAGCGCTGGCCCATCCGTTTAATTTTCCGGTGAGTTTGATACCGATGAGTTTAGGGAACTTAAGTTCCCAAGCCATGCCTGCCATGACGTCCATCGCATCTGCACCGCCGACACCAATAGCAACCATGCCAAGACCTCCAGCATTTACGGTATGAGAATCCGTTCCGATCATCATACCACCAGGGAAAGCATAATTTTCGAGTACTACCTGGTGAATGATACCTGCACCCGGCCGCCAAAACCAATTCCGTATTTATTGGAGATTGAAGAAAGGAAATTGAAAACTTCATTGTTTTTGTTCAAGGCTTCCTGCAAGTCG
>JADKIZ010000010.1 GCA_016722445.1 Flavobacteriales bacterium | reverse complement strand
CCTGTCGCCGAACACGCCATGGTTCATCAACCAATCACGCAGCATGTCAGAATAGTCTTCGAATTTCATGGTGCGAAGTTATGAACCCTTAATCCAGCATTTGAAGCAACATCCTTCTATTCTCCAAGAATAGTTATTGTATAGATAGTGTAGTACGCCAAGGAGCCGATCAAACCATTGATGTGAAAGGTTTCGCGCAGGCACACAGAAGCCGCTGAATCAAGCATAGAACAATACGTCTTGGAAGTTTTGTGCATTCACCTGATGATCAGAAACTGGGTTTAATTTTCCACCATGAATTTTCTACCGGAAGAAATAGAATTGTATGTGGAGAACCACACCAAACCTGAGTCTGAATTGTTGTCCAAATTGAACCATGAAACATGGCAGAAGGTCATCAATCCCCGCATGCTTAGCGGACACCTTCAAGGTCGTGTCCTCAGTATGTTGTCTAAAATGATTCGACCGAAAAACATCCTTGAAATAGGCACATACACCGGATACAGTGCACTATGTCTGGCCGAAGGTCTCACTGAAGATGGTGTTTTGGTCACCATCGACATCAATGATGAGTTGCAGTGGATTCAGGACAAATACTTTTTGGCGTCTCCTTTCGGGAAAAAAATTGAACGTCATTTTGGCAATGCACTGGATCTTATACCTGCATTGAAGATAGATTTTGATATTGTCTTTATGGATGCTGACAAGGAAAATTACATCAATTACTACAACATTCTGATGTCGAGATTAAAGTCTGGCGCTTATATTTTCATCGATAACGTGCTCTGGTCTGGAAAGGTGATCAAAGATCCTCATCCAAACGACATCGAGACCATCACTTTACAAAAGTTGAATGACCTCGTGACAAACGATCAGCGAGTTGAAAATGTGCTTCTACCGGTTCGAGACGGTTTGATGGTCCTGAGGGTGAAATAGTATCTTCATTTTCGTTCAGGAGAATTTCCATAACTTTTGATCCGCCGCTCATGGAGCTAGTAGGAGATTTCGGCTTCAACGCCAATAGTTTTATGTTGGGATCATGTCCAAAAAAGAACCCCAACCAATTGGTCGGGGTTCGGAAATATCTTTTGGATTTGATTGGATCAATGTCCAGCTGGTTTAGCAGCTTTGTCTTGTCCTTCCGGTACTTCAACTTCTGCTTTGATGGTCAGAATAGTCTGAAGAGGTTCAGTGTTGGAGGTAAGTGTTACTGTTTTAGTCTGAGAACCTTTTTTACCAGCGCTATTGAATTTTACTTTGATATCGCGGGTTTGACCTGCAGGAATTGGTTCTTTTGGATAATCCGGAACGGTGCAACCGCAAGAACCGTGTGCTTCTTCAATGATCAAAGGCTCATTACCTGTGTTAGTCACTTTGAAAACACATTCAACCTGATCACCTTGTTTCATTTTACCGAAATCGTGTTCTTTTTTGTCGAAGTTGATGGTTGTTTTCGCTCTCTGTTGAGAAGCAGAGCCACCTTTTGCATCATTGGTCGCCATGGCTGAACCAGCCTCAGGGTTTGAAGCTTCGTTGATGGCAGTGGCCGGACGGCTTTCTATGCTGTCAGAACCTTTTTTCCATTGTGAATATCCGAGGAATCCGAGTGCTCCTGCGATCACGATCAGAAGACCTACTTTCAATCCGTTGCTCATATTTTATTGATTTGAATGTTAGTTTTGAATTGATGGCAAAAATAATCAGCTCATTTGAATTCGCTGTATGCGAGTTTCATCTTCTCAAAGGTGCCATCCTGAAGAATTAAAACAGCTCTTTTTAACGCAGGATTAAGATCATTTATCAGCACATAGAAAGCTTCATTGTCGTAGAGATTACGCGCTATGAGCGCTTTTGTGCGCAGTTTGATGGACTGTTCTGAGGTTCTGAACTGATTTTCATTGTACGCAACTTCTTTGGCAGTGAGCATATCGATCTGTTCCTGCATTGCACTCACAGGCAATTCATATTTTTCAGCAAAAACATTGACGTTGGGGTAAGTGGCGAGCAGTTGATCGCGGTTTTTATTCACATAAGTCATCACCCAGTCGTTATTGACGCCAGTTCCGATCATTTGACTGAAATAAGCGCTATTGTCCGTGGTATCCAGTGGAACGAAAATATCAGGGAGAATGCCACCTCCGCCATAGACGGTGCGTTTCTTCAAATTGGTGTAGTACTTCAAAGAATCGGGTAACTGCAGGCTTTCAAGACTGAAATATTCGCCATTTTTCCAACGATTTTCTTTGTCTTTTTCATAAGCATCGAGGCCCCCTTCATAGGATTTCTGGATGCATCGGCCGGAAGGTGTGAAGTATTTCTGTACGGTAAGTCTCACCATGCTACCATCAGGCAGTCGAACCGGGCGCTGAACGAGGCCTTTACCAAATGAACGACGACCAACGAGCAATCCGCGATCCCAATCTTGAATGGCTCCACTCAGAATCTCGCTAGCAGAAGCAGAAGATTCATCAATGAGCACAACCAAGCGTCCTTTTTCCCAGGTACCTTGAAGTTTTGGATTCGCATGGCGTTCATCCCTCGGAAATGAGCGACCTTCGGTGTAAACGAGAAGTTTATCACCACTCAAAAATTCATCACACATCTCGACGGCAATATCCAAAAGTCCACCGCCATTGCCCTGCAGATCAAGCACAAGGTCTTTCATGCCCTGTGTTTTCAATTCAGCAATGGCTTTGCGCATTTCTTCTGCAGTGGTTTGAGCGAAGCGGCTAACCTTGACATAGCCGATCGTAGGCGTTACCATGTATGAAGCATCCACCGAATAAATCGGAATTTTATCACGGATGATGTTGTAGTAAAGTAGTTCTTCTACCCCCGGACGTTCAATACCGACAGTCACTTTGGTGCCTTTTGGACCCTTCAGTTTTTTCATCACATCGCTGTTCTTGATGCCGATACCAGCGACATTGTTGCCATCGATTTTGACGATCTTGTCGCCACTGCGGATTCCTAACCTTTCTGAAGGACCACCTTGAATGGGTTCTACGACCATGATCGTGTCATGGAAAATGTTGAATTGTATACCGATGCCATCGAAACTGCCCTGCAGGGGTTCGTTTGCGGCCTGTACCTCTTCTTTCGAGAGATAAACAGAATGAGGATCAAGCTCCTCCAGCAAATGGACAATGGCCTTTTCAGTCAATTCTTCAGCGTTCACGGAGTCGACATACATCAGATCGATGTAGTTGAGCAAAGTGCTGAATTTTTCAGTTGTACCCGTGGTGTTGGTCACCTGAGCGGAAACGCGAAAACCAGAAACCAGTGCAATGGTTGAAAACAGGAAAAAAATCTTTTTCATCATAAACCAGATAATTGAGGTAAATGTAAAAGTGCATTCATACTTCGGGCCATAAAAAAAGGTTAACGCACGATTGTCAATTTTGTTCTTTTTTTTAAGTAATGTTCGCAATCGGACACATGGCCAAGTTCATTTGAAATGGTAAATCCTTCAAAATGCCTGTAGAATGGACTGTTGTGATGAGTTCTATCCAATCTAATAATTTTACCTCATGTATATTCCACGAGAATTTCAAGAGCATGATCTCGGATTTGCCGAGGATTTTTTACGAACATATCCGTTTGCGGAATTGATCTCGGTCAATGAAACCGGAAGAATAATTGCCTCCCACCTGCCATTGTTGGCTGAAAAGGTGTTGTACAAGTTGATCATTTCAGGACATATGTCGGCCGCCAATGAACAAAGTCGACATCTGACAGAACGCGAAGTATTGGTCATATTTCGTGAACCGCATGCATACATTTCACCAAGTCACTACGATTCCCGTGAAAGTGTCCCAACCTGGAATTATGCGGCTGTTCATTGTTATTGCCGAGCCTCAATCATTACACAGAAGGAAGAGAAATTGGCGCAAATGAGGACTTTGGTTTCTCACTTCGAAACCGCCTATGTTCCTGCTTTTGACAATCTGCGTGAAGAGTATCTGGAAAAAATGCTGAATGGAATTGTTGCTTTCAATCTTGAAATCACACAAATCGAAATGAAAAAGAAATTGAGCCAAAACAAAACAGATGAGGAACGGGCACGAATATCCGCGACCTTGGCTGATGGAAATGAACTTGACAAGGCCATTTCGAAAATGATGAAGGGTTAGATTAAACCTATTCACTTATCATGAGTCTAACTTAAAACTTACACCATATGAAAAAGACACTATTCGCCTGTTTGCTTTTTGTATCAACCTTTCTGCAGGCGCAGGATGAAGCCGTGGAAACAGGTCTTCCAGGAGATGGATTTTCACTCGACGGCGCGATATCATTGTTTAGTACAGTCAAATCGCCGGAAGAATTTGAAAAGGCACTCAATGCCCCAGATAACGGAATCAATAATTTGGATTTGAATCAGGATGGCGATACCGACTATTTGGTGGTGGAAGATGTGGCAGAAGGCGATGGACATGCCATTGCCATCCGTTCTTTGATCAACGATGGCGAAACGCAAGACGTGGCTGTGATCGAGATTGAGAAGACGGGTGAAAAAGAAGCGGTATTGCAAATTTTCGGTGACGAAGAATTGTATGGCGAAGAAGCAATTGCTGAACCATCAGATGAAAAGTATTTTGGTGGAAAGGGTGGACCAAATGCACCTGATGAATATGCGGCCATCGTGGTGAATGTCTGGATGTGGCCTTGCGTGGTCACCCTTTGGGGACCAGCATACCGACCTTGGGTTTCACCCCATCGCTGGGGCTTTTATCCGGTTTGGTGGAAACCTTATCGTGTGCATCCATTCGCATGGCATTATCAATATTGTGCACCATTCAGAATGAAATGCACCCATGTAACCGTTGTTCGTACCAATCGAGTTCACGTTCATTACAGATCATACAGAAAAACTTCTGTTCATGTTCATACACATTATCGCGCTGCACATGAAAAACGTGGAGGCGTAGATCATCGTTCGCGGAAAGCAGACAACAATGCACATGATAGAGCCAAAGGATCAGGTGGTAATGATCATAAAGCTGTTGACAAACCGGCAAAGGGAAAAGCACCTGCTGAAAAATCTGCAAAGGGTGGTGGTAAAGGCAAAGGAAGCTCTAAATCTGGAGGCAAGGCACCGGCAAAAGGCGGTGGTCGCAAGTAAAATTTTAGATTACTCCGGTCGCGGTTCGTGAAGTTCTACAGGTTTGTTTTTGTTATTCTTTCTTGCAACGGTATTGAGAAGTTCAACACCAAATGAGAAGGCCATGGCGAAATAAATATATCCTTTCGGAACTTCGAAGTGATCTACGTGCACGCCTTCAACCAGCAGTAATACAGCGATCAAGATCAAAAATGAAAGAGCAAGCATCTTGAATGTCGGATGCTTGTGTATGAATTTGCTGATTTTGGGGGCAAAGATGAACATCACCAGCATGGCTATGGCTATGGCGATAATCTGTAACGTAAAATCACTGGCCATTCCAATCGCAGTGATGACACCGTCGATAGAGAAGATGATGTCGATGAGAATGATTTGAACCATGATAGCACCGAAGGAATTCTTCGCTATTTGTTTATGTGCTGCTGCATTTGGATCTTCACCTTCCAGTTTGTTGTGAATCTCACGCGTAGTCGAAACCAGCAGAAAAAGTCCTCCTCCGATCATGATGAGGTCTTTTAAGCCGACGTGATGTTGACCAATGGCAAATAGATCACCTCCGGTTTCGATGAGCCATCCCAATGAGAATAGCAACAAAATGCGAATCACTGCACCGGCAATCATCCAAATAATACCTGCTTTCTTTTCCGAGCCCTTTGGGAGTCGGTTCATGATGATGGAAACGAAAATGACATTGTCAATGCCAAGTAAAATTTCCATCACGGTGAGTGCAAGCAAACCTGTTAAAGCTTCGATGGTGAAGAGATGGTCCATAGGTGTTAAAATTGGTGGCGAAATTAAGAGACTGTCACAAATTCTTATTGTTCATGATACAGGTTAAACGAAGGGATGCGGTTAGAGGCAAAAGAACTTTATTTGTGATGGAAATTTACGGATGTCGAAAAGACCGAACATACTCGTGGTTTGCGGGCGCAACAAGAAAAGAAGCAGGACCGCTGAATTCATTTTCAAAAACGATGATCGTTTCAACACACGTTCAGCGGGGCTCAGTCCGGCTAGCGAAAGAAAGATCTCTGAGAATGATTTGAATTGGGCCGACCTTGTTTTCGTCATGGAATCAGATCAAAGGAAAAAAATCAGGGATGTGTATTCTTTTTTGGAACTTCCAAAAATTGAAGTACTCCACATCGCAGACGACTATGAATTCATGGATGACGAATTGGTAGATATGCTGAAGGATCGAATGATAGCTACTTTGAAATCCTGTTCTTTGATCTGATGATGTTTTATTGGTTTCGTCCAGATTTTACTTGCAGTGCGTTTTTGATCAAAAAAACCACCGATTCATGACATACCGGTGGTTATGAAAATCAAGAAGTTTTTTTATACTGTCTGGAATTCTCTTGCGTATCGTTTTCTGTCGTTTTCGTTGAGATAAACTTTACGCAGACGCAAGCTCTTTGGAGTCACTTCTACGTATTCGTCAGCCTGAATGTATTCCAGTGCTTCTTCCAGTGTGAATTTAATGGCTGGAGCAAAACGAGCTTTATCGTCGCTACCTGCAGCACGGAAGTTGGTCAACTGTTTTGCTTCCGTCAGATTCACAGTAAGGTCATTATCACGGGTGTGTTCACCGATAACCTGTCCCATGTAAATATCTTCGTTTGGATCAACAAAAAATCTTCCGCGATCCTGAAGGTTTGTAATACGATATGCTGTGGTTGTTCCATTGTCCATGCTAATCAATGAACCGCTGATACGACCACCGATTTCACCTTTCCAACCTTGATATTCTTTAAATCTGTGCGACATGATGGCTTCACCTTGAGTTGCGGTGAGTAGGTGAGAGCGAAGACCGATGATACCGCGCGAAGGAATTTCGAATTCCAGTATCGTGCGATCACCTTTTTGCTCCATGTTTTTCATTTCACCTTTCCTTTTGCTCACGGCTTCAATGGCAGTTCCAGCCATATCCGAAGGAAGATCTATTGTAAGTTCTTCGATCGGTTCGCATTTCATATTATCAATATGTTTGACGATAACCTGTGGCTGTCCGATCTGCAATTCATAACCTTCACGACGCATCGTTTCAATGAGTACAGACAAGTGAAGTACGCCACGACCAAACACAATGAAACGGTCGGCCTTATCTGTTTCCTGCACTCGGAGTGCAAGGTTTTTCTCCAATTCTCTGTTCAATCTTTCTTTGATGTGACGGCTCGTAACGAATTTTCCTTCCTTACCGAAGAATGGAGAATCATTGATTGTAAAGAGCATGCTCATCGTTGGTTCATCCACAGCGATGGTTGGCAGTGCTTCTGGTTTTTCAAAATCAGAGAAAGTATCTCCAATTTCGAAGTCTTCCATACCATTGATGGCACAGATATCACCACTTGTTACAGATTCTACTTTGCGTTTTCCAAGACCTTCGAAAACATACAATTCTTTGATGCGTCCTTTTACAATCTTATTCTCTTTTTTCATCAGAGAAACAGGCATTCCGGCTTTCAACTCACCGCGGTGAAGTTTGCCAATGGCCATACGACCAGTGAATGAAGAGTAGTCGAGTGATGTTACAAGCAATTGAGGAATACCTTCACGGGCAACAGGGCCAGGAATGTGTTCGATCACCAAATCGAGCAAAGGCTCGATGGTGTCTGTTTTTTGTTTCCAGTCGAGACTCATCCAACCTTGTTTCGCAGCACCATATGCTGTCGGGAAATCAAGCTGATCTTCAGTCGCACCAAGGTTGTACATCAGATCAAATACAGCTTCGTGTACTTCATCCGGCGTACAGTTTTCCTTATCCACTTTATTGATTACAACAATGGGTTTCAATCCAAGTTGTATCGCTTTTTGAAGTACAAAACGCGTTTGAGGCATTGGACCTTCAAATGCATCAACGAGGAGAAGTACACCTTCTGCCATGTTGAGTACACGCTCCACTTCACCGCCGAAGTCGCTGTGACCAGGGGTGTCGATGATGTTGATCTTGTAGTCTTTGTAGCGAATGGAAACGTTCTTGGAGAGAATGGTAATACCACGCTCACGCTCCAAATCGCACGGAATAGCATAGCCGTGTGAAGCATTTTGTCCACCAGTGTAGTTTACCGTGGTCAACGTGAGCGATAATCGCGATGTTCCTGATTTTCTGCATGTTATCTTTTAAAGCGGCCGCAAAAGTACGACATCAGTCACGAGTATGTTGCGTTCTGATGCAGAGAGTTGCAGGAAATGGCGGAAAAACGGGTGATTTTTGGGTTAAATCCTCACTATTCGCAGGTGTTTTAGATCGGAAAGGTATTTCGAAGGAAAATTTCGGTTAAATCGCGATTCCCCATTTTCGGAAAAGGTCACTCATCAGCCATGCTGGTCCGATGAGGAGAAATTGAATGTCTTTGAGAAAGGATGGTTTTTTTCCTTCGATATGGTGACCGATGAATTGTCCGATCCATGCCACGACAAATACCACGAGCGCCAATTGCCACAATGTAAAACCGATCATCTGCAGGGCGTTGCAGACGGTGAGACAGATCAGAGAAAATACCGTCATGCCTACAGAAAGCGAAGGTGACAAGCGTGTATAGTATGCCAGGACCAACAACAAAGCCACATGAGCTGCGGTAATGGGAATGCCGATGAGTTTGATATGCAAGTTAATGGAATAAAGCATTGCGACAATGCTCCAAAAAATCAACGGAATACAAATCCAATGGATGGTTTTATTGGTTTTGTTCTGGTGGCTTTCACCGTATTCATTCAGCCAGGTCTGGATCGATTTCATGTTACTAAATTACTCTTTTAGGGTGTTGCAACAAAGGTTGAATCATTTCATTGGTTATTTAGAAATGTATCGGGAGTGTTCGCCAGCCGACGATTTACAATTTCTTTGCATACCTGCGGGAATAAAATTTAGCCAAAGCTGTTTTAACCGGGGTTTTGTCGGCAAAAATTTGGATCGAATGAATTGATCTTATTTCATTGAAATATTGAAAGCGATTTCCGGTGGACTTGTTTTTTATCTCGAATTGAATCGAGAGCATATGATATCTGATACAGGAGTCCCGTCCAATTTTCTGGATGGTATCTTCTCTTTTTTCTTCACCTGCATACTATTGATTATCGCCATTGTGCTTTGGATGTTCAGAATGGGCAGTTACATTCATATTGAAGGAATGGGCAAAGCGTATCGATTTGTCAATCGGGTTTTGCAATGGATTCCAATCATTTTTGTCCTTGCAACGTTGGCACTATTTGTAAATGCGATAATGAGATTTAATTAGATCATGAGTATTGATCTGTATGAAAACAATAAGCGATGAATCAAATTCAATATATCCGAATGAAAGAAGAACATATGGCTTTTTTCATTGAAAACAGAGAGGCGTTTTTATCTGAATATTGGGGAATGCAGGACGAAAAAACGCTTTTGAATTTTCGAGATGAGTTGAGAAAATACCTCGAAAGGGATATTCCGAATGGTGACTTCCTGGCATGGCTAGCTATGATTGGTGAAGAATGTATTGCCGCAGGAGGAATGAAAATCATTCAGAAGCCAGGAAGTTTTCGTGTGCCAAATGGCCGTTCAGGATATATCATGAATATGTATACCAAACCGGAATACAGGAGACAAGGGATAGGAAAAGAAATTCTGGAACGATTGATTCAAACAGGAAAGGACGAAGGAATTTCATTTTTTGAGTTGCATGCTACAGAAATGGGTACACCTTTATACATGAATAGTGGTTTTTTAGAACATAAGGAACCAACATTTCGACTTTTTGTATAAGCAACATTGGCTTGATGATTTCTTCATATTGACAACCATCAGTGAAAGGCTCCAACCATTCATGTATACATCCAAGTATGAAATCACTTCGTGACTTAATTTTACACTGTGATGTAAAGATGATTTGATGACCATTCACGATGAAAGACCAAACCTTGTGGGAAAAAATTGATCAGTGCGAATTTGATCAGCCCCGTGCGGAATACAGTTTTAGTGTAAGGCTCGCCAGTGAAAATTATTGGACGGATGATTTCACCAAGAAGGCAATTCTCGAATATAAAAAATTCATGTATTTGGCTGCGGTTTATGATGCCATGGTTTCGCCATCGGCCATCGTCGATGTCGTCTGGCACCAGCATTTGATTTTCACACAGAGCTATCAGGAGTTTTGTTCTTTGTTGGGAAAACAAATTCAACATATTCCATCCACACATAACAAAGAGGACGCAGAAAAATTTATCCGGGCAAAGGAGCGAACTAAAAAATTCTATCTGGATGAATTTGGTGCACAACCATCTGCTATTTGGGAATATGAAGACATGTATGCTTCCTTACAATTGCCAAAGGCGAAATACAAGTTGCGTTCGTTCGTGATAGTTGGATTATTAGCTGTGATTCTTCTTGCTGTGCCATTTTATTTCCTATTGCGACCAATTTATATGCAGCTGGGGAATCCTGGATTTGTTTGGGTCTATTTTGTTGGTGGCATTTTTATCTTTCTTCTGATGGAATGGTTCAACAAAGGCCATCTTCGAAAATTGACACAGGCATTTCCGAAAGATTCATTTATCCATCATTTACATCCCTATGAATTGATTTACCTGAAAAATCAAAATTTAGAGAATATTGTTCACGCTGCCACAAATGAGGCCGTACTTGTTGGAGCGATTGGGTTTCAAAACAAACAGTCATTTGAACTCAAACACCCGGAATATGCGAAGTCACCAATTCAATGGCAGGTTAGCAGGATTTGTGAAGAACAGAAATCAAAATTTTATCACGAAACATTTCATCGATTGTTGCGAAAACCTATGATCAGGAATTTTGGCTCCAGCATGAATGCATTGATGAAATACTTCAATAAATCGAAAGCATTTCATCGTTTGTTTGGGTTGAATTTTTTGATTTTAGCCTGTTGGTTTCTGCTTGGATTTACTCGGATAATGACGGGAATGATGCGCGACAAACCTGTGTTTATCATTACCGTGATCTGCATACTTTTTGGAATCTTCTCCATTATTTATTTGTACAGTCTCACAAAGAAGTTTGGGAAGTCGACTCTACCTGAAATTTATAAGCACAAAATACTCACTAAATCGACAGGAGATGAAGCTTGGAAATGGCAATATTGTTACGGAAGACAAGAAGCACTGAACATGTTGTTTTTGCCTGCAGTGCTATATGTCGTAAAATCGCAGAGAAGTGATTCGGATTCATCCTCAACTTCATCATGTGGTACATCAGACAGCTCATGCGGAAGTTCATGCAGTTCGTGTGGTGGATGTGGCGGCGGTGATTGATTTAGGAGTGATTAATCAATTTAGAACAAATTCAATGATGAAAAATCTTATACAGAGTTTCATATTGGTCGCATTGACCATGTGTATGTTCAAGCCCATTGATGTCATGTCTCAACAGCTGGATAATGTCGAGTTGCAGAGGATGACAGATCAGGATCAGGATCAAAGAAAGAATAGAACAGACTCAGGAGTTAATATCTGGATAGAAGATAGTATTAGACGGGTTCAACTGAAACAACTTATTCGTGAAGGCAAAGTGATTACGGCCAAGGATCATTACAATGCGGCTCTCATTTTTCAACATGGTACCGATACCATTGATTCAGGTAATGCGGTTGCGTTTATGAAAAAGGCCATTGAATTGGATTCAAAAATGGACAGGTGGTTATTGGCTGCAGCTATTGACAGGGATCTGATGCGAAAAGGAAAACCCCAGATTTATGGAACACAATACGTGAGATCAAAGGATGAATCAGGTTGGAGATTGTATGATTTGGATACCACTGCAGTGACTGACGATGAAAGAATGCTCTATCGCGTGGGAACATTGGCACAGCAAAGGGAACGTGAACGAACCATGAATCTAAAATCTATTTTTGATTATTCAGCTGAACAAGGTTCTGTGGAGGCCACCCTTCAATTGATCAGAGAAGAATTTGCAAAAGGTAAAAATTCAACATATCACGTTTCGGAAAGTGAAATCAATTCTTATGGATATGAGTTTTTCAATGCTGGTTATGACCTTGAAGCGTTGAGTATTTTTAAATTAAATACCGAACTGTATCCAAAGGGATACAACACTTGGGATAGTCTTGGCGAATGTCAACTCAAAATGGGAAAGAAGAAGGAGGCATACAAGTCGTATAAAAAATCACTCAAGCTGAATTCAGCAAACGAAAACGCCAAAAAAATCTTAGAACAGAGAAAGTAGACCTATTTATTGATAGGGTTTGTTCTATGGTAAAAATCTTTCAGACCACATGATTAATGGATTGTCCGTTTTTCACAAATAATGATTGGAGTGGATCAATCCTTTATTTTTGAAAACTGGCGATAACCAAAAAATCACCTCTTACACCATGAAAAATCTTATTTGGAGAACAGCTGCCATTGCGGCTTCTATAGTAGCGTTTGCAACTATTCTGAGTGCTGTCGTTTCTTTCTTCGTCAATCGGACCGTCATGCGTGAGCATGTTTTCATATATAGCATTTTGATGTCTGTCTTACATTACGGTGTATACATCGCTGCAATCTGTTTTGCGTTGGTTTCCTTTTCGAAAAAGAACAACGGAAGAATTACATCTAGTCAAGCTTATGGAATTGGATTTGCTACGGTATTAATCACCGTTGTGATTGATTTGATCTTGGGATATCTGCAGTTTGAGTATGTCTCCAAACCAGCATTGATGGAAATGCAAAGCGAATATTCGGCATTTGACACTGAATTTCAAGACTTGTCTTATTTCAAAGGTTATATGTTGATTGCAGTTTTTACAAGTATGCTTATCAGGGTTTTGGTGATGTTGATAGCGATCTATTTTGTAGGTCGTTGGAAGTTATATCAAAAGGCAGGTGAGGAGGGATGGGCTTCCATTATCCCTATCTACAACACATATAAACTGATTACCATTTCGGGTAATCCGGGTTGGTATTTGCTCATGTTATTGATACCCATTGTAAACATTGTTTTCGTCATCATGATCATGAATGGACTCTCTGCTCAATTTGGCAAAGGCAGTGGTTATACTTGGGGACTCATTTTTCTGGGTATCATATTCCTTCCGAAACTGGGTTTTGATGAACAGTCTTACTCGATCCAAAACGGAGAGTACGGTGATCCATCTTTCGGAAATGTCAATTGAGTCGAAACCACGGATTTCGGTGAAACGATATCATGGTTTTGGATCAATTCTTTTCATGTTATGGTTCTGTTGTTCTTGCAGTGATAACCATGTAAAGTTAGGTCCAGTCGTTACGGTTGAAATGATGCCTGTTCGCTGGGCCTGTGATTGTGCAGATTGGATACCTCTGGAAGAGTATGGGAAATATCAATATGATGCAGATACATTAGCTGCGCATTGTGTTTTCATCGAACCACATAC
This sequence comes from Flavobacteriales bacterium, assembly GCA_016722445.1. Lineage (GTDB taxonomy): Bacteria > Bacteroidota > Bacteroidia > Flavobacteriales_D > Sanyastnellaceae > JAIBBG01. The sequence continues at coordinate 113,616 of JADKIZ010000010.1, read as the reverse complement.
GGATATGTCTGAGTTACCCGAAGAGTGGAATACAACAGGACATGTTGTTAGATTCACTGGTCGCTATCATTTGGGATTGGGTTTTCCTGAAGGTTATGAATCCCAAGAGGATGTTGACGAGGCGATGGTTTTGAGATACACTTCATTTGAATTGGTGAAATGAAATATCGCCTGAAAAAAATTGCATCATTTATTCGCGCCTCGCATTGATTTTGTCTTTTGATACATATTACAGTCAGGGTAGTGCAAAAACGGTTTGCCTCGCTTTTGAACATTGGCAGGATGCTGTTCCTTTCGCAATGCACGAGCAGATGCATGATGGAATTGAAGAATACGTCCCTGGTGAGTTTTACAAACGTGAATTGCCTTGCATTCTGGGATTATGGAAAACGCTTAACTATGACCGCATCGAGGCGATTGTGATTGATGGTTTTGTCTATCTGGATGATGAACGAAGACCGGGTTTGGGAGCCCATTTATATCACGCATTACAGGAAGCCATTCCGGTAATTGGTGTCGCCAAAACAAATTTTGCGGCCATCATTCATCACAAACAACCTTTGATGCGCGGCGATAGCACCAGACCACTTTTCATCACTTGTGCTGGAATAGAATTGGCAATGGCTGCAGAATGCATCGGCAGTATGCATGGTTCCTATCGCATACCAACATTGCTCAAGCTTCTCGATAAGAAGACGAAAGAATAGGCTGCGCAAAACTTGTTCTTTCATTTGCAATGTTTCGTTGAATTCCTTTTTATTTGCAATACCCCCCAGTCCCTAAACCAACCTATGATTTTTATGTTTCGTAAAACAATTTTGCCGGTTTTCGTGGCGACTGCGTGGATCAGTATTTCTGAATTCGTTCGCAACGAATTTTTTCTCAAACATTTCTGGACGGATCATTACAGCAGTATGGGACTTGTTTTTCCTGGTGAACCGATCAATGGTGCCATGTGGGGTGTGTGGTCTTTGCTGTTTGCCACATCTATTTATGTGGTCGCCAAAAAATTCAGCTTCATAGAAACTGCTCTGCTTGCATGGCTCTTTGGATTTGTCATGATGTGGGTGGTTGTTTGGAATCTAGATGTATTGCCGGTCGGAATACTTCTGTTTGCTATTCCACTGAGTCTCCTTGAAGCATTTGTGGCTTCGTGGATTTTTAAGAAGATGAAATAATCAGTGGGTATTTTACAAGTTGTCTTGAATTTTGATCATGTCAAAATTCTTTCCATCGAATACACCATAGTGAGGATCGTTGATCCATTCACCAAGGTTGATATACTTCGAGGTTGGATTGAGTTGATATTCGATCTTCAGATGCCTGTGTCCGAATACAAAGTAATCGTAGTGTTTCCGTTGTAATACTTCCTGACAATAGATGATGAGCCATTCTTTGTCTGCACCGAGAAAATACTGATCCTTTGTTCCGGTCGTTGAACGACTGTATTGTGAAAGGGAACCTGCGAGCCAAATACCGAAATTGGGATGCAGTCTGGCGAACAACCATTGGCAAACTTTGCTGGAGAAAATCTTTTTGATGAATTTATAGCCATAGTCACCAGGGCCAAGACCATCGCCATGTCCAATCATCATTTTCACTCCATCCCATTCGCGTTCTATGGGTTCACGATGTATGATTACTCCGCATTCTTTGGGCAGGTAATCAAAGATCCACATGTCGTGATTGCCGGTAAAAAGATGGACAGGGATTCCGCTGTCAGTTATCTCAGAAATTTTACCAAGTAACCTTGTGAAGCCACGTGGCGCAGCACGTTTATATTCAAACCAAAAATCGAAAAGGTCGCCAACTAAAAATATTTCAGCGGCATCATGTCGCACACTTTCCAGCCAAGCAACAAGCTTTTTCTCACGAATCAAACTTGTTTCGTAGTCCGGTGCTCCGAGGTGAAAGTCGGATGCGAAATAGATTTTTTTGTTATGCTCCAAAATCAGTTGCCGATGTTTCTCAGCAGATGGATAGGTTCAGCCATTTGCAAATTGAGTTCAAACATGATGGTCTCGGCAAAACTAAGATCGCGTGCCTTTACTTCATCCATGATATCGGAAGAATAAACCAGGGGCACGTAGATCTTAAATACTTTGGGTATGAGACTCAGCGCCACACCTGCATTCCATAAGGTTCGCGAACCATCGTTTGTTCTGAGAAGGGTGTTTGAATCATCACCGACATACACATTTTCATGTTCGTTTTTCAGCAACGCTGCTCCAGCATATACAGAAATGGGTAAGCCAATCGGTAAGTCAGCATCAACATTCAAAGAGGTGAGAAGGCCATTTGATGATTGTTGCGTTGGAGCTGCCAATCCGCCTTGAGTGCGCATGAATTGTTGTGATAGAATTCCGGTAGATTCATTTCTTCCTAGAAACAAACCATCATAAAGATAGTCGTTGGCTGTCTGGTTTTTTGGACTGTTCTTGTCGTACCTCAAACCACCATACTGACCTGCGGCATTCAGATAAAATCCACCTCCGATACCAAGGTATAATCTCGAGCGGATTTTTTTCTTTCCTTTTCCCCGATAAACAAAATCATAGTTCGCTGTGTGTTGTTGGAAGACCGCGAAATTGGTGTAATCGCCACCTTCGAAACTTGCAGCATACCTGAATTCGCTTCGTGTCATTTTTTTGGTGATATCTCCGGAAATTCGAATGTGACCGATGTAGGTGTCATCACCCGTTGGATTGGCCACGCTGCTGTAGCCTGATGTCGCACCTGCATCACTGTCATGCAGAACATCGCCAGTCATCGTGAATGAAACGTCGATATTTCCCAACCAATCTTTTTTAATTCTATCAGGGAAAAGTTTGGCGTGTACATATGGTGAGATGAGGTGATAGCTTCTCACATATTTTTTGTCGTTGTATGGAAAAGCATCTGAACCAAATCTCTGTCCGCGTGCGCCGAAAGCAAATTTTCCGCTGCTGTATTCTATGCGTGCAAAACCATCAATAGAGTTTGTTGCGATACTGTACATCGGAGCGACACGCCAATTGAAATTGCGAAGCGGCAGGGTTTGATTGTGCAGTTGAATACCAAGCATCCATTTGTTGTAATTGTTCCAACCCACCAGTGGCGTCCAGAACAATTGTGTCGTTTCCGGATCGTCAATGCTCGTCAGTAGTTTAAGGGTATGTGGTTCGGTTTTACGAAGGATACCTTTCGATTTGATGATGTTGTTGTTTCTGTCGAACTCCGGAATACCCTGTGTTTGATTCACCTTGATTAAATCACCCTTTACTGCAGTCACTTCTACTGTTTGTTTTTCAAAAGGAGAGACACCATCGACCCATGTTCTGCTTTGCATTTTTCCATCGTGAATTACATCGACGCTGAATGGTCCGGCGATATCACCATTGTTCTTTACAGTGACTTTCATCTTATCGCCGTGGGCACTAACAGAACGCACTTTATAATCGAGGTGACCTTTGGTATTGAGCAACTGATCAAAAAACCAGGATAAGTCTTTACCGGAAGTTTGTTCGAATACACCACGAATATCTGCTGGAGATGGATGTTTAAATTTCCATGCTTCGAAATATGCAGACATACATTGATTGAATGTTTCTTCGCCGAGGTAGTTCAATAGATAGTTGAACGCAATCGCTGTTTTTTTGTAGACAATTCCACCATAGTTTAAATCGCTATACGCATCTGATGCCGCTTGAATCGGTTGGTCATTGTAGTTGCGCGCACTAATCAGATACATCAATTCTTCACTCAGGTATTGATAAGAAAACTTATCCAGATGGAGTGATTTACCGAGGTTGAGGTTTCCAGCAAAAGCATCAATCACATTGGCATTTTTGTTTGTGGCCAGAATGGTGCGTGTTTCAAAAAACGAATTGATACCTTCATCCATCCAAGCATTATCGCGTTCGTTGCTTCCGAGGATACCGTAGAACCAGTTGTGTCCGACTTCATGCACGATCACCGTTGTCAGGCCGCTTTTTGAGCCGCTATTGCCAATCACGGTCACATTGGGATATTCCATTCCACCACCGGCACTGATTGTTCCATCTACTGCAGTGCAAACATCATATGGATAATCACCTGACCAAAGAGAGTAGTAATACAATCCATCATTGATTGCCTTGATACCAGTTTCTTCCCATTGTTCGGCATTTTCTGGGGTGAATAAAGCCCAAGTTGTTACTTTCCTTTTGCTGTGTGGTAATTCCACTTCGCCTTTTCTCACAACCCATCTCTTATCAGCAAACCATCCAAAATCGTGGACATTTTTTTGGGTATACCTCAATGTTTTAAATTGTTCAGAGGAAGCGGGAAACTTCGTTTCGCTTTTGGCTTTTCCGAAAAGACCGATGGATGCAGAAGTTGGAGCAGGTTCCTTCGACAACCGATTCATCCTTTCTATTTCATGAGCCGTTTGCAGATCGCCAGTCGCGCCCACTGTATAGTTTTCCGGCAACGTGATACTTACATCGAAGCTTCCATACTCACTGTAAAATTCGCCCTGAGTGAGGTAAGGCATCTCATGCCAACCATCTTTGTCGAATACTGCAGGTTTAGGATACCATTGTGTGATTTGATAACTTTCACCAACGTGGCCCAATCGTGAGATGGATCCGCTTGGCAATTTCACAAAGAACGGCGTTGAGATTTTGATACTTGCACCCGGATTGAGTGATTGATCGAGATAGATGATGGCTATGTCTTCATAACCCTTTACAAATTCCCATCTCAACTTTTTGCCATCCGATTGAAAATCGAGGGAATCAATGTAACCTCTCGATTTTTCATCAGCATAAAGCATGAAAAAATTGCCCTTTTCGAATTGTTGTTTCGACATGGCTGTTTTCGCATTTTTATATGCATTCGGCCAGAGGTGGATGTATAGATAGTCAAGTGAGGTTGAACTGTTGTTGATGTATTCAAATTCTTCCCATGCACTGAGTGTATGAGCCTTGTCGTTGAGGGAGACATTGATTTTGTAATTGACTTCTTGCTGGAAATATTTTCCGGATTGAGCATCAAGAAGCAAGTGTGCGCAAACTGCGCACATGAATAGTGTTAATTTTTTCATCAATCTGTAATCGGGTGTCAAAGATACACTTTGTGGTGGTCAACGGATTGCCGACCATGGAGGGGCGTTACCGTCAAAGTAAATTGATATAAGAAAACGGCACCCTTTCGGATGCCGTCCCCTTCAACTGTTACAAATATGGCCAGTTAATGGCCGTAAATCGCTTTGAGCTTTTCCTCAAGCATAGGGCCACGGAAATTGTGACCGATGATATTTCCTTCTTTATCTACCAAAACGGTGAATGGAATGCTGCGCACGCCATAAGTACCTGCAGCTTCGCAATCCCAATATTTCAGATCACTTACATGATTAGGCCAGATCAGGCCGTCATCAGCAATGGCCTTGAGCCAAGGCTCTTTGGCTTTGTCCAATGAAACACTAAATACTTCGAAGCCATCTTTATTGTACTTCTGATATGCTTTCACCACATTTGGATTTTCTCTGCGACAAGGTCCGCACCATGAAGCCCAAAAATCGATCAGGACTGTTTTGCCTTTTAAGTCAGAAAGTTTTCTGATGTTTCCTTTAGGATCGTTCAAGGCAATTTCAGGAGCAGGTTTACCAGCCACATTGCCACCGCCTTGTGCTCCTCCGCCTTGTTCGGTTCCTTTGTCTTTGGTCATAAACATCTGAACCTGTTGTTTGATGCCTTTATATAGGATCGAATGCCCCATAGGTTTCTCAAGATCACTAAACACTTTGTTGAACAAACTCATATCAGTTCGTGGGTCGAGATGTTGAATAGCCAACAACGCAGATGGAGATGCGCTGTGGGTTTCAAGCCAAGTTTTGATATAGTCGGTTCTTGATTTGCGGTTGTTGATCAACTCCTGATTCAGCATGCTTTTTTCTTCTGGGCTTATACCAGCTGCAGTGATTTTTTTTCGGAGTTCTACGTCTTTCGTATCGAAAGGCTCAGAATTCATTTCTAGTTCATGCAATGTTTCAGATTCAATGCTGCCATTGATGTGGAGACTTTTCGAAAAGTCAGCGAGATTAGCTGTGACTTCAGGAGACTCTGTGCTATCCGTGATGAGTGTGACAAACTCCTCATCAACCAAAAGTCTGTAAAAATTGAGTTCAAGTTTTCTTCCTGGTACTATGGTAAAAGCACCATCTGAACCGGCAACGGTAGAATCTGTTCGAACACTTCTGTTGTTGATGAAGCTTTCGAGGTAGATGGTTTTTCCGCCGGCACCTTCAATTTTACCAGAAATGATTCCTTGTTGCTGATGAGAATTACAAGCCATGATCACCACTGCGGTGACCAGAAGAGAAGGTATGATATACTTCAAATTCATAGATTCGAATTGGTACAAACGTAAAAAGTCTGCTATTTTTTGTGATGTTTCCGACCAGGAATAAATCGATTCAGAATCGCATCCATTAATTCCTTTTCTCCATCGAGCCAAACGATTTCAATAGGCAAAACAAAAATGGCCAAATCGTTGGGCAGACTAATCAAGGAAAGTCTTTCTGCGTCTTTTTCCGTCGTTATAAGGGCCGGAACAACGTTCGCGAAATTACCACATTCAAGCCTCAGACTTTCTATATCATTTCGTGAAAAAATGTGATGATCTGCAAATTTCCGGAATCCTAAGAGGTTATAATCACCCCTGATTTTTTTCTCGAAATCAGTCGTTTCTGCTATCCCTGCAAATCCGAAAATGGGCGATTGTTTGTTGATATTTAGTGTTTTACCGTGAATTTGGTAAGGCTGACCATATTCGATGGACGAAAACGCAATGATTTGATTGTCATATGGTTGTAGCCAGTTGGTGATACTTTCTCTTTCTTTTAAAGTAAGAAAATCGGGACATTTTGACACCACAATGGCATCAGCCCTTCCGGCAGCTGTTGCCGAATCTCTCAGGTTGCCGGCTGGGAGTAAAATATCCTTCCACCATGGTCTGGCATATGGCATTAGAACCACACTAAAATCTGGTTGTAATCTCCTGTGCTGGAACGCATCATCTAAAATCACCAGATTGGCGCTCGTACTTTTTTGCAATTCTGTGAGTCCCTTCAGTCGGTCTTCGCAAACAGCCATTTCCAATTGAGGGAACCGTCTGTGAATTTGCATGGGCTCGTCCCCAATGGCTTCAGCAGTGGATTGTTGATTAGCAAAGACATAACCTCTTGTTTTTCGTCCATATCCTCTCGAGAGAAAAGCCAAATGAAAATGTGCTGATAATTTTCGTATAAAAAACTCGGCATGAGGTGTCTTTCCCGTGCCCCCGGCGTGAATATTTCCTATGACCAGAGTAGGGAGATCACCTTTTCTGCTTTTCAGGATATGAAGATCAAATAACTGGTGCCTCAGCCAGATGACCACTCCATAGATGATGGAGAATGGCAATAAAAAGATGCGGAGTTTGCTGAGCATGGGACAAACTTAATGCAAGGTGATGGTGTGGGACGTGGAATGAAATATTCCTGTTATGTCGGTTCATTGAATTGTTTCATGAACCAATCGGCTCAATCATTTTTAAAATACTTTCGTCGCATGATACTGAAAGACATCATTTCATTTTTGGAAAGCCGTGCGAATTTGTCCTTACAGGAAAGTTACGACAACAGCGGATTGATCACCGGGAATGCCTCCATGGAAATTACCGGAGCCATTATTTCACTTGATTGCACGGAAGAAGTAGTCATGGAAGCCCATCGCAAAGGTTGTAATCTCGTCATCGCCCACCATCCGATTGTTTTTTCAGGATTAAAAAAAATCAATGGTAAAAATTATGTCGAGCGCACCATCATTGCTGCCATAAAACATGATATAGCGATTTATGCCATTCATACTAATCTGGACAATGTATCACAAGGAGTGAACCGGAAAATTGCTGAAGTTCTTGGATTACAGGATCTTAAAACACTCGAACCGATGACCGGGAAACTTCAGAAAATATCGGTCTTCGTCCCTGAGTCATACTTAGAAAAGGTGCGCCTCGCCATGTTTGAAGTAGGAGCTGGTGAAATTGGTCAATATGACCATTGTAGTTGGTCGGTTTCAGGAACAGGTACATTTAGAGCGGGAGAAGGAGCACAACCATTTACGGGAACAATCGGAAGCGATCACCATGAACCCGAACACAAATTGGAATTGGTTTTTCCAACCTGGAAAAAATCGGAAGTCATCGCCGCCATGAAATCGGTGCACCCTTATGAGGAAATTGCTTATGATATTTATTCTATTGAAAATCAATGGAGTGAAATTGGTGCCGGTATGATCGGAGAATTGCCTGAAGCATTGAATACCCTTGATTTTCTTCATTTGGTAAAAACGAAGATGAAGGCAGGGGTGGTGCGATATACCGAACCGACCAAGGAGCAGGTGAAGAGGATTGCCATATGCGGTGGTAGCGGGAGTTTCCTCCTAAAGCATGCGATTCAATCTGGGGCTGATGTATTCGTAACGGCAGATTTCAAGTATCACCAATTTTTCGACGCGGAAAGTCGAATTGTAATAGCCGATATTGGCCATTATGAGAGTGAACAATACACGATGCAGCTATTAAATGATTGGTTAAAGCAAAAATTTCCTACTTTCGCGTCCCATTTAACGGAGGTTATCACTAATCCCGTTTATTATCTGTAGTACCATGGCTAAAAAAACAGAGAAGGCTAAAGCAGCAGCAAAGAAGCCTGCACCGGCGAAGAAGGCCGGAGCAGCAGCCTCTGCTAAAGCCAAAAAGCCCGCCACACCTGCGAGTTCAGGTAAGAAGGCGGCCAAGCCAGTTCCTTCGAAAGCTACAGCGGCGAAGAAAAAGCCTGTTGCCAAACCAACAGCAAAACCTGCCGCTAAGCCTGCAGCTAAAGCACCGTCAAAACCGGTAGTAAAAGCGAAGGCTAAACCGGTCTCGAAGGCCCAGCCTGCGAAAAAGACGACAAAACCTGCTGCAAAACCAGCTACCAAGACAGTTGTTAAGCCAGCTGCTAAACCTGTTGCAAAAGCACCTGCCAAACCAACTCCAAAAGCTGTTGCAAAACCTGCGGCTAAAGCTGTGGCTCCTGCCGCTGCCAAGCCTGCAGAGAAAGCAGCTGTGAAATCTGCACCAAAGGCAGAGCCAAAACCTGTTGTTGCAGAAAAGAAGGTAGAAGCACCTGTTAAAAAGGAAGCTGAAAAAGCTGCAGTGGTTGTACCTGCTGTAAAAGAGGAAACACCGGCTCCGGCTCCTGCTAAGAAGGAAGCCGTGAAGACTGTTGAACAACAGATTCAGGAAAAGAGCGTTGCCGACAATGGCAATGTGGCGAAGGGTGCTAACCCAAAGCAAAAGGAAGAACTCTATGTGCCGAAATATCAGTTGCCGGCGGTGACAGAAGTTGCAAGACCAATGCGACCAAAACCTCCGACAAAAAGGACTGATGCTCCTGTTAAGCCTGTTGCCAATCCTATTTATGTGCCACCGGCACCAGATGGCAAACCAGGAATCAAATTCGCGCCTATTGCCTTCATTGAAAAACCGAAAGAAAAAGAAAAACCAAATAAATCGGAAGAGGACGACATGAGTTCAAAGACTTCACCCCGTCTCGCTTTAAATGACAGCGACGACAAAAAAGGCGTGAGTGTGGAAGCAAAGCTTCGCGCACTTTACGGTATTCAATTGATTGATTCGAGAATTGACAGGATCCACGCTATGCGCGGTGAACTTCCATTGGAAGTGCAGGATCTTGAAGATGATGTAGCTGGACTGGAAGCACGCATTGAAAACGTGAAGGAAGACCTGAAAACTGTAACTGAAGATATTTCAGGGAAGAAAAATGGTATCAAAAACTCTGAAGCTTTGATCAAAAAGTATAAAGAGCAATTGAACAATGTGAAGAACAACCGTGAATTTGACTCTTTGAATAAAGAAATCGAATTTCAGGAATTGGAAATTCAGCTTCACAACAAACGCATTCGTGAATCTGAAATCACTCAGAAAACCAAACAGGACCTTCTCACTGCTACAGAGACCAAACTCAATGAGCGTAAAAGTGACCTCAAGGTAAAGAGAGCTGAATTGGATGACATCGTTTCATCCACTGAAAAGGAAGAGAAAATTCTCCGCAAGAAAAGTGAAGAAGCGAAGCAATTGATCGAGTCACGCTTGCTCGCAGCATACGAACGTATTCGTACCGGCGCACCAAATGGAATGGCTGTAGTGCCAATCGAAAGAGAAGCATCTGCTGGTTCATTCATTCAACTCCCGCCACAAAAGCAACTTGATGTTGCTGCACGTAAACGCGTGATTGTGGATGAGCATAGCGGTCGTATCCTCGTAGATGCCGAACTCGCTCGTGAAGAACAAGAGAAAATGGATGCTTTGCTCGCCAACGAGCTTTGATTGTTCCTGAATAAATATGAAAAGCCCACGCAAGTGGGCTTTTTTATTCTGGTGTAAGGTGTATTCAGAAGTATTCGATATTCGAACTGATATGGTTTTTCCTGGCTTCGAGGATTTCATCCTTTTATCAAGATGTAACTGAAATCATTTCAGCACAAAAAGATTTGGTCATAAAAAATGCCGGAGCAAATACACCGGCATCTTTTTAAAATGAATATTGATTTATTGAATGTTCACTGTTTTGGTGAGTACAGATTTTTCATCTGTCATTCTCAATACGTATTGTCCATTGTCCAAATGAGTCAAGTCCAAAGCATAAGTACCTGAAATTTCTGTTGACTGCACTAGTTGGCTGAATACAATCTGTCCCATTGTATTGACTACATCAAGTTGCACTGAATTTCCGTGAATTTGAGAAGAGTTGATATTGATCACGCCGTTGGTAGGATTTGGATATACAGACCAGGCAGCCTGAGTGATTTCATTCAAACCAACAACACCGTTGATCACCTCTTCCATAGCAGCAAATGCGTCGAGATCGCTATCTGGATGCGCAGCCCACTGATTCCATAAGTCTTCAATAATTACTTTGTCTGAAGGACGAATCACATTGATCGTTGGAAAGCCGAAGGGGGCCCAAATATTCAAGTCTAATGTGATGGGTGATTCATTGATGATTGGATAATTGGAACCTGTAAGCCAATCACCTTGTGTCGCACCAGTTGTACCCTGCAGATCCGCCAAGGTCGTTGCAGCATCTCCTTCATAGAATAATACACGAACCTGATCGGTGCCTTCCGGGCCATATATCGATTGAATATCTTCCAAGAAGGAAGCCATGTGAAATTCCCAGCATGGGTTACACCAAGTTGCACTCACATCCACGATCACCACTTTTCCTGCATCAAGGTATTCGTATAGGTTGTGTGTGTTTCCATCAAGATCTGTTACAGTGAAATCTGGAGCGGTTGCACCGATCTGCGCGGTTGATAATGACACAAAACCGAGTATGGCAGCAATGAGGGTAAATGTTTTTTTCATGTAAAATCATTTTTGTTCGTCTAAAGATATTTACACGAAATGATACCTTAAATCTTAATTGGTCCACAAGTTGGATTTCTGTTGCCATGAAATTGCTGTATAGGTGGTTCGCACGATGCAATGAAAAAATCCAGCAGACCAAGTTGAAGACGTGGCATAAAAATTTTGGTCAGGTTACAGTTTCTCTTGTTGTCTGGACTTAACAGCCCATTCTCTCCATACACTCACCATCGAAATGAATTTGATCACCAACATGAAACAAACCAGCAGTATCAATAGAGCTTGTTCGCCTTGGGTGTGAGGCTTTTGTTTTGACGACTGTTTATTAATTTGATATTTGATCTAATTCCTTTACGATTTCCTGTAAGCCATCGATCACATTTCGGATGATGACTTCAGTAGGAGCATCCAATCGGTCGGCATCCATTTTATCGAGATAAAGAACATCTTCTATAATGGTATCCGCATGGAGCTGAACGAGACTTGGTTTGATTTTGTGAGCGATTTTTTTGGCGGTGCCGGCGTCTTTGTTTACCAGAGATTCTTCCAGGCGCTGACAACTTTCCTGTGCGCTTTTTTTGAATATGGAAATCATCTTAGATACAAATTCATGATCCCCTCTGCTCATTTGTTCTAATACAGTGGTGTCGATCAATTTTCTATCGGATTGGTTTGCCGCTGATTCTGTCGCCTCCGTTGAAACGAATTCTTGTTGCAAGTACATGGCAACTTTCTTGAGAAAATCTCTTTCATCAAACGGTTTGATGATGTAGTCGTTCATGCCTTTGCTGAGATACAAGTCAATATCATGCTTAAAGGCGTTTGCAGTTAAAGCGATGATCGGCAGTTTGAGTTTTAGTTCAGTTCTGATTTTTTCGGTGGTTTCAACGCCATCCATTCCTGGCATTTGAATATCCATCAGTATGAGATCATACTGATTCGTGCGCATTTTTTCTAGGGCTTCAATGCCATTACCGGCTTCATCAATTTGGCAACGCAGCAAAGTGAGCGATTGAACGGCTATGAAGCGATTCACTTCGTTGTCTTCGACAAGGAGTATTTTTTTACCTGAGAAATCTCCCTGATCCCACGAAAGATCTGAGCGAATTAATGCAGATGGATCACCTTTCGGTAAAGTGAGCGTTATACTGAAAGTGGAACCAACACCTTTGGTACTTTTCACATGCAGTTTTCCGCCCATGAGTCTGATGAGATCGCTCGAAATCGCCATTCCCAGTCCAGTTCCTTCAAATTTGCGTCTTGAACTGGCTTCTTCCTGAGTGAATTTATCGAATATCCGATGGATGTATTCTTCTGTCATGCCAATACCAGTGTCTTGAATATTGACTGTAATCTGTTGTTTATTGTCTTCAATATCTTCAGCGTTGATGTCAATGGTAATTGATCCATTGTCTGTGAATTTCATCGCATTGCCGAGGATATTAAAAAGAATTTGGCGAATGCGTACTTCATCTCCAATGAGCACTGGCGAAAGTTTCTCGCTTGTGTTGAGGATGAACTCGAGATTTTTATCTCGAGAGATAGAATACATCACGCTATACACGTTGTTGCAAAGGGCGTTCAGACTGAATGCCTCTGCATTGATTGTCATTTCTCCGGATTCAATTTTCGCAATGTCGAGGATGTTATTGACGATCGCCAACAAATGTTTTGCGGATGAATCAGCTTGTCTGAGATAAAACATTTGTTTTCCTTTCAGATTTTCTTTGCCCAATTGTCTGATCATGCCAATGATCACATTCAAAGGCGTTCTGATTTCATGGCTCATATTCGCCAAGAACAATTCCTTCGCTTTGTTCGCTGTTTCCGCAAATGATTTGGACTCCGCCAAATCTTTTTCAAGTTTCTTTTGTTGAGTGATGTCAAGATGTATTCCTATCGTTCCGATCAATTCGCCCTTGTCATCATAGTTTGGTGCTCCGCTGATCAGCCAAACCCTCGCTTCACCTTTTTTATTGAGAATTTCGATTTCATAGCTATCAGAAATTCCTTTTTTGCGAAGGTTTTGTTTTCCTGCGATGATCTGATTTTTTTTGTTCGGCATAAAAAGCGACGCTGCTTTGTTGCCCTTGAGTTCATTCAATGAAAATCCGCACATCTCGATCATACTTTGATTGGCAAACAAAATCGTATCATCATTATCCACTTCAAGCAATCCAAGATTCATGTTGGCGATGATATTCCTGAATTTTTCTTCCTGAATTTTGAGTTGTTTTTCCCATCCTTGTCTGTTTCGGATGTTGATCAACATATGGCTGAACAAACCGAGTAATTTTAGCTCTGAAGCAGTATAGTTGTGGTGTTTTCTCAGAGATTCAAATCCGATGAAACCGACCAGTTTTTTTCCTTTGATCATAGGAATGGTGATGAGCGATCGCAATCTGCCAGACCCAAAATGTTCTAGAATGCTTTGCTGTTCTCTCGCTTTCAATCTTCGCAAATCATGGAGATGGAAGTTTTCTCCGCGCTGATGGTATTCTATGATGCCGTTAAAGTCGGTGAGTGAAATGTTTTTCACCTGTTTCATCCGGGAAGAAACGTCGTCGTTACACCATTCGTAAATGATGGATCCTTTGTTTTTGTCGAAGTGATAATCGAAAATGTATGCACGATCAGCATCGAAGAAATAGCCTAGTTTTCTCAATGATTCATTGATGGTAGCTATCTCATTTTCTAATTCACTGTTGATATAGATGAAGGCGATATCAATGAGAACCTCTTGAAGATGTATTTCTGTTTTGAGGTTTTCTTCTGCTTGCTGTTGAAAGGTGATATCGGTTATGTGACAGTCCATCCGCAATGGATTGGATTGTTCATCGAATACAATTTTTCCTTTGTGCCTTATCCACTTGATTTCTCCTAAATTGGTGCGGATTCGATGTGTTTTTTCGAATTTTCCTTTCGCTGTCAATTGTTGAAGCAATTCATCCACGATCGGATAGTCTTCTTCCAATAGCAAAGTATACCACCAATTGTGACGTCCGATCCAGAATCCTGTGGGATAGCCGAACATCTGATCGACAGATGGTGTTACGAAGGTGAGATCATAATCGGGGAAGGATGCTGTATATACTACGTCGGACATTTCCAACAATATACTTTCGAGTACTTGTTTGGTCTCCAACAATTGTTTCTCTGAATCTTTGCGTGAACTGATGTCACGGATATTTGTGATGATATACGATTTCCCCGCAATGGAGGTCCATTGCGAAACAATCTCAACAGGAAGATCCCGGTCACTCCCGGCGATATGGCAGTTGTACTCCTGTTGTAGTATTCCTTCTTTTTAACCAGAGATAAATGATTGTGCCATGAATCATTCACTGAAAATCTCGGATCCACATCTTGTATTTTGTGTGACCTACATTGGTCGATGGGCAATTGAAGACGAATGGACTCCTTTTCATTGATGTAATAAAGCTGACCTGATTCATCTGTAACATGCAAGGCATCGGCTGTTTGATTGATGAGCAGGGTGAGCAACTCCAATTGTTTGTTGGATTCAATGATCTCTGCTTCGTTTTTTTTCTGAGTGGTTATATCTATAGCAAAAACCATGAATTCATCCACGTTTTCGGTTTGTACTCGCTGAATACTTTGACCAAACCACAGCAATTCATTGTGGAAGTTGATGACCTGCGATTCTGTGAATATGGATGGAACATTTGCCTTATCAAGTTGTTGTATATTCTCTTTGAATCCTTCACGGTATTTTTCTGTGATGATCTCAAAGATGTTTTTTCCTAAATAATCCGATTGTGGAAATGATATGCGCGAGATGAACTTGGGATTGGCATAAAGTATCTTACCATCTGGATCGATACGATAGATCATTTCGGACGCGTTATCTAGGAAATTACGGTACTTCGTTTCAGAAACCTGTAATTGCGAAGTTTTTTCTTTGACGCGATGAAGAAGTTGTCTCAACTCTTCACCCTGAATTTCCAGTTGCTTCAGAATGTGCACAAAGTCATACGTAGGATCATGAAGCGCAAAGTCATTGATTACAAGTTTTTCTGTTTCTAAAACTTCAATTGAATTTAGCCAGATTGAACCATAAAAGGTGATGTCACCGGAAGTGGCATGTTGCATGAACTGACCTCGCATGATCAAATCGTGAGTAGGCGATTTCAGAAAACAGGCAGTTTCAAAATTTGACTTTATTCTGTCAATATCCCAATTTGGGAAGTAAGGTCGAATGATTGAAAATTCTTCGAAAAAGAACTTCCCTTTCAGATCACCAAAAACTTTGTGTATGGAACTACCTGTTTCATGAATGACGGCATCCTCTCCAAAACTGATGTGGAATGGAAACAGATTCGAACGAAGGGTTGATATATGATCAATACTTATTTCCATGAAATCCGGAAGATGTCATATGTACCAGGAGCTTCTTTGCTCTCCAGATATTCTATGTTAGTTTCTGTTTGATAGAATTTTCCAAGTCCGGAGATGAGTCCATACACGAAATCACTGAGACCTTTTCTAGTGGAGATATAATGTAGTTTCAAGTCTTGTTCTTGGATATCAGTTACCTTGAATTCAGGGGGCGATAATTTGGGATACATCATAATGATGCGATTGTGGAAAATAGGGAGATTGATGATAAAATCCCGAAAGTTGTTGCCTCCTGATGCAAGCAGGTAACCATATCTTTCTTTCGCTGTTTTGAGTATCCACCATTCTCCAAATGCTATCAGTACATCGCGCAACGACATATTCATTTCTGATGAAATGGTCATCGCTAATTTGAATGTGATGTCATCGTCGTAGGGTTCATTGCTGATAAAGAACTCTGCGTCGATGCCACTTTTCTCGAGTATGATTTGCCATTTGTCCTCACCAAAGTTTTCTTTGACGAGCTCTTCAATGGCTTTGTTCACGATGCCGTACATAGTTTTATGTTTTATTGAGTTTACCGCTTTTGATCAGGTTATAAATCTTTGACTTGGCGATATCAAGTTTATTGGCAACGCGCACCACGTTCCAGTCATTTTTATCAAGGTACTGTTCAATAATCTCAATCTCGTAATCCTCAAGTTTCTTCTCTTGGTGGGTGAAATTGATGTTGACATTGATGTCGTAAAAATTGATGTCATCCGCTTTGATGGATTCACCATCGCACAACACACAAGCCAGATCAATGATCGCCTTGAGCTCTCTCACGTTGCCGGGAAAGGGATGATTGCGCAGTTTTGTTCTCGCTTCTTCAGTAAGATCAGGAGCTTTCATTTTATTGTGTCTAGAAAACTCCGTTACACAGTGTTTTGCAAGTAAAATCACATCATTTCCCCGCTTTCTCAATGGAGGAATTTCTATGGGTAGACCCACGATTCTGTAATAGAGATCTTCTCGGAATTTGCCCTGCTTTACTTCATCAGAAAGATTTTTATGTGTTGCAGTAATCAGACGAATATTGATGGGTATCGGTTTGTGATTTCCAATACGGGTGATTTCCCTTTCTTGTAATGCACGGAGTAATTTGCTTTGAAGTGAAATATCCAACTCACCAATTTCATCTAGAAAAAGTGTTCCACCATCCGCTTCTTCGAATTTTCCTTTTTGTGTATTCATCGCCCCGGTAAAGGATCCTTTTTCGAAGCCGAATAATTCGCTTTCCATTAGATTGGGTGGAATCGCTGCCATATTCACAGAGATGAATGGCTTTTTCTTTCTGGTGCCATTGAGGTGAATTGCCTTGGCAAAAACTTCCTTACCTGAACCTGTTTCACCCGTGAGCGATACATTGATTTCAGACTGTGTAGCTTTTTTAGCTAGCGTGATCACCTTTTTGATGGCGTCACTTTGCCCGATGATGCTTTTATCAAAGTCGAAATTGGAACTCAATTGTTCCCGCAGTTCTTCAACTTCTTTTTTCAGCGTAACTGTTTCCAATGAATTGATGATAGACTTCCAGAGCATGTCTCTGGTATGTTCGTCTTTGACGATGTAATCCTTGGCACCATTCTTCAACAAGTTGACGGCAACACTGATATCATCCTGGCCGCTGATCACAATGATCACGGCATCGGGCTTACGTTCTATGATACGAGGAATGAGCTGATCACCGGGTATATCCGGCAGACCAAGATCAATGCAGATGATGTCAGGATTCTTATAGATATCCTGCAGCATTTCATTACTCGTCAGGTAGTGACTGACTTCGAATTCCAGATTTAATCCGAGGTGATGGCAGAGCATTTGGCCATACCACTCATCATCTTCAACGATGAAGATTTTTTTATTCATACTGGCGGAGAGTCAAATTGTAGGCATACGCAATTAGTATTGTCAGTCTCGGTATGACATAGTGGTCCGTTCCAGTTGTTTTCGGTAACGGCTATAGGGACGCACGTTTTAGCGCTGTACCATCACAACATGGAGGTAATAGGAGTCTCCCGTCTTGACTGATGGCCTTGGCTACCAAATCGCTTCTAACGTTTGGTTTTGTGGAAGGTTACAGTTATTGAAATAATTTTTGCGTTTTGCAAAAGGTGATGCTGTTCTTGTTTCTATTATACTTCCTTTTCAAAACAAACACTACTCGCAATGTCAGCATATTGCCCATAATTCTTGATTCTGGTGTAGTGATTTTTTGTGTATAATGAAATTGCCTCCGGTTGTTTGATGCCTGTTTCCAGGATGCATTTTTTATACCCCAATTCCTTTGCCCATTTCTCCAATTCCTGAAGAACAATGGAAGCAATTCCTTTTCCTCGTTTTGTTTCTAGGACGAACATTCTCTTGATCTCAACAATATTTTCCGCGTATGCCTTGATCGCTCCACAGCCAATGGCGAGGTCGTTTTCATACAACACCACGACATGATTGATGGATGAGATTTTGTTGTACTGTGCGAAAAAGGCATGCTCAGCACCATCTCTGATGGCTAAGTCTCGATCCAGTTCAATAACAAGATTTTGAAAGTGTGGATCGTTCGAGTTTGTCCTTTTAATTATATACATGAATGGAGCATAGGCGAAGTGTCATGTCTGATGAATCATGCGTATCAGATCATGTCTCATATGAATTGTTGCATCAAATTGAACGAATCAGATTTTTATTCAAGTGAAAACCTGAAGTGAATTCGAATGTTAGGTTTATTCCAAATATTCAGAGCATGCGTCACACCAATTGTTTATGGCTGCGCTGCACCACTTCTTCGAAACTCTCATTGGTGAGTTTGCTTTCCAACCAACTCACAAAATCGAAGTGTTTCATCAAAACTTCATCTTCAGGTTGCAGTACAAGTTTTTGTAATTGCTCCTTGAAATTGACCATGATACTTCGTTTTTCGGTGACACTCTGCGTGCGGATGAGCTTTTTGAATTGTTCAATAATGAGCTTCTCCATCGGGAAATCACGCATTCGTTTTTGAAGATATCTCGATGTGGATTTAATGGTGTATTCCAACAGATCATGGTTTCCGAGTTCGTAATGAATCACGAGATTGAAAAGTCGTGCATAGCTGTAAATGTCCTGTCGAAGGTCATTTTCGTTGTCGTTCAAAACTTTATTCAACCATGAAAGCGACTTGCTGTGTTGGCCTGCTCCAAAATAGATGTATGCAAACTGATAGAAAAAGGCCAGTTCATGTTCCTTGTGAAGTTTGCCTTCATAGTTCGTCAATTGGCGCGTGATTTCTTCAACTTCTTTGACACCACGTGTGAATTGTCCGGTGGTATGACTCAATCCCAACTCTGCCAATCCGGTATTTTTAAAGATGGTTGTCTCCAAATCTGGATAGTCGAAACCTTCCTGATCTTTCAATGAACGCATCAATGCAATCATTTCCCGTGCGTCATTGTATTTACCTAAGTCTGTCAGGCTTGTGATGATATTGGACAGAGTACGGATATATCGCTTAGGTAAATCCATCCGAAGGGCAGTATGCTCATCAAGGATGTTTTTCACTTTCATGAATTTGTTGAGGGCCGTTTCTGAATCGCCATTTGCAAGGTTGCAGAAACCTTGTGTGTAATAACAAATGGTGGCTGCTCGCATCGAGAGCGCTGTGTTCTTCCCTTTGATCAAAGGATGATTCACAATGTCGTCAATGATATTGCGGTTTTCTTCCGTGCGGGAATAACCGCCACTTCTAAATACATAATTGATTTTGGAATACAGCACATGGTATTCAGCGAGGTTGCGCAGACGCTCAAGAACATCCTTCTCTTCTTCGATCAATTTATCCAAATCAACGAACCGACCATCTTCAAACGATTCTTCAAGCAGGGTTTTCTCCCAGTTGATCAATTCAAAGAGGTAATAGAATTTTTCGTATTTCTGCGCGATCTTTTTGGCACGCTCCAAAAATTTTCCACACTCTTCAAAAAGTGCTTTGTTATAAAGGATTTCAATGTTTTTGATCTCCTGTTTCAACATGCTGCTCACAGAAGTCTCGCCGTAATAACTGCGAAGTGCTTTCAGGATGAGTTTATACAGGTGATTTTTTTCTGACGGAAGGTGTTTGATGAATTTTTCACCTTTAAATGTCTTCTTCACAAGTTCTTCATCATATTCACTCATCTTATCGATGAGGTCGAACAAGCGAACATAATTTTTGTCTCCACTTTGCAGAGCGCTTTGAAGTTTGAAAAATCTTTTCTCACTTTTCGTCAGTGATTTAATCAGATCAAAGAGTTCATTACTCGGTTTCATGGTGCAAATTAGTTTGGTTCTTTTAGGATTCCAAGCACTCTAAGTACCTCAGCACCTGTTTTTACCCTACCTGAATTCGGCTCTATTTTTTAATCCATTGATAGATAGTGTGGTAGGTGTCTTATTTCATTTGGGTAAATAGGTTTCCTGAATTGCTTTCAATATGAAATTTGACTCTTTGATGACGTGGGCCTTTGATGGTGGATGCGAATTCAAATCGCTAGGTTTTATCTATCATAGTAGTGTATTCTCAAGACTAGAGTTTGTTGAAAGTACTTATGAAAGTTCAGCGCCAATATGGGATTTCATCGCATTGAAAAGTTTCTGATTGCAAAATCCGTGATGATTGTTGAATCATTCTATTACTTTTAGACCATGAACAGCAAAACCATCTGCTCCACGATATGGTTGATTGCACTCTCCTTATGGATGCAAGCGCAATCAAGCCCAACAATTCATCATTTTTGTCAGAAGAAAAAGTTCATTCCTAAGTCTGGTGGATCTGTTATTCTCGATCCCGGAAATCTCAGAAGTGATACGCTTGATGTATTGGGTTACAACATCACACTTGATTTCACTGAAATGAATTCATCGCAATTGTCGGCCACGTGTGAAGTGAATTTTAGATCACTGATGGACAACATCGATGCCATCAATCTCGACTTGATTTCGATGACGGTAGACAGCGTGACGACTGCATCCGGAAGCCTTACATTTTCGCATAACGCTGGCCAATTGCATGTGGCTCTTCCACAAGTCATGAATACGAATGATCAGCAAAGCATCGAGGTACATTACCACGGAACTCCAGGACAGGATGCAAGTTGGGGTGGTTTTTATTTTCAAGCAGGTTATGCTTACAACATGGGGGTGGCTTTTACCTATGAGCCTCATAATTTCGGTCGTGCATGGTTTCCCTGCTTTGATAATTTCGTGGAAAGAAGTTCCTATACTTTTCATGTCCTGACAAATCAAAATCGCACAGCCTATTGTAATGGTGTACGAACTGGTATTGAAACAGTAGGACAGGATTCATTGCTCACACATTGGAATCTTGAAGAAGAAATTCCTTCTTACCTCGCAAGTGTTTCAGTCTGCAATTATGTTGAAGCTGTTCAAAGTTTTCCAAGTGTAAATGGCAATGATATTCCGATTGTATTGGTAGCAAAAGCCATTGATACAACTGACATGAAAAACAGCATGGTCAATCTCGATGAATGGATGATGGCTGCTGAAGAACACTACGGACCATATCGTTGGCCGCGTGTTGGATATTGTGCAGTTCCTTTTAATGGTGGTGCCATGGAACATGCCACCAATATTTCATATCCACTTTTTGCCATCGATGGTACGCTTTTATGGGAAACACTATACGCTCACGAAGTCTCTCATCATTGGTGGGGCGATTTGATCACTTGCAGAAATGCGAGCGATATGTGGATAAACGAAGGTTGGGCCAGTTTCAGTGAGGCACTTTTCAAAGAAACTATTTATGGTATGGAGGCATATCTCGATTATACCAGAGCTAACCACAAAGATGTATTGCTGCATGCACATCAAAGTGATGGGGCGAGATATCCTGTGAGTCCTGTACCGTCGGAAATAACTTATGGCGAACACGTTTATCACAAGGGTGCGGATATGGCTCATACCCTTCGTGGTTATATGGGCGACGAAGCTTTTTTTAATGCCATTCATGCCTTCATGGATGCCTACGCTTATGATGATGTGAACAGTGAAGAGATGCGTGATTTTTTTCAGGATTACACCAGTGCCGATCTGACATCCTTCTTTGACAACTGGATCTTCGCTCCGGGTTTTCCTGAATTCAGAATTGTGCAGGCTGTGCCAGGCGAAGGCAATGATGTCTCTCTCACCATCGAACAACACAAACATTACGCTCCAGATTACTACACGAATGTACCTATGCAATTGTATGCACGTTCTGTGAATGGAGAAGAGTTTTCTACTCAAGTCATTCTTTCCGGAGAAACCTCCATCGTCGATATTACCTTACCGGATGGCTTCACTGCTGATGCTTTTTTTCTCAATGTTAATGAAAAAATTTCACAAGCAGTGTTAGGTCAATCACAAGTCATGACGACTACAGGTTCACATGATTTCACTTATGCTGAGATGGATTTTGATGTCATAGATATGAATGGTCTTGATTCCATTTATGTGCGGGTAGAAAATCACTTTGCGGAAGTGAATGAAATCCAAACTCAACCGGAATTTTTTATCTCACCTGACCGTTGGTGGAATGTTTATTTAGGGGAAAATGAGGACACACCGGTTTGTAATGCAAGTTTCAAATACTATGGCAATGAAGCTCAGAATAATTATTTCGATTCGTTGTTTTTCGATCAGGTAGAAAATTTAGGTTGGAATGAAGACAGCATCATTTTGGTTTATCGCTCATCGCCAGATCAGCTTTGGCAAGAGTGGCAGGGATACGATGTGATCACCACACCAGGACTCACCAATTGGACAGGAAGAATAGATGCAGACAATGTACTAGCTGGTGAATATGCATTTGCATTGCGTACAGGAGTGAATCCAGTTGCTGAAACAACTTCAAATCCCACCGTGCAAATTTTCAGAAGTGAAGATGAAATTGTGATCAATGCTCAACGTCAAACCGGTGAAGTATTGATAGCCGATAACAGTGGTAGAGTAGTGGAGAAGAGGAGAGTGATAGATACCGATCGCATCCAATGCGCGCATTGGGCCGCAGGTATTTATACCATCCAGTGGACTGATGAACAATCGGGTAATCGATATGTTGTTAAAATTGCACGCTAATTTTTGTTCATGTCAATCACCACCACCTCCACACGCCGAGAATGGCTATTTGTTTTTCTTGCAGGCTTCTTTATTACCAATGCCGTAACTGCGGAATTGATTTCAAATAAACTGATTGATATTCCGCTTTCGTTTAATTTGTTTGGAAGTGAGGTCGGTCCGTTTGTGACCATTATCGGCGTCTTGCCATGGCCTGTGGTTTTTCTTGTCACCGATGTGATCAATGAGTTTTATGGAAAAACGGCCATCAGGAGATTGTCATGGATTACCGCAGTATTGATTGCCTATTGTTTTATCATGGTCATCATCTCCATGAGCATTCCTGCGAATACCAGTATCAGTCCATTTACAGCCAATGATGCGGAATACAACAAAGTTTTTGGTCAGAGCAGATGGGTGATTGTGGGTAGCATAACAGCTTTTCTTGTTTCTCAGATTTTGGACGCTACTTTATTTTCCTGGATCAAATCTAAAACAGGCAATAGGATGATTTGGTTGAGAAGTACAGGATCAACAGTGATTTCACAACTTGTCGATTCATACATCGTGCTCTATGTCGGATTTATCCTACCGGGAACTTTATCGATGAATGCATTTTGGGAAATTGCTCCAACCAATTATTTCCTAAAACTGATCATCGCTATTTTGCTTACGCCTGTGATTTACCTCGGACATTGGCTCGTGAGAAAATACCTGAGAGAGGATCATCAGAATCTGTAGCCGAAAGAAGCTATACCTTGAATCAGCCTGCTATCGAGGTTTGCAGCATTCACAAATCTCGGATCATACATGTAATACGTAGCATTTCTTTCTGTGTAACCAAGGCCGATGTCTACGCAGATGTAATCATTTCTGAATCCCAGTCCACCCGTATAAGTGATAAACGGATTGTTGGCTCCACCTGCATTGTTCACCAATGGATTTTGCTGATACATGGCTCCACCGCGTACATAGTATGTACCAAGTAAACGCATTTCTAGTCCTACGCGCACTTTGTGTGTGCTTCTGTAAATGGTTTTGATAACCGTATTTTCAGATGAATAATCATAATCATTGGATGCTGCACCACGCATCTTGATGCGGTCATAATTGGTGTATTCATAGTCGGCACTGAAGGTACCTGTTTTACCTAAAATAAATGCTGCATTGGCCATGGCCACAGAAGGTGTGCGAATGCTGTAATCGGTGATCAGATCTGGTGATTTATATTCTCCTTCACCTCCCAAATCGGGCGACGTGGTGATGTTCACAGAATAAATTTCATGCATGGTAATGCGTGTGGGGGTATGAAATGCAGCACCAATTCTCATCCACTCCGAAGGTTTTACAAGCACACCCAATTTCATATTGACACCCGTTCCATCAGAACGAAGATGATCGTTGTATTGAAATGATGTGATGGGTTGGGTGCTATCATAAGTTTCGGAATAACTTCCTTTTTCCTGAAAACGAATGCTTTGAAAATTCACTGTCGCACCAAAGAAAATGAAATCACGATAGTTTGATCCAAATCCAAAAGCGGTTTCACCCATAGATCCGGTCCTTGTCACATTTTTTTTCTGAGTATTCTCTCCACTACTTGTGGAAAAATATGATGATCCAATGGTATCGGAAGGATTGATGAGCCATGACACATAGCCCAATCCGGCAGTGAATGGGAATGCATCACTCAATTCTTCAGGTCGCATTCCATTGGCTTGCACGACAAAAGGATTGAGCAGCGAACTTTCCGATTTTCCTTGAATCGAAAAGTTTTCATAGAAATCATTGGTTTTCGCATAGGTTACGCCAAAGTTGAAAGCCTTCCAGTCGCCTTCAGTCTTGTCACTGGCGCTGCCTATCATACCAAGATTATTCAAATGAAAATGTGATCTTCCGTTTTCGGATTGTTTTCCTTCGTAAGAAGTAGAAGTGTATTGATCATTCAAGCCAAATGAAATTTCTACACCACCTCTTTTGTAAAGTCCAATGCCTGCCGGATTGGTGTAAAAACTGAAGACATCAGCACCAAGTGCGCCGAATGCACCACCCATTCCAAGTGATCTTGCCGTTGCAGGCGTTTGTTTGAGTGAATATCGCAATGCATCCACTTCATTCTGTCCAAAGGCAGAAATACCGTAGGCAGACATGAGGCAAGCGAGGACGAATATTTTCTTCATCTTGTTTTCTTTGAATGGAAAAAATTATTTTCTACGAGGACCGGAAACTGAACCACCTCCACTATTGCCACCGCTGCGTGAGCCTCCACTGTTGTTTCCACCACCACCAACACTGCGACCTGAATTACCTCCGCTAGGAGCTTTGGTAGGTGTATCACGTGAGATCGTTGGAGTGGATGGCTTGTTTTCTCTCGATGGACTATGATCTCTTGATGGAGTTTGTACTCTTTCCGGTTGACGTGTGGTTTCACGCTCGGGTGTATTCATTGGAGGCATTTTCATCTGCGGCGCCGAAGGTGATGTACGCGAAGGTTCGCGGGCATTTACACCGCCGGATGATTGTTGCGCTGGCTCGCGTGATTCATAAACCGGACGAGTGCCCTGGGTTCCTGAGCCATTGTTTTGATAAGTGCTCTGACCTGAGTTGGCATTTATTTCTGGTCGGTTTGATGTGACGTAGGTTGGACGTGGTCGGTCCGTGCCATTGCTGGTGACAATTTCCGGAGTATTCACATCTGTGGAAGTCTGCACATCTCTGCCAGGTTTTTGGGTAGATGTCACATAGTCATCGTTACCAGCATCTTCATTGCCGATGCTCACTGGTTTGCGCTCGGCTGCAATTTGCGTCTGAGGGTTTAAACCAATGTTTGCCGGTGTGGCATCCATACTAGGTCTCACAGCAGTTTGAAGTACTGCTGGTTTTGTCATAGCCGGACTCATGGCCAGAATAGGCTGATTGGCATCCGTAGGTTTCAATTCCCTTCCGGTGTAGAATAAATCATCGCCGTAGGTTGAATTTTCAAGGGTTCCAGTAGCGAGAGGATTGCGGTGGCCGAATATCACCCCAGCATAATCGCTGTCGTCATTCCAGTAATTTCCTCCCCAATATCCACCATAGTAGGGATTGTTATAGCCATAATACGGATTATTGTAATTGTATGGTGAGTACCAGGTATTGTAGCCCCATTGGTTGTAATACCACGGATTGTAGTAAGGCGAGTACCATCCATTTCCATAGGCGTAGTAAGGATTGTAATAAGGATTACAGCCCCAGTTATAGCCAAAATTGAAGGAGAAATACCAGCCGTTCCAAGGGTCCCAGCCTAAGTTGTAACGGCTTCCAGGCCAGCAATTGTAAGATCCATAACCATATCCACCATAACTATTGCCATAGTCATAGCCCCAGGGGCTTTGATAAACATTGCCGTAGTAATTGTTGGTGGTATTGCCATTCTGAGTGTTGTTGTCATCCCCAGAGTAGTATTCTTCTTCCTTAACGGAAGGCACGGATGAAGTCGCCTGATCTCCTTCCGCCATTTGGGCTTCATCATCAACCAGTGCAAAATCGGAGATGTAAGTATCCGATGGCTGATAATAGACCTCGTCGGTTTCGTAAGTGCCTTTGCCAGTAGTAGCGTATTTATTGCTATTACAGGAAGAAAGAGCAGCAGCAGCGAGGACAATCGGAAGGATGAATTTTTTCATGGGATCTGGAATTTACCTTTCTTTCAGTAAAGTTAATGCACCTGTTTTGTTTCTGTTCTCATTTCTCATTTTTATCTAACTGAAAAAAGTGAGTTCAGCAATTACTTTTGTGCGCCGAATAATTTTTGGCAACTACCATACCAAGACATTATGGCTGAGAAACTTACTACAAGAGCTACCGACTATTCCAAGTGGTACAATGAACTGGTGATCAACGCCGACCTCGCTGAGCACAGCGCTGTTCGTGGCTGTATGGTCATTAAACCCTATGGTTTTGCCATTTGGGAAAAAATGCGTGATGCATTAGACAAGATGTTTAAAGACACCGGGCACCAGAATGCATACTTCCCGCTTTTTGTTCCAAGAAGTTTTTTGGAGAAAGAAGAGGGTCATGCGGAGGGCTTCGCCAAGGAATGCGCTGTGGTTACGCACTATCGCCTCAAAGTAAATCCGGATGAAAAAGGGAAATTGATGGTCGACAGTGAATCAAAGCTTGAAGAAGAGTTGATTGTTCGTCCTACCTCGGAAGCCATCATTTGGAATACCTACAAAGGATGGATTCAGAGTTACCGTGATCTACCGATCCTCATCAACCAATGGGCAAATGTTGTTCGCTGGGAAATGCGAACGCGTCTTTTCTTGCGTACTGCCGAATTCCTCTGGCAGGAAGGTCATACCGCTCACAGTACTGCGCAGGAAGCGATTGCTGAAACTAAGCAAATGCTCGAAGTCTATGCAGATTTTGCAGAGCGGTTTATGGCAATGCCTGTGATCAAAGGAAGCAAATCGGAAAGTGAACGATTCGCAGGAGCGCTGGATACGATGTGTATTGAAGCCTTGATGCAAGATGGTAAAGCGCTGCAAGCGGGTACATCGCATTTCCTCGGACAAAATTTTGCGAAAGCATTTGATGTGAAATTCACTTCGAAGGAAGGTGTGTTGGATTATGTATGGGCAACCTCGTGGGGCGTATCCACCAGATTGATGGGTGCACTCATCATGACTCACAGCGATGATCAGGGATTGCGTCTGCCTCCCATGTTAGCTCCGATTCATGTCGTGATTGTTCCTATCTATAAAGGCGAGGAACAACTTGCTATGATTTCTGAAAAAATTCAACCACTGATGTCTGAGCTCAGAGCAAAAGGCATTACGGTGAAATATGACAATGACGACACCAAACGTAGTGGATGGAAATTCGCCGAGTACGAACTAAAAGGTGTTCCTGTGCGTGTGGCAATTGGTCCGAAGGATATGGAAAACGGAACAATTGAAATTGCACGTCGTGATAATGGTACCAAACAGACCATACCGATGGCAGGCGCTGCAGAACTCATTCAACATTTGTTGGATGAAATTCAGAAAAACCTTTTTGATCAGGCTTTGGCACACCGTGACAGCCACATCACAGAAGTGAACACTTACTAGGAGTTCAAAAAACTTCTGGATGAAAAAGGAGGTTTTTTCCTGGCGCATTGGGATGGTACCAAAGAGACAGAAGAGAAAGTGAAAACTGAAACAAAGGCCACCATCCGCTGCTTGCCATTTGATATGGGAGAAGAAACCGGACAATGCATGGTCACCGGCAAACCTTCTGCAAGAAAGGTGTTGTGGGCGAGAGCTTATTGATACATCGAACATAAATAAAAAATGCCCGGTCCTCCGGGCATTTTTATTTTTTTTGAATTATCGTTTCATCACGCCGAGCATATATCGGCTTCCATTGACGTCCGTTATGATGAGTTGGTAGTTACCTGGAGCAATGTCATCAGTGTTGAGTTGAGTTAATGTGGAATTTTGTTTCAGAATAATTCGACCCGTCATATCGGTTAGTGTAATTTCTTTCGGATGAATTGAACCGAAATTGATATTCAATTCATCGTGAAATGGAACAGGCCAAGCAGTAACGGGAACAAAACTTGCATCTTCAATTCCTACAAGGACAGCTACATTGTAAGTTGCAGAGCTAGTGCATCCATTATTGTCAGTTACATTTACAGTATAGATACCTGTGCCGTAAGTGGCAGCGTTCAAGGTGTTGGCGGTGACATCCGTTAATATTTGATCATTGAGCAACCATTCGAATGTCGCGAATCCGCTTGTTGCAGTGAGCATATTCCCAATGCGTGAGATAGCTAGGTTAGATACCGAATAAACATCTAACACAAGCACATGTATGCTATCGCAACCTGAAGCAGCGATGAGGGTATCTGCATATATTCCTTCTTCACTCACCAATATTTCATTAAACAAATATTCTGTTCCCGGACAAATGGATGCCTCCTCTGTAGAGTATTCTCGGTCACATGAGTTGGTGCCATTCTTCAGCCACTCCAATCTTCTATTGGCAGGTGAATAGAATGCAATGTCATTGTCGTTGTCATTGTCCATGTCTCTGACTTCAATGTATCTTGGAGCAGCCACAATCAAAGGCATGTCTTGTGGAGTGAAGGCGCCGGTTCCGTCATTCATCAACAATTGCATCATGCTGTCTTCACCAATGGTTGCTACTATATCAACATCATTATCATTATCGAGATCGCCCACAGCCAATCCCATGAAGTTGTAGATACTTTCGAAAAGGTCATTTACAATGTAAGGAGTAAACTGATCATTCCCTTCGTTGCGAATACAGGCCACGTAATATGAGGATGTCGCAGCATAAATCAAATCATCATCTCCATCGTTGTCGATGTCCGCATGGGTCATGGGCGGCTGATTACCTGGATAAGCCTGTGCATCTGGAATGTAATCTTCGATAACGATACAATTGACATTGGTAAATGTTCCATTGTTGTTTTTTAGATAATTCACCAAAGTGTTGCTGTTGTTGTCATAGCCAAAATAAAGGATGTCTGAATCACCATCATTGTCGCAATCCATGACTTCGTAGCTGGAACCTCCATTGTTACCAAAATTGGTATTGGTATAACTGGCACCTGTCCATTCCCATCTGTTCAAATTATCAGTGTGATAGAGAATATCGTGTTTGCCATCATTGTCCAGATCGCCTATCCACAAGTTGTAACCGTTGGCATTGCTCGAAACGGTGAGCTGAGTATAGACACCATCCTCATTGACCAACCAAAAGATGTAGTTTGCAATTGTGCAAAGTATATCCATATCGCCATCGTCATCGCGATCGTATGGAATAATATCCTGCACCTGCGTGGAGAAAGAAATGTTTGGGCCGACCAAAGTGAGATCTACTCCGTGCTCAATTAGTTCGTCATAACGTTGATTGAAAATGGTCACTTGTCCATTGTAACCACCGAGGACCATATCAGGATTGTTATCTGCTGAAAGGTGGCCTATACCCATTGGTCCGGAGGCTGTGTTGTAATTGGTATATGTTAGTTCAAAGACTTCAGGAGCAGCGGTACCATACCAAATATCAACTGTTTTAGCGATCAAATCTTTATATCCATCCTGATTGATGTCTTCGAAATAATCTATTGCAGCGTAATACTCATCTACGAGTGCTTGCGAACTAAATGAGCCGTTGGAATTTTGTTTCTTGAGTAATACCTGTGCATCATTTGTTACGATAAAGTCCAGATCGCCATCATTTTCAAAATCAATTGCAGGACCAAAGAGCGCATAATTTGTGAGTCCGAGTGCCACGGATGAAGGAGATAACGTCAGATCGCCATTATTTAAATACAATTGGGTTGTGCCGTTCGCTTGTTGTGGCGCATGCAATAAATCCACCAAACCATCGCCATCGAAATCGCCTGTAACACCATTACCGGCTCCGGTAAGTGCGAAGTTTTCGTGAGCTGTGAACTGCATATTGCCATTGTTTTCCTGAGTGACCAGCATGAATGCACTTTCTGTAAAACTGTAATACGAAGTGATCATGTCAAGATCGCCATCTTCGTCGAGGTCTTCGATACCATAGAGCCTTGTTGGCTGACCCGTGTATGAAATCATGTTTTGCGTGAAGGTGTCATCGCCGTTGTTGGTAATTGTCCAGATGACATTGCTGTTGGCGTAATCGTCATAGACAATATCAATGTCGTTGTCGCCATCCATGTCTAAAGTGTACATGTCCTGAAAACCTTCATAGACAGCATATCCAGCATAAAGCCATTGAAACGTGTGGTCGGGTTGGTGCACAGCTATCCAGATTCCCTCGCCAGCTGAAAGCGTATTGGCAGAAATGACATAATCTTCCAACCCATCATTGTTGTATTCAAATCCATGTAACCATTTTACACTATACAGAGAATCGGTGACCACCTCCGGCTGTAGAAAATGACTTTCGTTGTTGCGAAGCAAAAAAAGTTCACGGGTGAAAGTATTGCCGTACAAAATGTCCTTTGTGCCATCTGCATCGTAATCCAGCATAGTGACTGTCAGATAGCTTCCTGAACCAGAGTAATTGTATTGCAGTAATCTGTGGGTCCAGGTTTGAGCATAAAAACAAAGTGCCACCAAGGTGAAGGCAAGCGAAATCCAGAGTTTTTTCATGGTTATCTAGTGTTGACGATAATTTTCCAAGGGAAATGGAATTTTTGCAATGTAAAGTTATGAAGGCGTAAAGTAGTCAGAAATTGGTTTTTTCGAGGAATGCGGTGATTTTATCGATTTGTGAATATTTATTTTCTCTGGACCATGTCATGACGGCACAAGGTTGAACTTATCATTAAACTTTATTCAACACGTTACACCGAACGCATAATTCAGCAACTTTGAGAAAAATTATTTACTATGGCAAAGATTTCTGTATTGGGTACCGGAAATGTGGGGAATACCATCGCCGGAAAATGTATTGAGCTCGGACATCAGGTGATGATGGGTTCTAGAACGAAAGACAATGAAAAGGCTTTGAGTTTTGCCGCATCAAATCCTGGCAATAGTTTCAATGGCACGTTTGCAGAGGCAAGCGCTTTCAGCGAAATCATTTTCAATTGCACACAAGGGCTTGCAACACTGGATGTTCTCAAAGCTGCAGGAGAAGACAATCTTAAAGGGAAAATTTTGATCGACGTTTCAAATCCCCTGGATTTTAGCAATGGCATGCCACCAACACTATCGGTTTGCAATACCAGTTCATTGGGTGAAGAAATACAAAAAGCATTTCCGGATTTGAAAGTGGTCAAAGCCCTAAATACAACATGGTGTGGTATCATGGTGAATCCGCGTATGATAGGAGATGGCGATCATTCAACATTTATCTGCGGGAATGATGACACAGCAAAACAAGAAGTGAAAGCTGTCCTCATGACTTTCGGATGGCATGAAAAAAACATCCTTGATCTTGGTGATATCACCGCTGCACGCGGAATGGAAATGTATTTGCCGCTGTGGCTGCGGATTTGGGGAGCAACGAAGAATGGGGCGTTTAATGTGAAAATCGTTTCTTGAATTATGAATTATGAATTATGAATTATGAATTATGAATTATGAATTATGAATTATGAATTATGAATTATGAATTATGAATTATGAATTATGAATTATGAATTATGAATTATGAATTATGAATTATGAATTATGAATTATGAATTATGAATTATGAATTATCTATTATCAGATAGTGAGTATTGAGATGATCAAATACTTCCTTGCGCGGTCTTAATACCTAGTACCTAATACCTAGTACCTAGTCACTGGAATGCGCTGCATGCAAATAAGAATTCGACAGCGATCACCAATTCACTTTTGACTTAAGTCTCACCTCTGCGCAACCTTGAATCTTAAACCTTGAACCTTGTACCTGAACTTAACTGCGGGCTCACTTCACCACCTCTCCACCCACAATCGTCATCAACACTTCTGTTGCGGGGAGGTCTTTTTCTTCGACTTTGAGGATGTCCCTATCGAGCATCACGATGTCGGCGAATTTGCCAACTTCCAAACTGCCTTTTTTGTTCTCTTCGAAGTTGGCGATGGCTGCCCAGATGGTCATGCCACGCAAGGCATCTTCACGTGTGAGTGCATTTTCTTTTTGCCATCCTTCTTCGGGTTGACCATTCAAATCTTTGCGTGAAACTGCAGCGTAAAAAGTTTTGATGGGTGAGATGTCTTCAATAGGAAAATCTGTACCAAGTGCGGTCATCCCCATTTGTTCTTTCAATTCGCGGTAAGTGTATGCGCGTCGAACGCGATTTCTTCCTAATCGCAATTCAGCCCATGGCATATCGCTGGTAGCGTGTGTCGGTTGTATACTTGGAATGATATTCAACTTACCAAAACGTGGAAGATCATTTTCATGCACGACTTGTGCATGCTCAATTCGCCAACGCAAATCAGGAAGGTCGGCAGTCATTTCTTCATATATATTGAGTATGGCGCGATTGGCACTATCGCCAATGGCATGCGTACAAACCTGAAATCCTCTTTCACGCAATTCCCACATGCTTCTTCGGAAGTGTGTTATGCTATCGAGCAACATTCCATACACTGGACCTGGCATTACATCTGAATAAGGAGCAAGCAAACATGCTCCTCTCGAACCCAATGCACCATCTGCGTAAAATTTAAAAGCTCTTACACTCAGTCGATCTGTGGTATCGATACCATGTTGCAAGTAATAATCATAGTTTGATTTTTGATCAGACAACATGGCGTAAATGCGCATTTTCAAATCGCCTTTCGCATGCAGTTCTTTGATGAGGTCGATGTCTTCCTTCATGATACCTGCATCGTCTACGGTCGTCAGTCCGACATTGAAACAGTTTTTTTGCGCATCCAGTAATGCTCGGATATCAAATTCTTTGGTTGGATGAGGAAGGATATTCTCCACGAGATTCATTGCATTGTCTACGAGCACACCTGTCAATCGGCCATTCTGATAAACGATGGTTCCGCCTTCGACTGTAGTCGCCAGATTTATTCCTGCCAATTCAAGTGCTTTTTCATTGACAAGCATGGCATGTCCATCGATGCGTTTCAACATCACAGGTCTATTGGGAAAAAGACTATCGAGTATTTGTCTGTCTGGGAATTCCTGCACGGCCCAATCATTTTGATCCCAACCTCTACCGGTGATCCATTCGTCTGTTGACAGTTTGGCGTGTTCTACAACCTTCTGAATGACTTCATCAAAAGAAGTTGTGCCAACGAGATTGACTTGCTGTAATGTTCTACCATAGCCGAGAAAATGGCAATGCGCATCGATGAATCCCGGGTAAATAAATTTTTTACCGCAATCGATCACTTTCGGCGCATTGTATTCATTGAGAATTTCGCGCTCTTTACCGATGGCAATGATGCGGCCATCTTTAATGGCTAGCGCTTCGTATGTATTGAAGGAATCGTCCACAGCATAGATCACAGCATTGTGCAGGATCAAATCGGCGTCTTTGTTTTTAAAATGACATGATGTCAAAGCAAGAACAAACAGTACAATGATGGCGAAGAAGTTTTTCATCATGAATTGTTTCTATGGATGGTAGTGGCATTGGCTTGAGCGGTGGGCATGATCACCAGATCATTGATGCAGACATGGGCTGGACGTGAGGCAATGAACCACGCCGCTTCGGCGATGTCGCGAGCATCCAATGGAACAAATCCTTTGTATGTCGCATCAGCTTTTGACTGATCGCCGCTGAACCTCACTACACTGAATTCCGTTTCTGCGGCACCAGGCGCAATTTGCGAAACACGGATATGGTGTGGAAGAAAATCCAATCTCATGTTTTTGGTAAGGCCATCGGACTGCAAATTTTGTCGCGCTGTAAACATTTCCGCCAACGTATGATTCTTTTCCGGCGATTGAACCGATGTTGATGATGGTGCCTTTTTTCCTTTGAATCAATAAAGGAGCGACAGCTTTGGTAACGTACAACAGACCTTTGATGTTTGTGTCGATCATGGTGATCCATTGCATGGAATCACCTTCTTGAAGTACATCTTTGCCCAATGCCAGTCCGGCATTGTTGATCAACACATCAATGTTTTTCCATTCATCGGGAAGTCCGGCGATGGCTTGATTCACGGCAATTTCGTCGCGAACGTCAAAACACAGCATCCAAACTTTTACGCCATGCGATTGTTCCAATTCTGTTTTGAGCGCCAGTAATCTTTCACTTCTGCGACCAGTGATGATCACATTCCATTTTTGTGAAGCGAATAAAGTGGCAATGGCTTTTCCAAATCCGGAAGTTGCTCCGGTGACCAATAAAATTCCCGTGGTTGACATATTGCGCGAAGTTAGAACGGGATTTCATCTTGGCATTTGTTCTTCTGTGAAAAATAAAAAAGCCGGCTCCATTGCAGAGCCGGCCTTTTTATAGTGGACAGTTTTCGAGTTATGCTTTTGACATCACTTTAGGACTTGCAGCGAGGATTTCCGCACTGGCAAATTCCTTGAATTTATCGAAGTTGTTTACAAATTTCTCAGCCAACTCATTTGCTTTTGCATCATAAGCAGCTTTGTCTTTCCATGTATTACGAGGATTGAGCAATTCTGCAGGAACGTCAGGACAAGATTTTGGGAAAGCAAGACCGAAGATTTCGTGTGTATCATATTCTACACCGTCGAGTTTACCTTCGAGTGCTGCTGTGATCATGGCACGCGTAAATTTCAATTTCATACGCTCTCCAGTTCCATAAGCGCCACCGCTCCAACCTGTGTTGATCAACCAAACTTTAGCACCACTTGATGCAAGTTTAGCACCGAGCATGTCGGCATATTTGGTTGGGTGAAGTGGGAGGAAAGGAGCACCGAAACAAGCAGAGAATGTTGTGGTTGGTTCCGTCACTCCAGCTTCTGTACCTGCAACTTTAGCGGTATAACCACTGATGAATTGATACATCGCTTGTCCTACTGACAACTTAGAGATCGGAGGCAAAACGCCGAAGGCATCGCATGTCAGGAAGAAAATATTTTTTGGAATACCACCAACGGAAGGATCCATGGTATTGTCGATGTGAGTAAGCGGATAGCTCACACGGGTATTCTCTGTTTTTTCGCAATTGGCATAATCGGGAGTCACACCATCATCCATGAAGCCGATGTTTTCCAGGATAGCCCCGAAGCGAATGGCGTCATAAATCTGTGGTTCTTTATCGCGTGACAAATCGATTGTTTTTGCATAGCAACCACCTTCGAAATTGAAAACGGTATTGTCTGTCCATCCGTGTTCATCATCACCGATGAGTTTGCGGTTTGGATCTGAAGAAAGGGTTGTTTTACCTGTTCCGCTCAATCCGAAAAACACAGCAGTATCTCCACCAGCACCAACGTTTGCGGAGCAGTGCATGCTCAGTACGTTTTTATCTTGTGGGAGCACATAATTCAATACCGTAAAAATTCCTTTTTTGATTTCACCGGTATAACCAGTACCGCCGATAATGGCGATTTTTTTCGTGAAATTCAAGATGGCGAAATTGTGTTGGCGAGTACCGTCAACATCAGGAATAGCCATAAATCCTGGCGCACAGATCACATTCCAATCCGGGGCGAAGTTTTCCATTTCTTCATCAGTCGGACGGATGAACATGTTGTATGCGAACATATTGCTCCATGGGAATTCTGCGATTACGCGAACACCCATGCGGTAGCGAGGATCAGCACATGCAAATACATCGCGTACATATACATCGCGACCAGTCAGATACGCATTGATGCGTGCGTGAAGTCGGTCGAATTTTTCAGGATCAAAAGGAAGGTTGAATTGACCGCCCCACCAGATGGTGTCTTTGGTTATATCATCCGCAACAATGAATTTGTCTTTTGGAGAACGTCCGGTGAATTCACCGGTATCGATTGCCAGAGCGCCAGTGTTGGTTAGAACGCCTTGTCCGAGAGTAAGTGTTTCTTCGGTAAGTTCAGCTGGATGAAGATTCCAATAAGCTGTTCCTACGTGTTGAAGACCTAAATAATCAAGTGTT
This sequence comes from Flavobacteriales bacterium, assembly GCA_016722445.1. Lineage (GTDB taxonomy): Bacteria > Bacteroidota > Bacteroidia > Flavobacteriales_D > Sanyastnellaceae > JAIBBG01. The sequence continues at coordinate 77,206 of JADKIZ010000010.1, read as the reverse complement.
GCCGCTTCCGGCTTTTTTCCTATATGAGTCATTGTCAATTGTTTGGTTCGACTTTCTATTGAATCGAGGGGCAAAAATAATTCATGAAAATGGTGTTTTTTTTTTATTTTTAATACACCCTGATGAAAATCAACCGATACCGCGTCATTTGGGGAGTCGGGGAATGGTGACTTTGCTCACTTATGTTTGCGGCGCAATACAAAAAAATGATCAAAAAGACATTTATCCTCATGGGTGCGGCTGCCATATTTATGGCAGGATGCGGCGGAAAGCCTGCAAATGCTGAAGAATCCACTTCAACACAGGAAAAAAAAGAAGCGAATTCTCCGATAGGCAGTCCGGAAGACGATGCAAGTAAAGCAACCGATGTAGATCTGGCGAGGTATGTTGCCAATTCATCTCAGTTTGGAACATTCGGACAATTGCTCGGCAAGAGCACGTGGAGCGCTAAAACGAGGGACAAAGAGTTACCTTTTTATGTCCAAGTGATGAGTCATTGAAAAAATACAATCAGCGCACATTGTCTGAGCTGAAGCGTCCTGAGAATATTGCTTTGATGGATAAAATGATGGCGGCCCATTTACTTCAGGAAGAAATGAGTTTTGAAACCATCTTCAGGCAGAAAGAACTTATGACTGTAGACGGCACCAAACTTTTTGTGGATTCTGCCTCGCGAACCATCAATGGAATATCGTGTACGACAAGAGAAGTCATCACGAAAGGAGGAACTGTCATCATCATCGAGGGTATCATCAACCATGACGATGATCAAGTGAAAGAAGCTGTGATGAAGAAACCGAGTTAAAAATATTTGGCCATTTCGATCCTGATGCCGAGCAAAGCTTCGCGGATGGCGCTATTGCTCACAGTAGCTTCAAGTTTCAGGATTTCACGACTGAGTTCAATAGCGGGGCTTTCCGGTCTAACGCGTGTGAAAGCGACTTTAATCAATTCTGTGGTTTCTTCTTTGGCACGACGCACTTTATCCCAACATTCCTTGCTCACATATATCTGTAGCGAAACATTGTGATCAAATTCTTCACGGATGGATTTCACCAATTCCATTTGTAAGAGCGCCGCATTCGAAGTGCTGAGATTGTGTCTCATCACAAGGCTTTGTGGCGTAATCCGCTCGAGCATGATGGTGATTCGTTCGTAGGCAGTGATGCGCAGTGAGGCCAGAGCTTTGTTGTTGTCCTGACGCATGATAAATGCCCAGCCGCGTTCTTTAAATTTCAACCAACGGTTGAAGAGTACAACTACTATGGTGATCACAACTGCGAGTATGACCAACAGAATGATGAGTTTGAAGAAATGATGATGCATAACAGGTTCTGATTTTCGTTGCCAAAGTAGAAAGGAAAATCAATTGAATTATTGTCGTTGGATGAGATTAGAATCTTTCAAGGTCCTTTTCAACCTTGATGTATAATTTTTGAAGCGAACCATTGTCCTGATGAATTTCAATCGGCTGCGAGTCGTGATCCGGCCATTTTTCAGTAAATGAAAATGGAATGTTCACCGTCAATTTTCCCTTTTCAAATTTTCCTTCCAACACATCCAGATTCCATGGCACCAATTCGCATATGAGATTATCGTAGAGACTGAACTGCACCGTCAAATTGACCAACTGATTTTTTGACAATGCCTTCAACTCCTCCTGATTGACCCTTATCCTTATGATATTGTTTGATAATCTGATTTTCATATCTGATCAATTCACAATCTCCTCCACATCACCCAATTCATAATTCATAATTCATAATTACTTCTTAAGCCCTATCTCCGCCAATCTTTCATCCAGAAATTCTCCTGCCGTAATCGGTTCCCATTTTGGTTTTTCACCAGCGGGAACGCATGAAGAGAGACAGTCTAATTTCATGCTACTTCTCGGGTGAAGGAAGAATGGAATACTGAATCTGCTGTTGCCCCATTTTTCGCGAGGCGGATTCACCACGCGGTGGGTTGTACTTTTCAGTTTGCCGTTGGTATGTCTTTGAAGCATGTCGCCGACATTCACCACGATATGATCAGGAAGAGCGGTCACAGCCACCCATTCGTTTTTCTTATTCAATACTTCCAGACCATCTGCAGAAGCGCCAATGAGCAGGGTAATGAGATTGATGTCTTCATGTTGTCCAGCCCGAACTGCACTTTTAGGTTCAGAGGTGATGGGTGGATAGTGAATTGGGCGAAGGATAGAATTGCCATTTTTGATTTTATCATCAAAATACATTTCATCCAGTCCCAGATAAAGAGCCAGAGCACGAAGCATATACTTCCCTGTGAGTTCGAGATCGCGATAGGCTTTAATACCTACACGATTGAATTCAGGTAGTTCATCTACATAAATGTTTTTAGGATATTCTGATTTGATTGGATCATCACCTTCCACCTCCTGACCAAAATGCCAGAATTCTTTGAGGTCACCAGCGTTGCTCCCTTTGGCATGTTCACGTCCAAAAGAAGTATATCCGCGCTGACCTGCGATTACAGGGTCTTCATATTTCTTTTTGACATCTTCGGAAAGATCGAAGAAAGCTTTCACTTCCTTGTAGAGCGACTCTACGGTGATTCCATCGATGAGATGATTTTTGACCGCAACAAAACCAATGTCTTCGTAGGCTTTGCCTAATTCGGCAACGAACTGTTGTTTTTGTTCAGGTGTGCCATGTGTAAACAAGGCCAGATCTACGCTTGGGATCCCCATTTCCTTTAAGCTCATATTCGTGGTGTTTATGAGAGTGCAAGGTAGATAAAAACTTCTAACCTCCGCATGAAAAATGCGATGAGGATGAACACGCAAAAAAATACCCGGTGCGTTTTATGCCCAAGTGAAACCATTCAGACTAATGAGGTCTGAAAGAGGAATTTTATTCCCATCGGATGTATAAAGAACTTCACCGGTCTGTTCTTTTTTCAAGCTGAACATTCCTGTGCTGATCATCCGGGTCATGCCGTTTTCGAAGTAGTGAATGATGTTTGTTTTTTGCATTGCAGTTTAGATTAACTGGATACAAATTAGCACTTTCAGTATGAATACTCCATGGCCTGTCGATGAAGATTCGGTTAACGGAAATTGAATTTTAACTACCTCATTTTACCTGAGTGTTTTTAAAGGAAAGAATCTCTCTGCCATTTCGATGCCCAGAACTCCTCGAACTTAGCTATCCACTTCTGATAACATGATTTGACATTATTCACCATCACTCAAAAACCGACTCCATTTCTCCCAAAAAAGGCCTTCACAATAAGAGAAAGTTAAGCCATCCGAAACGATCTCATGAAGACTTTTTACATTATAAGGACTATTTCTACAAAAACCATCATCCATCTAACGTCGCCAACACCTAAATCAACAAAACAACATTTACTCGCCAAGTCGGGACACCGAAGGTGTCCCGACCAATTTCACCAAACATCCCGTCATTCCTCTTCGCGGAGCGAAGAGGAACCTACCATCACCTTGTTCATAAGAGTATTTCCGTCGCTTAGAATTTGATTTCAATCCACCAACTTCTGCCCCGCGAAGAGGAACCTACCATCACCTTGTTCACACGAGTATTTCCGTCGTTTAGAATTTGATTTCAATTCACCAACCATCCATTCATTCCCTCCAATTATTTCATTGCATGACCAACACCGCAATTTAACTTGAAGCCCAACCATTCACTCCGCCAACCTTCCACCTATCTACTCATCCCATCTACCCATTTCTACCAAAATTTGGAGTTGACGATATTGATTAATCATGTGTTTCGCTATATTCGCTTCGCATGTTGGTACAAACCACGAATATTTACCGCAAGTCTGCCTCCGATTACGATCGTTTGCTTTCCGAAGGATGGTTTCGGGGTACTGGTGTTTTGTACCGCAGTGAATTGGTTTGTGTGCATGAAACCATCTATTCAGTTCAGCACATTCGTTTGCCAATTACAGAATTCAAGCGGAAGAAGCAACACGAAAAAATTTATCGCCGCAACCGTGCGAAATTCAGAATTGAAATTGGTGAGCCTGATTATGACGAACGTCGGGAGGAATTGTACAATTTTCACCGCGGACGTTTTCTTGCTTTTGTGCACCACCGATTTCTGGACATGATGCAATCGAGCATGCACCATGGCCATTTCGATACCAAAGAGATTCGTGTTTTTGATGGCGACAAGCTCATAGCCATCAGCTATTTCGATCATGGCATTCGGGCGATGGCTTCGATGATGTGCATTTTCGATCCTGAATATGCGAAATATAGTTTAGGTACTTATACCATGCTGGAAGAAATCGAGTATGGTCGAAGCAATCGGGCGGAATATTACTATCCGGGATATGTCCTGGATCAACCTTCCAGTTTTGATTACAAGTTGAAATTGGGCGATTATGAATGGATGGGGAAGGACCGGAAGTGGTATCAACGGGAGAATTTACCTCATTCAAAATCCACAGGTATGATGTTCCGCGAAAAATCGAAGGAACTTCAGATCCTGCTCGCTATGAATGACATTGAAGCACGGTATAGGATTTATCCATATTTCACCTTAGGGTTTGTAATGGACGATGCAGATGATTTACTCAAACTGCCTTTCCTCTACATTTTTGAAGAAGAAGGTCGTGAGATGGGGGCTTCATACGACCACAACCGCCATCATTTTATTGTTTTCAGGTTAAAGGATAATCCTGATTTTCTCCTTTCAAATCACATGTTGATGTCTGACGATTATCTGAATGGAGACGCATATGATTTCAGTGTATTCAGTATTTCGCACTGCAGGAAATTCGACGATTTTATCACAGAATTGAAGGTTTTGAGGTCAACCGGTCATCATGAAAGTGTTTGATAATTCGATCACATGGCTGGAATCCCACGCCATTCCTTGTCCTTTTCACATGATCACGGGATGCGATTGTCCCGGATGCGGTATGCAGAGATCCGTCTTTACTTTGATGCGCGGCGATTTATCCCAAAGCCTAGATCATCATCCCTCGGGAATTTTCTTTGTTCTTTTCATCCTTGTTTTCCTCTTCAATTTGAAGTTTCAACACCGTTACACCAGGTTGAGCATGAATGGCCTGCTGATCATGACGGTGGTCGTGGCCATCCTTCAATACATCCTGCGGTGGATGAACGGTGAATTGTGTTTCTAAAAAAATAGAATCCGGCCATAACTTTTCTGCCAACCGATCGTCCTATTTCAGAACACATTCAGAACTTCCCTAATTTTGTGCTGTTGATGAAAAAACTCTTCCTCATTACATTGATTTCATTGTCCGCGATGTCGGGATGGACTCAGGTGAAAAAAGCGATCCAAATTTCTGGCGTTGTCGTGGCGACGGATTCGCTCATTCCGGTTCCATACGCTACCATTTACAGAAGTAATGACAAACGCGGAACATTCGCGGATTTCAATGGATATTTTACCATGCCAGCATTGGTAGGAGATACGATCTTCTTCACAAGTGTGGGGCTGAAAAATTCCTTTTTCATCATTCCTGATGATAGTATTCAAACTCACATCAGTATAGTGCAATGGATGGATTTGACCGAAATTCTGTTGCCGGAAGTGGTGGTTCGTCCATATCCAAGTCCGGGGAATTTGAGGCGGGAATTGCTTGCACTGGATCTTCCGGGCGATCGGTACTATAGGTTCAGCAGGGAAGAAGTAAATGCCGCGGAATATGATGGCCTGGCCGATCTTTCTGATAACGCAACCAGTGAGGCCAGTGATATGATGATCACGAGGTATACTTCCGGATTTAAGAGTGGGGGTAACTTACTGGATGCCGCGGCCTGGGGCAATTTCGTGAAGGCTTTGAAACGAAGCGATCGAAAGAAGTAGCAAGCTGATATCAAAAGAGATTATAGCGATTCAATCAGTCTTTGTCGTAATTGTAATCGGTGTCCTTCAATTTATTTTGCTGACGTTTGATCATCTTGTAATCGCGGAACCTGTCGCGGACATAGATGAGGAAATCATATTGTGAACTTGTTTTCATGAATTCATCTGAAACATTCAGATAATCGATGAATGCGTCGAATTCATCATCACTCAGTTGAATGATGTCGTAATCCACGTAATGGTGGAATAACTCTTTTAACAATTCCCTTTTGCGATCTTCATTCACCATCATCGCAACGGCACGTTTCGACTGTTCTTTTTTGCTGAATTGCTGGTATAAAAACGTGATAGGACTTGCCGCAGCATTGATACCACTCAGCATATAGTCGTCTTCGTTGTATCCAAGTTTATTGATGTCCTCCTGAATTTTTTCCAGATCCCTTGCTGCGAATACATTCACATCCGGTAGAACATACACTCGTGTATCGAGAAAAAGTTTGAGGAAATACTCTGGTTTGATCACCGAGTCTTTGTAGCACACATCCCTAGAATGAAAGCCAAGCGACGTGATCGTGATGGTATCATTTTTTTCACAATTGATGCGAAAGCTGCCGTCTGCCTTTCCAAATGAACCTGATTTGGTTCTTTTATTGACGATAATCACGTTCGAAACAGGATTATCGTATTCATCGCGCACTTTGCCTGCTACCGTAACGAAAAGACCTGTGGTGTCTACCACTTGGGCATTGTCTTGCAAAGTGATGGCAAGTAGGAATATGATCAGTAAGTATTTACTCATGTGTGTGGCCATTCATGACAGGCCTTTCATTTATAGCGCTATAATTCAAAATTCATCCTGTTGAACAGGGTAAAAGCAACCTCGGTTGTATTTCAAATACCTGTCCAAAATACTCAGACGAATAACTGCGCCGAAAATTACAATCGGACCGAGGGTCTTTTGACATGAAAACGTTAGTTAGTGTATATAGAACACTTATATTCGCCATTGCTTAGCAAAAAATACTTAATTACCACATGAAACGAATTCTATTCTCGCTTGGCTTTGCCTTGTTGGTTTTCCAATCCATGGCACAGCTCAAGTTCACTTACGTGAATCCGGTAACAAATGAAATTACCATCAGAAATTACGGTTCAACAACCATCAACATCAGCACTTATCGCTTTTGTGCTTTGTTTGAATACACCAGTTTGTCACAACCTCAAGTGAGTATCGTCGCTGGCGACCTCAATTTGTCGCCCGATGAAAGTGTTACCGTGGCTTGGAACTCTTCTTCGGGATTCAATACCACTTCGAGTGATCTTGGACTTTTCCTGCCGACGGGTGCATTTACTGTTCCGTCAAACATGGTTGATTTTTTTCAATATGGTGATTCTGGACAAGGACGTGAAAATGTGGCCGCCTCAGCGGGACTTTGGACTGCCGGTACATTTCTCACTGGTTCTGGTCCGTGGTACTACACAGGCGATGGTTCCTTGAGTGGCGCGACACAATGGTCGGATACTTTGCTCGTGGACGTAACGTTTTATGTTGATTTGAATAATGAGATAGTAAGTCCAAACGGCGTTCATGTCGTGGGTAGTTTCCAGGGATGGATTGAAGATGGCTCACCGATGACAGCTGTGGATGCTGATGGTGTATATGAATACACTGCATCTGTTGAAGCAAATAATACATTGAGTTATGTTTTCCTCAATGGCAATACTTATGCTGGTCAGGAAACTGTTCCTGCAGCTTGCGGTGTTGACAATGGATTTGGAGGTTACAATCGTTCTCTTGCAGTTGTCGATGTTGATCTTTCTGCCGACACCGTTTGTTTCGGAACATGTACTGCTTGTGAAATCATCGTTGAACCAACGATAGTTGACGTAACATTTTATGTTGATTTGAATAATGAGACTGTAAGTCCGAACGGCGTTCATGTCGTGGGTAGTTTCCAAGGATGGATTGAAGATGGCTCACCGATGACGGATGTGGATGCTGATGGCGTATACGAATACACTGCATCTGTTGAAGCAAATACTACCTTGAGTTATGTTTTCCTCAATGGCAATACTTATGCTGGTCAGGAAACTGTTCCTGCAGCTTGTGGTGTTGACAATGGATTCGGAGGTTACAATCGTTCTCTTGCAGTTGTCGAAGTTGATCTTTCTGCCGACACAGTTTGTTTCGGAACATGTACTGCTTGTGAAATCATCGTTGAACCAACGATGGTTGATGTGACGTTTTATGTTGATTTGAACAATGAGACAGTAAGTCCGAACGGCGTTCATGTCGTGGGTAGTTTCCAAGGATGGATTGAAGATGGCTCACCGATGACCGATGTGGATGCTGATGGTGTGTATGAATACACTGCATCTGTTGAAGCAAATACTACCTTGAGTTATGTTTTCCTCAACGGCAATACTTATGCTGGTCAGGAAACTGTTCCTGCAGCTTGTGGTGTTGACAATGGATTTGGAGGTTACAATCGTTCACTTGCAGTTGTCGATGTTGATCTTTCTGCCGACACAGTTTGTTTCGGAACATGTACCGCATGCGAAATCATCGTTGAACCAACGACGGTGGATGTAACGTTTTATGTTGATTTGAATAATGAAACAGTTAGTCCTAATGGCGTTCATGTCGTGGGTAGTTTCCAAGGATGGATTGAAGATGGCTCACCGATGACCGATGTGGATGCTGATGGTGTGTATGAATACACTGCATCTGTTGAAGCAAATACTACCTTGAGTTATGTTTTCCTCAATGGCAATACTTATGCTGGTCAGGAAACTGTTCCTGCAGCTTGCGGTGTTGATAATGGATTCGGAGCGTACAATCGTTCTCTTGCAGTTGTCGATGTTGATCTTTCTGCCGACACAGTTTGTTTCGGAACATGTACTGCTTGTGAAATCATCGTTGAACCAACGATAGTTGACGTAACATTTTATGTTGATCTGAATAATGAGACTGTAAGTCCGAACGGCGTTCATGTCGTGGGTAGTTTCAGGGATGGATTGAAGATGGCTCACCGATGACCGATGTGGATGCTGATGGTGTGTATGAATACACTGCATCTGTTGAAGCAAATACTACCTTGAGTTATGTTTTCCTCAATGGCAATACTTATGCTGGTCAGGAAACTGTTCCTGCAGCTTGCGGTGTTGACAATGGATTCGGAGCGTACAATCGTTCTCTTGCAGTTGTCGATGTTGATCTTTCTGCCGACACAGTTTGTTTCGGAACATGTACTGCTTGTGAAATCATCGTTGAACCAACGATAGTTGACGTAACATTTTATGTTGATTTGAATAATGAGACTGTAAGTCCGAACGGCGTTCATGTCGTGGGTAGTTTCCAGGGATGGATTGAAGATGGCTCACCGATGACAGATGTGGATGCTGATGGTGTATATGAATACACGGCATCTGTTGAAGCTAATACTACTTTGAGTTATGTTTTCCTCAACGGCAATACTTATGCTGGTCAGGAAACTGTTCCTGCAGCTTGCGGTGTTGACAATGGATTCGGAGCGTACAATCGTTCTCTTGCAGTTGTCGATGTTGATCTTTCTGCCGACACAGTTTGTTTCGGAACATGTACCGCATGCGAAATCATCGTTGAACCAACGATGGTGGGTGTAACGTTTTATGTTGATTTGAATAATGAGACTGTAAGTCCGAACGGCGTTCATGTCGTGGGTAGTTTCCAAGGATGGGTTGAAGATGGCTCACCGATGACGGATGTGGATGCTGATGGCGTATACGAATACACTGCATCTGTTGAAGCCAATACTACATTGAGTTATGTTTTCCTCAACGGCAATACTTATGCTGGTCAGGAAACTGTTCCTGCAGCTTGTGGTGTTGACAATGGATTTGGAGGTTACAATCGTTCACTTGCAGTTGTCGATTTTGATCTTTCTGCCGACACAGTTTGTTTCGGAACATGTACCGCATGCGAAATCATCGTTGAACCAACGACGGTGGATGTAACGTTTTATGTTGATTTGAATAATGAAACAGTTAGTCCTAATGGCGTTCACATTGCAGGTAATTTTCAAGGTTGGAATGCCGCATCAACACCGTTGACTGATGCCGATGCGGATGGCGTCTTTACCGCCACCGTAGCCGTTGATTCGAACACCAGTTTATTGTACACTTTCATCAACGGTGACACATTCGGTGGACAAGAAAGTGTTCCATCGTCTTGTGGCGTTGACAATGGCTTTGGCGGATACAACCGCTCTTTGACCGTTGCGGATATCAATATCATAACAGATACCATTTGTTACAGTGCTTGCACAGCGTGTGAAAGTGTTGTACAGCCGCTTACTGTTGATGTGACTTTTTATGTTGACATGAACAATGAAACTGTTAGTCCGAATGGTGTTCACATTGCCGGAAGTTTCCAGGGATGGAATCCAGCTACAAGTGCGATGACAGACAGCGACCTAGATGGTGTCTATGAATTCACTGCTGCGATCGACACCAATTCGACCATTCAATATGTATTCATCAATGGAAATGCATGGACTGGTCAGGAAGTTGTGCCGATGACATGTGGCATCAGTAATGGCTTTGGTGGTTACAACCGTTCACTTGATATTGTTGAAGAAGACATCGTTCTCGATATTGTGTGTTTCGCAACTTGCGAAGCTTGTATCATCGTTGATCCAGGAATGTATGACATCACCTTCAGGGTGAATATGGTGAATGAAGTCGTAGACGCAGCTGGCGTGACCTTGCTTGCAATTTCTTCTTTGACACCTGCTAATCAAGTTGCACTTACCGATGACAATGCCGATGGAGTTTATGAAGTAACGCTCAGCTATCTAGCAGGCGACACCATCTGGTATCAATTTGTAAATGGTGATAATTTCCTCGGTGAAGAAGATGTGCCACTTGCATGTGGTGAATCCTACGGGATCTATGGCGTTTCCAGAAAGACCATAGTTGGCGAAACGGATGTAGTCCTTCCTGTGGTTTGTTTCAATGAATGTTCAAATTGTGTGACAACAGCTACCAACCAAATCACCTTCCTCGTGAATATGAATGAGCAAACAGTATCTCCAGATGGTGTTCATTTGGTTGGAAATTTCCAGGGATGGGATCCGGCATCCACAGCAATGACTGATGTTGATGGTGATGGTGTTTATTCTGTAACGATCGAAGCAGATGAATGGGCTAACCTCAGTTTCAAATTCATCAATGGCAATACTTTCGATGGAGTAGAAATTGTTCCTGCTTCATGCGGATTACCTGATGGTAACGGAGGCAATAATCGTCTTCTAGAAACCGGCAGTGTGGATGTGACTTTTGGTCCGATGTGCTTTGGAGCATGCACAGATTGTATTACCAATCCTGCGACGGTCAATGTGACCTTCCTCGTGAACATGTCGGATGTTGTTGTTGATGCCAACGGAGTACACCTTGCAGGTTCAATACAAGGTTGGGATCCGGCTTCCACACCAATGACCGATACCGATGCAGATGGCATTTACGAAGTAACACTTGAAGCTCAGGTCAACTCATTTGCACAATTCCGTTTTCTCAATGGAAATGATTGGCCGATGAGCGAATCAGTTCCTGCTGTATGTGGTATTGATGATGGATTTGGAGGATTGAATAGAAGCATTGCGATCGGCACACAAGACATGACCTTTGGACCAGTTTGTTTCGGTGCGTGTGTTGATTGTGAAGATGTAGTTGTGCCAACAACAGTCAATGTCACTTTCCAGGTGAATATGGCCAATGAAACAGTGAGTGCGGATGGAGTTCACATTGCTGGAAGTTTCCAAGGATGGAATCCAGCATCATCATTGATGACCGATGCAGACAGTGATGGCATTTATGAATACACCACCGCCATTGATACCAATAGTCAGGTGTTGTTTGTATTTATCAACGGCAACGCATGGACGGGGCAGGAGCCAGTTCCTGCAGCTTGCGGACAAGACAATGGATTCGGTGGGTATAACCGCATATTGAATGTGAACGAATCAGATACTTTGTATGGACCTGTTTGTTTCTCCGAATGCGAAGATTGCGCACCATTTACTCCGGTTCTCGTGACCTTCCGTGTCGATATGAGTAATCAGGTTGTGGATGCAACAGGAGTGTTTATTGCAGGCAGTTTCAACAACTGGGATGAGACAGCAACACAGTTGAGTGAATATGAACCCAACCATTATCAAGCTGTAGTCGTGCTCAATTCAGGAGAACACGTGAACTATAAATTCCTGAACGGAAGTGATTGGGTTGGCGCAGAATCAGTTCCTGCAACATGCGGTGAAGATGACGGTTCCGCCAATTTCAATCGTGTTTATGATGCAGGAACAGCGAATGAAACGCTTGCACTTGTTTGTTTCAATGAATGTGGGAATTGTACCGTAGTGAATATGCTGGACGTTACCTTCCAGGTGGACATGGGACAAAATACCATCAGTGCTAATGGAGTTCATCTTGCAGGTTCGTTCAACGGATTCTCTGCGAATGCAACACCTATGACGAACACAGTAGATAATGTTTACACAGCGACAGTTTCTGTTAGTGAGAATACTCAACTCACATACAAGTTTATCAATGGTTCGGATTTTACTGGAGTAGAAACAGTTCCATTTGCATGTGGTGTGGATGATGGCTTTGGTGGATACAACAGATCATTCACCACCAATCAAAGTGATGTAACTCTTCCTGAAGTTTGTTTCAGTTCATGTGAAGATTGTCCTGTGAGTGTAGGAGAAATGGATGAAAACATGTTTACCATTTATCCAATACCAGCAGACGGACAATTTGTGATCCGCCTGAACAAAGCAAGCAATGCCGAGTTTCGTGTATTTGACTGCACAGGTAAATTGATGATGTCAGAAAAACTTGATGGTATCGTGACAGAAGTAAATACATCTGGTTGGGCATCTGGTTTATACCATATAGAAATGGATGGTATCGGCAACCAGCGTATAATCATCAAATAGTATAATCTTTCCAAATAATAATAAGCCGCATGATTTTCATGCGGCTTTTTTATGGTGGTTTTGAATGATGGGTTGAAAAATATTTCACCCCTCATCACAACCACACTTCATCCATAAACACGACGGGGTGAAATGATTATTGATCATTACAACCCGGTTCGCTCCATCATGTCACCCCTTCGGGGTTGATTCTGCATCATTGCATTCTCTATTTTGCTATAATCATTTCACCCTTTCGGGGTTTGTGCGGATTCCTTTGCGGCCTTTTTTGGCTTCAATGATGGGGTGAAAAATATTTCACCCCTAATCGCAACCACACATCATCCATAACCCCGAAGGGGTGAAATGATTATTGATCATTACAACCCGGTTCGCTCCATCATGTCACCCCTTCGGGGTTGATTCTGCATCATTGCATTCTCTATTTTGCTATAATCATTTCACCCCTTCGGGGTTTGTGCGGATTCCTTTGCGGTCTTTGCGTGCTATTCCTTTGCGGCCTTTTTTGGCTTCAATGATGGGCTGAAATATTTTTCGCCCATCATCGCAACCACACATCATCCACAACCCCGAAGGGGTGAAATGATTATAGCCTAATGTGAGACAGCCCAAATCCCTTGTAAACCCCGAAGGGGTGATATAATGATTGATCATTTCAAACCAACACACATTATCACATTCATTATTTTGATGTTCATGAACACCACTTCAATCCAAAAATGAATTCAATCCAAAAAAAAAGAAGGGCCGAAGCCCTTCTATTGATGACAAGTGATAAAATCAACTCTTAGTTGTAGGCAACGATCACATCGAAGCTTCCGCTGTAAAGACCAGCAGCTTGCTGAGCAGAAACGTTCAAAGTAGCACCAACTTCCAAAGTAGCTTCACCGTTAACGTCGAGAACTGAATCAGCACCAAGGCTAGAAACGAAGTTGTCTACAGTCATTTGGTCAGCACCACCAGCTGTTTCGATCACGATAGAAGTTGGAACTTCGATGGTGAAAGAAGCATCAGCCAAACCGGTTACATCGAATGAAGCAGCATTGCTAACGTTACCAGCTTCGATCAAAGTTACACCACCAGTTGAAGTACGAGCTCCATCAACTGCGATCACTACAGTACCATCAGCAGTACCAGAAGCGATGTTACCGAAAGCAAGATCAGCAGTTTTAGCGATTTGCAAAGGCTGGATGATGTTAGCAGAAGCGGTAGCAGTAGCAGAAGCTGTTGGGTTACCTTGAGCGAAAGCACCTACAGTCATAACAAGTGCAACAGAAAGAACGATAAACTTTTTCATTTTGTTTTGTTTTTAATTGATGAATAAATTTTTGTTTGTTTGTTTGTGTGATCCGCTATTGCCAATCGATGTGCCAAAGCGATGGTACATATTGCTAAAGGCTAGGTAAATCAAGGGTTTTAGAGTTTGTATGGGTGTGCGTGCCAATTTGATTTTGTCCCACGGTGGGACTCATTTTTTCAAAATGAAACCATGTTCGGATTTTGAATTTGATCACAATCCGCGTTATGGCACATGGTAACCATCGCTGCAAATTCATTGATTCTAAAACACGACTGTCTTAGATTTTGCATTGCGTAGCATAAAGCACACAGATCTTTTAAATAAATAGTTGAACAGTACGGAAGAAAGTCATCACTTCATGAAAGGGCAACCTACTTTGACATCAGGATTGCCTTAAACTGAATTACTCGGAATTCTTGGAAATTACGAAATCAATTCCTTGGTGGAAATCACCAACAGCAGATGGCGAAATGATTACCTCATGCATGACTTCAGAATGGAAACCTGCGCGTGTCAATGCATCGGTATCTGCATAAATGCAATAAGTCCCCGGTTTAAGTTCTGTATAATTATAATATCCGTCCGCATCGGATGAAACACGAGTAACCAATTTGCCTGAGCTGTCTTCGATAACGATTGGGATTCTGGCTGCTGGTGCATTTCCTCCATTCTCTAGGTGTTTGGTAACCTGACCTTCTATCTCACCCATAGGCAACACGGGAATGAATATTCTTTTCACGCTGTTCGGATCGGCATATACGCCAATCGTTTTAAACGGAAGTCGCCATGATATTTGTTCAAGTCCCGATTCCGAAACATTGAGTAGATGACGTGTATATGGTTCTAGTGCGACGAATCTGTAAATACTGTCATTGTCAATTTTAGCTTCTACACCACGACTCATTTTTATGGAAACACCTTTAACCAGAGGCTCTCCAACATCTTTCTCATTGTTGTGATTGATGTCAAGGTACAATGCGGCGTCTACGGCTCCTCTTCCCATAGTTGACCGTGTATTCGTTTGAAATTTATTCGGTGCTTTTCCAAATAGCGTACTACTGCTAAAATTTTGACTACTCTTCCAAGTATCTTGGGAGTGATTGACTTCAGAGGATACGCCCATCCATCCCAGATCAATGAATATGTTCAAACCGAAACTGGCTGTTTTTATATTTTCAAGACCGTTGAAATTTAAGTTGGCGACAATTCTTTTTTTGAATCTTTTTTGCATTAAGATTCTTAAATTGGAAAAGTTCTGATTGTTCAATGTGTATTGTGCACCGGCTTGTATTAGCCACTGTCTTGGCAATTGCAAAGAAGAATTTAGTGCAGTGTATTTCTGCGCGCTATTGGATAGGTTTCCTCCAAATGTTAGTCCGGCATTCAGCCTTTTATAAAATGTAGAAGCAACTGCTTCAACAAATTTATTTGTACTTGTCGGCAGTTCGATTTGGCGAAGCTGACCACGTGTGAGCCAACGCGTTTTACCAATTGAAAAGGGCATATTGAAACTTCCGATATACTCAGTCACATTATTGTTCAGTTCTGCATCTTGATTTTTGTCATACCATTTACCTTTTCCTTCAATAAAAAGTCCGAACTGGGATCTCCAAATCATTGAGGTGGTTTGATATGCGTTTGAGACATATTGGTAATTCATCAATAGGCCTTCGGTCAGGACTATAGAGGCTGCCGCAAATGGCATGGTGCGATTGGTGGTATTCCTATCGAAAAATTCATGACCTGCAAATAGGGTTACCCTTCTATTTAATCCATAGGCCAGTCGGGCGTAAGAAAATTGGTGGTGTAGTGTGTCTGCAGTAACACCGTAAAATGCTTGGTATTCCAATTTTCCCTGAGGCACGAATAGAAAAGGTATTGCGATGGATTGTTCTTCAATTTCTTCTTCTCCCCATGGCCCATAATATCTAATTTGTATTTCAGTGTTTCCATACATCAATGGAATTTCTAGTTGCACATCACCATTGGCATCCGCTGTAGTATATCCGACCAGTACATTGTTGACGAATACTTCGACTTCCCATCCGGGTTGAGTTTTCCGCTGCAACATGATCGTTCCATAACTAGATCGAAATCCTACTGGAGTATTGGAAATTCCGGCACCAAACAACGGTACGGTAACTTGAGAATTGAGAGGAACACCAATAAATCCAAAATTCGCTTGTCGCAACAATGAAGATTGGTTGTTCACATATTTCCATCGAAAACTTTGGTTTTTGAGAGAGTTTTTATTCTGGTTGGAAATTGATGAACGCATGACCAATTCGCCACCAAATAGTTCCATACCAAACGTGGTTCGCAATTGTGCCGTGTACGGCGATTGATTGCTTTGTGACAATCGCACATTCCAATCTAGAATTGCTCCGCGATAAACGTGAAATTGGCGTTGAATTGTAGTGTCAATTTTAGTTTCACCGCGCAAACTCTTTAAATTGTCACGAAGTTTTTGTTGCTTCAGAATTTTGACAATCGGTAATTCTGAATCCGATTGCAATCGGACCAAAAGTGATCTGAAATCTAAACTCAAGCTAAAACCAAAGAGATTCTTATAAATGTCTGCGGAAATGTACACATCGTCAAATGAAATTAGATATTGCGCTGGTGTGATGTGAACATGCTTGTCAAGATAGGTGAGATCATTGGAAATAAAATTGAGCTTGTATGATTTTGCCTTGTCGGCCATATAACCCGAAATGGAATCGAGTTGCGGCGAGGCTTCGGTGTAAATGCTTAATATGCTGAAGAATTTGATACAAGGCAAGTACAATTTTTCGGCAGCATATATGGCATCTATTTCGTAATACCCCAAATTTTCGACACTTAAGTAAACTGGGAACTCATCATATTCTACTGGAAATTTTTCTGAAGTTTCTTGAGCCCGCATGGAAAAGGATGTAACCACGATCATCCAACATATCGTAAAAGCAATTTTTATCGCTTTTAGCACTGTATGCTGGATTGAATTTTTCACAACACTGGTGTTCTTGGTTTATTCGGTAATCCAGTTCAATTGAAAGATTCCATTGTAATTCCCTGGTGAAAGAGTTTGCCCTGAGTTTATTTCGAGACAAACGCTTGCCGCAACTGTAATTCCTTGTTTAGAATTTCCGGGAGCTACTAAAGGGAAGGAGGGATCGGTTGAAATTATTTTGGCTCTTAATTCTTGTCCGTCTTCTCCATGAAGAGTAAAGTATTGATCGCTGAAGAGTTGCAACATCATAAATGGTTCGCATCTTACCTCAAATAATGCGGGTGCTACGGCTCCACCAGAATTCATGAGAATAACATCACCTTCGGCTGTTCTGGTGCCATCTTGATGAACAATAATTTTACCGCCACCTACTCCACAGTAGAAACTCCCGAATGAAGGACTTCTAAGGGTGATTACATCCACACCATAAAAAGAAGAGTGATGCAGAGATCCATCCCTTTGGTCACTTTTCATCGTAGGAGTGACATCTTGGAATTCATCAGATTTATTTTCTTGTCCAACTGCTCCTTTCGTTGCAGTAAAAACAAATAATAAAATCAAGCATAACGTTGCGATACAACGCATTTGAAACTATTTTAATAGTAAATCTTCAGTGGCAAGGATCTGCTTCTTACCATTGATTGTGGCTGTATAAACCAACCGAAGTTTTCCCGATGTTGGAATTCCTGTTGCTTTATTAAACGGTATTTTCACATGCCTTTTATCCAATGGTGGATAAACCGCAACGCCTCGAACAAGACCAACCATGGTTTCTTTTCCAGTTATGTCAATATGAAATAATTCAAGATCGCCGTACACGGAGTATAATCCATTTCGGTTGATTGCGAAATTTACGGCGGGATTTTCGCCTTGTTCTACTGTCATATCCGTAATTGAAGTCTTCACCTCAGAAGCACCCACACGAACAATTATCGGAATGGTTATACCGTAAATTGGAATGAGTTGTATTCCGAGTCCGTCTGCTCCTTCTGCTTCAAATCCAATGGCTTTCTGTTCACCAGCGGAACGGAAATACAAATGAGATCGGTATTCGCCAGGTGTTGCGTCAGATGGTATTTTTGACTGAAGTCTGACGATCTGGGCTTCCTTGGGGGCTAGCACCACGGATTTAGGAAATACTTTTAAGAAACGATCGGCGAACATTTGACCATTCTCCGGTGTCTGAATTTGCTGTAGCTGTCCGTCTTCATTCATTTTGTATTGTACAAAACTGATGGTGTAACGTGCGGTATCCGAACCGGTGTTCGCGACAGATAATTCTTCTATTGATTTCCCATTTTCAAATACAACGCGGAAGGGCGTGATTAATATATCACTTTGTGTGCGTCCAATAAATGGGAAGCAAAATATGATTATAATAATAAAATTTTTCATTTGATGAGTAGATTGTTTTTTATGCTAAAAGATTATTGGTGGCGTCTTCAATGCTATTTGGTTCAGCTTCACCGAGCAATCGATAGATTGTGCTTTTTCCTATATTTAGTTTATCAGCTACCTGTCTTACCCGATTATGATAAAGCTTCATGTAATGTTTGATGATCGCTTCGTTGTAGTCTCTTAAAGTCAGGTTTTTTGTGAGAAGTTCTTCAAAGAATTTTCCATTTTTAATTTGAAGATGTTCCGGAAGTATTTGGTCCCCATCACTCAGTACGACAGCTAATTCGATGATGGACTTTAATTCACGGATGTTTCCAGGGAAAGAATGAGCATAGAGTTTACTCATGGCATCCGGACAGATTTTTTTCGGACTGATGTTGTGTTTATTGCAATATTCTAAAACGAAATGTTGGGCCAGTAAGGCGATATCATTTCCTCTTTCGCGTAGCGGAGGCAAATCAATCGTAATTCCTAACAATCGGTAGTATAAGTCTTCTCGAAAGTTGCCTTTATTTACTTCTTCAAAGAGATTTTTGTGTGTAGCTATGATTATGCGTGCGTCAATTTGAATGACCTTGTTGCCACCTATACGCGTTATTTGTTGTTCTTGTAACACGCGCAGGAGCTTAGCTTGAAGAGCAAGTTCCAATTCACCAATCTCATCAAGGAAAATTGTTCCTCCATTGGCTTCTTCAAATTTACCAATTCGTTTTTCGTTTGCACCGGTAAAAGAGCCTTTTTCATGACCAAAGAGTTCTGATTCCAAAAGTTCTTTTGGAATAGCAGCCATATTGATCGCAACAAAGGGTTTATTCTTTCTCGAGGAATTAAAATGAATCGTTTTTGCCAATACTTCTTTATCAGTTCCAGTTTCACCTGATATTGATACAACAATGGTTGATTGGCAAGCCTTTTCAACCATGGGGTAAATGTTTCTTAATGATTTGCTTTCACCAAGTATAGAGGAGGAGAATGCGAACTTTATTTCTACTTCGCTTTGTAATCGCACCACCTGCTGTTTCAATTGATCTTGGTTTCGAATACGATTTGAAATGGCCCAAATCCGATCTCTCATGTTCTCGTCTTTGACAATGTAATCATGCGCACCGTCTTTCAGTAAACCAACAGCTATGGCAATATCTTCCTGCCCGGATATCATGACCACCGGAACATCCGGAATTCTTTCGAGTATTTTTTTGAGAATGATGCCGCCATTTTCGCCATCCAAATTGTAATCCAATAGAATTAGGTCTGGTTTTTTGAGTAATGAATTTAACAGGTCCTTTCCATGATTGAACAGTGTCACTTCATTATCAGGATTTAGTTCGAGATGGTGTTTAAGAAGTTCGGATGTGAAGGCTTCGTCTTCTAAAAGGAATATTTTCAAAATACTCATATTGAGTGGAAATTATATTAATATTCTGAAACGCTTATTTTTGATATGGGTTTCAGATTATTGCTATATTTTATCATTTTGTTACATGTGAAAAGAAGGGCCGAAGCCCTTCTTTTGAATTTACTTTATAATATATGATCTTAGTTATAAGCAACGATCACATCGAAGCTTCCGCTGTAAAGACCAGCAGCTTGCTGAGCAGAAACGTTCAAAGTAGCACCAACTTCCAAAGTAGCTTCGCCGTTAACATCGAGAACTGAATCAGCACCAAGGCTAGAAACGAAGTTGTCTACAGTCATTTGGTCAGCACCACCAGCTGTTTCGATCACGATAGAAGTTGGAACTTCGATGGTGAAAGAAGCATCAGCCAAACCGGTTACATCGAAAGAAGCAGCGTTACTTACGTTACCAGCTTCGATCAGAGTTACACCACCAGTTGAAGTACGAGCTCCATCAACAGCGATCACTACAGTACCATCAGCAGTACCAGAAGCGATGTTACCGAAAGCAAGATCAGCAGTTTTAGCGATTTGCAAAGGCTGGATGATGTTAGCAGAAGCGGTAGCAGTAGCAGAAGCTGTTGGGTTACCTTGAGCGAAAGCACCTACAGTCATAACAAGTGCAACAGAAAGAACGATAAACTTTTTCATTTTGTTTTGTTTTTAATTGATGAATAAATTTTTGTTTGTTTGTTTGTGTGATCCGCTATTGCCAATCGATGTGCCAAAGCGATGGTACATATTGCTAAAGGCTAGGTAAATCAAGGGTTTTAGAGTTGGCAAGGGTGTGCGTGCCAATTTGATTTTGTCCCAAATTGGGACTGATTTTTTCAAAATGAAACAAACGATTGGATTTTGAATCTGATCACAAGTTGCGGGATTGGCGATGAGTAACCAGTGCTTCGATTGTTATAGAATATGACTCCAATCATATATTTTCGAAATAGAAGCAATATTACAATTCGTATTTTATTTTGTTTAATTGGGCGAAACAGCTCTCAAGTTAAAACTCACACAATGCCGCGAATGATTAGAATTGCTTGAAGCAGAAATTTCTTTGAGGGGTGAAAAATATTTCACCCCTCATCGCAACCACACTTCATCATTCATCCTTAACCCTTTGGGGTTGAATCTGCATCATCGTATTCTCTATTTTGCTATAATCATTTCACCCCTTCGGGGTTTGTGCGGATTCCTTAGCGGCCATTTTTGGTTTCAATGATGGTGGGAAAAATTTTTCACCCCTCATCACAACCACACATTATCCATAACCCCGAAGGGGTGAAATGTTTATAGCCTAATGTGAGACAGCCCAAATCCCTTGTAAACCCCGAAGGGGTGATATTATGATTGATCATTTCAAATCGACACGCATCATCATGTCACCCCTTCGGGGTTGATTCTGCATCATCACATTCCTATAATCAATTCACCCCTTCGGGATTTGCACCGATTTCTTGGCGGCCTTTGTGAGCTTTTCCTTTGTGTCTTTTGTGGTTTCAATGTTTTTGTAACCTCTGATGGGGTGTCATGATTATAGATCTCATGTTTTGATATTGAGGGAATTGCAATTTGGTTTTATCATGAGAAAATCGCTTCTTCACTTCAACTTTCTAAATGAATTGCAGTCAAAGAATTTTCCATTATTTGATAAACTCAATACCGTTAAATGACGGTGGTCATTAGCGTTCGATAGCTTGAGATCACCTGTGTTGATGAGGTACGCGTATGTTTGCCTCCCTTGCTATTACAAATTACCAAACACACCTGAAAAACCTTTCAATTTGAAGAGTTATTCATGAGTCAATAAGACTTCACACTATTAACCATACGAATGTTTATTCGAAAAACTTCACGATAAATGATGAAAAGTAAATTTTATCCACTTCGTACAATTGTTGGATCTTCTATTCCTATAAGGGCAATCTTCTCCGTGAATAAAGATGAACCACCATTTAAAGTGGAAATTAGAAAACACTTGAGCCTACAAGATACAGTTGTTGACGATGTCTATTCGAATTTTTTGCCAGACATCATTAAAGGTGGTATCACCTATCATCCAGCGCCTGGAATGAATACCATGCCAATGTCTGTGAGTAATCTGCTTCCTTTTGACGATATTGTTTCTCTGCCCTATTTGGATTTTTTTAAAAATCCTTCTGATATACCTTTTCCTGAAACTGATAAGGTATCCTCCATTTATGGATATCAGGAAGGCAATTTTATCGAGCTTGAACTGAACTCACAGCAACAAGATGGAAATGAAATGAAAAATCACCTATATTCAGGAAGAGATAAAACGTATTCATTTCTGATAGCCTTGGAACATGAAGCATTGGTTGGTGGTATGTGCTTCAATGGCTATCCATACATTTCGAGTCGACTAGAAAACACTCTTGAAGGAATGACAGTTGGCAATTTTGGTTTGCCTCGTGAGATAAGACTGACACCATTGCCATCTTCAAATATTAAATCGATTGAAGAATTGACAGGCTATCAAAGGTCTCAATTCATAGATTCTGAGTTCGCCTACACAAGACAAGAGATACTTTCTCACAGTGGACTGAATTATCTGACCGTTGATCCTGTAAAAACAAATTTGTTCTTGTTAACCATAACTGATTTGCCTTTTATTCCTAGAACGATTGATTTGGATGCACGCAAATTCTATATGGGAAATGGAGAAAATCCACTTTTGGTTAAAGGTTTCAAAGGATTTGCCATTCCATACTTATGGTTTTTTGAATATAAGGAGCAAACAAAATGCACTGCAAGATTGCATGCAGGGATTCTTGGTGTTAAGCCATCATATCCTCACTTGCCTAGAATGGAATGGGACAATGCCTTTGAAGATGTTTTAAGACGTGCTTTCCCGGAGTGGGAATATTATTTTCTGGAAGGGGAGGAAATGGAGAGTATTGAAGTGAAAAAAATTAAAGCGGAATTGTCTTTACTTGAAGAGCAACTTCACAGAAATCCCAGTCGAAGAGCGATCATTTTGGAAGAGGCTGAAAAATTAGTGAAGAAGCTTAGAAAACTTAAACGGGATCTTGGATTAGATAAGCCGAACGAACCGACTGAAGGCATTTATTGGGCTTATACCGCCCACAGTGCGTTGGGGCAGCGGAGAGAGTTCCAATTCTCATATGCACAGTTGAATTATACTGAAAAGATCAAAGCATTACCAATATTAAAAGAGAAAAAGTTCCTTTCTGAGTGTTTTGTTTCTGATTTGCTGATGCCAAACGAAAAAACAACACTTTACTTACAGCAAAGTGAAGAATTCGAACGCTGTATTGCTGGTATGAAAGCGTTGTTTCTCCTTATTCCAGATGACGAAAACACAGAAAGAATTGCGGAAAGAATTGCAAATTTGAGAGGTATTGGTGTCGCAAATGGACTCCTGACTTTGAAAGAAAGAACTTTTGTAGAAGACGCTTTGGCATTTTATTTAACCTTACCACCTGAAACAAATTTCTGCGAACAGTTCCGTTTGAAAATATATGAAATTGATCCGCTCGATGGTGTTTCACCTGCGCAGGTTGATTTGAATTCAAAATATGCAACACTGCTGGCAGATGTTATGGTGGATGATTTTTTGGACGTGTTATTCTCACAATTACTAAAAGGAATACCATTTCGAAAGACATCAACCTCCAAATATTTTGCACTTGAGTTCACCAATACTGGAACGAAAGCGGGTCAAGTCGCCATTCACTCCATGCAATTGGTACGTTCTGCCCATGTATCAGTTCAACCAAGGCCTGCGAGAACGCAACAGGTTAAAGCTATGCACTATAGACTTATTGGGTCTGAATTGGCTGATGATTATTCGAAACTCGGTAATGAGGGATTCAATTTTAGCATCGATCGTGTAACTGCGGGTCAAACTAAAAATGTGCTCTACTCAGCCATGAGCTTACTGGATTTGCTGCACACAGGAGGAGCAAGGATTCAATCCAATATGAGACGCAGGGCGGCTGAATTCGAGATGGTAGAAAATTATAGGGATAATGAAAATGAAAATGTGTATCTCGTTAAAAAATTCCCAAATGATAATTTGAGTGGGCCAAATTTTGATGATAGATTCAATCGCGGTTGGCGCAGAAGTGAAACCGGTAAGGATGTACAATGGAATAGTTCGGACAACAATCCACGAGATTTATTAGGTTCAACAAATAACTCGAAGTTTGAAAACTATAGCAGCAATGAGAATAGGGTTCATTCAGCGATGTTATTTCCTGATACCAATAATTCTGATTGGGCTGCCGTTTCAATGCTCGGCAATTTGTTGAAAGCATTGACTGATCCGCTTTTGTCATTTACTGAAGTGCTTGAGCATTTTAGAAGGAATGGCACAATTGAGGGCTTGCGTGATATTCTTGATGGAATTGATCCAAAAATTCTCATTGAATCATACAGGGCTTCAGGTGTCGCCAATGACCAATTGTTGGTTGGCTTTGAGGAATATTGGAAAGGAATTGACACTACTCTAAATAGATTGAGGGTAACCGGTGTGGTTACTGCTTCACAATCACCCAGTGGACTTTCCAATTTCGCAGGCAATGATTTATTTGATTTCGTGAATACCGTTGACCAATTGCCCGCTATTGTGACAGGAATACAAGATGCAATAAATGCCGGTAACCCATTGGGTCTTGTTGATCTTATTCCTAAGTTGTCGGGTATTATTGACCCTTTGCTTCAGGCAATTGGGGTAGGTGTACTACATGGAGGAGCCATAGCTCCAATATTAATGAATGGAATGTCAATCGGATTGACAACTGGAGTTGGAGTCAATATTGGTACAGGTCTAGTTCAATTTTTCCAACATATCAAATGATGGCGAATTCAGGAAGTACAGGATCAATAAATTTAAGTGCCAATAAGACAGGGTATTTATATAGCCAATTTCTAAATACGGGATTTGATCAAACCACAAATGGTAAGAGCGAGAACAAAAGGATTGTAACACGTAGAGAATTGTTGAACAAAGACAACGAGCGTGTAAAAGGTGCTGAAGTCATGTGGCAGGATCAAATTCAGGACATTATCACGGGAAGTATTCCTTTGAATTTTACACTTCCAGCGACTGCCACGAAATTGAATTTCAGAACACCCGACGATTCAATTCGGGTGAGATTCAACAGTGGATTTACTCCATCTGTACAAGTCGATTTTTGGTTTGAAATAAATGAAGAAACAATTAAAGATGATTACTGATACAATACAACAAGCCGGTATAGAATCATATTTCAAGGATACTGATTCGGGAAAAATTAATTTGGGTGGACTTACTGCAACTTTGAGAACTCAAGCACTCAATGAAGGAAAACAAGTGGAAGTTTCCGGGATTCATTTGCTGATTGAGCATCAGGACTTGCAGACGTTACTTCCATATCCTTCTGACGATAATGGAATGCCACTACATAATCCAATTTTTAAAATTGCTGCGATGAAGGAAATGTTTCCCGGGTTGTTCGCTGATCCTTTCAGTCATCGCGTTCACAACATTGCCGGATATCTTGACTTCAATGAAGGTGCGTTGACAAATGGTCGGGTTATGGAGATTGATGGAATACCAACCATTTGCTCGATTGGAAGGGACACATGCGTTTGGACAAGCAAGGAGTATGTTTTACCGGAACCCATTTCAATCGACGCTTTTGCTTGGGAACTTGCTACATCCAAACAGACTCCACCCGATAGTTTTCACTACAAAATAGAAATTGCACTCAATGCTGGAGCATCCACAATTGTCATTGATAACGCCGGACAAATGATCAAAGCAGATGCAAAGAGAGCTAGAGATGGTTACACAGAAAGAAACGTAATAAGTTTTCAAATTACCTTTACCGCAAAGGTTTTTGAGGACTCGTATTTACAGGAACGTCACTTACCAGCGTTAATGGAGAATATAGGAAGACCACTTCTTCGTGCCATTAATATACTCGAGCCTATTAAGTCAATCTACGAAATCAACTCGCTCATGGAGTTACAGGATTTATGTAGCAGTTATCAACTATTTGAAAATTCCGATGGCCCAATCAAACGTCTTGCAGCGTATTTGGATCTCAACACTACCTTGGTAAATAGCCCCAATCAAAATGTGGTTAATGGGGACATATATGATCCTCAGAGCGTTTTCGAACATGTCGAAATCAAGCTAATGGGAAATGAGTTCACAAAATTTGAAGCAAGAAGAATTGAGGTAGTTAGCATGCGGATTAATAGATGATTTGAATGGCAGATTTATATCCATATGAAGTTTTTCGCTCTCAGGCTGTAAAACCGGAACTATCAACGTCGGAATTTGCTGCCTTCCAATTACCAAATGGCTGCGTTGAAGTAGTAACTATAAACTACAGATGGAGTAGTCACGTTTTCAACACACGAGAAGAGGCAGATAGGTTTTTATCAACTGTAAAGAGTTTTAAGTTCCGTGAAGTTATTCCATTAGATCCTCTGAAATACGGAAAACCAGACGTTAATGCACTTGTTTTTGAGAAAAATAAGTCTGAGAGCAATCCACAAGAAAGGGCGATGAAACATAAGCCTTCTTCTGAAAAGAAAATTAAGGAGTCCAAAGAAAGCACGATACCAGACGAAGAGAATGTCGACAATGCGGAACAAAAGAATACGGAGAGACAAAAAATGGAGAAACCGCAATCCGAAGAGATTGTTCAGGACGTTCCAGAAGGTGGTACTTTGGATGTAATTGAACGCATGATACCTTCTTTTACGGAAGATGGACACAAAGGTGTTCAAAGTATGAAGAGTGATCTTGATGACTATGTGCAGGATGGCGGCAATCCTATCGTTGGCGCTCTGGCAGCCTCAGGCTTGGATTTGCTAGATAACGCTATGTCTTTCGCGGAAGGATTGCCTAAGGGAATTTTGGATGCCAGGAAGTTTGGGGAAGGAATGGCCAAAGGCACAATGGAAGGTGTGATGGAGGATTTGTCAAGGCTCTCGAATGTTCTACCTCAAGGTAAAGTTCTGAAAGTCATTGATGGTGTGAATGCTATATATAATTCAGCGAAGATCATCGATGATATCCGTAAAATCCCTCACCTTCCATTTCCAATGTTCTTGGGGGCGTTGAGTTAGCTGGTCATTTGGTATCATTGTCTGGTCAAAGGATCAAGAGTAATCTCAATTCTACGAAGTCAAAATCTGTTAAACTTAATGTAGTATTCTCTCCAAACCAATCGGCCACCAAAAATGTTCCTAAGAAGGAGATCAAAAAGCTACTAAAGCGAAGTGCCGAGATGAATAATTTAATCTCGGGTAGAGATAAAAGCTTTGAAACGATCACTTCGGTTCTTATATATAATAAGAAGACCAAAAAGTACAATATTGGATTTTCGTTGAACAAGGTGGAATCAAAATTGGAGAACCGCGGCGCTTTTTTGGATAAATACCAGCAACATCTTAAAAAGGGAGAAATCGCATTACCGGGAATCAATAGAAAACCTAATCTGGATATGAAAAATCCAGATGGATCGATTAGTAAAAACAATAGTCATCATGCTGAAGTGAATAGCATCACAGGTGTCTGGGGAATGGAAGATAGTGGTGTTGCTCTTGTGGTGTCAAGCAACAATGCATGTACTACGAAAAACTTACATAATTGTGCACCAATGATGAATTCTTATGGCATTGCATTCTTGAATCCCAGGGAAGTGAAGGAATTGCTGAAAAGATAAGTCACTACATTCCAATCGGTGTTGCTAACGTGACCTTGTGCCCTCTGCATTAAGTCCAATCATGAGCATAGCATACTCAGCCCCTTGGAATTGGATCCATACTCCGGAATTTATCCGAGAGTGATTGATTGACCCTTCCCTTGATCAGTCTGACCAAAACATCCTCATGGATCCGATGGTCCTTGAATAATATGAATACCCCTTCGGATTTTGTATTCATTCTGGCAATTCCGATTTTGCTTTAATCCTCTGCCTCTTCGGGGAAATAATGCGCGTCATTCGATCGATGACGTTGAATCATACCTAAAAAAACCTCCCCACCACATCCATCATTTGTTGATGGATTCTACCGTTTGTACAGATGAGATCTTCTCCGAAGATGGGGTTGTTGCCGCCGTTGAATTCGGTGACCGTACCGCCGGCTTCACGTATGATGATGGTGCCTGCGGCGACATCCCAAGGGTTGAGTCCGTATTCGTAAAATCCTTCGAATCTGCCGATGGCTGTCCAAGCCATGTCCAATGCAGCACTGCCAAGTCGGCGCATACCGCGGGTATTGCGCATCAGTTCTCTGAATAGGGCAATGTATTGTTGTTCACGTCCGAAATCGTCGTAAGGAAATCCAGTGGCCAATAAGGACTGATCAAGTCTGACAATGTCAGAAACCTGGATGATATTTCCATTCATGCGGGCACCGCCGTTTTGGTAAGCAGTATAACACTCGTCGCTGCTTGGATCGAAGATGACTCCAGCCAATGGAATGGGGCCGGCACACAATGCTACACTCGTGCACCAAACCGGCACACCATGCACAAAATTTGTCGTGCCGTCGAGGGGATCGATCACCCAATTCAATCCAGATGCTGATTTTTCTCCCGTGCCTTCTTCGGCGACAAATCCGGCTTCGGGGACAATCTTTTTCAATGCCTCCACAAATCGTCGTTCGCTTTCTTTGTCCACTACGGTCACCAGATTGTTGGTGGTCTTGATCTCCGCATTGCCCTCATGAACGTGCGTCTGTTCTTTCATCCATCGTCCGGTTTCACGACTGATGGCTTCTATTTGACCGGCAATGCTGGCCAGTTCATTTTGGTTAAATTCTTTCACGGGATAAAGATATTGCGCTCTTAGTTTGCCCATGCAGCCATGAAGACGATATTTGACCCCAACAAGTGACGCCATTTTGGCATTCGTCACGAAAGAAACCAATTTTGAAGGACCGCTATCTCTGGATTTCATTTTTAATCACATTGCTGATTTGCCTCTTCGCATTCGGTGATGTGATGATGTCTCCCGACGATTACCTTTTTAGCACAGACGGCGATGGTCTTCAAACCTATTATCAAAGTATTTATCATGTGAAGCATGATTCCACATTCATGCATCAGCAAGGTTTGAATTATCCGCATGGTGAAAACATCTTCTTTACGGGCGGTCAGCCGTTGATCACCAATGTGGTCAAAGTGTTACAGCCAGTCGTGGACCTCAGCAATCATATGGTTGGTATCACCAACTGGATGATGATCTTGGGGGTATTGTTATGTCCAATATTCCTCTACCTCATTCTGAAAGACATCGGCATGAAACCGTTGGTGAGTGTTCTCTTTGCCGTGGGTATCACATTTTTGTCCCAACAATGGGAGAGATTCGGTGGACATTATCCATTGGCGTGGTTGTATGCTGTACCCGGCATGGTTTGGATGCTCATTCGATATCATGCTTCTGCATCATGGAAGTGGACTGTGATCATTTTGTGTTACCTCACTTTTCTCGTTTTCGCACACATCTACTACCTCGTCTTTTTCGCGGTTATCGCTGCAGGTTTTTGGATTTCCTATGCATTACTTCATCGCAACAGACCGAAGTCCATTGCGATGATTACCTTGCAAACAGGTCTTCAGATCATCATACCTTTTTTGATCCTGCAATGGTTGATGACCACCGGAGTTGAAGTAACAGACCGCACCAAAATTCCTTGGGGATTCATGGTATATCGATCGGCCTGGGGTGGCTATCTGTTTCCTTATGGAATGTGGTATGAACACCTATTCCCATACTTTAAACCTAAAAATGGTGTAGAGTGGGAGGGACTTGCTTATATCGGAGGTTCTGCCATCGTGATGTTCGTGTTTTTGTTTTTCCGTTCCATATTCAAATGGAAAAAAACAATCGCAGTTTTTCCCGCAGAAGAAAATCGGATTTACCTCGCATTGGCTATTTCAATCTTGTTTTGTATTGCTGTTTCATTTGCATTTCCATTCAATTATGGACTTGAAAAATTGTTGTACAAATTGGGACCGTTACAACAATTCAGAGGTATCGGACGATTTGCATTTGTCGCTTTTTATCTGATTGAAATTTTATTGATTGGTCTGTTCTTCCGTTTGTATCGGGAGAAAAAAAATGTCACCATTGCGGCGGCCGTAGTTTTTGCTTTGTTGATGTTTTCTGAAGCACGCAACAGACTGACAAGAGCTGCAGATGGCATGCACCATGAACGAGGCACCATGTTGCGCAATACCGATGCCCTTCCCGGTAACTTAGATGTATCAGCATATCAGGCCATCTTGCCATTACCATTCTTTCATATCGGCTCGGAGAACATCGGAGCTGATGCACCTTCTGAGATCAAAAACTTTGTATATGATTTATCCATCAGAACAGGCTTGCCTTCTTTTGCAGCGAGTATGTCGCGCACTTCATTGTCGCAGGCATTTAAGAATATTGCCTTGTCACAAGAAGTGATGCAGATCCCGGAAGTATTATATCAAATCGATGACGATAAAGCGATATTGATTGTATGCGATACGTCCGCTATTTTGGAGCATCAAAAATTGTTGCTGGAAGATTGCACCTATCTATTCGATGAAGGTGGCTATCAATTTTACCGTATGGAATTGGATGAAAGAATGGTCATGCACAATGCCTATGAATGGTCGGGATTGAAGAATGATTGGAAGGTGAGCAATTTGGATACCGATGAACTTTTTGAAGCTGGTGAAAACATCTGGGTCACACAAAAGATGCTGAAGTGTTTGTAGATGATACCGTGTTTGTCGGTCAATTCAATTTCAATTGGATCAGATGGAAAGAACTGGACATAGATTCGACGTGGCGTGGTAAAAAGGTCAAGATATCTTTTTATGTGGACCAATTCGCTGTTGATCTATTACCCAGAACCGTGTTGGAGGTCGTTCAGAAAAACGGCGAAAAAACGACAGGGTATTTCACGGAGTTTATTGGGAAACGATTTGTGGGGATGAAAGATGACAGCGCATTGATCGAATGTGAAATTCCCATCGATAGCACGTCCCAAAAACTAGTGCTTTCCTTTGAAAACAAGTTGATTACAGGTAAAAACATCCATTGTCGTGATCTTCAGATTTGTCCCGAAGGTGTTGATTGCCTCATATTGCGCGGCGAAAAGCGATTCCTGAACAACAGGAATTACCAATAGCGCCGGTGAAATTCAGTCTGATCATTCCAAGTTACAACAACGCGTCCGAACTCATGCGTGAGCTTCCGGGGCTGATCGGCTATTTCAACACACAAGGTTTCGACGCTGAGATCATCATTGTGAATGATGGATCTGCAGAAGTAACAGCGCTGAGAAATTACTGTACGCAGAACGGCTTCAAACTCATCGATCACGACATCAACCAAGGGAAGGGCGCTTCTGTCCGAACGGGTATGATGCAGGCGTCACGAGACATTCGCATTTTTACAGATGCAGATATTCCATTTCAGTACCACATATTCGATGAAATCATCGCGCGTTTCAAGCAGCCGGAGGTGAAGATTGTCTGTGGCGACCGCCGCAAGTCGGATTATTTCCGCAAGACACCATTGGTGAGACGAATGGGTAGCGGCGTTTTTTCGATGTTGGTGAATATGATGATGCTCCGGAATATGGGCGATACGCAATGTGGCATCAAAGCATTTCACCGCGATGTGATCGATCAGGTATTTGGCAAATCACACCTCAATGGATTTGCAGCCGACATCGAGTGGTTATGGCGCGCCTATCAGTCATCCGAGAAAGTCTATTGGGTAAATGCCGAATTCAGGAATGCAGGCGAAAGTTCTGTGGTATTCTGGAAGCAGGCCATTCGCATGTTCAAAGATCTTATCAGACTCAGAATCAAGGGTTGAGATTTCGGTTATCCATGTTTCCCTGTTCATTGGTTTTAAAAGCACAGAAGGAATGTGGTGATTTATCTCATTTTCTTTGTTGAACCCAAAACCGATGAGGCCTTTCTCCCGTAGAAGCCTCCCGGTGTTTTTTCTAACAACAACAAAACTTTTATGAAGAAAATTCTTTTCACTGCACTCGTGATGTTGAGTGCTATTTATTCACGTGCACAAAGTGATTCAGTATATGTCGATCTCGGCATCAATTCTATTCGATTGATCAATCTTGGGCTTGGCGCTCAGAATGTGAATCCGGATGTTTGGAATCCCTATTTGCTTACAACGGACATCCACTACAATAGACTTGGCGTACGCGCGGGAATTGGCTACACCTCTCATGGTAAAACCGAATTGCCTGTAGATGCGAATGGCATGTCTAAAACTGAATCGGACACCACACGCACGGATATCAGGATTGGTGTCAACTGGGAAATTGCCCTTGCACCAAAATGGACATTCAAAGTTGGAATGGATTATTACTCTGCCAATGCTGAAAATACATACATCTCTGAATATGTAAACGAACAGGATGAAGTGATAGAAACCAATCGCAAAAAGCTCTATAAAGAAACCGGCTTTTCGCCTTTTGTCTATGTACAATACCACATCACTCCAAGAGTAAGTTTGGGAACTGAGTTGTTGTGGCGATTTGGCTCTTACACTTCGGAGGATGGCGAAATAAGCAGTATTAAACCAGAGAACGCAGAAGCTACAGTGACAGATATTACACGCAAATACGAAGGTATCAAACGTGGAATCATGGCTCCAACCGCATTATTCCTTAACTTTAGGTTCTGAAAAACATGACAGGTATGATCAACAGATGGGGTATAGCTGCGGTCCTTGTATTGGGAGTCATGGCATTTGGTTCTTGTCGTAAAACCGACGACATCAAGCCACAGAAACGTGTGCTTGTATTGCCTGATGAACCGTATGATTATGCCACACCTCCGAATGAAACATTCTTTGCGCCATTTGGTGATTCTGTGATCAACAACCACGTGGCAACTTTAGGTCGCGTGTTGTTTTATGATGTCAGCTTGTCGCGCAATAATCGTGTAAGCTGTGGTACATGTCACAGGCAGATCAATGGTTTTGCCGACAACCGAGCATTTTCGTTTGGACTTCTTGACTCACTCACTGGACGCAATACGCAAACGATTGTCAACACGGGTACGCAGTTCGGATTTTTCTGGGATCTGCGCGAAAGCACCCTCGACCACATGGTATTGCAACCCATTGCCAACCACGTTGAGATGGGTATTGCCGATACACTTTACATGGAAGAAAAGGTCAGAAACATCGATTACTACAAACAGCTATTTGTAGATGCTTATGGAAATGAAGAAGTGACATCGAAAAAAATTGGTAGAGCACTGGCGCAATTCGTCAAATCGATTGTCTCAGTGAGCACCAAGTATGATGAAGGTAGAATGATGCAAAGCAATCCCGCATCGAACCAAAGTAATTTGGTTGATTTTGCCAATTATACCGAGATGGAAAATTTGGGAAAACACTTGTTCTTCCGAAAGTTTGCTTGTTCGCAATGTCACGGAGGCGTGAATCTGGACGGAAGTTTATCTGCACCCAAAAACGTAGGACTTGAATTCGATTACAAGGACAATGGCATGCCGGGTGTAGATGATTTCGGAGTAAAACGTGATGGTTTTTTCAAGACGCCTTCGTTGAGGAATATCGCACTCACTGCGCCTTATATGCATGATGGAAGATTTAAAACTTTGGAAGAGGTCATTGAATTTTACAACAGTGGCATTCAGCCACATCCGCAGCTTTCGGAAGAATTGCGCATACGTGAACAAGGAGGACTCACACCAGAACACCTAGGACCGGTGATCGATTTTAACCTCATACCACTCAATCAAGGAACATTACCGCAAAAGATGTTCATGACGGCACAGGAAAAAGTCGCACTTGAAGCTTTCTTGAAAACGCTTACCGATTATGAGGTATTGACTGATCCGAAATTTGCTGATCCGTTTCAGTAATCAGAAAACGGCTTTCGCGATTTCTTTGGTGCTTTTGGCTTTACCCATAGTGTAATAATGCAATACAGGAACTCCTGCCGCCATGAGTTCTTTCGATTGCTGAATACACCATTCCACACCGATTTTCCGCACTTCTTCTTCCGTTTTGGATTTCTCTACCAACTGCACAAGTTCGTCAGGAAGATTGATGTGGAAGTGATGAGGAATCACGCTCAACTGAGCTCTTGATGCGAGCGGTTTCAATCCTGGAATGATGGGTACATTGATACCCGCTTGTTTACATTCTTCCAAAAACCGGAAGTATGCGCGGTTGTCATAGAACATTTGAGTCACGATATATTCTGCACCAGCATCCACTTTCGCTTTCAAAAAGCGCAAATCTGATTTGCGGTTTGGTGCTTCAAAATGTTTTTCAGGATATCCCGCAACACCGATGCAGAAGTTTGTTTTCTGAACGTCTTTCAAATCTGAATCAAGATATTCCCCTTTGTTCATCTCCACCACCTGCTTCACAAGATCAACTGCGTAGGCATGACCATCAGGTTCTGGTTTAAAACGACCTTCACTTTTAATTGGATCACCACGTAGAACAAGAACATTGTCCAATCCTACAAAATTGAGATCGATCAAAGCATCTTCGGTGTCTTGTTTGGTAAAACCACCGCAGATGATGTGTGGCACGGTGTCCACTTTATAACGATTGCTGATGGCAGCACAAATACCAACTGTGCCGGGACGTTTGCGCACCACGTGTTTTTCCAGTAGTCCATTGCCGGCATCGCGAAAAACATATTCTTCGCGGTGATAAGTGACATCGACAAAGGCAGGAGAGAAATCCATCAACTCATCCATCGTTTGAAAAAGTGAATTGATGTTTTGCCCTTTGAGAGGAGGAAGAATTTCAATGGAGAAAAGCGTTGATTTGGCTTTTGAGATATGTTCAATAACTTTCATATACTGTGAATTCGGGTTGTGGGTTAAAATAAAACAGGTGAGAGCCAGCGTGCTGCTTCATCGCGGCTGATGCCTCTGCGACGCGCATAATCCGTGAGTTGATCTTCGCCGATTTTTCCTAGTCCAAAATATTTGGATTGCGGATGTGCGAAGTAATATCCACTCACTGCTGCAGTTGGATACATGGCCAACGAATCGGTGAGGATTACGCCAATGTTTTTTTCTACCTCCAGTAATTTCCAGATGGTCTTTTTTTCGAGGTGATCGGGGCAGGCCGGATAACCAGGTGCCGGACGAATTCCCTGATATTTTTCAGCGATGAGATCATCGTTGTTCAATGACTCATCTGTGGCATAGCCCCATATTTCAGTGCGCACTTTGCGGTGCATGTATTCCGCAAGTGCTTCGGCAAGTCGGTCTGCAAGTGCTTTGACCAATATGGCGGAATAATCGTCGTGATCTGCTTCAAATTTTTTCACCAGGTCTTCCTGACCGAATCCGGTACAAACAGCAAAACATCCGATGTAGTCCTGCACATTCGAATCAGAAGGCGCAATGAAATCGGCCAATGCAAAATTGGGTTGGGTTACCGCTTTTTGTAATTGTTGTCGAAGCGTGATGAATGACTCTTCACCATGAGGTGTTTTTACGACGATGTCATCGCCTTCCGCATTTGCTGGAAAAATTCCGGTGACAGCTTTCGCCTGAAGCAGTTTCTGATCCACAATTTGCTGAAGCATCTGTTGTGCATCCTTGTAAAGATTAGATGCTTGTTCACCAACAATCTCATCTTTCAAAATAGCTGGAAACTTTCCGGCCAACTCCCACGATTGAAAGAAGGGTGTCCAATCGATGAAGGGCACCAATTCGTTCAATGCAATTTCGTGATGAACTTGAACACCTTGTTGCTTCGGAGTTTTGATGTTATCGGTATTGAACTCCGAACGGAATTGATTCGCACGCGCGTCAGTGAGACTCAACATGGATTTCGCATTCTGATGCGCTGTATAGTTGATTCGTACCTGTTCGTATTCTGCGCGTGTGGTTGCAATGTAGTCCGCACGCTGGTCCTGACTCAACAGATGACTTACCACTGTAACCGCACGGCTCGCATCGAGAACGTGTACCACTGGATGTTCATAGTGTGGTTCGATTTTCACTGCGGTATGTACACGCGATGTCGTGGCACCACCAATGAGCAATGGAATATTGAATTTACGTCGCTGCATTTCTTTGGCTACGTGTATCATTTCATCCAACGAAGGCGTGATGAGTCCTGAGAGTCCGATCGCATCCACATTTTCAGCAATCGCTGTTTCGAGAATTTTATCTGCACTCACCATCACACCGAGGTCGATGATTTCATAATTGTTACATGCGAGGACAACCCCAACAATATTTTTTCCGATGTCATGGACATCGCCTTTTACAGTGGCCAGTAAAACTTTTCCAGCACCTTGTGAAGCTGATTGTTCTTTTTCTGCTTCGAGAAAGGGTTGTAGATAAGCCACGGCTTTTTTCATGACACGTGCGCTTTTCACCACTTGTGGTAGGAACATTTTTCCACTGCCGAATAAGTCACCGACGATGGACATACCAGCCATCAGCGGACCTTCGATCACATGAAGAGGACGGCCATATTTTACCCTCGCTTCTTCGGTGTCTTCATCGATATAATCAATGATGCCTTTCACCAATGCATGAGCAAGACGATTTTCAATCGATTCTGTTCGCCATGTGAGGTCCTGTTTGTTTTCCTTTTTCGCCGATTCTTTGTTTTTATCTGCAAATTCCAGAAGACGCTCTGTTGCATCAGATCGGCGGTTCAGTACCACATCTTCTACGAGTTCCAAAAGTTCTTTGGGTATTTCATCATACACTTCCAATTGGGAAGGATTCACGATCCCCATATCGAGACCATGTCGGATACCGTGATATAAAAACACCGAGTGAATGGCTTCTCTCACGCGGTTATTGCCGCGGAAACTAAATGAAACATTGGAAACACCACCACTAACCATGGCTCCAGGCAAATGGTTTTTGATCCACTGTGTGGCATGAAAAAAAATGCAGGGCGTTATCCCTGTGTTCTTCCATTCCTGTGCCTACCGGGAAAATATTAGGATCGAAAATGATATCGTGTGGATCGAATCCCGCTTTGGTAATCAGCAATTGATATGCGCGTTCGCAAATGGAAATTCTCCTTTCATACGAATCGGCCTGACCTTGTTCATCGAAGGCCATCACGATCACTGCTGCTCCATATCGTCTGATTTTTTTCGCCTTTACCAAAAATTCTTCTTCACCTTCTTTCAGTGAAATAGAATTGACAACGCTTTCCCTGAACGCATTTCAGTCCAGCCTCGATGATCTCCCATTTTGATGAGTCGATCATCACAGGTATGCGTGCAATATCCGGCTCACTGGCGATGAGATGTAAGAATCGCGTCATGGCTTTTACGCCATCGATCAATCCTTCATCCATGTTCACATCGAGGATCTGCGCACCACCTTCCACTTGTTCCCGCGCAACAGACAATCTTCTGCGATCATATCTTCCCGAATCAATTTGAATGTGACAATTGAAGTGATTTTTTTCTGGGTCCAAAAGCTTTTGCTGCGGTGGCAATCGCTCTGATGTGATCTGGTGTGGTTCCACAGCAGCCACCAACAATATTGACGATACCGCGCTCCATGTAATTGCTCACGAGTTGCGCCATTTCTTCTGGTGTTTGATCATAGTGTCCCATGGCATTGGGGAGTCCAGCATTCGGATAAGCACTTACCAGACAATTGGCATTTTCGCTCAGCACTTCAACATAAGGTTCAAGTTGTTTTGCGCCCAAAGCGCAATTGAATCCGATGCTGAGGAGTGGTGCATGCGACATAGAAATGAGAAATGCATCTGCTGTTTGTCCGCTGAGTGTTCTGCCACTGGCATCGGTGATTGTTCCGCTCACCATGATAGGTAATTGCACATTGCGTTCATCATATACTTCCATGATGGCGAAAAGAGCGGCCTTCGCATTGAGGGTGTCGAAAATCGTTTCAACAAGCATAGCATCTACACCGCCATCCATAAGTCCTTTCACTTGTTCTTTATAAGCGATCACCAAATCATCAAACGTGATCGCCCGAAATCCCGGGTCATTTACGTCAGGTGAAAGAGAGGCAGTTCTGTTGGTTGGACC
Organism: Flavobacteriales bacterium; assembly: GCA_016722445.1. Classification (GTDB taxonomy): domain Bacteria; phylum Bacteroidota; class Bacteroidia; order Flavobacteriales_D; family Sanyastnellaceae; genus JAIBBG01. Next base: position 39,259 of record JADKIZ010000010.1, on the reverse strand, counting down.
AATGGCACCCGCTACGAATTTCTGGCCACCGTCAGGTTTTTTTGCTTTGTATTGTTCCACTGCTTTTTTCGCACATTGTGCTGCAGCAACATTTAGTTCGTAGGCAAGATCCTCCATATGATAATCTGCAAGAGAAACCCTTTGCGCATTGAACGTATTTGTTTCAATGATGTCTGCGCCTGCCTCCAGATATTGCAGGTGAATTTCAGTGATAACGTCAGGACGTGTTAGACACAGCAGGTCGTTGTTTCCTTTCAGATCAGATTTCCATGAAGCAAAACGATCACCGCGGAAGTCTTCTTCCGAAAGATGATGTCTTTGAATCATCGTACCCATCGCACCATCCAAAATGAGGACGCGCTGATCGGCAAGTTTTTGAAGTGCATGTTTCATTCAAACAAAAATTGCACTTAGCCAGAATTCAGGGATGAAAAGCGTTGGACTACTCATCTCTCTCGCCCCACAAATGTGGTTCGGAGCAGGAATTGGCACCCGGCGTTTTATTCGGGTTGCCAAGACATCATCGGGCCTGATCCCTCCGTCTTTCTGGATAAGTGGTGCAAACATAAGAACTTTTGAATTATGAATTATGAATTATGAATTATGAAGTGTCAAGGGTGAGTTTTGAAATGGACAAAGACTTCATTTCGCGGTCCTTGTACCTAGTACTTAGTACCTAGTAACTTGATGGGGCAGGCGTTGTATTGTTTGGAGGTGAGGTATGGTGGGGAGTGGGGAAAGGGGGAGTTAAAAAAGTACGTTATGTTTGCGAGGTAACCGGGATCACTTGAGTAAAATCATCAGCCTCTTTAAAAAGAGTATTTATCCATTGGCGCTTGTGGTAGTCGTCCTGGCGGTGCTATATCCATTCACAGGCATGATGAATTTTCCCAAATGGGATACGACGAATGGCTATTTGCCATACCGTTATTTCATCAGTTTTTTTCTGGAGAATGATCAGATGCCTTACTGGAATCCTTTTCAGCGCATGGGCTATCCCGGCTATGCGGATTTACAAAGTGGATGTTGGTATCCGATTACAAGGATCATCATGTTGTTCGGACAGTATGATATGATATCGATGAATATCGAATTGTTGTCCTGTTTTGTTATTGCCGCACTGGGCATGTACAGATTCAGCATGTCGATTCACCACAACGAGAAGACGGCCTTCTTACTTGGTTTGGCATATTCGCTTTCAGGCTTTATGACAGGATCGACACATCTCATGGTATTTCTGATAGGTGTCGCCTGGCTACCATGGATCATCTGGTCGCTCATGGAGTATTTGAAAACCATGCAGATGAAATACGCGATCTATCTCTGCGGATTCATGGCGATGAATATCACAGGAGCGAGTCCGGCCTATACCATCATCATGCTTTACATCATCGCAGTTTTGATCTTGTGGCATTGGATGCGATTGAAATTCTCAGGAACAGTACTTTGGTCAATCCTTCGTCAGTCTTGGCCTGCAGTGATAATCTTCATCGCTATCATGGCTCCATATGTGGCATCATTCTATGAATTTCTGCCATATTTCAACCGTGCTCAACAGCGTCCTTACGAGGATATGGTGATCAATCCATTGGTCCCCGGGAATTGGCTTTCACTGGTATTTCCCTACGCAACCAACGACAGAAACCACGATTGGTTTAATCTCACGGATTTGTCCCTGCGCGATACGTATATCGGTTTTGCCATGCTGATCATGATGTTGATAGGTTGCATTAGGTATTTACGGAACAAAATTTTTATTGCGTTTTTGATCAGCGCCATCCTTTCTTTTTGGATAGCATGTGGTGATGAAACATTTCTCTACCAATATCTCTTCAAACTGCCTGGATTCGGCAGTTTCAGACATCCGGCATTTTTCAGATCGTATGGCATTTTTTGCCTCATTGTCCTTGCCGGTTTTCGGTTAAAAGACTTGTTCGAAGGCAAGACATTCGTTCGATCGGAGAAAATTCTATTGGGTGTCACTTTGAGCATGTTGGTTATCATCACGGCGATTTCTGCCGGAAATAGTTCACTTGAATTGTTGAAGAAAGCATGGCATGAAGTGCAAACCATGGAAGAATTGCCATCCACTGGCATGAACACACTCATCTGGCTCAATGGTATGGTCACCATCGCATTGTTGCTGCTAGCAATATTGCTGAAGAAAATATTCCGTTTCTCATGGTTTGTAACCATCGTATTCTTTACGATTGTCGATCTCGGATTGCATTCGCGTTTTACTGGCCCCACCACGATGTACCACACGTATGATTTCACCAAAATGAAATCATTTTTCGACGAACTGCCACATGAAATCGCACAGATAACTGCGGATATTCCCATGCGTGAAATGCATGACAAACGCGATGTGAAACTAACTGACGGCATTCAGGTGAACTATGCCACTTTTTTCAAACATGTTTGCAGTGAAGGTGAAAATCCATTGCGGATGAAGGATTTTGATGATGCGAAGAAAAGCGGCGCATTGGATTGGAATTTAAACTATCCGCTGATCTTCATGACTGACCAGTTTTGGCAGGAAGGCAAGAAATACTTGGGTTATGAAGCTTCTGATAAGAGTGCGACAATCAGGAACTCACAGGAAATAAAAGCAATGAATATAGGATTCAACAGTTTTACTGCTGATTTTTCGAATCCATCAGGGCATGAATCATGGCTTTGTCTCAACCAAAACTACCATGGACAATGGTCGGCACTGTTTCAAGGCAATCCAGTGCCAATTGAAAAGGTGAATGGGATGATCATGGCAGTGAAAGTGCCGGCAAACTCTTCCGGGACAGTTGTTTTTACCTATGCTTCAAAATGGATCCCCAAACTTCAATGGCTTGCTGTTGCAGGCTGGATGGTGTGGTTTTTTTGGTTGGTTTTTCCCGGAAAAATTCGCTTGAGCGCGAAGAAAAAATAACAACTTGAATTTATCAAGATAGGGTATTGATAAAAGTATGGCAGAAAATGTCGGTTGGCTGACTACTTTTGGCCGCTCAAAAAAAACAATTCATGCCATATCTATTTACCTCTGAATCGGTGTCGGAAGGACATCCGGACAAAGTAGCAGATCAGATCTCGGATGCACTGATCGATAACTTTCTTGCTTACGATCCGCAATCGAAAGTGGCCTGCGAAACACTTGTAACCACTGGTCAGGTTGTTCTGGCAGGTGAGGTGAAGTCTGAGGCTTACCTTGACGTTCAAGACATTGCGCGCGATGTCATCAAACGCATTGGTTATACCAAAAGTTAATACATGTTCGAAGCGAATAGCTGCGGTATTCTCAGTGCCATTCACGAACAATCACCGGATATCAATCAGGGTGTTGAACGCAAGAAACCTGAAGAACAAGGCGCTGGTGACCAAGGAATGATGTTCGGTTATGCTTGCAGCGAAACCGACAATTTCATGCCTCTTCCTCTTGAATTGGCTCACACATTATTGCGCGAATTGTCTGCTATCCGTCGTGAAGCAGAATCCGGAAAAGGTAAAGTAATGCCTTACCTGCGTCCTGATGCGAAAAGTCAGGTTACCATTGAATATGGCGACGACAATCAGCCTATTCGCATCGATGCCATCGTGATTTCTACACAACACGATGACTTTGGTAAAGATGCCGTGATGCTGAAAAAAATCAAGGATGATGTGATCAATATTTTGGTGCCACGTGTGAAGAAAAAACTTCCGAAACGTGTTCAGGCACTCTTCAATGATAAAATCAAATATCACGTAAACCCAACCGGTAAATTCGTTATTGGTGGTCCACACGGCGATACTGGTCTCACCGGACGTAAAATCATCGTAGATACTTACGGTGGAAAAGGTGCTCACGGTGGTGGTGCATTTTCAGGAAAAGATCCATCCAAAGTTGACCGTTCTGCTGCATATGCAACACGTCATATTGCAAAACACCTCGTTGCTGCAGGTGTATGTGATGAAGCTTTGGTTCAGGTAGCATACGCCATTGGTGTTGCTCAGCCTGTAGGACTTTTCGTCAATACTTTCGGAACTGCGAAAGTGAAAAAGACGGATGGTGAAATCGCACGTATCCTTCAAGGAATGCCTGAGTTCGATATGAGACCATACTTCATTGAAAAGCGTTTCAACTTGCGTTCTCCTATCTATCTCGAAACTGCATCATACGGACACATGGGACGTGAAAGCAAAGTGGTAGAGAAGGTATTCAACAAAGGCAAAAAGAACGAAATCAAAGTGAAGGTAAAGCTTTTCCCTTGGGAAGAACTCAATGCCGTTGAAGCGACAAAAAAGAAATTCGGAATCAAATAAGGATTTCGTAGATAAGTTGAAAGGGTCGGCGGGTAGTCGGCCCTTTCTTTTGAATTATGAATTTTGAATTATGAATTATGAATTATGAATTATGAATTATGAATTATGAATTATGAATTATGAATTATGAATTATCTATTGTCAGATGCGAGTATTGAGATGATCAAATACTTCCTTTCGCGGTCCTAATACCTAATACCTGGTACCTAGTACCAATGAAATAAAATTCTTATCTTCGGGCAGTATGTCGTGTAGACTTCTCATCACCATGTTATTGTTTGTGCATTACGGAATATTCTATGCACAGAACGATTCTGTGGAAGTGACAACCACATCACCTTCATGGTACAAACAATTTCTTCGCGAGAATTGTTATGTTCCCGGTTATGCGGTCACCCAAATTGAAGATCAAAAAAGATGGAAGTGGGAATTTGTTGGGCCAGATGTTCAACCCGAAGAATTGAATCCAGGAGGTAAGGCCATTCCCGCATATGCAGTGAACAGAGGCAATGGAACAGGCAGAATCAATTATCTGTTCGTTCATCCACATGATCAGAAATATGTTTGGGCATGCTCACCCACAGGTGGATTGTGGTACACGCATCAAGGCGGATCACATTGGCATTCAGGCGGAACAGATCAATTGCCGATTTCAGGTGTGTCTTCTGTTGCGGTGAATTTAAAAGACCATCGTCAGTGGATCATTTCTACCGGTGATGGTGATGATCAGTTCATGTTTTCTGATGGCATATGGCTTACAAACAATAGCGGAAAATCCTACATCAACATCAACGGCAATGATCCTTCAACCGCATTACCATTTATGCGCGATAATGATGCGACATTCATTGGTGAGGTAGTTTGTAAACCCGATGATTTTTCATTTGCCATGGTTGCAAGCAATAAGGGACTTTGGATTTGTGAAGATGTTTTTGGAGGCAAAGGCAATTCGTGGTTTGCCCGAATCACCGGACGTGTGCGCAAAGCAAATCACAAATGGAAGAGGGTAGTAGAAGGCAATTTTTATGATATCGAAGTGATACCACATCCGACCGAAAGTGAAAACATCATCGTTGCATCAGGGGAAAAACTTGTGGTCAGTTATGATGGAGGAATGACTTGGGAAACCATGCCACAACCGGAGTACGATGAACCCGAGCGGTACAAATTCTTAAGATTGAGTGTGGAGTATTCTCCATCATTGCCTTATTTTCTGTTGGTTGCAGTGACATGCAGTGAAGGAGCAACGGCAAGCAAGAGTGGACAAGCTTCGCTACAACTTTTCGATTTGAAAACCAAAAACTGGGTGAACGTAAAAGACATGCGCGGTGACGTTACCAACTTGAACTCTACGCGTGCAAGAGCATTTGCTGTTTCTCCAAAAGATGCAAGATTGGTTTTGTGTGCCAATGTTCAGCCCATACATCGCAGTCTGGATGGTGGAAGGAAATTTTCCAAAATCGAAAAAAATCAAATGCATGATGATATACACCACATCGAATTTGCTCCTGATGGAGAAACAGTGTGGGCTTCGCACGATGGTGGTGTGAGTGTTAGTTATGACCGGGGCATCAGTTGGCAAGCCATGGATAAGGGAATTGGCGCAGCAAATGTGTTTGGAGTCTCTGTGGCACAAACCAAAGAACAACAGATCGCTTTTGGTGGATATGATACCGGCGGTAATTTTTTCCACGATAAAAAATGGTGGCATGTATCATGGGGCGATGGTTTTGAAACCATCACCTCTCCAAAAGATCCGGCTATTGTTTTCACCACGATGCAAAATGGAATGATTCAGGCAAGTTCTTCCGATGGAAAATTTGAAGACGCAAGAAGTGCCAATTCAAAAAGTGAATGGCATACGTGGATACGGATGCACCCTGTTGATCACAACACCATTTATTGCGGCGGCAATCGGTTGGTGCGTTCGAGAGATCTCGGATTAAAGTGGGAAACCATTTTTGACTGTCAGCATCAGGATTCAGCGCTCTACTCGGTGTATCGTTATTTCATGTCACCCTCGCATCCTGATGTGATGTATGCTTATGTGCTTGATGAAGAAACCAAAATCCGTCCGGAATTGTGGATGACAAAAAACCTTCGTGATGAAGATCCAACAAAGGTTGAGTGGTCCAAAGTCTCTCACGTTCCGCAAGAAGGATGGATTGTGAATATGTCCATCGATCCATCAGATGCGTCGAAATTCTGGTTGTTGTACAATCGCCCGGAAGCTGATGGCAAGATCTGGTTTTTTGATGGAAAAAAATACACCGACAAAACACAAAACATGGGCGGCGCAAAATGCGAATCCATGACAACAGATCATGAGACCAACCGCCTCTATGTCGGATCAAACTACGGTGTATTCACCCGATTACCCGAAGACAACAAATGGACACTTCTCACAGGACTGCCAGGCACTTATATAAAATCACTTGACATCAACTACACTACAAAAGAGTTGGTGGTTGGAACATTTGGTAGGGGAATTTGGGTAGGAGAATTGTTCAGATAAAATATTATTGGGATCAAATTTTAGATTTTTACACCACTATGGACAATACAAAGGTTTATCGAATGAAATTTTCTTCCGTATATCCACTCTATATTCAAAAGGCGGAAAGGAAGGGTAGGACAAAAGATGAAGTGGATACCATTATTTATTGGCTTACGGGATACAACCCTAAAACACTACAGGCGCAAATAGATAAGCAAGTTGATTTTGAAACTTTCTTTGAAAAGGCTCCAAAGTTGAACGAGAATGCATCTAAAATCACAGGAGTCATCTGTGGTTATCGCATTGAAGAGATCGAAGATCCGTTGATGAAAAAGGTACGCTATCTTGATAAACTCATCGATGAACTTGCGAAAGGAAGAGCAATGGATAAAATCTTGAGACAGTAATTTTGTATTGAAATTATCGATCAAAACACTCAATCAGAATTTAGCATAACCATGAACGCACAAGCAGATATATTTTTTCAGAAAAAGTCCAAATGGCATGATGAATACAACATGCTTCGGGAGATTGTGATGAAGTGCAAACTAGAAGAGGATTTCAAATGGAAGCATCCATGTTATACGTTAGATGGTGACAATGTGGTGCTGATTCACGGATTCAAAGAGTATTGCGCATTGCTGTTCTTCAAAGGCGTCTTGATGAAAGATCCGAAAGCGTTGTTGATACAGCAAACAGAAAATGTTCAGGATAGAAGACAAATGCGTTTTACCTCAGCAGATGAAATCACGAAACAAGGCAAGGTCATTGAGGCATATCTGCGCGAAGCCATAGCAATAGAAAAATCTGGAGCAAAAGTGACTTTCAAGAAGACCACCGAATTTGTAGTTCCAGAAGAGCTCAGTAGACAATTCAAGTTAGATCCCGCATTCCGCAAAGCTTTTGAATCGCTTACCCCCGGCCGTCAGCGCGGTTATTTGCTCTATATCTCTTCGGCAAAGCAATCTTCTACCCGTGAAAGCCGAATTGAGAAATACTATTCACATATCATGTCAGGGAAGGGGTTGGATGATATTTAATGTTGATAGTTAACATGCATGGAGAGTTCGCCTTGTTTGAAGCAAAATTCACTTGTTGTACCAAAAGACCAGATCTTTGATATCTATCACTGGATGTGAAAACAAAAGCGTAGAAAGATTTTCGCTGTATGCCGAAACACCTGCGGATGTCACAACAAATGTCCGATTGGTAACAGGTTCGTACTTCACATCTTTTACGCCAAAAATGGGATAGACCTGATAGCTGCCGGTTGAGGTGTTGTAATAAGTCAATCCGCTGCTGTGTGCAACGTAGTAGTTCTGTCCGTTTGCTTTCCAAATCCCATTTGCCGCGCTGTTTTCCATGAATGTGAACACATCGTTGAATGCGTTGGTGGCGATATTGTAATACATCAATGGTTGACCGTCATCATCGACGGAAAGCAACAATCGATTGCTATCATCCGTCTCGATCATCCCGGTGATGACCACATTCGATGAAATACTGTTCTGCAAAGAACCGGAACTTCTCAGGTAATTACTCAATGTTCTGAAAACGCCATTACTGCTTTCAGCATACGAAATAATGAATTGATCGGTGATCAGGAGTTGTTGTATCGGATCATCATTGGCCGCAAATACTGCGTTTTGATACAATCCATTTTCTGTGAGAACACTGATATCGCCATCACTAAAACCCAAGTAATTATTCCAGCCATTTTTATCCTGAGCTTGTGCAGTCATGATTTCACCGCCATCGATGTCAAGATCGTGGGAAGTTTCCAGATAAAACAACGGCAAGTCGTAACTGCCCAAAGTTTGCTCATCATTTGATGCTATCACCAAATCATTTTGTTTGGTATCTGCAAAGGAAAAATCTGCAGAATGTGCGAATGTTGTCGCAGGAAATATTCCAGAGGAATTCAGACTATCAATCGAACATTGTCCGTTGCCGGAATCTTTCACCAGAAATATCCGGTTCAAAGTTTTCGCGGCAGCGTTGATCTGAATGTCTTGAAAATCGAAAGCATCATTCCGACCATCACTTGCTTTAACGCGGATGTAATAAGAACCCGATTCTAGATAAAGGTCATCCTGCATGATCGTCGCATCGAAGGTTTGACTCGATGAATTTCCCTGCAGTTGAACCGTACTGAGAAACTTGGCATTTTGCGCATCTAATATTTCTATGATCACTCTATCGATTTTTTCATTGTCGCTTACTTTGACCTGAATCGGAATTGATTCACCGTAATTGAAAATGTCATTTTCCGAAGGCGAAAGAATGGTAACAATAGGTGCTTCACCATCTTCCTCTTTTTTGCAGGATGACAAGATGACCAGCATGGCGATCAACACGATGTAAAATGGACACTGATAATTTCGCATAAGCAAATTAATCCCATGGTGAATCTCACGTTGAAAACTATTTTATTTCCATGCCGTGAAACGGGGATTTTTCCTCAAATTTAACTGAGTGACAGGGGGTAGCAAATGTTAACAGTGATTCGTTCATTGTTTTCGGGCTTTTGTTCAGAACAAGGTTCTTGAAAAGGGTTTGCACGGACGCATTTTTACACCCCCGAATTTTTTTTGAGGAGAAGGAAATCAAGCTATGGCTTTCAACGATCAAGACAACAGACAACGCAGAAGAGAACGCATTCAAGGCATCCGTGATGCCATGGGGCAGGCGATGGGCGTGGAAATGGGAAAACTTCCACCACAGGCCGTTGATCTTGAGGAAGCTGTCCTTGGTGCCATGATGTTGGAACAAACTGCGGTCAACACGGTCATCGACATCCTGAAACCTTCCAGTTTCTACAAGGAAGCACATGTGCGCATTTATGAGGCTGTGGTTACGCTTTTTCAAAAAGGTGAACCCATCGATATCCTCACTGTGACGCATGCTTTGCGGAAACAAGGTGATCTTGAGGTGGTTGGTGGACCGCTGTACATCTCGCAGTTGACCAATCGTGTAGCTTCTACCGCCAACATTGAGACCCACGCCCGTATCATCGCTCAGAAGTATATCCAGCGTGAGTTGATTCGCATTTCGAATGAGATCATCAAGGATTCTTACGATGAAACCACCGATGTATTCGATTTGTTGGATAAAGCGGAAAGCAATCTCTTTCAGGTAGCCGAAGGAAATATTCGCAAGAATTACGATAAAATGAGCGTTCTGATCAAAACAGCACTCGACCAAATTGAAGCTGCTCGACAGAATACACATGGAGTTAGTGGTGTTCCTTCAGGATTCACAGAACTCGATCGTGTGACCAGTGGCTGGCAACGCAGTGATATGATTGTCGTGGCGGCTCGTCCTGGTATGGGTAAAACAGCTTTCGTATTATCCATGGCCAGAAACATGGCGGTGGAATTTCAAATTCCTGTTGCGATCTTCTCGCTTGAGATGTCCAGTGTACAGCTTGTTCAACGTCTTATTTCCAGCGAAACGGAAATTGATGCTGAGAAGCTTCGCAAGGGAAGTTTGCAGGATCATGAGTTTCATCAATTGCACCAGCGGATATCCCGAATTGCTGAAGCGCCAATATTCATCGATGATACTCCCGGCCTTTCTGTATTTGAATTGCGTGCGAAATGTCGCCGATTGAAAGCACAGCATGGAATACAGATGATCATCATCGACTACCTGCAACTCATGACCGTTGGTGGCGATACGAAAGGAGGAAATCGCGAACAGGAAATTTCTACCATTTCGCGTAGCATCAAAGGAATCGCGAAAGAATTGGATGTTCCAGTGATCGCTCTTTCTCAGTTGTCGCGTCAGGTTGAAACACGAGGTGGTGATAAACGTCCTTTGCTCTCCGACCTTCGTGAATCTGGTGCGATTGAACAGGATGCCGATATCGTGGCATTCATCTATCGTCCGGAGTATTACAATATTGATGTGGATGCGGACGGAAATCCGACACAAGGAACCGGAACCATTATTGTCGCCAAACACCGTAATGGTGCCCTCGCCGATGTGAAGTTGCGATTCATTGGACGACTCGCTAAATTCTCCAATCTGGAAGGATTCGATTACGGAAATGAACAATATGGCAACGCCATGAAGGCCAATACTGCATTCGCGGGTGATATGGGACAAGCCGGAGGTACAACAACCATCACCATTTCTTCCAAACTCAATACCATGGAAGACGATGATGAACCATTTGGATATGGTGGTGAAAACGCACCGTTCTAAAGGATGAGGTCTGTCATGGTGAAGAATCACATTTCTTTTGGTTTCTGAGATCATCAATTCGCCATTCTTATTTTTTCAATTTTAAAATTTTAAATTCAATTTTCTCATGCATGAAATTCTGCTCTGCATGCACTATCCTTGCGATGATCAAACATTGTCATGATTGATCACACATCGTTTTGAATTTTAAACACAACATTGGTTTCTACTGTTCTTCCATCTCTTGGGGTGGATTGAAATGAATACCGTTCGTTATGCCAGATGGATGCAAGATCGTGGCTGGTCGGTGAAGGTATTCTGTGTGGAAGGTTCGCATATCAGCAAACACAGTATCGAACAAGGTTTGGAAGTCGTGTTGATTCGTCGCAACAAAAAGTACTTTGATTGGATCAATGCATGGCGGGTGAAAAATCTATTCGCACAACATGAGATCGCATTGTGTTGGTTTCGCGATACCCGCGATTTTGACTTATTGGGCTGGGTAAAGCGTTGGAGTCATGGCCGCGTCAAACTTTTGTACCAGCAAGCCATGCAATTCGGTGTGAGTAAAAAGGATGTCATGCATACCTTCCGTTTTAAGCCAGTGGATGCATGGATCAGTACATTGAATTTTTTGGCTGAACAGGTGAAACAGCAAACTCATTTTCCTCACGAAAAAATTCACGTGATTCCTCTTGGAGTGGATGCGTCTCGTTGGGAAAATGACCGCATTACTCAGTCTGAGGCAAGAAGGGAACTTGGTCTTCCGTTGGATGTCAAGTTTGCGGGAATCATAGGTCGTATCGATCCGCTCAAGGGACAACACATAGCGCTTCAGGCGTTTTTGAACATAGCAGATCAATATCCTAAGTTGCATTTACTTCTAGTTGGTGAAAGCACCTTGCACGAAGGCAATGCTTATGAAAAGGAATTGCATGAACATGCGCAATCTTCAACATTCAATGACAGAATCCATTTTTTGCCATATAGCAAGAATGTAAAATTATTTTACGAAGCCATCGACCTCTTTTTGTTATGTAGTAAAGGTGAAACGTTTGGAACCGTAACCATCGAAGCCATGAGTTTCAGTAAGCCAGTGATAGCGACCAACAGTAGTGGTTCACCCGAAATACTCGACCACGGTAATTGTGGATTGCTGTTTGAACCTGAGCAACCCCATGATTTGTCGAAAGCGATGAAGAGGTTGTTGGATGATGAAGGTTTTGCGAAATCATTAGGGCAGAAAGGGCGACAGCAATACGAAAGTAAATTCTCTGCTGCTGCATCTGTAGATGCAATGGAGAAAGTAGTACTGAAACTGATGGCACATTAATCTTCACATCTCAGTCGATTTATTTCCTTTTTTTAACTTCTGTATCAAAATATGTTAGCGAAATAATTTTGGTGAAACAAACTTGTTCTTGAATCCTGACCAAAATAAAATGCACTTACTGACTACTCGCAGAATGGCCTGGCTAGGAGCTTTGCTATTCACCATCCTGTTCTATCAACAACGTCCAGGACTCAATCTGATCATTTTTGAATCTGTTTTTCTCTGGTGGTTGTTTCGATCGACGAATCGAACTCCCCTTTCTCTTACCTCGAAATGGGTACTCATTTGTCATGTATTGACCATGTTCGGTGTTGTGTTATCCAACAGCATCATGGCATTGATGATCAATGTTGTTTTGACAGCCATGCTACCTGCTGTATTTCTCCATCCGAAAGCACGCAGTCTTGCTTCGCTTGCGGCGATAGGAGTGTACAGTGGTGTTCAGGCTCCCATCAGATTTATGAAAGAAAAAAGTTCGAAGTTTTCTCTTTTTTATTGGATGTGGAAACTGCGTTTTTTGATGATACCTCTATTCATCGTACTTTTTTTTCTGATCATCTATGCCAATGCCAACGCAGTGTTCGGTGATGTTATCGAGAAGACCTTCGACAAGTTTTTCAATGGCCTGAATTATATTTTTGAAGAAGTGGATTCAACCATTTTGATGGTGGCAATATTCGGACTTTTCGTTTCGATTGTGTTGTTGTTCCGCTCTCTGAATCAGAAATGGGCTGATCGTGATCAGGCGGCACAAGAAACACTTGTTAGGAGCAGAAGAAAGCCCAAAAGTTGGTTTGGTTCCATGATTGGGTTGAAAACAGAATACAAGGCTGCAATCTTCCTTCTGGTGACTTTGAATTTAATGATCTCATTATTGAACACCATTGACATTTCTCAAATATGGTTTGGCTTTGCCTGGCGGGGCGAAAATTTTGCCGAAATGGTCCATGAAGGAACGGCATTGCTCATATTATCTATTCTGATTTCAATCGGTATTGTGTTGTTTTACTTTAGAAAAAACCTGCACTTCTATCCGGGAAATGTTTGGCTAAAGCGTTTGTCATACCTCTGGATTGCACAGAATGGAATTTTGCTGGTGTCTGTCTTTTTGCGCAATTATCATTACTGCAAAGTTTTTTCACTTGCGGAAAAGAGAATTGGTGTTTTCATCTTTTTAATTATCGTGGTTTTCGGTTTGTGGACCGTTTACAGAAAAGTAAAACACAACCTTTCAGCTTATTATTTGTTTCGAATGAACAGCCTTTGTATCCTTATCATTCTGACCTTGTCATCATTGGTGCCTTGGGATATTGTTATTGCACAATTCAATTTTAGCCGGAGTGGAAAAGCATTTGTTTACCTCGAGCACATGGAATCGCTCAGTGATAAAGCACTTCCATACATAGATAAAAATCTTTCAGAACTGGAAGACATCACCCAATCTCAATATGATCAGTTTTCGTTCCGTGAAAGATATTTGACTACGGAAGAGTATGTGGTTCGTATCAATGAGAAGAAAATTGCTTTCATCCAACGTTGGGAAAAGTCTGGAATCTTCTCATGGAATTTAGCGGAATATCTCGCTTACAGAGAATTGAAGGCAAAAGGTTTGTAGGATGGTAAGTTCAGATAGCTGCCCATTTATCGCAATACGACAATAAAAAGGAGGCGAATTTTCGCCTCCTTTTTCAATCCAATCATCAGTGCATGAAGATTCACTGATGATGCGATCATGTCACTGTGTTCTTCAGTAAGATCGTTTTAGTTTTTGACAAGTCTGATATATCCGCTACTGTCGTTTCCCTGTGCTTTCAAGAAGTAAATGCCACTTGGAATATGTGCAGCCCATGCAATTGGATGTGATACCGGATGTTGGTTTTTGGCCCAAATGAGTTTTCCATCTGTGGTGAAAATTTCAATATGCAAAAACTGATCTTGTGATGAACTGATCATGAATGAATCATTTGATGGATTTGGAAATACATTGAACGAAAATGTTGTCATTTCTTCAATTCCAATGATCAATAAACAATCTGTCATTTTGGAACAACCATCATACGAATACACGAGCGCATAGGATCCAGCTGACGGATTTTCGAACACGGTATTGGTTTGTCCGTCGATAGGGGCATTGTTGTTTTCACAATCTACCCATTGTATTTGTATGGGGGATTTTCCCGGAACATTCAGCGCTTCTAAATTGTTGCCGACGAATTGAATCGTAATGTCGTCAGGTAGATACGGAACGTTTATGTTCGTGTAAACGATACTATCACAACCATTCACATTGGTAAATGTGGAAATGTGTTGTACGCTTTCGGAGATGTTTTCCGTGATACCATCAGGAAAGGTATATGAATCACCTTCACAAACGGTGATGTACTCAGAAGTTTCAGAAGTTGCCGATGCAGTGATGTCAATAGGTAAACATACTTCCTGACCGGCGGTAACGCAACCACCATTGCCGCGAACGAAATAATCAGTGTTCGGTTGGGGAATAAAATCGATGGAGCCAGTCGTTGTAGTTCCAACTAGATCGCCTGTGCAATCAGTCGACATCAATTGCCATGTTGCTGCTCCGTTGAGCGTTCCGTCAATGTTGATGGTAGCGGTCTCACCAACACAGACAGTTGGGTCATTGGCAGTTACAGCACTCAGTTCAGGCAATATGCAGGCATCACCAAATTTCACCACATAGATATTGAAATCTTGAGCGGACATCGATGAAGAGGAAGATCCTGGATCGAAGTCAACGAGATTGCTGAAAGTACCCGTTCCAATAATGTGATTGGAAGGGTCTGTTGTAATGGCGTATCCTGCTTGAGAAAATGTAGCGCCAATTCTGAATGCCCAATCGAATTCACCTTCTGGAGAGAGCTGCATGAAGAAGATGTCATTGTTGCCAGCGGAGGTGATATTGTTCACACCAGCACCTGGATCAAAATCTACAGTATTGAAGAAGTCACCGGTCAGTACCACATTGCCATTTGAATCTGTGATCAGATCATATGGATCTTCCAATTCACTTCCGCCAAAAGTTTTTACCCATGTGAGGTCACCAGAAGAATTGAATTTTTGTACAAACAAATCATCAGAACCAAGTGCCGTTGCGTTTTGTGTTCCAGCATTCGGATCGAGATCAACTGTTCCTGAAAAAAAACCGAAGGTGATGAGGTTATCGGATGGATCGACTGTGAGTGACCAGATTTCATCATAGTCCGTTCCACCAAATGTGTGGTGCCACACATAATCTCCATTAGAAGTAAGTTGTAGTATAAAACAGTCATTGATTCCTGAAGAGGTCGATGTTTGACCGCTTCCTGCTGGATCAAAATCTGCAGTTTCGCGAAACCTTCCAACAATGTTTACCCTGTTTTGACTGTCGGTGCCGAGAGATTCTGCAGAATCAAATGAAGTAGAACCGAATGTTTTTACCCAGCTGAACGAGCCATCGGAAAGCACTTTGAATACATATGCATCGTTCATGCCGTTGCTTGTCACCAAACTGTTGGTGGTTCCAAGCAATGTCACAATGTTATCGATGGTATTGAATTCTGCTGTTCCCTGAAAATTTCCAGATACGAGAATATTGTTTTCTTCATCAATGGCCATATCAGTTGGTGCGATATAGTCATCACATGATGCGTGATGATACCAAACTGTGTTTCCTGCATCATCAAGTTTAAGAACAAGCACATCTCCATTTGCGCTGGCAGATATGGTTGTTGAATTGTCGTTGGGATCGGGTTGAATGGTGCCGACAAATTCGCCGGACAAGACACAGTTTCCGGCGTCATCAATCGCAACACTTTTGAATTGATCAAATCCTGTTCCGCCCATGGTTTTCGCCCAAAGCAAATTGCCATCGGTATCCAGTTTTACCACACACATATCAAAATCACCTGCAGAAGTAACTGTTTGTGTAGAAGATCCCGGATCAATATCCATCGTACCCATGAATCTTCCGCACATAAATACATTACCTGATGCATCAGTCGCAACATCTAAACCAACATCGGTTTGAGACCCTCCAATGTTTTTGGACCACTGAAATGTCGGTTGTTGCGCAAAGAGCGAAGTGCACAGCAAAAGGGAAAAAATCGTAAAATTTGTCTTCATGTTTTTTGTTTTGACAAAACTGAAGACGTAAAATCCAAACATCAATAGCAAATAGTAGTGAGTAACACTACGACCATGCAATGCAGAAAGGCGATGATTTTACAATGAAAAGGAAGGTGTCATTTGACGATGACCACTTCTAATTTGAAAGCATCAGTCAAAACAATTTGTACCGTACAAGCCGATAAAAATCATCAGATCGGAAACGGTGATAAAACCATCTGCATCCAGATCACCGGGACAATCGCAATTGAGGCTAAATTGACAACTGCCATTGTCAACTTGTGCTGCTGCATCGTAATTGATGGCGTTGGCATAAGTGCAACCACCGATTCCACTTACAGTAATCCATTCGAGGCTATTGGTTTCGCGAATGCATGTGCCATTGTCAACGCGTGCGTTATAGTTACCCGGAGCAGTTGGAACATAGGTCTGATCATTTTCACCAGCAATAAGACTGCCGTCCTGATACCACCAATAATTGTTTCCGGTTTCAGCTTGAAGTCCGCCACCAACAACACCGCTGATCTGCGGATAAAAAGGACATGAGTCTATGATGCGATAAATCGTTCCGGTATTTTTTACGACATACAATTCACCATCCATGTCATCGCCAAATGCAACAACTCCGGCACCTGCGGCAATCAAGTTGGCTTCATTCCAACCACCGGCACCATTTGGTGTAATGGTCATGATATCACCATCGCAATAATCACTGAAGAAGTAGATTTCATCCAAAGCAGGAAAACGTTCACCGCGGTAAACCATTCCACCAGTGATGGAACAAAATCCAATTCCGTGAGAATACACTTTAATAGGAGCATCGAAGAAACTGGCATCAGGACATCCTGCAGTTCCAAAGTCATGGTTACCTTCGAAACAATCCCATCCCCAATTGTATCCTCCTTCTGACGATGCCGGTTCAAAATCGATTTCTTCCCAAGATCCTTGTCCTACATCTCCAATCCACATGTCGCCTGTCAGTCTATCGAAACTGAATTTCCATGGATTTCGCAATCCAATAGCCCAGATTTCTGGCAGCGTGTCAGTCTGACCAAAATACGGATTGGTCGGAGGAATGCCATATGGCGAAGCACTGTCGACATCCAGTCGCAACATTTTACCTAACATCTCTTGAGGATTCTGTGCACGCTGTCCCGGATCACCGGCGCTTCCACCATCGCCCATACCTATATATAAGTAGCCGTCCGGTCCAAAGGCAATATGTCCGCCATTGTGATTGGTGAAAGGTTGGTTGATTGTGATGATGGGAAATCCTGATGCAGCATCGGCTTCATTCGGATCAGTGCTAACATGGTATCGCATCACAACAGTATGTCCGCTCAGGTTGGTGTAATTGATGTAGAAATATCCGTTTTGTGCATAGTTCGGGTGAAATGCCATTCCAAGCAGACCACGTTCCCCACCAGTTGTAACCTGACCAGTGATGTCTAAAAATTTCCCGATATAGGTGCCTGTGGTATCCACAATTTCGATGTCACCTTCATCTTTTTCCAAGATGAATAACCTGTCATCTCCACAATTGTAAATGCCCACAGGAGTAGCAGATCCGGTGTAAAATGTTTCCAGAATGATGTCGGGTGGAGTGAGCGTTTGCGCTTGAACCAATGACGTCATGAAAATGCTGGTGCAAGTAAGGAAAAGTAGAACGGGTTTCATATCGTGGTTGTTTGTTTCAAAATTAATTGATCCTAGGCATTACGAAAACAAATTATTCTTCACCATAAATCACTTTAGTTTTGTCCCATGTCCATTCGAGCAATTTCATTGCTGATGTTTCAATTGTTGCTGTCATTTTGCTTGATGGCCAAGGATACGCGTGGCATTCCCCCGCGTAACAGGGCTTTCAGCATTGCTCCTCACTATGGATTTGTTGTTCCGCATACCAATCAGATGACCCATCTGATTCAAGGACACTCATACGGCATTTTCGCTTCATACTATCGACCAGTGAACAATACAGCAATGTGGCACAGTGCGTACAACTATCCGGAACAAGGCGTTGACATTGGATACATCAATACTGGTAACCTGCGACAATTGGGAAGTCAATTCGCGATCAAATATTGGCTCGATCTACCATTGAACCGATATCGTCCGGAGAAAACGACCTTTTCGAATAAGGGTTTTCATCATTGGTTGGGACTCGGACTTGGTGTAGGATATGCCACAAAAGTGTGGGACCTCGAAACCAATCATCAATCTTCTGTACTTGGTTCCAAAATCAATACTTCGCTGAATCTCCAGTATGCTGTGCGTTTGATGAAGTTTCGCCAAAATGAAATCAGATTCGGTTTGCGCATTTCCCATTTTTCGAATGGTGCATTTCAATTGCCGAATCTCGGAACCAATAACGCAGCGATATTTTTAAGCTATCATCACATCGAAAATGATGGGATGGAAATAAAACGACAGGAAGTCATCGTTCCAGAAAAGTATCGCTTCACAATTTCTTTAAGTGGTGGATTGAAAGAAATTCCCCCACCTACAGGACATAAATTCGGAATTGGCATTTTCACTTTGCTTGGAGAAAGACGAATTACTTATAAGAGTTCATTGGGTTTCGGAACGGATGTGTTTTACAATTCTTCATTGCAAACATTGATGGAAAGAAGGGAAGATGGTCCAGTGAAGAAAGTGGATGCCATGCAAAATGGATTGTTTTTTTCCTATACCTTACACTTCGATGATTTCGAACTCAAAATGCAACAGGGCGTTTACTTGCGCGATCTCTGGAAAGTGGATGGAACATTGTATCACCGTTTTGGTTTACGTTACAGGATCAATGCAAAGTGGTTTGCTTCTTTGATGTTGAAAACACATTTTGCCAAAGCGGATTTTGGTGAATTTGGATTTGGTTACACGTTGAGATGAAAAGCACGAGAACATATGCATGGTCTGTAATGATCTTTGTGATGATCAGCTTGTGGTCGTGCAACAAAGAACATGCACCGGATTGTTTCCAGAAAGCTGGTGAAGTCAAAACCTTGTGGCGAGAAATCGATGCATTTACAACATTGGAGTTGCGAGATTATTTAAACGTTGAACTTGTAGATAGCAGTGATTATGCAATACAATTGACCGGGCCTGGCAACTTGTTGCCGGAAATTTCTACAGAAATAGATCAGGGCAAATTGACCATTGAAAATCGCAATACCTGCAACTTCGTGAGGTCATTCAAGAATAAAATTACGGTGAGAATTTTTGCTCCGGATTTTTCTGATATTCAGAATTACAGCACGGGCGATATTACTTCAGTGGGTATTCTGACATCTGATGAATTTCGAATCGATAATCGAAATGCCGCCGGAACCATTACCGTGCAATTGGATGTAGATACCGCTGTGATCAGCACACACACCGGCGTTTGCGATGTGGTGGTTAAAGGTGAAAGCATCATCACACAACTTTTCAATCAGGGTGTCGGAGTGATCGATGCACGCGATCTTCACACCACTGATGCATTCGTCAACAATTCTTCCATCAACGATGTCTTCGTCAATACCAATGGTTACTTCTTCGCACTGATCGAATTTTCCGGTAATGTCTATTACACCGGAACACCCAATCATATTGATCAAAGCGTGCGTGGGGAGGGGAGGGTGATTCCGCTTTGGTAATTATGAATTATGAATTATGAATTATGAATTGGGCGGGAATGATTAGTGAGATGGCCAATTCACTTCTTTTCGCGGTCCTAGTACTTAATACGTAGTACCTGGTACTTCCTTCTCGAAAAAACTATTTCAGAGTAAAATACTCTTTCAAACTATCGGTGATGTGATCGGGGCATTTCGTGGGTTTGTTGGTTTGTCGGTTGACAAAGACCAATTCTGTCCAAGCGCTGTTGAGTTGTTGATCGCCTCTCCATGTTTCGTAGTCAAATTTTATTCTCACGGAAGGCATAACAGGAATGGTTGTTTTGATGATTAGTTCATCATCGTAATGTGCAGGCAGAAAATACTTCGTCTGCAGTTCGAGCACAGGAAGCATGATGCCTTCATCTTCCAGCGATTTATAGGTAATACCCAAAGCACGCAAAGTTTCGACGCGTCCGACTTCGAAGTATGTGGCGTAATTGCCGTAATAGACGTATCCCATGCGATCGGTTTCTGCATAACGGACACGAATGATGGATTCCTTACAAAACATTTGGCCAATGTCGGTAATTCAGGTGAAATATTTTTTTTGCATTAAAAATGCAATTTGGATTTTTGAACAGAATCACCTGTGGATGGCTTGTTAATGGCCAATAACACTTTTTAAACGGTATTGATTAAAATCATGGTATCTAACAGATTACCTCCCGCGAGGTGAAGTTGCAATTTGTGACCTGTCAGAATTCCGCTCTGTGCAAGCGTTTCGGAAAAAATGTTGAATAGTCAAACTTTTTCAGAAGTCAATAGCAAAAGACTTTTTTTTTTCACTTTTTTCATTATTCATTTGCCCCCGTTCAGGACAATTGTCGATATTTGTCAGGTTCGGCCAGAACGAAGATTATTAATTAACCCAACATACCGTTTTAACCTACATGAATAAAGATCACAACCAGGTTTGGAAAAACTGTCTTGAAGTCATAAAAGATAATGTAAGCCCTCAGGGATTCAAGACCTGGTTTGAGCCTATTAAACCGGTAAAGCTGGAGGACAGCATCCTCACCATCCAGGTGCCGTCCCAATTTTTTTACGAATGGCTTGAAGAGCATTATGTGTCTCTTTTGAAAAAAATCATTCGCAAAGAACTTGGCGCAGAGGGTAGATTGGAGTACTCCATCATCATGGAGAACAATCACAACAATGCCAACCCTTACACCATCAAGGTACCTACAAGTAACCGTAAAGCGGTGAAAAATTCACCGGTGACCATGCCTCTTGATCTTGGAGAATCTCCAATCAAGAATCCCTTCATCATTCCTGGCCTGCGTAAAATGCAGGTAGACTCAAACCTAAACCCGAATTATTCTTTCGACAATTTTATCGAAGGCGATTGCAACCGACTTGCACGCAGTGCTGGTTTTGCTGTTGCGAATAAACCGGGTGGAACTGCTTTTAATCCACTCCTTATCTATGGAGGAGTTGGTCTCGGAAAAACCCACCTCGCTCATGCGATTGGTATCGAGATCAAAAACAAATTCGAAGACAAAACTGTTCTTTATGTGAGCAGTGAGAAATTCACGCATCAGTTCATCGATGCTGTGAAGAACAATACGGTGAATGATTTCACTCATTTCTACCAAATGATTGATGTACTCATCATCGATGATGTACAATTCTTCAGCGGTAAAGAAAAAACCCAGGATGTGTTTTTCCACATCTTCAATCACCTTCACCAGACCGGCAAACAAATCATCATCACCAGTGATAAACCACCGGTGGAAATGCAGGGAATGGAACAGCGTCTGTTGAGCCGCTTCAAGTGGGGACTCAGCGCTGACCTTCAGGTGCCATCACTCGAAACACGCATTGCTATTCTGAAAAAGAAAATGTATGCGGATGGCATCGATCTTCCTGATGAAGTGGTAGAATACCTCGGATATTCAATCACCTCGAATGTGCGTGAGTTGGAAGGTGCATTGATCTCTTTGATTGCACAATCTTCATTGAATAAAAAGGCGATTACACTGGATCTTGCGAAACAGATGATCGACAAGTTCGTGAAGAACACAGCACGCGAAGTGAGCATCGATTACATCCAGAAAGTGGTTTGCGATTATTTCGATCTCCCGATCGAATTGCTGAAAAGCAAAACACGCAAACGCGAAATCGTTCAGGCTCGTCAGATCGCAATGTATTTTGCGAAAAAGATGACGAAGAGCAGTCTCGCCAGCATCGGTGCACATTGCGGTGGTAAAGACCACGCGACTGTGCTTCACGCATGCCGCACGGTGAACAACCTCCAAGAAACGGATAAACACTTCCGCAAATACCTGGAAGACCTCGAGAAAAAATTGTCAATTGCTTAACCATAATTGATCTTTACATGCAAAGCCCCGGATGATTTCATCCGGGGTTTTTGTTTGAAGTAAGGTGCGCTTTTTTAATGCGTTTGTTCGTTCTCAAGAACTATTTTCGCGCGCCCACTGCAAAATACAATCCCCAAACCCAATTATTGATCATGAAAAAAGCGATCATTCTTTTCATCACTTGTTGTCTTTTTATTTCCAACGCATTCAGTCAGTCGTCTGATCTCGATATGCGATACGGAGCGGAGTTCAATCCTCAGGGAACCATCAATGCTTTTATTGGACAAATTGGCAACACCATTTTTGTACAATCTTATCGCAAAGGCATTATTCTCGGTGGAGTGGATGCCACCACGCTTAGTCAGTCATTTGAAAATGAAGTTTCGCTTCCCCTGTACAATGGGAAAGAAGTAAATTTCAAAAGAATTGATGTGATCGAAGATGAGTTGATCATGTTTTGCACATACTATGATAAAAAGGCAGATAAAAATTATCTCTTTGCGCAACGTGTAAGTCAGTCTGGAAAGTTGCAAGGCGACCTCATAACCCTCGATGAGATGACCGCTGAGAAAAAGAACAACCGCGGTGCGTTCGACATTTCAATAGAAGATGATGGAAAGCGCATTCTCTTATTTCGCAACCCTCCTTTCGAAAAATATGGAAAGGAAAAATTTGCCTTCAAATTACTGGATAAAAACTTGAAGGAAATTTGGTCAAATGAAGAACTTGAACTTCCATACCCGGACCGTTATTTTTCGCTCGGTGACTTTTTTATCGATAACAATGATATGCTTTATGTAACAGCTACATTCGACGACTTTCGCGCAACAAAGGAGTCCGATGGTCGCAAGAAAGCAAAAGAAGAAGCAGAAGCAAGAGGTGGTTCATATTTTTCCTACAAAATTATTTCTTACAATCCAAAAGATAAGAAAGTGAAGGATTATGCAGTTGAGTTGGATAATAACAACAAGATCGTGAATCTAGGATATAACGTGGATGTAAATGGCGACATCAACATTTGCGGACTCTATGGAAATGAAGACTCAAGAGGTTCGGCGATTGGTCTCTTCTTTACCAAAATCAACCATGAGTCAAGAAAAACAGATCGCTTGAGTTTGAAGCCATTTGATAAAGATTGGATCGAAGATTATCTTGGTTTATTCCTCAGTGATAAAAAGGCGGCTAAACGCGTCGATAAAGGCGAAGGTATTCGTCATCTGTCATTAGATTCGTTCATCAATCGAGAAGATGGAGGCTTGGTGGTCATCGGTGAAATTTACAATGTTTATACTGTTTGTACAACGGATAGCAAAGGTGTTACACGCTGCAGTACCCACTATGTTTACGGAACTATATTCGTCATTAATGTAACCAATAGCGGTAATATAGATTGGTTTGCGACTGTACCCAAATTGCAACATACAGTGAATGATGGTGGTTTTTATTCATCATATGCTATGGTGAATTCAGAGAATTCTTTCTATTTCATCTACAACGATAACATCAAAAATTACGATCCAAAAAAGAAAGACAAAAAGCTCTATAACATGGCAGGAGTGAAAAAGTCTGGAACTACTATTGCGAAAGTTACTGCGGATGGTAAGGTTACCAAAGAACTTAATCTGAAAATGCAATCCGAGAAAATGATGCTTCGCCCGAAGGTAAGCCAGGATCTTACAAAAGATAAAATGGTGATTTTGGCGAAATATGGCAAAAAGGAAAGGGTGATGGAGGTGAAGTTGAAATAACCTGTTTGCTGAAAAAATTTCGGGCCTCCCATTGTGGAGGCCCTTTTTTTTGATGGAATTCCTCTCTTTTCGATGGAAATAATTGGCTTTGACATGCGGTAAACCCTGGAATTGAGCATTTCCCGGATTGTCATTCCGATGTTGATAAACAGGGTTTTCCCCCGGATTTCTTTACAGACCTGACGCCACTATATTTGCCAGCCAAATAAGGTAGAATACCCATGAAATTTATCGTTACAAGCACCGCCCTTCTTAAGCAGCTTCAGCAATTGAGCGGCGTGCTCAACAGCAGCAATACACTGCCTATTCTCGACAATTTCCTTTTCGAAATCAAGAATAAGGAACTTACCCTATCAGCCAGTGATCTGGAAACATCCATGAGCACTCGTATGGCGATTGAGGCGAAGGATGAAGGTATCATTGCTATTCCAGCAAAACTGCTTCTCGACATCCTCAAAAATTTGCCAGAACAGCCACTTACATTTTCCATCGACAGAAAAACGCTGGGGATTGAAATTGCCAGTGACTACGGTAAATACAAACTGACAGGTCAGAACGGTGAGGATTTCCCAAAAGCACCAGGCCTTCAAGGTGCAAGTTCATTTACCATGGGTAGCAATGCCCTCGGAAGAGCCATTAATAAAACGCTTTTCGCTGCTGGTAATGATGATATGCGTCCGGTAATGAGTGGTGTGTTTTTCGAAATCCACGAAAACATGGTTCGTTTCGTAGCCACTGATGCCCACAAATTGGTGCGTTACTCTCGCACAGATGTGGGTGGTGGAAGTGCTGCTACCTTCATCGTTCCAAGAAAACCTCTCAATTTGTTGAAAGGGATCGTTAGTTCCCTTACCACAGATGTGAAAATTGAATACAACGAGAACAACGCACTCTTCTCATTCGACAACATCGTATTGATGTGCCGTTTGATCGAAGGTAAATACCCGAACTACGAGGCGGTGATTCCAAAGGAAAATCCTTTCAAACTCACCATCGACAGAGCGGATCTTCAAAGTTCAATTCGTCGTGTATCCATCTTCGCCAACAAAACCACACACCAGGTTCGCCTGAAAATGGGTGGAAGTGAACTCAATATTTCTGCGGAAGATTTGGACTTCTCCAACGAAGCACAGGAAAGACTTACTTGCACTTATGTTGGTGACGATATGGAAATCGGATTCAATTCACGTTTCCTTTCAGAAATGCTCACCAACCTCGATTCTGAAAACATCAATATCGAAATGAGCGCACCAAATCGTGCTGGTATCCTCACACAAGTAGAAAGCGACAACGCCGCAGAAGACATCCTCATGCTGGTTATGCCTGTGATGTTGAACGGATAGTCCTGATGGTATTTAGTAGTGAGTATTTAGTAGTGAGTATTGAGATGGCTATTTCGCACGACATGAGATTTCATGGTTCATCTATGTATGTAGGTATTAGGTATTAGGTATTAAGTATTAGGTATTAGGACCGCGAGAAGAAGGGGTTCAATACTCGGGTTACTGAGTATTGAGTATTGAGATGGCTATTTCGCACGTCATGAGATTTCCTAGTTCATGTATGTATCTAGGTATTAGTACCGCGAGGAGAAGAGGTATTATACTCACTACTCAATACAAGATAATCCACATCTTATAATCCACACCTCATAATCTACACCTCATAATCCATACCTCATAATCCATACCTAATAATCCATACCTCATAATCCATACCTCATAATCCATACCTCATAATCCATACCTCATAATCCATACTTCATAATTCATACTTCATACTTCATACTTCATACTTCATAATTCATACTTCATACTTCATCATTTTTTCATCGCTTTCACCACCATCGTAATCACCACCGCAACTCCAAGAATACCTGCCGTTCCCCAGAGCCAGGAGATGCTGTCTTTCATTACAACACTGAACACCACGGCGATGAGGATCACAGTCGGAACCTCATTCATGAGGCGCATTTTGAGTGAAGTATATGCCATCGGATTGGATTGAATCCCCTTGTAAATGCGGTGTCCATAGAACTGATAGATCATGAGGAGGACTACAAAAAACAATTTGACATGCATCCATGGTTGGGTGAGGAATACCGGATTTATCACCAGCATCCATGTTCCGAAGATCAATGTCAAAATGCAGGATGGCCAGGTGATGGCATACCATAAACGACGCTCCATGATACTGTACTGATTTTTCAGGATAGAATTGGCTGGCTCCGACATGCGCGCAGCTTCGGCGTGGTAAACGAAGAGGCGAAACATGTAGAACAATCCCGCAAACCAGGTGACTACAAAAATGATATGAAGCGATTTGATGATGAGGGCTGTTTCCATGTGACAAACTTATGGATGTAAATGGAGCTGTGCATGAAAGGTTCACCGTAATTTCGCCGAAAATTTTGAGACATGAGCAAACATTCGAATTTCGCAAAGGATACACTGGCTACTGCGATACATCTGGTACTCCCGGAAAACACCAATACTTTGGGTAATCTCATGGGTGGACAGTTGCTCAACTGGATGGACGTGATCTCTGCGATTTCTGCTCACCGTCATTGCAGAAGAATTGTGGTAACCGCGGCGGTAAACAATGTTTCATTTCAACACCCGATCAAACTTGGCGATATTGTGACCATTGAAGCTAAGGTCTCACGTTCGTTTTCTTCTTCGATGGAAGTGTATATGGAAGTGTTTGTAGAACACGCCACTACAGGTGAACGCACCAAATGCAATGAAGCAAATTACACTTTCGTTGCGGTGGATCAACTTGGATCTCCCATCAATGTACCGGAACTCATCCCGGAAACAGAAGAAGAAAAACGCAGATACGACGGCGCATTGCGCAGACGTCAGCTCAAGCTAATTCTTGCCGGTAAGATGAAACCAGATGAAGCGAGTGAGTTAAAAGCGCTTTTTATTGAACCCAAAGCTTTTCAATAGCAGACGTAATTTCTGCGATCTGCAGCTGATCAATACAGAGGTGATCTGATCCATACTTGCATTTATTGCCAAGTTTGGAACATGGTCTTTTTTTTCTGTCATGAGGTTCAATCATGACGCTATCTGGATGTGGTCGATATGGATACATGCCGAAACCCGGTACAGTACAACCCCACAGCGAGATGATTTTTTTGCGAAACGCTGAGGCAATATGCATCAGACCCGAATCACCCGTGATGACAAGCCTTGCATCGCGAAGTATGATCGCACTTTGATGCAAAGTGAATAGATTGACTCCGTTGAAAACGTGATCACCAAATTCCTCCGACAGTTTTTTCGCACGTATTAAATCATCGTCACCAGCTCCGAGAAGCACGATGGGATATTTTTTCAAGCCGCATATGCCCTTCAATGTGGCAGCACCCGGTGTCTTGCCTTTGTGCATCGCACGAATGCTTACCGCGATATAACCGCCGGAAAAGGTGGAAGGCAATGATGGTTGAGGTGTATTTGCCGGAATGAAATAATCGAGGCCCTGACCATCGTCCTGCACGCCGAAACCGCGAAGGGTTTCCATATAACGATCGACAATGTGCAAGTCGGGCATTCGGTTGATCCCCAGATTTACCCACAACCATTTTTGAAAATTGAGCTTGCGGAAAGTAAAGGCCAATGATTTCAATCGGCGTTTCACTACAGAAGATCTGATGTTCCTGTGCAGATCAATGATGTAGTCGAATTGGATTTTCTCCAGTTCCGGCAAAGCATCCTGCACCGTTTTTTCCATCACGTGAACTTTGGCAATGTGCGGATTGGCTTCAAGGAGAGTGGCGAATTTTTTTTTCGTGTAATAATGAATCTCCACTTCACCTTCAAGTTGCGTTTTCAGCGCACGGAGCACTGGCGTCGTGAGGACGATATCGCCAATGGAACTAAATCGGATGACAAGGACGCGTGTTACGGTAGACATCACGGCAAATCTAATCGCTGAGCGCAATCCTCAGGCTATTTTTGCACCATGTCATTGATTGATACCCATTCGCACATTTACCTGCCACAATTTGATGAAGACCTGGATGCGATGATACAGCGTGCAAAGGATGCAGGTGTATCAAAGATTTTCCTTCGCAACATCGACCTCGATAGTATTCCCTTGATGCATCAGCTCAGCGATCGTTATCCTGACATGTGTTATCCCATGTTGGGGCTTCATCCCTGCGACGTGAAAGAAAACTATATCGAAGTGCTCCATACCATGCGGTCGATGTTTGCACAGCGCCACTATATCGCCGTTGGTGAAATCGGGATTGATCTCTATTGGGATAAAACAACCCTCGATATTCAGATCGAAGCATTCAAAATCCAATGTGACTGGGCGAAAGAACTTAAGTTGCCCATTGTGATCCATGCACGCGATTCATTCGATGAAATTTTTTCCGTGATGGATGAGATTCATGACGAGCGTTTGTTTGGCGTATTTCATTGTTTTACGGGAAATGTGCAACAAGCTCAAAAAGTGATGTCTTATGGCAATTTTCTTATGGGAATTGGCGGAGTATTAACCTATGAAAAATCTGGATTGGATGTGGTTGTGAAAGACATTCCGATGGAATACCTTGTGCTTGAAACCGATTCGCCTTTTCTCACACCGAAACCATTTCGTGGTAAACGAAATGAAAGTGGTTATGTGAAATATGTTGCGGAAATACTCGCTGTTATCAAAGATTTGAGTTACGATAAAGTGATCGCAATGACAGGTCAGAACGCGATCAAATTGTTTAATCCTTGAAGTATCGAAGGCATGATTGATTTCAACGAAGATTGCATATTGGAGAATGATGTTGTGCGATTGACTCCGCTCACCATTTCGGATTACGACAACCTCGTACATTTTTCCACACAAGAACCAGATCTGTGGCACTACTCATTGATGCAAGCCAATTCTCCGGAGAATATGAAGTTGTATATTGAAAAGGCGATAGAAGGCAGAACAAAAAGGAATGCTTATGCTTTTACGGTATATGATAAAAGAACAAATCAATACGCAGGCTGTACCCGGTTTTATGACATTCAACCCGACTATGCAACCTTGCAACTCGGATTCACATGGTATGGTAAAAACTTTCAGGGTACGGGGTTGAACAAGAACTGTAAGTTGCTATTGTTGGAATTTGCATTCGAAACATTACAAATGGAACGCGTAGAATTCAGAGCAGACAATGACAATCAACGAAGCATCCGCGCCATGAAAAGCATTGGTTGTGTCGTTGAAGGTATTTTGCGGAGCAATATGTACAAACCCGATGGCAGTCGCAGAGATAGTATTGTATTAAGTATCCTAAGACAGGAATGGCATTCATCCGTAAAAACAAACCTATTGGCTAAGATTTAAGATTTAAAATTTAATATTTAATATTTAAAATTCTACTCCCCACCTGAATCTTTCACCTCACCTCATAATTCATAATTCATAACTCATAATTCATAACTCATAATTCAAAATTCATAATTCAAAATTCATAATTCATAATTCAAAATGAGTTCTCTCCTCCTCATATACACCGGCGGTACCATTGGCATGATGGAAGAGCCAACCACGGGCAGTTTAATTCCATTTGACTTCAAACAACTTCAAGACAATGTTCCTGAATTGAAGCGATTCAATTGTCACATTGATGTGGTGAGTTTTGATGAACCCATCGATTCATCGGATGTGAATTTGATGCATTGGCAAAAAATTGCCGATATGATCACCGTGAATTATGATCACTATGATGGATTTGTTGTTTTGCATGGTACAGATACGATGGCGTATAGCGCATCGGCCATCAGTTTCATGTTGGAGAATTTATCCAAGCCGGTCATTTTTACCGGTTCGCAATTGCCCATTGGAAAACTGCGCACCGATGGAAAAGAAAATTTGATTACTTCCATAGAGATTGCGGTAGCATCGGACGACAATGGTCCTATCGTTCAGGAAGTATGTATTTATTTCGAATCACAATTGTTCCGCGGCAACCGGACACACAAATACAACACAGAAAACTTTGATGCATTTGAAAGCGCCAATTTTCCGGCATTGGCTGAAGTGGGCATACATATTTTCTACAACCATGATCAGCTATTAAGACCGAATGGTCCTTTCACCATCAGGAAAAACTTTGATACGAATGTGACTTATCTGAAGATGTTTCCCGGCATTACCCTGCAGTGGTCAATGGCATTTTGTCGATACCCGGTTTAAAAGGAGTGATCCTGGAAACATTTGGATCAGGGAATACCACCACGGAATCATGGTTTACAGCAGCACTTGAAAAGGCCATTCACAGTGGAATCATCATCATGAATGTCAGTCAGTGCAACCAGGGATTTGTAGCACAAGGCAGATACGAAACCAGTTCTGCGCTCAATCGCATTGGTGTGATTGGTGGCGCCGACATCACTTCCGAAGCAGCGATCGTCAAGATGATGTACTTATTCGGACAAAGCCTTACAATGTCGGAGGTCAAACATTATCTTAGTCTTTCGATCAGAGGCGAGCTTTCTGAGAATTATGAATTATGAATTATGAATTATGAAGTATGAATTATGAATTATGAATTATGAAGTATGAATTATGAATTATGAAGTATGAATTATGGGGTGAGGTGAAAGTTCATGTGGGGCGATGAATTTTAAAATTTAAATCCTGTATCCTGAATCTCGATAACGGAACCTAAAACACACCTCTGTGTATCCTTGAACTCATCTGGCAATAAACTTCTGCGGCGTAGTGTGTTTGACACAGTGGGCGCAGAGGACTTCGCAGAGGACACAGTTTTTTTTGAGAGTTTTATTGCAAGTACTGTTTTTCATCTCCAATTCAGTACTGTTTCAAAACACAAATTCGTTCAACTTTGAACTTTATTCGCCTGCGGCGTAGTGTGTTTGACACAGTGGGCGCAGAGGACACAGTTTTTTTTGAGAGTTTTATTGCAAGTACAGTTTTTCATCTCCAATTCATTACTGCTTCAAAACACAAATCCGCGCAACTTTGAACATTGAACTTTGAACATTGAACTTTATTCGCCTGCGGCGATCAGCACTTGACATACAATCCTTGCTTGCTGCCAATTTTAAATTTTAGATTCTTAAATTTTAAATCATTGCCGTTCTCGGATCCATCGCGTTCTCTCAATTTATTCTCCAATTTTCCGCTCAGGCAATGGTATCTTTGCCCCATGAGTTATACCATCGTTATCGTAGGTCGTCCGAATGTGGGTAAATCCACCCTTTACAACAAACTTACAGGGACGGATGACGCCATTGTTGATCCAACCGCTGGTGTTACCCGTGACCGCAAGTATGGAATCGGGGAGTGGGGCACCAAGTCATTTGTGGTCATCGACACCGGTGGTATTGCGGAGGAAGACGAGGAAGGATTCGAAAAAGACATCAATTCCCAGGTGGCTCTTGCCATTGGAGAGGCTGATCTCGTGCTGTTTATGGTGGATGGGAAGGAAGGAGTGACCGATGGCGACCGTTTTATCGCGGATAAAATGCGGAAGTCCAAAAAGGACATCATGTTGCTGTGTAACAAGGTCGATACCTCCGATAAAGAAGGCTGGATCAACGAATTCTGGGAACTTGGACTGACAGATGAGATATGGCCGATCAGCGCCAATAACGGCTATGGAACTGGTGATTTACTGGAAAAAATAGCGGAAAAGATGCCGGCTGACCCAGAAGGGGAAGAAAACGAGCTACCGAAAATTGCGATTGTCGGTAAGCCGAATGTCGGCAAAAGTTCCCTCATCAATGCGCTTACGGGTAAAGATCGTTCTATCGTAAGCGAAGTTGCCGGTACCACACGAGATGCCATCAATACGGAATTCCGCGCTTTCAATCAGCAGTTGATACTGATCGATACCGCCGGATTGCGCAAACGCAAACTCATCGACAACGACATTGAGTTTTATAGCTCAATCCGTACCATCAAAGCCATTCGAATGAGCGATGTATGTCTTTTGCTCATCGATGCTACGGAAGGTATCACCCGACAGGATTTATCGATCTTCAAGGAAATCACAGAAGCCAATAAGGGCGTGGTTTTGCTCATCAATAAGTGGGATTTGGTAGAAAAGGACCATAAAAGTGTAGACAAATATTCGGCGGAGATCCGGCAGAAGCTGGCACCGATGACGGATGTGCCGATTTTCTTCACCTCAACGGTTACCAAACAAAGAATCCTCAAAGCCCTTGAGAAGGCCATGGAAGTGGCTCACAACCGCAAACAGCGGATACCAACCAACAAACTGAACGAAGTGATGTTGCCGATCATCGAAAATTGGCCACCACCTATTTATAAGGGAAAAGACATCAAGATCAAATATGTCACCCAGCTTCCAACCAAGAGTCCGGCCATTGCATTTTTCTGCAATACCCCGCAATACATCAAGGATCCATACATGCGTTTCCTCGAGAACAAACTCCGCGAGAACTTCCATTTTGAAGGAATTCCGGTGAGGTTGTATTTTAGGAAGAAATAGTGAGGGATTTAAAATTTAAGATTCAATATTTAAAATTGGCATCGTGAGTTGTTTCTCTGCCAAGGAGTGATCGCCTTGTCAACGTCCTCATTGGGCGTAGTCCTGATATATGTTCGAAGATCAATGTGGCTGGTGCAATAGATTGAAGACGGACAGTCATTGCAGCATTAGAAGATTGGTGTATAGTCTTTGCGAACTTTGATCAATAAAAAAGCCCCCATTTCTGGAGGCTTCTTAATTCGTTGGCGGTCGGGACGGGACTCGAATAAACTGTTTCTCTATTTTACGCTACTTTAATCAAAACACACACTGTAACTGGCTTTCATGGCTGTTTTCAGAGGGTCATCCTAAAAACCAATCGTAAGCTAAAATAAGGTAAAATCAGAAAATCGCGCCACGGTCGCGCCACGGTCAGTGTTTTTTGAGACTACTTTTTATGTTCCTTTGTCGAAACGAAAATCAATGCTCAAAATCAACTTTTCATTGCGAGATCCGGAAGCCTTAGAATCAACTTCCATTGTGCTGAGATGTACGCGTAAAAATCAACAATACAAAATTTCAACAGGTCTTAATGTCAATCCGAAGTATTGGAATAAGACCAATCAAAAGGCCAAAGAAGTTTTTGACTTTCCCAATGCAGCAGCCCTCAATAGCAGACTTGCGGAATTGAGCAATCGAGCGAATACGATCATCGAACGAGCAGAAAAGGATGGATTATCTCTAGGCAATGACCATTTTCGAGATCAATTATTCGAAATAGAACGTCCCCTGCTTAAAGAAAAACCGAAGACATTTTGGGAATGGTATGAAGTGTTTCTCGACTTTAAAATTCGAAGTGGTGTGAGTCATGATGTGATTAAGGACTACAACAACGCGCTCCGAAAACATTTGCTCCAGTTTGAAATATGGAATAAATCACCTTTGACCATTGATGGTTTTCGGAATAGGCCAGGATCTGATGCTTCAGCATTTATCGAATACTTGAAGTTTTATGCATCACCAGCTATCCGACCTAAGACTCAAGAGCTGAATGATTTTCTGAAAGAAAATAAATCTGCAAAAAGAAAAGCCAACCCTAAAACAAAAAGCGATGAAGAAGCATCAACCGGTTTGGCTTTGAATACAGTTGGCAAACAAATTAAGAACCTCAAAGTTTTTTTGAATTGGTGTTTCAACTCTGAGGTCATTACGCCCTTTAACCTGAAACACTTGGTGACTGTGCGGGAAGAAGTCGATCGAGAATACCTGACAGAAGAAGAACTTCAGCGCATTGCCAACCTGACCATTGAAAGTCCACAACTGGATCGCATCCGTGATTTGTTTCTATTCGGCTGCGAAACTGGTTTTCGTTTTGGTGACTTCACCTCTCTGCGTCGCGAGCACTTCATGGACGGACATGTTTGCAAGAAGACCTCCAAGTCCAAACAGGTTGTGAGAATTCCATGCAGCGCGAGCGTCAATGCAATATTGGAAAAGTATAGTTACGAGCTCCCCGTCTTCAAACAACTGGACACCTTCAACGCCGGTGTCCGCGAAATCTGTAAAATAGCAGGTATCGATCAACTCCGTCCGGATGGCATCACCCGCAAGGACAGATCCCTCGAAATCTGGTTACCCAAGTGGCAGCTCATCTCCAGTCACACCTGCCGCCGCACCTTCTGCACCCTTAAATTCCTCAAGGGCATGAGCGTTCAATACATCATGCAATTCTCAGGGCACCGCACGGAGAAACAATTCATGCGGTATCTGAAAATTGAGCAAGAGCTGGCGGCGGAGAGGTTGAAGGAGTATTTTTAGATGCTAGTTGCAAAGATTAATAGACGAAATTAGACAATTCATTTTTTCCTTAATATTTAAATGACCAAAGCTCTAAATTTGTAATGTGAGAAACTAATTATTATTTCATCCATTCTCCATTTTTGTAATCATGCAGTTCAAGCAATGGCAATTTAATTCAGAAATGATGGTTATGATAAGTGGAAGGACGTGGTCAGCATGTCGTTGCATCGAAACGATACTATTCATACCAGCTATTAATAACTATTCTGAAAGGAACAATTAAAAGGAAGGTTTGGGTCGATTATATTGTTAAATACGAAGATTAAAGATGTGGATAATTTTGTTATTATTGATGAATGATTCGGAAGCGCCATATAAAGAGGGCGACGAATACGATTATTCGATATTATTTCTTTAAGTTTGATGGTTTTTGGTGGAAAATTCAAATTAATGGACTTACTGGTTCCTATTTAAAATCGTAAGCACTTATTAAGCAAAAAGTGGAACCAACCTATTTCATCTCGCGCTATGGCAGCGCCCTTGTGATAGACCCCAAGTCCATGGAAGTATCTGCCATGCAGCAATTCCTGATTCTTGCGAATATGAGTCCAACCGAGGTCTGATTGAACGCAGGATAAACCGTCTTTGTAGTCGCCGGCATAGAGGTATTCTGTTTTGGTTATGACTTTTCCTTGCATGTCGATGTGGACATATGTGCTGGACTTTTTGCGAACAACGCAGATCTCTTCCTGGTAGTTTCCGCACCATTGGTAGCGATCAAGGTAAATAGCATTGGCATTTTCGTCGATATGAAAGGCTCCGGAGTGATCCTTCACTGCGGCTCTCATGAAGTAGTAGCCAAAAGCATTTACATAGCGCTGCGGATAATATGGTTTGCCTTCCGTTCCAATATGGTACCAGCCTGTTTCGTCCTGAACGGGCGCCAATCCTGGTTCATGAAATTTCATGGCATTCAAGAAGTTTTTACCGAATGGATTCTCTCCCTTGTATAGAAAGTGAGTCATATCCTCGGATAACAGTATTTCTTTCCAATTCATAACTTGTGACATTGAATGATGTATTGTATTGAATTGAGTGGTTTGATTTGAAACTCCCCGAATCCGTTTTGTTCCAACAGCATCAGGTATTCTGATTCCGTTCGCTCAAAACTCCTGCACATGGCCAGCATGTTCAAGGTAAGGCCACTTGCGCGATTGGTAATTCGGTCAGTTAAATTTTCAATGAGAAACAAAACTCCTCTCGGCGGCAATGCTTCATGGACATTGTTTAAAATACGGCCGGATTTATGGTCATCCCAATCATGTATAATTCTGCTCATGACGATGGTGTCATATCCCTCGGGAAGTTTATTGAAGAAGGTACCGGAATGAAGATATACATCGTCTCTTTGCACTTGCGCAATGACTTCAGGCAAATCAAAAAGTCCGCATTTGAGATCCTTATGTGCATTTGCAATATTGCCGATCAGAGCGCCGAATCCTCCACCAACATCCAAAATTGCTTTTGTGCTCCGTAAATCAAGATGAATAAAAATATCCCGATAATCATCGATGGCGTATTCATGCATTGCTTTGTGGTAATCTCTCAGCTTTTCGGGTTTGGAGTTGAGGTAGTCGAAAAACGAAGACTGGTAGATGTTTTCAAAAGAAGGTTGTCCGGTTCGAATCACACTGGAAAGTTGCCGCCATGCATTCAGGTGTTCATCAGCCCATAGCAAGCAGATAAAGGCCATTGGGGTTTGTGGATACGAGGTATCGACCTTTGACTGTAAGTTCGATTTTTTCGTTTAGGTGCAATAGGCCTTCTTGCTCGCAAATGTGAATCAATGACTCAAAGGCTGTCCGATTCCATCCATGGGTATTCAGAAGTGATTCAATGTCATGTGCCCCATTCTCCAAAATGTCGAAGAGTTTCAACTCGCAGGCGGCATTGATCGCCATGTAGTTCCAATATCCCGTGAATAGTTGCTTAAGTTCTTCTTTCTCCATTTCAAGTTGATTTGAATATGAATCCGTTCAGGTATCCTACCCATGATTCGGGGGTATAGCTTTTGTTATTCAGCGCATAGTCAGCTACTGCAATCAGGAAGTCATGGGTTATCATGAGTGTTAGTCCTTCTTCATTTGATTCCTCTTTCAGATATTGGTTAAAGTCTCGACGAAAATCATGTTGTGTTGGCATGCCAGGAACAGGATCGCCTTGTTTAAACTTTTCCAACATCTCAAAGGCTCCATGCTTTAGATAGTAATTCCCGGCTAATTCAGCGTCTGTGACATGCATTCCGGGATCTCCCAGACCAATGCATGTATTCATCGTCACTGGTCTGCCATATCCTTCGATAATGCACTCAGCAGTCTGAATGCATCGTTGAATTGGACTGGAAACAATTTTAGCAATGTTCAGCGTCATAAGATCTCTTCCAAATCCTATTGAGTTCTTAATTCCAATGTCATTCAAGAGAACATCGTTGCCGAATTCACCATCCGGTATTTTATTGCGATCGGCGTGACGAAGGACAACGACCGTATTTCCTGGTTTTGTTATACATATTATTTGATCTCTCATTTTAGTGTGGGTTTGCGCATGTTGCATGTTTTTACAAAGGGGGTTAGACTTGTATTCTCTCACCAAGCGACGATAGTTTTCACTGGCTAATACATCTGCAATGCCTTGATGCTGAATATTCCCGAAATCACCCAAACCGTCACGCTGCTTATCCGGGGCGCAGCAAGGCGAAATTTTGCCTGTGGCAGAAATCCAGAATTCCTTGCCGAGAAAGGGACATTCATAATCAGCCGGGATTTCCTTTTGTTCAGTGTATTGAAGTGGTTGAATATTCTCCAGGATCACCTTTTGCCCATTGGGCCTTAGAATTTGATCAGCCATTTGATGGGCATCATCAACATGTGCATTCCATTTTTTGACAGACTCTTCATTCTGTTTCATGGATAGTCCCTTTATTTCATCAAAGTGCGCCCATAAGTGGTGGCCCTTCACTCTGTCCACATGGTGTTCTGCAGCCAGTCTGACAATTTCTCCAATTCATGCATGTTGTTTTGCATGAAGGTGAGCTGCAAGGTCACTTTGCAGTACTCTCCAGTGCTCGCGAAATGTTCATCCCTGAGTTGAATGAATTTCTTCAAATTTGACAATACCTCTTCAAATCGAACTCCCTTCATGATTTTTTGGTCGTAGCTTTTGTCGCTCCGTTCCAAGAAATCTTGACATCACTTGTATTCGGAAGAATCATTTTCGCCCATTCTTCTACTGAACGTCTGGGAAAAGTTCCGTTGGTGGTCAGATTCGCTTTTAGTCCTCTTTCTTTCGCAAGTGAATAGATTCTGTCTATGGCATTGTAGATGAGTGGCTCTCCCATCGTAGAGGGAATGATTTCACGCACGCCTAAAGCACTGGCCTGATCCAGTATATTCTCTATCCATTCAACGGGCATGCGTCTTTTGCGAACTCCCGTTTCTTTCTGAAGCAGATCTATATAATTGCTGAATTCACTGTGTTCTTCGCACATGACGCATTTCAGATTGCAGTCTTCCGGATTGGTATCAAGTGTGATTCTCCACAACGATTGAGTTGCGCGTTTCTTCAATACGTTTTGGTAGATTGACACCAGTTTTTGCACATGTTCGGCAATGGACGGAACAACACCATTTTCATGATAGAGATAACCTCGTTTGCCAAGACGAACCATCTCAGGCGGATGATCTGATGCCCATTGCATTTTTGACACAAGGTCCTGAACGCTGCGGTGCTCGTAAAGCAACCCATTGACTTCATGTTGAACATACTCCGCCATGCCTCCATAATTGGCCGTAATACAGGGACATGACAAGCTTGAGCCTCATGAATGACTAAAGGAGAATTCTCCGCCCAAATCGAAGGAACTACAATACGGTCGACCTGAGAGAATACTTCATCAGCCAGATTACTGCTGACATACTCTCCCATAAAGTCAACGGGATTCGCGGAATCCAGTGCCAGAGTCCTAAGGACTTTGGTACTCTGCTGATCCTTTGATCCCCATATCTTCAATCTGACTTTTCCCTTAACCATCTTAAAGGCCTCAATGAGTTGGTTGATGCCTTTTGCCGGTATATGTGTACCGATATAACCGAATGTGAATTCTGCTCTCTCTTGTCTTGCGATATTCGGAGTTAAGTAGTGCAATGGAAAACCATAATCCAGGTATTGTATTTTCTCTACCGGAATCCCAAACTCATCAACGAAACGATTCATCAGATACTTTGAAGGTGCAATAAACTGATCCACTTTTTTGCAGAGTGAATTCGTTTCCTGCATGCGTTTTTTTATCCATTGTGTCCAGAATTGAATGTCTTGAGTGTCTTGTTCGTTGGAGAAATATGAAGCATAGCATTTTGTCGCACAGACGTGGTGTTCTTGCTTACGGCATAAAGGCCAATGATCACCGGATTGAAATTGCGTTGAATGAATTGTCCCCGCGGGCACATCAGCCAAAAGTCATGCATTGTAAAACAATGGGGATATTCAGCTCGTCGAGCATCCACAAAGCCTGTGCTCAAGTGATTCAGGTGCCCAATATGCGCTACGTCCGGACTGATTTCAGTGACAAGCTCTCTAAATGCATCATCCAACAAGGGATGACGATATCCGTCCTTCCCTTGAGCCATATTGCAAGGTAAAACGTGAGGTTCTCTCTATCCGATATTTTGCGAATCCGAAAGTCCGGTTCGTAGGGGTTCTCTTCTCTCGTGAAAACATGCACCTCATGGCGTTTTGCTAGTTCCTCGCAGATGGACTGAGTATATACCTCTGACCCCGC
>JADKIZ010000009.1 GCA_016722445.1 Flavobacteriales bacterium | reverse complement strand
CATCGCTTTGACCACTTCCATTCATCTCGATTTTCAAACCGAAATTGTTCCATTGCTGATTCGTGTCCTTCTTGTTTTTGTTGTTGCTCAACAAATTGACGGTTTTGTTGTTCAGCCTTTGGTACTTGGAAATAGCGTAAAAGCCCACCCTCTCGAAATTTTCATCGTGGTTCTCATGGCTGGTACCATTGGCGGAATTACAGGAATGGTGGTGGCCATACCGGTTTACACCATTTTGCGGGTGATAGCCAAGGAGTTTTTATCGGAATTCAAAGTCGTTGACAGCCTTACAAGAGATCTGGATGAAAAAACTTCGTGACGTGCCTTTGAGACGTGGATAACTCTTGAAATCCCCGTCAATTGAGTTGTTGGTGTGATAATATGATGTAAAGCACCAGATTCTTTTGAATTCCCTGTGTTAATTCACCTACTTTTGAACCCCGTAAACGAACAATGCGTTTCGACTCTTTACGGGCATGTCGAAAACATCGCATTACATCTTTTTACAGGTGGTGTAACATCGTCCTTGAAAGGGAATTATCTCCGCTTCACTTGCTAAACTCCTACAGTCACGTGGATATCGGGTAACCATTCAGAAGCTTGATCCTTACATCAATGTGGATCCCGGCACCCTCAATCCTTACGAACATGGTGAATGTTATGTGACCGATGATGGCGCGGAAACCGACCTCGATCTGGGACACTATGAGCGTTTTTTGAATGTGCCAACCTCGCAAGCCAACAATGTGACCACCGGTAGAATCTATCAAAGTGTCATTGAAAAGGAGAGACGGGGAGAATATCTGGGTAAAACGGTTCAAATTATTCCGCATATCACGGATGAAATCAAGCGCTGCATCCAGATTCTGGGTTCCAAAAGTGAATACGATGTTGTGATCACAGGGATTGTGGAACGGTAGGCGACATCAGATCTTTGCCTTATATCGAAGCTGTACAAGGCGTTGAAATGGGAAAAGGATGAAGATGTGATTGTCATTCATTTGACCTTGATTCCCTATTTGAGTGCAGCTGGGGAATTGAAAACAAAACCAACCCAACATTCGGTGAAAACCTTATTGGAGAATGGGGTACAGCCTGATATTTTAGTCTGCAGAACTGAACATGAATTGTCTCCACAGATCAGGAACAAAATCGCCAAATTCTGTAATGTCACTTCTAACGCGGTCATTCAAAGTATCGATGCTTCTACCATTTACGATGTTCCAGTGATGATGTTGGACGAAAAATTGGACGAAGTGGTGATCGAGAAACTCAACATGAAATTGAAAAGAAAACCTGATTTGCGCAAATGGCTTGATTTTCTCGATAAATACAAACATCCGAAAGGCCGCGTCAGCATCGCTTTAATCGGCAAGTATGTTGAATTGAAAGATTCTTACAAATCCATTGCTGAAGCGTTTATTCATGCTGGAGCGACCAATGAAGTTGCTGTTGATGTGCGTTGGATTCACTCTGAAGATCTCACCATTCGCAATGCTTCAGAAAAATTGGAAGGAGTGGATGGCGTGCTCGTTGCACCCGGTTTCGGTTCGCGTGGTAT
Source organism: Flavobacteriales bacterium (assembly GCA_016722445.1). Taxonomy (GTDB): domain Bacteria; phylum Bacteroidota; class Bacteroidia; order Flavobacteriales_D; family Sanyastnellaceae; genus JAIBBG01. The sequence continues at coordinate 137,029 of JADKIZ010000009.1, read as the reverse complement.
GGATGGAAAACTTGAAGCGATCAGGTTTGCCCGTGAAAACAATATTCCATTCTTTGGTATTTGTCTTGGAATGCAGATGGCAACCGTAGAATTTGCAAGAAATGTACTCGGGCTTACTGAGGCACATAGTACTGAAATGAAGGAATACACGGCACATCCTGTCATCAGTCTTATGGCCGAGCAGAAATCGGTGGTGAATAAAGGTGGTACCATGCGTCTAGGTGCTTATCCATGCAGACTTGTAAAAGGTAGCAAGGCATGGAAGGCGTATGGTGAAGTCGATATGATTGAAGAACGTCACCGTCACCGTTTTGAATTCAACAATGAGTATAAAGAGCAGTTCGAAAAGGCTGGTTTCCGTTGCACGGGTATCAATCCGGATAGCAATCTGGTTGAAATCATCGAATTGGAAAATCACCCCTACTTCGTTGCATCACAATTTCACCCGGAGTACAAAAGCACTGTCATGAATCCCCATCCATTGTTTGTTGCTTTTATCAAAGCAGCAAAAAAATACCATGCATTGAAAGTTCGTGCTGGTGTTCAGGAAGCTCAAGAGTGATCTTGCTTGGCAAAAAGCATCACCAAAAAGCAGAAGAAGACGATGCCTGCCTGAACTTCCAGAAATGATTCGAATAAAAAATTCATCCCGCATAAGGTGATGAAGGCGATCATCAAGAGGTTCTTGATTTTGATGGCAAAGAGAAAAAAGATCGTCATGAGGCTGATAAGCAATACCATGCCTAGCCAGCCGTGTTCACAACCTGCTTGTAGGAATTGATTGTGTGCGTTGAGGTTTTTCGATGCAGCATACTGCTCATCAGCCTCAAGGTATTTTTCATTGATGGCAAATTGGGTATCACCGGTGCCGGCACCCATTGGTTGTTCAAGAATGATTTTTCCTGCGGCTGTCCAGCTCACCAAGCGAAGTGCAGTACTGGATTTAGCTTCAACATGTACAAATGTCGATTCATTCGCGACATTGTTTTTTTCTTCCAGGTCTTCAATGGCAGCTCCTACGCGTGTGATAGAGCCGGGTGAAACCGCCGCAGAAATACCAAGCACCAAAATGGCTCCCGTTACATGTAAAACAACATCCCTCCACACTTTTCTTTTTCGGAAAGTATAGTATCCACCGAAACCTATGACCATGAGTGCAGCGATAAATCCAGCTTTGGAAGCAAGCATGCTGATAAAAATGAGGATGACAATGCCGGATACATATGCGAGTGTGGTGTTTCGCATAGGTTTTTCCCCATTCATTTCACTTTGCCACAAAATCAACAAGGCAAAAGCCATGTAGGTGGCCGCATAGGTTGGATGTAGATAAATTCCCAATTGCTGATAGGTGAGCCAGGCAATGTCATGGTGAATGATACTCCTGTAAATTCCATAGCCAATGGCCAGCGGAATGAAGGCTAGACTTCCATACAGAAATGAAAGCAATATCGAATTCGTTTGTTTATTCCTCAGTGGAGGCATCAACCATGCGATCATTGGAAAAACAGCGTACGACAATTTGATGCCGATTTCGTTCAATCCTTCTTCGCGATGATCGGACCATAACAATCCCGCTAAATGCAACAGAAAAATTCCAAAGAGTATCACATGTGGTGTGGTGAACTTGGGAATATGAAAGCGCTTTCTTTTAATGGCGTAAACAATGACATACACGCTCAACAAAACAATAAAACCGGGCACGAATTTTTTGACAAAAGGAATGAGGAAGGCAATTGCCATACAGCCCCACAAATGCCAGGGCATTCCTGTATCCTGTTGGTTTTGTCTGCTCACGGTTTCAATTCTTTGGCAATACGCTCCAATTGAGGGATGTGGTGATGAATGTGATGTCCAATGAATTCCAATGTTTGAAGAATGTTCAGCATACCTGCAATGGGTTGCCTGAACACAAGTTTATCAAAGTGTTCTGGTGAAACACCATCGACAAATGACGACATATCCTGTCGCACATCTTCCCATTGCGCAGTCAAATCCGCTAGCGATGAGGAGTTCGCTGGTTCAGGCAACACGGATGGTGCTTTGTATTTTTCTGGTGAGATCAGTCTACTGTTGAGTGCGTCGCTATTGGCTTTTTGCTCCTGACCAGTTGATTCCAAACCGTCCCAGCCACCTGAAGATTTTTTCTTCATGTAACCAAGTGTTCCTGTTTCAGAGAAAAGCAAATGTTCTGTCACTTGAATGGCACTCCAACTGTCAACAGGTTGAGTGTGCAGTAATTCAGAAGGTATTTCAGAGAGTTTTTCCAGATATGCTTTTTTGGCTTCTTGTAATTTTTGCCATTGTTTTCAATGTCGGGATGCATGGTGTTTTTCTTTCGTGTAAAAATAGCTTTTCCTTCTCCTCACTTGCGAAGCATTTCAATGTGTGGTATATCGTCTTCCGGATAAGGCTCGCCAATAGGCTCAAATCCAAACCTCATGTAGAATTTTTCGAGATAACATTGGGCTGATATGCGCACCGATGGATTGCCTTGGTCTTTGAAGAACGCCAGCGCTTTTTCCATCAATTCAATACCGACGCCATGTCTGCGAACACTTTCGTCTGTTGCCACTCGTCCGATGGACCATTCATTATAAGATACCCCGGGACGAACCAATCGCGCACAGGCAATGCATTTACCACTTTCATCCATGGCAAAGAGGTGAAGACTTTTTTTGTCTTTTCCATCGGTTTCGATATATGGGCAATTTTGTTCTACCACAAAAACCCTGATACGAAGCGCCAGAACTTCATAAAGTTCATTGGGAGTAAGCTCTTCCCAATCCTTGCAATACCATTGAATGCTCATGTTGCGAAATTAGTTGGTTGAGTCCTGCCTTCTGTCGCGGATATTTGCACACCTTTTCCCAAAAGGAAAAGTTTATGTTATGAATTATTTGTCGGTTGAAAATCTTACCAAGTCGTTTGGTATCAATAATCTCTTTGAAAATCTCACTTTCGGAATTGAAAAGGGTCAAAAAATAGCTCTGGTTGCCAGAAATGGGGCCGGGAAAACTTCGCTGTTCAGAATTCTTGCAGGCCTTGATACGCCTGATTCCGGAGCCGTTACCTACAACAGGGAAGTGCGATTGGGTTTCCTTTCTCAGGAACAGGAACTGGATAACAACAAAACGATTCTCGACAACATCTTTTCTGCTGATTCTCCAAAAACAAGGGCAATTGCGGAGTATGAACGCGCCATCGAAAGCCACGATGAAAAAGCCATGCAAAAGGCGCATGACGCCATGGATCGCAATGCGGCCTGGGACTACGAAGCACGCGTGAAAGAGGTGTTGGGTAAACTGGATATTCATGATCTGGACCGTATCACTGGTCAATTGAGCGGTGGACAAAAGCGCAGGATTTCCCTGGCAAAAGTGTTGATTGAAGAACCGGATTTGGTGCTGCTCGATGAGCCTACCAACCACCTTGACCTTGAAATGATCGAGTGGCTGGAGGAGTTTTTATCGCAATCGAATATGACGATCTTCATGATTACCCACGATCGTTATTTTTTGGAAAACATCACCGACGAAATTCTTGAACTCGAAAACAAAACCATCTATCGATACAAAGGGAATTTCTCTTATTACCTGGAGAAAAAGGCCGAACGAGATCAACTCGAAAGTGTGGTGCGTGGAAAGCAGGAAATGCTTTTTAAGAAGGAATTGGAATGGGCCAGGAAAATGCCGCGGGCACGTACAGTGAAGAGTAAATCCCGTATGGATAATTTCTTCGAACTGAAGCAAAGTCTTGTTCGCTCGGATGATCCGGATGCTTTGGAACTTGAAATCAACATGAGTCGAATGGGTTCGAAGATTGTCGAGTTTCACAAAGTGAGAAAAACTTATGGTGAACAGACCGTGCTTGCAGGTTTCGATTATGTGTTCAAAAACAAAGAGAAGATTGGTATTGTTGGTAGGAATGGAACAGGTAAAACCACTTTCCTGAATATGCTCACCAAACAGATAGAACCTGATGGTGGTAAAGTTGTCGTAGGCGAAACGGTGGTGTTTGGTTATTTCAACCAACAAGGTATGACACTCAAAGAAGGACAACGTTTGTTGGAGTGTGTGAGGGAAGTGGCGGATTTTATTCCACTCACCAAAGGGAAAACAATCACCGCTTCGCAGATGTTGGAGCGTTTCATGTTTGCACGTTCGTCGCATAGCACTTTTGTAGAAAAGCTTAGCGGTGGAGAAAGAAAACGTTTGCAGTTGTTGTTGGTGTTGATGAAGAATCCTAATTTCCTCATACTCGATGAGCCGACAAATGACCTTGATGTTTTCACGCTTGCTGCACTTGAGGATTATTTGTTGCAGTATCCAGGTTGTTTGCTTATTGTAAGTCACGACCGTTATTTCCTTGATAAACTCGTGGATCACATCTTCGTACTCGACGGCGATGGACAAATACGCGACATCTTTGGTAACTATGATACGTATCGGAGAATGGAGGAAGCTGATGCTTTACAACGTGCATCTCAAAAGCGACAAAACAATGAGCAAAAGCAAGTCGCTCAAAAAGCTGAAGTGCCCAAAATAAAATTGTCATTCAAGGAAAAACACGAGTACGATCAATTGGAAAAAGAAATTCCTCAATTGGAAAAGGAGAAAAAGGAATTGGAGGAAAAACTCAACAATACCGCAACCAATCATGAGGAATTGCTGAAAATTACCGATCGCCTAGGTCAGGTTGTAAAAATGCTCGACGAAAAAGGTTTGCGATGGTTGGAATTGAGTGAATTCATGTAACGGCTCAAATCTCCCTTGCATCAATTTCAGCTTGATTGCTTTTATTCGAAATCAACATCAGTCCTGAAAATGTTATGAGGCCATTGATGGCAAGCATTTCAAATCCGAATTTGTAACCACCCAACCACATCGCGGATGTTTTGTCCAATACAAACGCCATCGCAGGTGCCAACACGCAAATAATCGGCGCCACATTGTCCTGTATTTTTCTTTTCGTGATGATGCCGAATGCAAAGAGTCCTAGCAGTGGTCCATAGGTATAACTCGCAATGTCGAGAAGGATCGAAACAACTTCTTTGTTGTCGAGCCATTTGAAAAACAAGACCATCAATAAAAACAATCCCGAAAAAGTGAGGTGAACTTTTTTCCTCAGCGCTGACTTTTGTTTTTCATCTAACATATTGTTGCGGTTCATACCAAGTATGTCAATACAAAAGGATGCCGTTAGCGCAGTGATGGCGCCATCCGCAGAGGGAAACAATGCACTGATCAATCCGACAATAAACACCAAACCGATGATGCCTGGCAATACCTTCATGGCTATGGTTGGGAAGAGGTCATCGCCTTTCACATCCATTCCAAGCGAAGAGGAATACATGGTCAACATTCCTCCTAAGAACAAAAAAATAAAATTGACAAACACCATGATCGCACTGAATGTGATCATATTCTTCTGAGAGTCTTTGAGTGTTTTTACACTGATATTTTTTTGCATCATTTCCTGGTCCAGTCCGGTCATGGAAACTGTAATGAATGCACCACCAATGATTTGTTTTAGAAAGAATTTTTTGTCATTGACATCAAAGTTGAAAATATTTAGATGACCACTTTCCTTCATACTTCTCCACGCTTCACCTATACTCAGATCCATCTCCATAATGATGTACAACACACAAATGATAAGTGCCAAAAGCATGAAGAAGGTTTGCAAGGTGTCTGTCCAGACAATTGTTTTTACACCACCTTTGAATGTATACACAATGATCATCAGCAAGATGATCAGTGCTGTGAACCAAAATGGAATGTGCCATTGATCCAATACAAACAATTGCAGCACATTGATGACGAGATACAACCGGAGTGTAGCGCCAAGTGTGCGTGAAATGATAAACATGGAAGCACCTGTTTTGTAGGAGAAAAAGCCGAAACGATGCTGTAAGTAAGTGTAAATAGATGTGAGGTTATATCTGTAATACAGAGGTAGTAACACATATGCCACAATAAAATATCCGATGAAGTAACCGAGTACTACTTGAAAATAGTAGAAATGACTTGCGCCCACAGTGCCTGGAACGGAGATGAATGTAACGCCGGATAACGATGTGCCCACCATGCCAAATGCGACCAACATCCATGGTGCCGATTTATTAGCCTGAAAAAATGATTGGTTGGTTGCGTTTTTAGAAGTGTAGTGCGAAATGAGAAAGAGCACTGCGAAATACGCCAGCAATACCGTAATGATAATCGTAGGAGACATGGCGTCAAATTAACTGCGGCTAGAGTTGACTCTGCGGATTAGCCCGATCGCAGTTATCACAATGCAATGTTAATCTGTCAGAAGGGGCATAATCTGCGCGCTCCAGAAGCGATATCCTTCATCGCTGAGGTGTATACCATCATAGGTGAATTCCTGCTTCAGGAAATCTCTTGGCTCTTCAAATAACGGATACAAATACAAAAAGTGAACATTCAATTCAACGCATTGTTTTTCCAAAAATTGATTCAGATCGCGAACCGATTTCGCTACGACTTCATTGGTCATTTCTGTGCCATCTATGCCTCGTGCGGGCAAAACCGATTGCACATAAATTTCGGCTTCAGGACAACTGAGTTTCAATGATTGAATGATCTCCGCGTATTGCTGCTGTATTCTCTCCATGGGAATTTTTAGCCGGATATCATTGCCGATCATGATAAATATTTTTTTCGGCTGAAGCTTTTCAACCAAATACAATCGTTTGAGAATGCCTGAGGTAACATCACCACTGATGCCCATATTGACTAGGCTATCTGTATACAAATGTCGATTGAGATCAAATCCCTCGGTAATACTATCTCCGATAAAAAGTTTCACAGTATGCGGTTGAGCTTTTATTTTTTTAAACTTCTTTACGTGTTCTTTCCAGATCGGAACTTTGAAATATTCTTCTTCAGTGCTCCAGACATACTTGGCTTTTGTACAACCAGTGATCAATATGCCCAAACCTCCTAAAAGGGTACAAATCTTATTTCTGATGTGATCGAAAATCATATGCGGTCAATGGGGTGAAATATACTTCTGTCAGCCATAAATTCGCGCAGGTGAATATTCCATCAAGATACATAGAACAAGCCGTAGATCAGGTTTCAAGTTTACCCGGAATTGGTAAGAAAACCGCCTTGCGACTGGTATTGGCATTGCTCAAGCGAAAACCTGAGGATGTGGAGCGATTTGCCGCGGCTCTAACTGATATGCATGCGCATACCCGATTGTGCAAGACTTGCAACAATCTTTCTGACGATGAAGTGTGTTCTATTTGTGCGTCACCTTATCGCGATGAATCATTGATTTGTGTCGTTGCGGATATTCGTGATGTCATGGCCATTGAAAGCACAAGTCAATTTCAGGGAAAATACCATGTGCTCGGTGGAATTATTTCTCCAATTGATGGAATCAGTCCTTCTGATCTTGCCATTGAAAGCCTGATCTCCAGAGTGGCTTCCGGGAAAATTAGCGAACATCATCCTGGCACTCAGTGCGACCATGGAGGGCGAAACAACGTGTTTCTACCTCTATCGAAAACTGAGTGCTTTCGATGTCAAAATCTCTTCCATCGCCAGAGGTGTAGCTGTGGTGGTGAGTTGGAATACACTGACGAGGTTACTCTCTCGGCAGAAGTATCCTGCTTCGCACTCCTTGTGAGTCATCGCTTAAACGCTGATCTTTACAAGATTCACCATTTAGCTTTGTTCTGTGGGTTTTAGAGGTTAACTGCCTTGTTGCACCTGTAGTAAACGATCATACGTACTTCTGAAAATACCTGTTCTTATTTCAACCTTTACCCTTTCAGGCAGTATTTTGCGCGGCCTACAGACGAATCGGACTTTTCTCCCGTTCGCCCGTGGCTTTTTTGGTGAGCGAGCAATATGAAATTATCCGTCGTCATTGTCAATTATAATGTTCAGTATTTCCTGGAACAGTGTCTGCTTTCCGTGGAAAAGGCAATGCTTGGATTGGAGACTGAAGTTTGGGTGGTCGACAACAATTCAGTGGATGGTTCTCTCGTCATGCTTCGCGAAAAATTCCCGTGGGTAAAACTGATTGCCAACAAAGACAATGTCGGTTTTTCAAGAGCAAATAATCAAGCCATTGAGCAGTCCGTTGCAGAATATATTTTATTGCTCAATCCAGATACTTTAGTGGAGGAAGATACTTTTAGAAAAGTCATTGGATTCATGGATGAACACCCTGATGCAGGTGGTTTGGGTGTGCGCATGGTCGATGGGAAAGGCGTGTTCCTACCAGAATCGAAAAGAGGATTGCCAACACCAGCTACATCTTTCTACAAAATTTTTGGCATATCAAAACTTTTTCCAAAGTCTCCCAAGTTCAATCGATATCACTTAGGGCATCTTTCTCAAGATGAAACACACGAAATTGAGATCCTCTCCGGTGCATTTATGTTGCTCAGGAAGAAAACCCTTGATCAGGTGGGCATTCTCGACAATGATTTTTTCATGTACGGTGAAGACATTGATCTGTCGTGGAGAATTGTAAAAGGTGGGTGGAAGAATTATTATTTCCCTGGAACACGTATCATTCACTACAAAGGTGAAAGCACGAAGAAGGGAAGCCTCAACTATGTTTATGTGTTCTACAATGCCATGGTGATTTTCGCTAGAAAACATTTCTCGGAGCAGCATGCGAGGTTATTTTCATTCTTCATTCAAATTGCCATTTGGTTGCGGGCAGGTGTTGCTGTTCTCAGCAGGTTTATCAAGAGAATGATACTTCCTGTTGCTGATGCTGGTCTGGTGCTTGCCGGCATGTTCATCGCTAAAAAATATTATTCTGAATCGATGGACATCATCTATGATGCTTCTCTCGTGAAGTATGGATTTTTGGCCTATGTACTCATTTGGTGTTTCGCTGCATGGATTGCCGGTGCATATGACAAACCTTGGAAACCGATCAAAATATTTAAGCCGATTATCGCTGGAGCAGCAGCCATTTTGATGTTGTATTCATTGCTCCCCGAATCACTGAGGTTTTCACGAGCGCTGATTTTGATCGGTACCGCAATCGCTCTTGTGGTGTTTTTTCTCAATCGAATTGTACTCAATCTGATCACAACCGGAAAATCGGGATTGAAAACTTCTGTGATGCAACGTGTCGCTATTGTGGGTGAAAAAAACGAAGCTTCGCGTGTGAAGAGTATGCTTGCGCAGATTCAACGCGAACCTTCTTTGTAGCACATGTTTCTCATTCACATGATGTACTTCCTGATCAAGTTGGACATATAGGTCAATTGGATGAAATCGTCAGAATTCATCATATCGATCAAGTGATTTTTTGTGCCAAGGATATTTCGTCTTCGGACATTATTGGTGCGATGAGTAGTATTCCGGATAAAAGCATTGAGTTTAAAATCGCCCCTCCGGAGAGTTTGTATATCATCGGTTCAGGAAGTATTGAAACCACAGCGGATGCTTTTATGATGGATGTGAATTCGGTTTCATTGACAAAAAACCGTAGACTCAAAAGAATTCTGGATATCACTGTAGCTCTTGCATTTATTCCGCTTTTACCTGTGCTCATTTTTCCGGTGAGAGACCGCGTTGGTTTTATTCGGAATATTTTTCAGGTTTTGTATGGCGTAAAAACCTGGGTTGGATATTCACCCGAATTGATTCAATCGGATTCAATCAAGTCTTTGCCGAAACTGAAAAGGGGAGTCATTCATCCTGGTGTTCATCAATCTATTTTGACACCTCATCATGAAAACCTCATGAAGTTGAATGTGCTTTACGCGAAGGATTATCGCATCATCAACGATTTGTCTATCATGAGAGGCGGACTGAAGTTCCTTGGTTCCTGAGGATTCTGTGAGTAAATAATCATTTTTTTTTCATGCTAAAGGGAGAAAGTGTACAAAATACACTCATATTGCAGCACCTTAATTTATTCGATATGAGAAAACTACTCTTACTTGCTTTCATGGTTGTGATTTCACAAATTGAAATGGTCTCCCAAACCACCGTGAAAAAGGTTGTGTTGCAAGGTTTCTGGTGGGATTATTACAATAGCAATTATTCCGACAAATGGGCCAACTATCTCGCAGAACTCGCCCCTCGATTAAAAGCAGCTGGTATTGATGCCATCTGGATTCCTCCAAGTGTCAAAAACGAAAGCCCGTACTATGTCGGATATTCTCCTTTCGATCATTATGATCTCGGAGATAAATATCAAAAAGGTGCTACCAACACACGTCTCGGTACCAAAGATGAATTGTTGCGCATGATTGCGGTGATGCACGCCAATGGAATCGAAGTCATACAGGATGTCGTATTGAATCATTGCAACTCAGCCGGTAGTGCAAATGGTTCTGGTGGTCAAGACCCAAACAGTTATTCTATGATGTCGAATAATGGATACAAAAATTTCAGATACGTTAGTTATTCCCGAGCGGCATCCAATGAAACACAATCCAATTATTGGGCAAGAAACGGACGCTGGCCAAAGAATTACACCAATTTTTATCCGAATCAAAACAACAATTGCACAACAGGTGATATCTGCTCTGCTTATTTCGGTCCGGATATTTCTTATGAAAGCAATGCGTATGGACAAAGTTCCAATGTCACTGGATTTAATCCGACTCAGTCATCCAACTATATGCGAAATGGTGGTCGTGACTGGATCATGTGGATGAAAAAACAAACGGGCGTCGATGGTTTTCGTTGGGATGCAGTGAAACATTTTCCGTCATATGTGCAAGAAGATTACAGCTATAATTTGAAAAACACTTTACCTGCATGGTGTAAAGGCGGACAGAATATGTTCAACGTTGGTGAATGGGTCGGAAGCAAAACTGAACTCGATAATTATGTGAACACCATCGCTGCTTCTTCAGGCGATAAAATGATGGGCACTTTTGACTTTAGTCTTCGTGCATTCGATGGTAGCGGTGGACTGTATGGAATGGTGTACGGCATGGGGAATTTTAATATGGCATTATTGCCTGGTGCTCAGCAAAACGAACGCGTCTCTTATTATGCAGCAACTAATACCTATGTTCATCGCACTGTTCCTTTCGTCAACAATCACGATACCTTCAGACCAACTGTAAACGCTTCGGGCAATTACACCGGATGGAATTCGTCTTCTGAATTGTCGCCTCACATTGAACCGAATGAACCGCGCATGACAACTGCTTATGCTGTGATGATGGCTATGGACGGCAATCCTCAAATCTTTTTTGAAGACATGTTTGATATCGGATACAATGGCAACAGATACAATCACGATCCAAAGTCTTCTGTAAGTTTACCTATTCGCGAAGATTTGTTGAACTTGATCTGGTGTCACCAGGCTTTGGATTTCAAATCTGGTGCTTATCAGGTTCCTCATGCGAGTGAAGATTATCTCATCATTTCACGTGCAGGCAAAGCGATTATTGGTATCACAGATAGTTGGAGCAATTGGCAGAACCAATGGATTTATACATCGTTCGCACCTGGCACCATTTTGAAAGATTACTCCGGAGCAAATGGTTCATCAACAGTTACAGTCGATGCAAATGGATGGGCGCCAATCAATACTCCACCTGTAAACCCGGCACTTAATACTGCCGGAAGACATGGTTATAGTGTTTGGGCTCCTGTGGGTAAAGATGGTTTCGTTTACAATCCTCCGCGTGCTGTGACTACAACCCAGGAATGGGAAATGGCCAATGATCTCGGTGATAGCCACGCAAATTCGTTGGGTCAAGGTGGCGCAATTCCGAATGGATCAACAAACTTTAGAACGGCAGGCAAAATTTATGTGGAATCGGGTAAATCGGTCACCTATATATTGTATCCTGAGAATGCTGCAAAAAGCTTGTATATCGGACTTTATAATAATGCCGGAACATTGTTGTCATCCAAAACTGGCACTGGTAATCTTACTGGAACGTATACGCCAAACTTTACTGGTTGGATAACGCTGAAAGTGAGGAATGCGGTCTCTTCCAATCCAACTCAAAAATGTTGGGTGAATGTGACATATACAGCCCCGGCATCCATCATCAGCACGAGCAGTACGCCAGCAAATCAAATCTCTCATATCTGGTCTGGTAATGGCGGAACCTCTGAATGGTTCGAACCGAACAACTGGGAAGAGGGTATGGTTCCAGTGGAAGGTGGTAAAGTGATCATTCCATCCAATGCTTTTCCGCAACCTGCTCTTGAAGCGAACGCTTCAATTGGTGACTTGATGTTGGAAACCGGAAGTCATTTGTATTTGAATGGTGTTTTGGATGTAGAAGGGGATTTGATAACCGAAAATCAGATTTCCGGAACAGGTGAGTTGTATCATCAGGGAAATTCGATTGCTTTGAGCAATGACATTTCAACGCAGTTTAGTATTTATCCGAATCCGGTGGATGAAACGGCTGTTATTTCTGTGAGTGGTGTATTCCACAACGATGAAATGATTTCAGTAATCATCCTCTCCAGTGATGGTAAAAACATCGAAACTTTGAATGGCACTTTATCGACTGTGAATGAGCGGTTGGGCAATGTTCTTTTGGATTGCGCTTCCGGGGTTTATTACTTGCAGATCATCACGGATCATCCACAGGTGTTGAAAGTTCTGGTTCGGTAAACTTGCTATGTGTTGATTTTCAGTTAGATTTTATCGTTTTTGAAGGTGAAAAATGTGGGGCGCCAAACCGCGGTGATTCGTGGTTGGCGCGCTACATTTGCGCCTGAATAAAAGAATCCGTCTGTCAATGTCCCAGATTGAACTCCTCCTACCCAAAATGGGTGAAAGCGTTGCGGAAGCAACCATCATCAAATGGATCAAAAAAGAAGGTGATGCAGTGAAAGCTGATGAGCCTCTCATTGAGATCGCTACCGATAAAGTGGATAGCGAAGTGCCATCTCCAGATGATGGTATTCTCGTAAAATGCCTTGTAAAAGAAAATGATGTTGTTCAGGTTGGACAACCCATTGCCATTATCGCTGTTGGTAGTGGAGCATCTGCTGCTCCTGCACAACCGGCTGCAGCTCCTGCTGCTGTGAAGGCTGAAGCTGCCGTTACTCATGTGGAAGCTGCAACAATGGCTTCTCCAGTGGCAGAGGTGGTGATCAAATCGGGCGACGGTGGTCGATTCTATTCTCCATTGGTGAGAAACATTGCGAAAGCAGAAGGAATCGATAATGCTGAATTGGAAAAGATCGCTGGGACTGGTTCCGGCGGTAGAGTGACCAAACAAGATATTTTGGGTTATGTAGAAAACAGATCGAAAGCACCTATCGCTGCCCCCGCATCTGTTCAGGTTAGCGCTTCATCTAACGGTCAAACGGAGAAAAAGGCAGAATCTGTTGCTGCCCCACCAAAACCTAAAATGGCCATTTCCATTGGTCCTAATGATGAAATCATCGAAATGGATCGCATGAGAAAACTCATCGCTGATCACATGGTGATGAGCAAAAGCACTTCTCCACACGTCACTTCTTATGTTGAAGCAGACGTGACCAACATCGTGCTTTGGCGCGAAAGGGTGAAGAAACAATTCGAACTAAAAGAAAAAACCAAACTCACGTTTACACCGATTTTTATCGAAGCCATTGTGAAAGCGATCAAAGATTTTCCAATGATCAATATTTCGGTGGATGGTGATAAAATCATCAAACGTGGTGAAGTCAATATGGGTATGGCTACCGCCCTGCCTTCAGGTAACTTGATTGTACCTGTCATCAAAAATGCCGATACACTAAATCTCGTGGGTATCGCGAAAAAGGTGAATGATCTCGCAGAGCGCGCTCGCAACAACAAACTCACACCGGATGAGATCAGTGGTGGTACTTACACCATCACCAACGTTGGGTCTTTTGGAAATGTGATGGGTACGCCTATCATCAACCAGCCTCAAGTCGCTATCATGGCAGTGGGCGCGGTGCGCAAAAAACCTGCGGTGATTGAGACCCCTTCGGGTGATTTTATCGGCATCAGACATATGATGTTCCTGAGTCACAGTTACGACCACCGCGTCGTGGATGGCGCTCTGGGCGGGCAATTCGTGCGCCGGGTGGCCGACTATCTGGAAAACTGGGACATCAACCGGGAAATTTAAGCTAACCATAAAACGGAGGCAATGCCCGATCTTATTATATTCGGGCACGCTTAACACGGACAATTTGACTATACCAACATGAAGAGCTATTCAATAACATTCTTGATCCTACTCAGTTTGTTGTTCAACATGAACGCTACAGTAGTGAATCCTCCTCGATTCGACTACAGTGCGAAATTCGTTGAAGCAAACAGACTTATGGAAGAGCGTCTGTGGACGCAGAGTATCAATGCCTGGAAAGAAATTCTAGAGCAAGATCCGAATAACATGAATGTGAATTATAAAATCGGATACTGCTATCTTCAAACGGCTAACTCTAAAAAAGAAGCACTCCAGTATCTGGAAGCAGCTTCTGCCAAGAAGTATAGCAAAAATTACGATGAATACGATCCAAGTGAAAAGAAAGCACCGCTGAAATCGCTGTTCTATTTGGGCAGAGCGCAAGCTTTGAATGGTCAGATTGATGCCGCCATTGAAAGTTATGAAAAGCTGCAAAAATCATTGGGTAAAAAACACTTGATGTACGCAGATGCACAACATGAGAAAGATATGTGCATTGAGGCAAAAACTCAAATGGCTAATCCGAGAAATTATCTCATTACGAATGTTGGACCTGTCATCAATAAAACCGACAATGAATATAGCCCTGTGCTTTCGTTAGATGAAAGTACCTTGTTCTTTACAACCCGCGCTTTGCGTCCTGACTCCAGTAACTCTAACCTCGTTGACTTTGACACCGGTGAGTTTAAAGAAGACATCTATGTTTCATTCAAAAATGAAGAAGGTGTTTGGACTGCCCCTGAATTTTTGACGGGTATCAATACGGACCAACACGATGCGACAATCAGCGTATCACCGGATGGTCAAACCCTTTTTGTTTATCGTGATAATTTCGGTGATGGTCAATTGCTCGAAAGTGCGCTCATCGGGGAAACTTGGAGTGAACCTAGCCTTCTTGGTTCTGATATCAATACACAAGCTTGGGAAACACACGCTACTGTTTCTGCTGATGGCAATACACTCTTCTTCGTGAGTGATCGCGAAGGTGGTATTGGCAAACGCGACATTTACAAATGCGTGAAACTTCCTAATGGCGAATGGAGCCGCTCTCTGAACATCGGTACGCAAGTGAATACCATTTTCGATGAAGATGCTCCATTCCTTACTGCTGATGGTAAAACCTTGTACTTCGCATCCAAAGGCCATAACTCAATGGGTGGCTTTGATATTTTCTATTCTAAACTCGGTGAAGATGGAGAATGGGGTGCACCTGTAAGTATGGGTTATCCGCTTTGCACTGTAGACGACGATGTCTTCTTTGTACCGATGGCCGATGGTCGCCGTGCTTACTATTCTTCTGCACAATCTGGTGGTTATGGTATGAAAGACATTTATCTGGTTGATATGCCAGACATCACCAATGAAACACAATTGGCAGTGTTGAAAGGATTCATCATTTCTGCAGAAGGTGAAGAGCTTCCAGATGATCTGCGAATCCTTGTGACCAATAACAAAAACAATGAAGTGTCAGAATACCGCCTCGTAAACGCGATGGTGGTTATCTCGCCATTCTGAATCCTTGTACTTCTTACCACATCGAGTATTACAAAGGAAAGGAAATGATCAAGGATGATGATATCAACGTGCCTTGTGAAAGTGCCTTCCAGGAAATCGAACGCGAGGTATTCCTCGTTCCCGTAACGATGTCACCTGTTGCTCCGAAAGAAACTCCTAAACAGGAGCCTGTAGCGGAAAAAGTTGAAGAGCCTGCGAAGATTGAAGAACCGGCCATCGAGGTTACACCTCCTGGTGAGTCACTCGAAGTCAAAGAATTCAAATTCGACTCGAAAGACCCGATCAATCGTCAGTTCATTCCTGAAAAGGGTTTTGCTCAGTACAGCCGTTATTTTGTGTATGACTTCCACAACTTCGGTGTTACAGAACCTGAGTTTGCGCTCTTCATCCGCGACGTAGATGCGATCATCAAATCGGGTAAAAAACCTGTGATCACTGTTGAAGCTTCTGCTTCTAAGGTGCCTTCAACACGATTCAAATCCAATGAGGAATTGGTGGATAACAGAAATGCTACCGCTCATGATCAGATCAGAGATGAATTGGCCAAATACAAAAGAGTGGAAGGAAAAGACTACACCTTTGGCACTCCTACCAAGTTGGTGCAGGGTAAAGACTATGCCAATGACGCGAAGAAGAATCGACTCATCTATGAACAATTCCAATACATCAAGGTAAGGGTTCAGGGATAAATCATTTGTATTAAAACAATCTACCATAAAAGAGAAACCCCTCGGACACTCCCGTCCGGGGGTTTCTTTTGCTACCCTGGTCCCTGAGGGACCGCTACTCTGTGATAGGTGAACGCAACCTTTCTTTGATTTATTTTAACGAAACGAAAAAAATGAAATTGAACTTAAAACGCCCCATCGCTTTCTTCGATCTGGAGACGACTGGAACTGACATTGGGAAGGACAGAATCGTGGAAATCGCGATCGTGAAAATTTCACCGGATGGTCAAGTGACAACATTGCCATCAACACCCGGTAAAGAAAACAGGGTACTGGTGAATCCCGGCGTGCCGATACCATTGGAAGCATCGCTTGTACACGGTGTCTATGATGATGATGTAAAAAATGCGCCTCGTTTCGAAGAATTGGCTCCGAAGCTTTTTAAATTTCTTTTTGATTGTGATCTGGGTGGTTTCAATTCAAATCGTTTTGACATCCCCTTACTCGCCGAAGAATTTCTTCGCGCTGGAATTGACTTTAGTGTAGAAGGTCGCAGCCTGGTGGATGTTCAGGTGGTTTTTCACTTGATGGAACAAAGGACTTTGAAAGCTGCATACAAATTTTATTGTAACAAAAGCCTCGATGATGCACATGAAGCTTTGCCTGATGCTCTCGCCACTTTGGAAGTTTTTGAGGCAATGCTCGATCGCTACAAGGATGTGGAAGTGGATGATGGCAAAGGAAATTTGTATAAACCAGTGGTGAATAACATGGAGGCCATTCACAAATTGAGTGAAAGGAAAAAGAAAGCTGATTTTGCTGGTCACATCGTTTTCAATGAAAAGGATCAGCCGATGTTCAATTTTGGTAAATACAAAAACATGACTGTGGAAGAAGTTCTGCAACGTGATAGCGGATATTTTTCATGGATGATGAATGCGGATTTTCCACTGTACACAAAAAAAGTACTAAAGGAAATCAAAGAAAGTTTGCGTCAGGTTTAAGCGAAAATGCCCTTCGGTCAAAAACATATCACTGTTCTGGTCAGCAATGACCTACAATTTGACCAGCGTGTAGCCAAGGTGTGCGAATCGTTGAAGTCGATGAATTATCAAGTGTTGTTGGTCGGAAGAATGATGCGGGGTAGTCAGCCATTTGAAAGGCCTTATGCCACCAAACGATTTAATCTTTGGTTTCAAAAGGGCGCATTTTTTTACGCAGCATTGAATATTCGTTTGTTCTTTTTTCTTCTATTTAAAAAAACAGATGTCATCCTCGCCAACGATTTGGATACTTTGCTTCCAGCTTTTTTGATTTCGAGATTAAAAAATATCGATGTGGTTTATGACAGCCACGAATATTTTACAGAAGCGGAAGGACTCACCGGAAGGATGTTTCAGAAACGCGTATGGCTCGGTATCGAGCGATTCATTTTCCGAAATTAAAACATGTTTACACCGTCAATGAAAGCATTGCGCAGATCTACAGAGATCTTTATCATGTTAATGTGAAAGTGGTGCGCAACATTCCCAAATTGCAATCGGAGATTCAACCAAAATCAAGACATGATCTTGGTTTGCCTGAGCATCAAAAAATCATTATTCTACAAGGCGCATACATCGATCCGGATCGGGGAGGTGAAGAGTTGATTCAGTCCATGCAGTATTTGCAAGGTGTTTTATTGTTGATCATCGGATCAGGTCGCGCAATGGATACTTTGAAAAAAATGGTGGTCGAATTGAATCTTGTGGACAAGGTTCGCATCATGGGAAAAATGCCTTTTGGCGAATTGCGTCAGTTCACCATGGCAGCAGATCTTGGGCTTTCATTGGATAAGCCACTTCATCTCAACTACACCTTGTCTTTACCGAATAAATTATTCGACTATATACATTCGGGCACGCCTGTTTTGGTTTCCGACCTACCGGAACTTCGGAGAATCGTAGCGAATTATGGCGTAGGTGTCATTGCATCTTCCTACGAACCTAAAATTCTCGCCGATGATATTCATCGCGCATTGTATCATGAGGATTATGCAAAGTGGAAAAGGAATTGTCTTTTAGCAAGAGAAGAATTGAATTGGGAGAATGAAGCGAAAGTGCTTCAGGTGATCTATGGGAACTTATAGATCCGATTGATTTCAACCTGATATTTTTTTTCTCAAAAACTTGGCAATCACAGTTGGGATATAAAGCAATCTGAACATCATACCTTGTCTTTTGACATGTGTACGCTTCATCCTGATTTCTTCACCATACAACGCCCATGTGAAGTTTTTTGAAAGTCCTCCGGCCTGACACTTCGCGATGAGTACATCCGCAAAATGTCCTTCAATTTTATCTTCGAAAAGCGTAAGGTGAAAGTCGTAATCAGCGAGAATTTTATATTCGGGATTGAATTTGCGTTGATGGAACAGTGATCTATGGTAGAATACAGATTGTTGGTGAAGGGTGTTGCGCAAACAGATGTCGCCATCGAATTTGCTGACATGAATTGCCGGAACGAGACGATGTGCTCTATTCACGTTCTCCACTTTGCCGAAGAGAAGTTTTGTATTCGGGTCGACCAATGCCATGATTTTTTCAACGACGTCATTAGCTGCCAGTTGATCATCACCTCCCATCAAATAAATCCACTCACCCTTGGCAACGGCAATTCCTTTGTTCATCGCGTCGTAGACACCGTGATCCTTTTCACTGATGAGATGATTAATCTTGGAAGAATATTGTTGTAGGATTTTTTGAGTATCATCTGTAGATAATCCATCAACGACAATGATCTCGAGAGAAGGGTAAGTCTGTGTGAGCACGCTGGTGAGCGCAGCTTCGATTGTTTTTGCTGCGTTATAGACGGGAATGACAATACTGACAATCGGGTCTGTCATCAGGCATGAATGCTTTCAAACTGTGCTATATCTCTGGTTTCACGTACGCCATGATCATCGCAAATCACAATTCGCGAATTGAATTTTTGCATGGTCTGATAATCGTGAGACGCCATCAACACGGCTGTTCCAGAACGACTTATCGCGAGCAATAAATTGAGGATTTCATGACTTGTCTTTGGATCAAGATTTCCAGTTGGTTCATCCGCTAGGATTAATTGAGGCGTATTCAGTAATGCACGTGCAATGACCACGCGTTGTTGTTCACCACCACTTAATTCATGTGGCATTTTGAAGCCTTTGTTTTCGAGTCCAACCAAGTCCAGGACACTTTGCATCCGGCTTTCCATGGCCTTTTTGTCCGTCCATCCTGTGGCGCGCAGCACAAAATCGAGATTGTCGTTCACAGATCGATCTGTGAGTAATTCGAAATCCTGAAAAACGATGCCCAGTTTGCGACGCAAATAAGGAATCTGTTTGCGTTTGATTTTCGACAGGTCATATCCACAACAATGACCTTCACCAGATGCCAGAGAAAGTTCGGCGTAAAGCGTTTTAAGCAGACTGGATTTTCCACTACCGGTTTTGCCGATCAGATATACAAACTCGCCCGCATGCACCTCCAGATTGACATCCTTGAGGATCACATTTTCTTTTTGCCTGATCTCGGCATGTAATAACTGAATGATGGGTTCACTGGTACTCATGGGGAAATGTGTATGAGGTCAAATGTCGTTATGAGAATTAAACGATCGGAATGATCTAAAAGTGTTTTTCAACAAACCAATTCCTGTGTCTAATGATTTAACTTAAAACAAAAAATTCGATGCATTGACTTCAAATCATAGGTCAGGAAGCACAATGAGTATCGTTTTTATCCTTGTAAGTTGCTCTCTTGCTTGAACCAAAGCTGTTTCACATCCAAAATGAATTGTTGAATGGTAAGACAATTTGGTCGTGATCTACCGCAGCATGATCTACCTCCTATGCTTGAGATTAGAAATTTGCTTTCTAATAATGAGGTATGAGAAATTCACGTAAAATAAAAGGCCGACCCCAAAGAGTCGGCCAATGCATGGTGTGATCCCGAAGGGATTCGAACCCCTGACCCACAGATTAGAAATCTGTTGCTCTATCCAGCTGAGCTACGGGACCAAATACATATAAAAAAGGATTCAAGCTAACTTGAATCCTTTTTTTGTGTTGTCGGGGTGGCAGGATTCGAACCTACGACCTTCTGCTCCCAAAGCAGACGCGATACCGGGCTACGCTACACCCCGAAAATATTTTTATTATCCATGACTACTTTAAGTCACTTCTTCCTTTTTCATCTTTTCCTACCGACAATTCCAATTTCAAACCGGAACGCGATACCGGGCTACACAAATCCCGGATTAGAATTTTGTTTTTTCGGACGGCAAAGGTCGTAAAACTTTCACGTCGTTCAAAACCGGATTCATTAATCCTTTTGCGGAGAGGGGGGGATTCGAACCCCCGGTAAGAGTTACCCCCTACGACAGTTTAGCAAACTGTTGGTTTCAGCCACTCACCCACCTCTCCTAAGAGGTCTCAAAAAATTGAGGCGGCAAATGTACAGAAACTTGTGCGTTCAACAAGGCTTTGAAGAAAAAACATTTCGGACCTCTGGAAATCAACGATTTCGGATTTCTCACACCACAAAATACACCAACCCCATCAGCAGCAACAACGACAATATATTGAGCACAATGCCTGCTTTCAGCATGTCTTTGCTGTGGATATAGCCGCTGCTGTATGCAATGGCATTCGGTGGTGTACTCATCGGAAACATAAAGTCACAACTACTGGCTATGGTGACTGGAATGGCGAAGATGACCGGCGGTATTCCTGCGCCAACGGCTAATGCACCCACCACCGGAACAAAGATGTTCACCATGGCGATATTGCTCATCAAAGCTGTCATCACCAATCCTATGGCGCTTAGCATGGAGACGAAGAGAAATAGGTTGGACTTGTCAAGACTATTCATCGCTCCTGTTATGCTTTCTACAAGACCACAATTGCTAAATGCTTCTGCCAAACTCATTCCTCCTCCAAACATGAGCAAAACTCCCCAGGGCAATTTTTCTGTGTCCTTCCATTCCAATACAGTCTTTTGCTTTTGCTCTCCGGATGGTATTACAAAAAGTAAACTTGCCATGATGATGGCAATCGCCGTATCCGTGAATTCAATGCCGAAAGGTTTGAGCGCCGTGGCAATAGGACCTTGAACGATCCACAATATTGCCGTCAGAGCGAATACCACAAATACAATTCGCTCCGGTTTTTTCCATTTACCGAGTTGCTTCAGCTCTTGTTGTATGATTTCATGTCCCAATTCGAATTTTCCAAGCTTGTTTGGAAAAATCACTTTTACCATCAGGAAATAGGCTAAAACGAGCAGGACAATTGAAAAGGGTAATCCAAACTTCATCCACTCCATGAAGGTGACATCGTAATGAAATGTTTTGTCCAGTATACCCGCCATACTGGCGTTGGGTGGTGAGCCAACAATGGTGGCAATGCCTCCGATGCTCGCTCCATAGGCGATAGACAACATCAATGATGTCGCGAAGTTTTTTGTACCGCGATGTTCTAGTCTTTTTTCTTCATTCACCAATAAGGCCACGACGGATCCGGCTATGGGCAACATCATGAGCGTTGTTGCTGTATTGCTGATCCACATACTGATGAGGAATGAAGCCAGAAAAAATCCGAATACGATGCGATTGGCACTTGTACCGGTTCTGTTCACAATGTTCAACGCAAGCCTGCGGTGCAATTGCCATTTTTCCATGGCGAGTGCTATGATGAATCCGCCCAAAAACAAAAACACAAAACGATTGCTGTACGACAAACATGTTTTTTCCAGACTGAGCACACCAAGCATTGGAAACAGCATGATCGGCAACAAAGAAGTTATTGCCATCGGAACTATTTCTGTAATCCACCATGTGAGCATCCATAACACCACACCGTGACTTTCGCCTGTGGTTCTGTCAACCGCCGGATTGATCGTCCAAAACAAAACAAACAAGGTTGGACCAAGAAACAAGAGCAATAATCTGCGCGTCATAAGGCGAATGTAATGGAATGATCCATTGCCATACGACTCTTGAATTCTGGTTTTGAGTAGAGCATTGTGAGATATGAATTCACGCTGAGATTCGAAGTATTTTCGCCACCTATGAGCGAAAGATTCCTCAAGAAAAATCAGGATATTGAAATACGCATTGTCGACATGGCATTCGGGGGTGTTGGTATCGGTAAAATCAAAACAGAACACGGAGATTTTGCCGTTTTTGTTCAGAATGCCATTCCCGGTCAGTTGGTAAAAGCGCGCGTTGAAAAAGCGCAAAAGCGTTTTGCTGAGTGTAAATTGATTGAAGTCCTCGAAACTTCACCGGACGAAGTACAAACGGGTTTTCAACCCATTCCAGGTGCACCGTATGCTTCTTTACCGATTGAAATGCAAGTGGCATATAAGAAGCGAACCACCTTCGATCTTTTTAAAAGAATAGGTAAAGTGGAAAACATCGAAAACATTTTCGATGAGTTTATCCATTCACCTGCTTCATGGCATTACCGCAACAAAATGGAATATGCTTTTTCGGTCATTCGTTTTGATTTGGATGAAAAGAAAGAGTATGATGACTTCGGATTGGGGTTCAAACATCGTGGTACATGGTGGTGCGTCGAAAATCTGGATCGCGATTCGGGATTGTTTGATGAAGAATTCGAAACAAAACTCAAAGAAGTAAGACTCTGGTGCGAAAAGTCAGGACTGACTGCTTGGCATCCTCCAAAACACCATGGTTTTTTTCGGTATCTTGTTGTCAGAAAAAGTTATCTCACCAATCAGCTATTGATCAATTTGGTCACTTCAGAACAGCAGCTTGATGCGTTCAACAGTGTGGCATTTGTTCAATATCTGAAATCTTTATTTGGTGATAGAATTGCAGGTATCATACATACTGTCAATCCCAATACAGGTGATCGGATAGATCCACTTCTCGGCAAAACGATTCAACTCTTTGGGGCACCAAAAATCACGGAAGAAATCAATGGTCTGAAATTCGAAATCAGCATGACGAGTTTTTTCCAGACGAATCCAAAAAGCGCTGAAAAGCTTTATGATAAAGTCATACGTTATGCCGGAGTGGATGATGTCGATGATGGTCGCGTGATCATGGATTTATTCTGTGGTACAGGTACCATCACTCAGTTGCTTGCTCAAAAAAGTCAACGCAAAGTAGTCGGTGTCGACATTGTGGAAGATGCCATCACCGATGCACGGTTGAATGCGCAGCGAAATGGTGTTTCGAATCTGGAATTTTTTGCTGCGGACGTGGGCAAGTTTTTATCGGAGTATCCGGAATACGCCGGGAAAATTTCTTGCCTGGTGCTTGATCCACCACGTGGAGGTATTGCGCCAAAAACACTCAAAAAAGTGATAACATTGAATGCGCCGAGAATCGTTTATGTTTCTTGCAATCCTTCAACACAGGCACGCGATACCATTGAATTGAATGCAGCTGGTTACGGCATGAAAAAGATCAGTTTTGTGGATCAGTTTCCGCATACTTCACATATCGAGTCGGTGGCGATTTTCGAGAAATAGGAGTTCGGGATTTCTGGACGCAGAGAACGCGGAGGAGCAGAGGTTCGCAGACTTCTTTGCGTCCTCCGCTCCTCCGCGATCTCCGCGTCCGCATTTTACCAAGTCAATATTCAACCCCCTTCTGAATATCGATACTTTTGCTCGACGCAAGTACAGTAGAATGGCTTTTCTAATATCAGAACATAAATTCATTTTTACCAATATGCAACAAAAAGAATTTTGGTCGGAACGCTGGGAAAAGGGTGATACAGGTTGGGATGCAGGTGCTCCTACAACTCCTTTGGCTGAATACATCAACACCCTTGATGACCACCAACTGAATATCTTGATTCCCGGTTGTGGAAGTGGTTATGAAGCGGAACTTTTATGGACTCGTGGTTTCAAAAATGTTTGGGTCATTGACCTGGCTGAAATCCCATTGAAACAATTCAAACAGCGCAATCCAGATTTTCCTCAGGAACAACTGATCTGTGGTGATTTTTTTAACCTGGATAAAACATTTGATCTGGTTCTCGAACAAACATTTTATTGCGCCATACCTCCGTCGATGCGTGATCAATACGTCGCGAAAATGGCTGAAATCATTGTGCCGGGCGGTAAATTGACAGGGCTACTTTTCAATTTTCCCCTAACTGAGGAAGGTCCGCCTTTTGGGGGTAGTGAAGAAGAGTACCGCAAGAGGTTTGCGCCATTTTCGAACTGAAAATCCTTCAACCAGCCCTTAATTCCATCAAACCGCGATTGGGAAGAGAATTGTGGTTTGAGTTTACCAGAAAAGCATAACTTTGGATCATGACACGTGAACGTTCACTCATCCTCAATGCGAAACAAATCAGCCAAAAACTGATGCGAATTGCCCATGAAATTCATGAAAATTTTTACAAGGAAAAAGAACTTGTGATTGTCGGTATTGAAGGTCGTGGTAGCGAATTGGCGAAACGACTTGGCAAAGTCCTCACAGAAATTACCAGCATGCAGGTGAACGTAGAAGTGATTTCTCTGAATAAAGAGAAGCCCGCAAATTCTGAAGTGTCATTCAGTGGTGAGACGAAACAACTCAAAGGAAAATTTGTCATTCTTGTGGATGATGTGCTGAACTCAGGACGCACACTTATCTATGCTTCGCGATTCATTCTAGATGCTGATCCGAAAGGTTTGTCCATCGCAACATTGGTAGAACGTTCGTACCGTCGTTTTCCTATCCATGCCGATTATGTTGGGTTGACACTTTCAACCAATCTCAAAGAACATGTGACGGTTGAAATGGACAAAGGCAAAGAGGCAGTTTATCTTGAATGAGTCATCAATTTGATGTCTTGAATGATTTTGTCCAAATCCAAATCATTTTCTTTGAGTGTCAGGTTTGCTTTTTTGTAATAAGGCAATCTTGAAGTGAGATGATTGTTGATGAAGGAAAGCATTTCTAATTCATTCAATCCGCGCAGCAATGGTCTGGTTTCGGGAGATTCAAGGTTTCTGCGCACCAATTCTCGCACGCCGACATTCAAATAAATCACCAATCCATTTTTTTTCATGACATCCATGTTGTTGAAATAGCATGGAGTTCCGCCACCAGTTGCCATAACGAACTGGTTTTGGTTTTTGATCAGCTTACTGAGTTCTGTTTTTTCTATTTGACGGAATGAATCTTCGCCATCAGTCTGAAAAATGGATGTGATGGTTTTTCCTGAATTGCGCTCAATTTCCCGATCGAGATCAATAAATGGAATGTTGAGTTTTTCCGCTATTTGCTTACCCAACGTGGTCTTTCCACTGCACATGTAACCGATCAGAAATATCTTCACCTGTTTATTGACTTTTATGAATGAATAATATTCTTCGAATGTATTGTGGAAATTGCTAAACGGTGGCATCTTCATCATTGTAACCATACCAAACTAAAATGATGAAGTTTTTTACATGCTGTTTATTTGTGGCATTGATCGCAAACGCCAATGCTCAAGTTTGCACGGGAGATTTCGTATTCGAAACACAAACGGAGTTGGATCAATTTTTAATAGACAATCCGACATGTACTTCGATAGAAGGTAATGTCTCGGTATTTCCTGATATGCAACAAACCACGGACTTTCCTACAAATTTGGATGCCTTGCAAAATATTCAAAGTATATCGGGAGATTTAATTGTAGAGGTACATGATGGTCCTTTTTCATTGTTAGGTTTGAGTCAGCTTACCACAGTGGGCGGGGCGTTCAGATTATCAGATGTTGGTGCAATGCCGAATATTCTGAATTTTGATGGACTTGAATATCTCATCTCTGTAGATAAATTTTCTTTGGTACTGAAAACGACAGTTGATTTTACACCACTGAATGCTTTGGTTAATGTAAATGAACTTAAGCTGGATGTTTGGTTTGACGGTCTTGGAACTCCCATCAGTTTAATTGAGATGTTTCCTGGAATTGAGCATCTGAATGAAGGTTTTTCCTGTCATCGAATAATTATGGTCCTTTGGTATTTACTGGACTCCGTAACCTCATTTCTGCTGGAACCATTTATTTTAATCAGTGGGGTGCCCCGGATTTTTTGACATTTTCATTGTTCGATGCGTTTGACAATTTGGAGTCTTGTAATGTTTTGAATTTTGATTTTTGTTTTGTTGAAGATTTTGTGTATGGATTCGGTCAGCTGCAACATGCTGAAAGTATTTGGTTGGATTTGTCTACCTCAGGAATTGGTTACCCTGATTTCGGCGCACTTGAATCTGTTGGAGAACTATCATTATATACTTATGGTTTAGATATTCAGCCACTCCATTTTATTTCACTCATTGATGCATCAATTGTGAATATTAATGGAACGTTCAATGAATTGCATTTTGAAGCGTTGGAATCATTGGATAATCTCTATATAGAACAAGGTGTGTCAGACACTACGACAACTATTTACTTTCCAGTATTGGATAGTATCTATGACAATATCGGGCTATATAATTTAGCGAGCAGTGACCTATATGATCTGTTCAATTTGAATTTTATCGGTGGTTCCGTGGTTATTACAGACTGCCCAAATTTGAATAATTGCGCTGTTGCCGCAATATGCGAAAGGATTGCAAATGATCCTCTTAGTGTAGTGATTATGAACAACGCTCCTGGTTGCAATACGAACGAAGAAGTGCAGAGCGTATGTGCTTTAAGTTCTGCAACAGGCTTGGTCTTTGCAGATATCAATTGTGATGGCAGTTGGAATGCAGGCGATGTTATTTTTCCAAATGTCATCATTCATGATCAGGATAACATGCCAATTGGTACTTCTAATTTTATTGGCTCATATCATACCGCGCTCCCTGATAATATGACTACTGTAATTCATTCGGCTACACCATCTGGTTTTTTCCCGGGTTCTGATTACACTTTTACAACTACCAATATGGATGAAGTCTTTTTGGACTATGACTTCCCTCTTTGTCCTGATTTGAACTTCCATAATGTTCGCATATTTGGCAATAGTATTGGTACACCGCGACCTGGATTTTATTGTAGCTATAGGTTGATTGTTAAAAATGAGGCTGTGCCAATCGAGAATGTGCTGGTGACTTTTGACATCACCAATATGCCAGGTGCCTCTGTTTATTTTACGAATGGAACTGTCTCTGGTAACACAGTATCATGGAATGTCAATGATCTGGCTTTTTTGGAGTCAGATCAGTCCTTATTAGTAAAGATTTATGTCGATCCTTCAACACCACTTGGTACTGTATTTACACCTACAATGACAGCCACATTACTCTCTACAAGTGTAGACAATGATCCTTCTGATAATGTTTTTAGTTTCAATCAAACTGTCGTTGGAAGCTACGACCCCAACGACAAAACTGTAAACCGCGAAGCCATTGATGTAACTGAGATTCCAACTGATGACGGAGTTTGGCTCGATTACACGATCCAGTTCCAAAACACGGGAACAGCCGAAGCGGTTACAGTACGCGTGGAAGACATGGTAGCGGAAAATCTCGATCTAACGACTTTCCAGCAATTGGATGCAAGTCATGTTTTCGATTTGTCTTTTGAAGAAAATGGAAAAGTGGAATGGTTGTTCAATAACATCATGCTTGCGGATAGCAATACAAACGAATCGGAAAGTCATGGTTTTATCCATTTCAGGATAAAAACAATTCCAGGTCTTGGTGTTGCAGATGTGGTTGAGAATAGTGTTGCCATTTACTTCGACTTCAATGAACCTGTCATCACAAATACAGCAACGACGGTATTTTATGAATGTACCCAGAATGTCGAAATCATTGGTGTCGCTGATGTCTGTGCAGGCAGCGATGTGACACTCACATCTTCTGGTGTTTGGGATGATTATCTCTGGACGATGAATGGTAGTTCCATCGGTACTTCGAATCAATTGACCATCGCTGATCTTTTTGCAGGTCAACAAACCATTTCGTTGAATGTGACGGATACGTACTGTTCTGGTGATGCGGAATTTGTGATTGATGTAACGGACATTCCAGCAACGCCAGTGATCACGCAAAGCGGAAATACACTCACTGCCTCTGGCAATGGAATTTTTACTTGGACATTAAACGGTGAAGCGCTTACAGACATTGACAACTCCATCGAGATCACGGAATCTGGAATGTATGGTGTGAGTGTGATGGAATCGTTGTGTGTTTCGGAGATGACTTCTGGTGAGTTTGAGTTTGTAGGCTTAAATGAATTGAATTCTAATCAACGTCTGATCTATTATCCGAATCCGGCTTTTGATGTCGTGAATATTGTTCTGCCATCTCATTGGGTGGGAAAAAACAACATCGTATTTCATGATGCAATGGGTAGATTGGTTTGGTCCACATCGATAAGCCAATTGAACATTTCAATTGATGTGAATACACTTGATCGTGGTTGTTATCTTGTTGAAGTGAGGAATGAGGATGCACATCAAATCTTGAATGATATAGTTATTCTCCAGTAAATACAAAATTTAAAGATGAAAAAGTGTTTTTCTCTAACTACGATCGCTTTCTTGCTTCTAGTCTTAGAAATAGATGCACAGATATGCACCGTGAATGATATTTTCGAAACACAAACAGAGTTGGATCAATTCCTCATGGATAATCCGACTTGTACTGTTATTGACGGCGACGTCTTTATTACTGTGGGGATGCTGCTGAACCCTGATCCAATCGTGAACCTCGACGCTTTTCAAAACATTACTCAGGTGACCGGAACTTTGGGGTTAAGTGATTTCCAATTCCCCAGCGTCGATCATATTTCTTTAACAGGTTTATCC
The DNA here is from genome assembly GCA_016722445.1 of Flavobacteriales bacterium. Lineage (GTDB taxonomy): Bacteria > Bacteroidota > Bacteroidia > Flavobacteriales_D > Sanyastnellaceae > JAIBBG01. The sequence goes on along the minus strand of JADKIZ010000009.1, from coordinate 107,930 downwards.
AATCTGCAATCTGCAGGGGCATTAGAAATTTATAGCGGCGAAGCGTTGAATGATCTGACAGGATTGAATAACGTGACTACGCTTGGTAGTCTGTATGTGGATGCTTATTCGTTGAATTCGATTTCTGCGCTGGATGCCATTTCATCTGTAAATGATATTACCTTGAATTTATCCTCAGGAACGAGTTTGCCTTTGCCTTCTTTCACGAACGTGTTACCGAACGTTCAGACTGTTTCCGAATCCCTTACTATCGGCAGCTGGAATCAATCCTATAGTTTTTGCGATGTTTTTTCGGGTTTTGATGCGTTGACGTCAGTCAATAATTTGAACATCGGAATCGATGCTGTACATATCAATTATTTCGATGCCTTCCACCATCTGGAATCCATTGGTTCTTTCTATTCGAATATATTTGAATGCAATGCCATCTCGGCATTTGAAAATGTGCAGACCATTGGAGATATTGATGTTGCATTTTATTGTGAATGCGACTGGCCGGACTTTGAATCTGTCACCACCGCCAATAGTATATCTCTATACGGAGACTTTTGGTCCGGACCTGATTTTAATTCATTGACAGAAGCAAATCACATTCAGTTCTGGGGTACGTCAACACGCATGGGTTTTATCAACCTGGAAACCATCAACGGCGTATTGGATATTACACAATGGCAAAATCCTGAATTGGATGTTATTGATGCCAATGCATTGCAATACATCGGTGGAAATCTGATAATAACGAATACGAACATTTCCAATCTTGACTTTCTCTCCAATGTGACTCACATTGGTGGCACTATTGATATCTCGGCCAACTATAATCTTAGCAATTGCGAAGTACAAATTGTTTGTGATATGCTGGCAACCAGCCCCGATTCTGTATTGATTGGAACGTGGGGATCAAACGGCATGGGTTGTAATTCAAATGAAGAAGTGATGGCAACTTGCGGTGACAGCTATGTGGAAGGTGTTGTTTTTGTCGATGTGGATTGTGATGGGGTCTTTAATAACACGGACATCAATTGGGTGAATCCGATCATGCACAATGCCAACTCTCCTGTTGGATCGAGTAATCAGAACGGTGAATATTTTGTTCCATTGAACGACAATTCTTCAACAACCATTCAAGTGAGTACCTTACCAGGTTATACAAGCCTCCCACAAACATTCGTGACAACCGGAGTCACGGATTTATTTACTGGTGTCAATTTTCCAGTATGTCCACAACCTAACTTACACAATGTCGCTGTTTCAATTTCGGCTGGTTCCACTGTTCGTCCCGGTTTTAGCCATTGGTATTATGTAAATGTGACGAACTATGGCGTTTTCACTGAAGAAGTAGAAGTGGTTTTTTCATGGGATGATATGCCCGGCGTGTTCTATGTAAGCGATAATTCATCTGGTATATTGACCGGCAACACAATCACTTGGAATATTGCAGACATTGATCCCTTCGAGACACACACTATTTTGTTACGATTGCAATTGGATAGTTCGACTCCGCTGGGAACGATGCTATCAGCTGACGTTGCTGCGACTATTCTTCCACTAACTGCTACGGATATCGATCTTTCCAATAACCAATTCGAATGGAATCAAACCGTGGTTGGAAGTTTTGATCCAAATGATATTTCTGTCAATATTCAAAGTTTCAATATCGGAAACAACAATCCCGAAGATCAATTGACTTTGGACTATGTTATTCAATTTCAAAACACTGGAACAGCCGATGCGATCAATATTCATGTTGATGATTATTTAGAGGAGGATCTTGAACTTTCTTCTATTGAATTGATTGCTACAAGTCATGCATGTGTGATGAGTTTTGACGATAACCGACAAGTGAGTTGGTTATTCGAAAATATTTTATTGCCTGATGTCAACACGGATGAAGAAGCAAGTCATGGTTATATTCATTACAGGATCAAAACGAAAAACAATCTTCAGGTATCGGACATCATTGAGAACAACGCTGCCATTTATTTTGATTTCAATGAACCTGTCATCACAAATACAGCAACGACGATATTTTATGAATGTACCCAGAATGTCGAAATCATTGGTGTCGCTGATGTCTGTGAAGGCAGCGATGTGACACTCACATCTTCTGGTGTTTGGAATGATTATCTCTGGACGATGAACGGTAATTCCATCGGCACTTCGAATCAATTGACCATCGCGGATCTTTCTGCTGGCCAACAAACCATTTCGTTGAATGTGACGGATACGTACTGTTCTGGTGATGCGGAATTTGTGATTGATGTGACTGGTATTCCTTCGACACCTGTTATCACACAAAGCGGAAACACCCTCACTGCCTCTGGCAATGGTATTTTCACATGGACATTCAACGGTGAAGCGCTTGCAGAAAATGACAACTCCATCGAGATCACAGAATCTGGTGTTTATGGCGTGAGTGTGATGGAATCGATGTGTGTTTCGGGAATGGCTTCGGGTTCGTTCGAGTATGTACATGTTGAGGAATCAACTGCTGATTACACCTTGAAGTGTTATCCCAATCCTGCAAATGATGTTCTATACATTGAATGGCCCGACACATGGACTGGGCAGAATCAAATCATGCTGACTGATTTGATCGGAAAAGTGATGGTCATATCTAATTCGACGAAGAATCGTGTTAGTTTGAATTTAACTACGCTTGCTTCTGGTACTTACCAAATAGTAGTGATCAATGAAGATGAAGGCCATGTTTTGACAAAACAAATTTTTGTTGAATAGGGTTTTTAGGTGAGCTTTGTTTTGTAAGTCAAGTGTTGATTCTCGAGGTGAGATGACCGGGTTCAGCACTTGTTTATCAAGATCTACCAGGCAGTTCTAAATAGGATGAGCAGGCGAAATTCTGTCTGCATTTTTCTTCCGAAACCAAACTTTCGTCAGTATTCCTTACAATTTCCCGCCAAAACTTCCGTCATTTGGACGTGGCGTGTCTATTGCTGACCGCCATGCATATTCTCAAATTATGGATTTTTCAAAGTTCACCCTCACAACCCAGGAAGCGATTCAAAAGGCGCAACAAATTGCGCTTGAAAAAGGTCACCAGACCATTGAAAATGCTCACCTGCTCAAAGGCATATTCGAAGCTGATGAAAACGTTACTCCTTTTCTTCTGAAGAAAATGAATGTCAACGTAGCCATCTTCGAACAAGCACTGGATAAAATGCTGGATTCTTTTCCAAAAGTATCCGGCGGACAAATGTCCCTTTCTTCGGAAGCAAATACTGCGCTCAATCGGGCCCAGAATTATCTCAAGGAATACAACGATGAATACGTAGCGATCGAACATCTCTTGTTGGCCATCACAGAAGGTCGTGACAAAGCCTCCCAAATGTTGCGCGATAGTGGCGTCACTTTGGCCGATCTGAAAAAGGCCATCACTGAATTGCGAAAGGGTGAACGTGTGACGTCCCACTCGCAGGAAGAGACTTACAACTCTTTGGAGAAATATGCAAAAAACTTGAACAAACTTGCCCGCGATGGTAAACTCGATCCGGTCATTGGCCGTGATGAAGAAATACGTCGTGTGATGCAGATTCTTTCACGCCGAACCAAAAACAATCCGATCATCATCGGTGAGCCGGGTACTGGTAAAACTGCCATTGCTGAAGGTATTGCTCATCGTATCATCAATGGTGATGTTCCAGAAAACCTTAAATCAAAGCAGATTTACTCATTGGATATGGCTGCACTCATTGCTGGTGCGAAATACAAAGGTGAGTTCGAAGAGCGTTTGAAATCTGTTGTGAATGAAGTTCAAAAGAGCGATGGTGAAATCATCCTCTTCATTGATGAGATTCATACGCTCGTGGGAGCGGGTGGTGGAGAAGGCGCGATGGACGCAGCAAATATCCTCAAGCCAGCACTGGCACGCGGAGAGTTGCGCGCGATTGGTGCAACAACACTCAATGAATACCAAAAATATTTCGAAAAGGATAAAGCACTCGAACGTCGTTTTCAAAAGGTAATGATCGACGAACCAGATCGCGATGCAGCGATTTCCATCTTACGTGGTTTGAAGGAGAAATACGAAAACCACCACAAAGTACAAATCAAAGATGATGCGATCATCGCTGCTGTTGAACTTTCTCAACGTTATATCACCGATCGTTTTTTGCCGGATAAAGCCATTGACCTCATCGATGAAGCGGCTGCAAAATTGCGCATGGAGATTAATTCCAAACCTATTGAGTTGGATGAAATTGAACGTCGCATTATGCAGCTTGAGATTGAACGCGAAGCCATCAAACGCGAAAACAATCAAACAAAACTGGACGAATTGAACAGAAGCATTTCTGAACTTTCAGAAGAAAGAAATGGATTGGCTGCGAAATGGCAAAGTGAAAAGGATGTGGTGGAAACGATTCAAAATGCCAAACGTGAAGTGGAAAATCTGAAGCAGCAAGCTGAACAAGCTGAACGTGAAGGTAACTACGGACTCGTTGCGGAAATTCGCTATGGTCGTGTAAAAGAACAGGAACAAAAAATCGAAGACAATCGCACGAAACTTCAGGAATTGCAAGCCAATTCTAAAATGTTGAAAGAGGAAGTAGACCCTGAGGAAATCGCAGATGTGGTATCACGTTGGACTGGTATTCCAGTGAAGGCTTTGGTAGAAAGTGAAAAGGCAAAATTGCTTCGCCTCGAAAAGGAATTGGGTAAGCGTGTGGTTGGTCAACACGAGGCTATCATGGCTGTGAGTGATGCCGTACGCAGAAGTCGCGCCGGATTGAGTGATGAAAGAAAACCTATAGGCTCATTTATTTTCTTAGGCACAACAGGTGTCGGTAAAACGGAATTGGCAAAAGCACTCAGCGATTTTCTTTTCAACGATGAAAATGCCATGACACGAATCGATATGAGTGAATATCAGGAACGCCACACGGTGAGTCGTTTGGTTGGAGCGCCTCCCGGATATGTCGGCTATGATGAAGGTGGTCAACTCACGGAAGCAGTTCGCAGAAAACCATATTCTGTGATCCTTCTTGATGAAATCGAAAAAGCGCATCCAGATGTTTTCAATATCCTGCTGCAGGTTCTAGATGATGGTCGACTCACAGATTCGAAAGGTCGATTGGTGAATTTTAAAAACACCATCATCATCATGACGAGCAATCTCGGTTCGCAAATCATCCAGGACAATTATGACAAAGCAAAAAATGCAGATGATGAAGAGTTGTTCGAGAAAACAAAGGCCGAAGTGATGTTGACCTTGAAAAGCTCGCTTCGTCCGGAATTCCTCAACCGTGTGGATGAAGTGATCATGTTCACTCCACTGCGCAAGGAGCAGATCGAAGATATAGTGAAATTACAATTACATCTGTTGTCAGACCGTTTGAGCAAAGCAGAAATTGATCTTGTGGTTACTCCGGATGCTTTGCATTACCTGGCCGAAAAGGGATACGATCCTCAATACGGCGCGCGTCCTGTAAAACGTGTGATTCAAAAAGAAGTCATGAATGAACTCTCCAAATACATCCTCTCCGGTGAAATTGACAAATCAGAACCGGTGGTACTCGATGTTTTCGACGGACAAATCGTTTTCAGGAAAAAGATTGATGAAGAAGTGCTGGTGGAGGTGTAAAACATTTTCAAACTAAAATTGGAAAGCCGGATAGTTGTATCCGGCTTTTTTTATGGGTGAATTCATAGATGTAGATCAATGAATGGCTTTTTGAGCAGGGGTTTCTTTGCGCTCCGTTGTAATGCCCTTTAAATCCTTCATACTGCCGATACCACGATGGCCGTATGTGTTTTAACCTATTTGCTACCTATGAAATTTTCAAAGAAAAAACTGATCTCCTTGTTTTTGATCTCATCTGTTGTGATGATGAGTATGTCTTCCAGCGAAGATAGTCCCGATGGTAAAGCCGGTCACAACGGATCACCTGGAGAACAAACCTGCGCTAAGTCTACTTGCCATACTTCTTATACACTGAATTCCGGACCGGGTTCTGTGTCCATCACTGCTCCGGGAATGACCAATTGGCAATATGTTCCAGGGCAGACTTATACCATCAACGTTACTGTTGCGTAAAACAGCATGCCTTTGTTCGGTTTTGGTTTTGAAGCATTGCTCAGCTCCGGCGCCAATGCTGGAACGCTCACGGCTGGCACTGGTAGCCATGCCCTGAATGCAACAGTAAGTGGGAACAGCAGAAAGACGATTACACACCTTGAAGACTCCGGTCTTGTAACAGGTACGAAAACATGGAGCTTCACTTGGTGGCGCCTGCAAATGGCGCAGCTGTAACTTTCTACGCTGCAGGAAATGCAGCTAATAATTCCAGCAGCGACAGTGGTGATTATATCTACACCACTTCTCAGGCTGTTACTGCAGTCGTAGTTCCGAATGCACCGACCATCTCGAATGCTGGTCAAACATTGTTATGCAACGGCGCCACTGCAACTTTAAGCGTACCCACTCAAAGCGGTGTAACTTTTACATGGTTTGATGAAAGTGACATACAAGTTGGTACAGGAACAAGTTTTGTTGCATCTGAAACAGGTTGTTATCACGTAGTGGCATCAGGTTCTGGTGGTACAGCCAATTCAACGAATACCATTTGTGTCACTGCGAGCAGCATCAGTGCTGAGTTCGACGGTTTGTCCACTGAATATTGCGAAGATGATGATGTTGTTTCTCTTGTACCGGTAGTGGAAGGTGGCAGCTTTACAGGAAATGGTGTTTCTGGAAATTCATTCATTCCTGCAAATGCAGGTCCGGGCACTCACAATGTTACCTATTCTGTCACCAACGGCGATGGTTGTACTTCTACCATGATCAAAAGTGTTGTCGTTCATGAAGTACTCAGCGCGAATTTTACATTGAGTGAAAACGCGGTGTGCGTTGGAAACAATGTCGTTGAACTTTTACCTGAAGTGGAAGGTGGCACTTTTTCAGGTCCTGGTGTTTTGAATCAGCAATTTGTTGCCGATTTGGATCCCGGCATCTACCAAATCACATATGTGAATGGCACCGGAAGTTGCGCGCAAACTTTTGCACTCGATGTGGAAGTACTGCCCGCTCCAGATGCTTCTTTCTTTGGCCTTCCTGTAGAAATTTGTTCTAACGCTCCTGCTTTTCCGCTTGAGCCATTGATGCCTGGTGGCGCTTTCTCTGGTAGTGGTATGTCCACCGTCGTTTTTGATCCTGCTTTGGCTTTGCCAGGTGAGAATATCATCACCTATCAATTGTTGGGTGTTAATGGATGCGCATCTGCTTCTTCACAGAGTGTATTGGTTAATCAATACTTAAGTCCAGAGTTTACTGTAAGTAGTCAAGAGGTGTGTGACAATGATGAATTTGTATTGCTAACTGCGACTCATGATGGAGGAAGTTTTTCTGGTGTAGGTGTTGATTCGAATGGCTTCAATCCATCCGTTGGTGCTGGTGAATACGTCATTACACATTCGATTGGTCAAGGTAGTTGCGCAACATCTGAAACCAATACCATCCTCGTGAATGTTTCTCCGGACGCAGGTTTCGTTGGTTTGGAAAACGGGTATTGTACCAATGCGGAAGTTGTCGAACTGACTCCTATCACACCGGGTGGTGTATTTTCTGGTGTTGGTGTTAGCGACAATTCTTTTGATCCATCAGTGCCAACTCCGGGACAAGTTGGTGTGACGTATTCTCTTACTGCAGAGAATGGCTGTTCTTCATCAGTTACTACCGATGTGGTGATTCTCGCTTCTGCGAACAGCAACTTTTCTGGATTGCCGGAAAATATCTGCATCGATGAATTACCTGTGCAATTGATCACCGAAAGTGGAGGTGGAAACTTCATCGGTGATGGAATGACAGGCAGTTCTTTCGACCCATCAATTGCTGGTGTGGGAACCCATGAAATTACATACGCCATCGACCTCGTAGGATGTTCATCCAGCACTGTTGATACGATCATGGTAAACGGACTTCCGGAATTATCTGTGTCTGGCCTCAATGCAAATTATTGCGAAGACGAACCCATCGCGGTATTGACCACAAATCAGATTGGTGCTGTTCTTTCAGGTGATGGAATTACAGATAACATGTTCGATCCATCATCTGCTGGAATCGGTGCGCATAACATCACTTGCACATATACTGATGAATTTGGTTGTTCTTCCACTTGGGTTGCGGAAACGAATGTTATACCTCTGCCTTCTGCTGTGGTGACTTTGAATGGAACCACGCTGACGGCTGATCAGCAAAATGCCTCTTATGCATGGTTTGATTGTGATACGAATCAGCCGGTGAATAATGCCACAGCACAGAGTTTTACCCCTATTGCCAATTCCAATTATGCCGTAGAGATTTCACTGGATGGCTGTGTGGCGACGTCTGACTGTATTGAAGTCATCGTGATTTCTGTGAATGAGGCGAATAACCCTGAATTGATGATTTATCCGAATCCTGCGGTGGACCATGTTCATGTGAATTACCCCGTTCCATCTGAGGTATTCTTCTATGCCATGGATGGACGCTTGGTACATTCAACCAAAACCAACGCAGGTCTTCATCGTTTGGATATCTCCGCGCTGAATCCTGGAGTTTATGATATGGTGATCATCAATTCCTCTGGGTCTTTTGATCAAAAATTATATATCCATAACGGAGAATAATTTTTTAAGAAGAAATGAAACTTTTCAAAAGCGTATTCCGTACCAAGGGACGTAGAATGTTTCATTTTGGTTTTTAAAAAAGCAATCCGTAAAAAATTAAAGAAGTCTCCAAACGTGGGGACTTTTTTTTTGAATTATGAATTATGAATTATGAATTATGAATTATGAATTATGAATTATCACATCTGCCTCCTCATGAAATAGCTTGACAGCTCACCTACCTAAACCCCAAACTTTGTTGAAAAGCCTATTTTTATTTGTAATTGATAGGATTTTACATTCACGCTGCCAAGATAAGCGGAGAAAGGCTCTGCTGAGGAGCAACCTTTCAAGGAATAATCTTGGACGACTGAAAAGGTTCATACCAAGCGCATCCTAAAGCATTTTAGGGTGCGCTTTTTTGTGGTGAAACCTTTTGGTCGCTTATGCCTCCTAAAACCTAAAATCGTTTGTAGTCAAAATCGTGCATCCTAAGTATCTTCTTTCGTTTCCTTATGCTTAACGATTTTTCAAATTCTACAGGGCTCATCCAACCCAGTTCTTCTTGCTTTCTCAGGTGATTGTAGTGATGTATTAATTTACTTAATTCTTGCTTCATCCCTGCAATGCTTCTTGACTTTATCAGAGGCAGCATGTGATGTTTCAAATAGGCATTGAACTGTTCAGCATATCCATTCTCAAGACATGTTTTCGCTCTGCTCATTCGAATACTATTTGCTTCTGCCAAAGTGAGAAAAAGAGTAGAGAAGTACTGGCCGCCTCCATCACTATGATGTATGCTTCCACTTATTTTGTCGCTTCCTCGACATGCTATTACCATGTTTAAAGCATCTTCTGCATTCTCTGCCTTCATATTCATTGACAGACTCCAACCTACAAGTCGAGCACTATAGACGTCTTTTTCACCAAAAAAATAGTACCTCAAACCATTATGGTGAAGATAGGTGATGTCACCCACAATTACTTGGTTTATATCAGTGACCTTTAAACCGGAAACTAAATTTTTATAGTTCCAACTTTGCCGTGACGATTTAGTTGTAACAACCTTTACTCGAACAACCGGAAGACTCAAGCCCTGTTGTGACATCAATTGTTCAAACTTGGTTACCCCAATATCGTATCGCTCTTTGATTTTTAAATTGTAAAACAGATGCCTGGAACCAGCTCTACAATCATTGGTTCTGCGGTATTGTATTACCTCATCAATCAATTTGGTGTTCATCTTCGATTGTTTTAAGTATCGAAAATACCATTGGGAATGAGCCTGTCGGGAAACTTCTGTGCGTCGATAAAAGGACTCCATACTCGGCCTATCTGGATCTTGATTTTCTATAAGCTTCTGTAAAAGTGGGTGAATCATTTTTTTTCATAGTCCTCCCCAAGCTTTGATTTAGCGAGGTCTACAAGCGTTTTATGATAAACAAGCTCTACTTGTTGTTGACCGATAATCGTCAACAATCGTTGATTCTCTTTCTCGAGTTCTTTGAGCCTACTATAATCACTAACATCGCTAATAACAATCGTGCTGGGCACTGGTTTTGTTCCAAACCTTTTAACCCATAACTGTACACTTCCTACTTTGACTTCATAAAGCTTACAAACTTGTTGGATGGTCACAGAACCAGATTCAATAAGCTTAACCTGAGCCTTGCGAAATTCCTTTGTAAATCTCCGTCTTCGACGTTCATCTGTTGTCATAACTTGTTAAAATTAGAGACTTTTCAACAGCTTTGGTTGTCAACCTATTTCATGAGACAACAATCTGTCCAAAACGTTTACTGAAATAGTATAAAAATGAAGTTGGTTCCGGATAAATCCGGTATGTTTGAGTTGCAAGACAAAAACAAAAACCAACTTCGGGATGAAGATCACACTTTTTGCTCAAATAATCCAAAAAATAAATAGAGATTCATTCAAAAATCTCGTAACCAAACACAAGTCAAACAAGCATTGTAAGGGTAACGACTCCTGGACTCATTTTATAACAATGCTTTTCTGTCATTTTTCAAAATCCAACAGTCTGAATGAGGTTTGTCAAGGGATGAGATCTGCTACCGGCGATTTGAACCACTTAGGCTTAACTAAGGCATTACAAAAGTCGAGCTTGGCCTACATCAACGAGTCCAGATCGTGGGAGCTGTTTCGCGACATGTACTTTGAATTGTACGATGCATTACTTCCAACGATAAAAAAATCACGCAAACTTCTTCCTAAGCGACAAATCTTTCTTTTGGACTCCACCACGATTGACCTTTGCCTAAATGCTTTTGATTGGGCTAAGTTCAGAGCTAAAAAGGGAGCCATCAAACTACACACGGTGCTCGATTTTGACGGATGCATGCCCGTGTTTGCCGACATGAGTGATGGCAAGAAGCACGACATTACGGCAGCCAAAGAAATTGAGTTCCCCGATGGAAGTATAGTCGTCGCCGACCGCGGCTATATGGACTTTTCCTGGCTCCACAGTTTAACCCAACAAGGTGTTTTCTTTGTTGTCAGATGTCGTGAGAATGTTAAGATGGATCTGCAAGAGCGTCCATGGTCTAAACCAGAAGGATCAGAATCAAATGTGCAAGCAGATTGGCAAGGAAACTTCAGCTTGTACAAATCCAAAAAGGACTATCCACAAGAGATTAGGTTGATTCAAATTTGGGATGAAGAGCGACAGCAATACATCGAATTACTCACCAACAATTTTAATTGGACAGCATCAACCATCGAAGAACTTTACAAACGTCGATGGAGCATCGAATCTTTCTTCAAAGAAATCAAAACTCACCTGAAAATCAAGTCATTCATAGGAACCAGTATGAATGCGGTCTTGATACAGATTTGGACAGCATTGATCACCATTTTGTTGCTAAAATCGCTTCAGAGAACATCTAAACATGATTGGCATCTTTCCAACCTTATTGCTTTTATAAGACTAAATCTTTTCGTCAAAATTGATCTTCAAAAATGGCTTGACAAACCATTTTTGGACGATGATGAGATCAAAAAAATCGATTCGATCCAGCTTGAAATTTTTTAAAGAGGGGGGGTAGTTGTAAAAAGCGAGTAATTTGGAACACGAAATAAGCCCTAATCAAAGCTTTCTGTTTTCATCTCAGAACGTTTTGGACGGGTGTGATGAATTATGAATTATGAATTATGAATTATAATTTATCAGATGAGAATTGAGTTGGCGAATTAATTCCTTGCGCGGTCCTAATACCTAATACCTAGTACCTACTACCTAATACCTAACAATCAAAATCAATTTCAGAACGCATATCAGTTCGTTTTCTCTCTTTCTTTGTGCGTATGAAATTTCTTTATGCAGTTTTATGGTTGATGATTGCCGCGGGTATGTCTGGGCAATCCTACACCACATACTTCACTGGTGATACCACTGATGTGAATCCTGCGCCTCAGTTTGGAATATTACTCGCTGGTGGTGCAACAGACAATGACAACGCCATGACCTGGTTTCTGGAAAGGGCAAATGGAGGTGATGTACTGATCATCCGTGCTTCCGGAGCCAATGGATACAACGATTATTTATTCAGCGATCTGGGTGTGGCGGTAAACTCTGTTGAAACAATTCTCTTTAATGATGCATCAGCTTCTAATGATGAATATGTGCTCCAACAAATCGCCAATGCAGAAGCCATATTTATTGCTGGTGGTGATCAGGCAGTCTACGTCGACTATTGGAAAGATTCACCTGTGGAAGACCTCCTGAATACGCATGTGAATGTCAAACACGCGGTAATCGGCGGTACAAGTGCGGGTATGGCCATTCTCGGCGGACATTATTTCGAAGCGCAAAATGGAACCGTTTTTTCGAATGTGGCCCTTGCTAATCCCTACAACCAATACATGAGTATCGGACATCAGGATTTTTTGATGCTGCCTTTTTTGCATGATGTCATCACAGATACGCATTATGATGATCCTGATAGACGTGGACGGCACCTTGCCTTTATGGCTCGCATTTATGCAGATGGTTATCCTCAATCATTGGGTATCGCCTGCAATGAATATGTTGCGACAGTAATCGATGAAAATGGTGTGGCATACGCTTATGGAGAATGGCCGGATTATGAAGAATATGTCTACTTCATACGACATGGTTGTGAAGCTGATCTCATTCCTGAAAATTGCATCGAAGGAGAACCTCTTACTTGGGAGAGAAATCAACATGCAACTTATGTGTATCGTCTCAATGCAACTACGTCTGGTGCAAATCTATTTTCACTCAATGACTGGATGACAGGTAATGGGGGTAACTGGCAGGAATGGTGGGTGGTTGATGGTGACGAGTATTTCAATGAAGTGTCATTCGGCCCAACATGTCCTCTACAAACGGTCATAGATATTGAAGAACATGTGGCTTCGAATCCTCATGTGTTTCCAACTGTTTGTGCCGAATTCTTGAATGTGAGAATTTTGGCAGATCAAATCGGATCGAATTGGAGCCTGATGAATACTCAAGGTATTGTCGTAAAATCCGGAACCATCGGATCCACTCATTCCCGTATTGATGTGAGCGATCTCGCTTGTGGAATTTATTTGTTTCAAATGAATAATTCTTCTTTCAAAATACTCGTTCAGGGCGAAAAATGAAAAGTTGAATTGGCCTAAATGGTGAGAATTTGAATCGTTGAGCGTTTTTTTTCTAAAAACTGAAACCTTTAAAAACCTGTTCCCGTTAAAAGCCATGTAGAATGTTTCATTTTGGTTTTTAAAAAAGCAATCCGTAAAAAGCATTGAAGAAGCCTCCGAACGCGGGGGCTTCTTCATTTAATTATGAATTATGGAAAATAAATTAATGAGGAAATGCTGATGTGGTGGGGGATTGAGGAGGGGAGTGAGATTTTAACAATAAAAAATGAAACCCATAGAAACCTGCCACCGTTAAAAGCCCAAAATCCTGTGCACCACCCTGCGCAGGTCTATAAAAGAGATTAAAAAAATTAAACGCGCTTCTCTGATTAAGAGTAGTTAAGGTTAATTAAGGTTAAGCAAGTGGATAGCCCCGGAAACGTCCGGGGCTATTCTATTTATGACTTTTTGAATCGCGTCCACTTTCTAATCTTTCGAATTTTCACGAATAAAGTGAAGCATCATTTTTCGGTAAAGCGGACCGCCAGTCGAACTTACATTGTTGTGGTCTGCATTGGAGATAAGATGAAATTCGTTGCCTTTTGATTGCAGTTGTGCATAGTTGTGAATACCATAATTCAGTGGGATGTGTATATCACGAGTGCCATGCGCACAGAACACCGGACAAGTCGCGTTTTTCGCAGAATGAGAAGGAATGACTTGTCCACTTTCAAATCCTGCCACTTGTGTCGCACGCCAAAGTGCAAAATCAGCAAGTGAATCGAAATGGAATCCGATAAATCTCGCGAGGTATTCACGTACGACATTTTTTAAATCATCGAATGTGCTTTCTATGATGGCAAAACGAATGCGATGGTCTTGACCAATCACCTGATAGCATATGGCACCACCGAGTGAAGTACCATACAACCCAATGGGATTTGTCGGATCGCGCTCCAGCAGTTTTGTGACCAATACACTGACATCGTCCTTTTCATGAAAACCGTAAGTGCAATATTCTCCACCACTTTGACCATGCGCCCTGTTGTCCATCAATACCACATTGATGGAATCTTTGCAAAAGTCTGCAGCGGTAGGAAGAAATGTTTCTTTGCAGGCACCTATTCCATGCAACATGATAATCGTCGCTTTCGCAGGTTGATTTTCACTCGAAAGGAATGTCGCAGAGATATATACCGAATCGGAGGTTGTAAAACTGATGTCCTCTCAAACCAGTCCATAATCCGCTGGATTTATTTTATGATGAAGCAATGCCGGCTGTCGTTTGATATCCAACCTTTGTGGCTGCAATATGATGACAGGTAATAAAAGCCAAAGGGCGACAAAACCAATGATCGACGAGATAAGAAGCAAAAACGAACAAATTTTCAATACCTTTTTCATTTTTCAAATAAATGAATCGGTTGAAATTCTGAAATCACAAACTTGCTAAAGTGACCTCCAATTTTTGCAAATAAACGGGTAGGTTTGGTCCATTGTGCATTTCCAATTCGAGATGATCAATGGTGGAGTTGGGTATTTCGGTAATAAAACTATAACGCAGTTTATTCCAGCGATTGGGTTTGAAATCGGGAATCACCAACAACAGCTTTTCTGAGTGGATGGTCTCTTTTCCACTTTTGAAATTCACATAAAGCTCACCCTTGTTGTACACAGAAGTATAAAATGCATCCAACCGAATTTCTCCATAATATTTTCCTGCACCACGAACAGACCACAATGGCATATTGATGAGTTGTTGTAAGCCCTTACCGGAATAATGCAACAATGTATCTATATGGTAGTTTTCTTGCACAGGAACAAAGGGTGCAGAGGGATCAGCCGGATCAAATGCGATGTGTTTGATCATGATGTTTTGGAGGGGTGGCATCGGTGGTCTATATGGCTCGAATAATCGAAAGGCATAACCTCCTCCTGTTTTCATGAAAATGTACCAATACTTTTCTTTCGTCATACCATCCCATGGAATAATGGACGTGATGTATTGTTTGTTGAATGTATAACCCACGAAGGTGATCGAACATAAACAGATAACCAAAATCGTTTTCATCCAGACTTTACGTAAGACAAAAAACAAGGCGCAAATGAGTGGTATAAAAAATGGCATGTGGTCTACCATGGGCCGCATTCCGAATGTGCCTGAATAATGCCATGCCCACCACGATGAAATGATCCATGAATTCATCAGCAGGAACAGCAACATGCTGAATCCTTTGAAAGGTTCTTTCACTAACATGACCAACAATCCAATCAATGCCAAAATGACTACGGGCGACCACATCACCACACCTGCGCGGTAACTAAACCACATATTGATGATTTCCGGTCTGTCGAAATAAAATGTTTCATACGGATATCCATCTGTCCACCATGATCCGCATTGAGCATGATACATGAAACTTTGAATGAAGATGACAGATACACAACTCATCACTGCCGGTAAGAATACCCGCGGTTGTATGGCGAATTTGAACCATGATAAAAATGAAGCGTAGCTTCCGGATAAAAAGGGAATCGATAATAAAACAATAGCATTCGTGGGCCTGATAATGGTGATCATGCCGAGGCACAACGCCAGATGAATAAGCGAATTTCTTGTTTTCAGACGAATGCTTCGATCAGCGAGATAAATGAATAGCGCTATGAAGCCAAACGAATAGGCATGTGAATAGGAGGCATGATAAATGGCATAGGTAAACGTGTTGGTCCCTAAAAAAATAGCCGCGCAAATAAGGGCTACCGTCCATTTGTTGTAGCGGCGACTGAACAGCCGATACATAAGATATAAACCACTAAGTACATAAAAAATAGCGGCGACATTCAACGAAACGGTAAAGAAAAAAGAGTGTCCATCCGCATCTTGTCCAGTGATTTCCGCCGCTGCCCAACCCAACAGAAAGAATGGCATCATGGCGATGGAAGTACCGCAGAAATAGCGATTGTACAATCGGTTGTTTTCAGTGTAAAGAAAATTCTCAGATAGATCGCCGAATTTATACTTCTCTTTCAGATCTAAATAAAAGCGGTATTGTAGATCTTGATAAATAAATACAGCGGGTAAATAGGCATAATAGCCACTCCCATCGCTCTGTATGGTGCTTTTCCATGAATCACCTTTCCAGCGGTGTTTGACGAGATGATATGATGCCACTGACAGACATAATATCATGACGAATAAGAATGGTCGCTGTTTTAGCCAGTTCAACATTTAACTCAAACGTGATTTCATGGAAAAGGCTGTCCCGTGAGACAGCCTTTTAAAATGTTTATCATGGTGATCAAACTTGATCAAGTGATTTCGATTTACGATGTTCCTGTTGTAGTTTACTTTTCGATAACCCATAGCCGAAGTAAATGAACAAACCTACGATCATCCAACACACAGCTACGAGTTGTGTGGTGTGATCAAGAGAGATGATCATAAATGAACATACTGCTATGCCAAGTATTGGAATAAGCGGAACGAGTGGAGTCTTGAAAGGACGCTTCAGATCAGGATTCGATTTGCGCAACACCAAAATTCCTGCACATACCAATACGAATGCAAGAAGGGTTCCGAATGACGTAAGATCACCTGCTATACTTCCAGGAACAAATCCTGCAAACGCACCAACAAAAAGGAAAAGTATCCAGTTTGATTTATAAGGTGTTTTGTATTTGTTGTGAAGTTTTGAGAAGACTGGTGGGATAAGACCATCGTGCGACATAGAGAAAAATACACGGCTTTGGCCCATCAGCATCACCAATATTACAGAGCTGAATCCGGCGAGAATGGCGATGGTTACCAATGTTCCCAGCCATTCGTATCCCGGCATGTGATTTTGAATGGCATATGCCACCGAAGCTTCTTTACCTGCAACTTTGAATTCCTGCCAGTTGGCTACACCAGTGAGAACGTGAGCGAAGAGCACATACAAAATGGTGCAGATCACCAACGATCCCAGAATTCCCCATGGCATGTCTTTTTGCGGATTTTTCGCTTCCTGCGCGGCTGTAGACACTGCATCGAAACCGATGAATGCGAAGAATACAATGGCGGCACCCCGCAGGATTCCTCCCCATCCGTGTTTGAAAAAGTCTTCGTGACCCGCAACGTTTTCACCTATGATATAAGGTGTGTAGTTATCAGAATTGATGTAATTGAATCCAATGGCAATAAAGGCAAGTACGATACCTACTTTGATGAATACGATGATGCCATTCACAATGGCGGATTCTTGTGTACCACGGATCAGTAATAAAGTGAGCGCCAACAAAATCACCAATGCGGGTGCATTCATGATTCCACTCACACCTGCCGCCGATGATTCAAACGGCGAGTGACACCATTCATAGGGTATCACGCCTCCTAAAAGATTATTCAGGTATTCACTCCAGGCAATGGAAACCGTTGCAGCTCCAAGGGCGTATTCCATAATCAATGCCCATCCGATGATCCAGGCCACCAATTCTCCCATGGTTGTATAGGCGTAGGTATAGGCACTTCCTGCAATAGGAAACATGGAGGCAAATTCAGCATAACATAATCCGGCAAAGGCGCATCCAATAGCCGCAACGATAAACGAAAGTGTAACTGCTGGGCCGGCTGCCTCAGCAGAAGCGGCCGCGGTGCGGACAAATAAACCGGCACCAATAATGGCTCCTATCCCTAATAGGATAAGACTCATTTTACCAAGTGTTCTTTTTAGTCCGTGCTTTTCGGAATCTGCAAGAAGCGTGTGAATAGGTTTTTTGATCAGGGTTTTACTCATAATACTAGTAGATTGTGCTGATTGAGGTAGTGCGCAAGTATAAGCACATTTGGCCTAAATCAGTTTATCGACATGGAAACTGGCTGACTAAAAAGGAGTTGAGACTTATTTTTCTCCCTTAGGACACTTCTTGCAACGTTTGCCGTGTTTATAGCTCTTACAGCACTTTTTTTCTTGAAATGGGCAGTAGCAAAGAGTTCCTGAATGATGCAAACTCCCGCCTGCGGTCGATTGGACATGTTTCGTTGCTCTTGTGTCATCGGATACAAACATTCGCCTTTTTTGCCACTCTACCAATACCCTGAAAGGTGTAATCTCACAACCGGATGTCGGCATCATTTCATGGTTCTGCACTTCCATGAGGCTTTTGCAGTTTCTTTGGCAAATGATTCCGGCTCTTTTCTCCGGAAACAAAAACACCGAATGATCAGACCCGGCTCCATACAATCATTGCCCGTTTTGGAAGTGGTTGAAAAAGGCTACCTACTTGGCGATACAAAACAATCTGTTTTTATCCCAAAACGTGACCTCAAACCGAATACAGAACCAGGCGAGATGGTGGAAGTATTCACTTTCTACAACGAGGAAAGGGAGTTGGAAGCAACAACCAGACTACCTGAAGTGCAGGTCGGGGAAATTGGTTGTTTTCGCGTGGGAAATTCAAATGACCTTGGCGCTTTCATCAGCATCGGGTCAAAACGTGATATCCTGATTCCAGCCAGAGAACAATTGGAAAACCTCGAATCTGGCAGAATGACCTTGATCGTCCTACTGGATGACAGCGAAAACCGCCGACTATTTGCCTCGACCAAATTGCAACGTCATCTGAGGAATACAGATATTCCATATAAACGTGGTGATGAAGTAAGTCTCACCATTGCTGAAAAAATCGATATCGGAAGAAGGGTCGTGGTAGATGGTAAATTTATCGGTGTGCTTTTTAGACAAGAGATGACCGATAAGGTGCGTTTGGGTGAAAAAGTGAAAGGTTATGTGCGGAAAGTCGAAGGCAAGGATATTCAGGTGAGCATGCAGCGGGAAGGTTTGGAATTGCTCGAAGATGCCCGCAAGAAAATTCTGGACTATCTCGAACAAAACGGAGGTTATGTGCGACTCAATGACGATACCGACCCGGAAGAAATCAAACTTCGACTGCACATGTCTAAAAAGACCTTCAAAAAAGCTGCAGGAATGTTGTACAAAGAGGGTAAGGTTCTACTCACCAAATTAGGTGTTAAAGTGAATAAAACCGGCGTCGTTCCCGTTGGCTGGGAGAAAAATAAAATCTTCGAAGACAATATCTACGAAGAACAACCAGATAGTGAACCATACGACCGTCCAAGAAGTAAATCGGATGAAGATGATAGACCTCCGCGTAAATCATACGATAAAAAATCTTCGGATGATCGCGGATCAGGAAGAACTTCTTCGGATAGATCGAGAGAAGATCGTCCAAGGGAAAGTCGTGAACGTGGGGAGAAAAAATCGTATAGCGATCGTGAACGCAAGGAACCTCGCGAAGAAAGAAAACCATCTTCTGAACCTCGTCCGGAAAAACCCTCCGGAGATAGACCTGGCCCTAAAAAGGAATTGACGTTTAAAGGGAAAAAATAATGGTTGTCGACAGGCTGACCAATAAATGTTCAATTTGGACCAGAGCCTGTCTGTTTAATCTTGGCCTTGAGCATTTTTTTTATCCTACAAAAAAAAATGCTGACGTCATTCTGATGTTTCACAATGTGCTGGAGAAAACAAATCTTGCACTCAATATGAGAAACATCGGCGTTGCCGATTTCGAACGCATTCTGAAATATCTCAAAAGGAATTATCAGGTTGTTACACTAAAGGAAATACTCGAAACTCCGGGTACAGGTCAACGCATTGCCATTACCTTCGATGATGGACTAGTCAACAATCTTCACCATGCATTACCTGTCTTGGAAAAACATCAACTTCCGGCCACTTTTTTTGTTACGACTTCATGGCTTGCTGGAAGATCTACACTCTGGCCTGATGAATTGAGCAGATTGCTACAACATCAGAGAGGTGAAATTCATCTCAACGAAAAAATATTTTTCAGAAAGTACAGAAATTTATTCGTGGAGAAAACGACAGGTGAAAGGTTGGAATCAGTCATGCAAGAAATGGATATTGATGCCATTGATCAATGGTTGGATGATCTTGCACAGCATTGCGGATATCAACCTGCGCATGACCTCACCCGTGAAGATGAATGGCGTGTGATGAAGGGTGAAGAAATTCGCATCATGTCGCAATCTCCTATGATCTCTATCGGCAGTCACGCCGTGAGTCACGTGAATTTGAAATACGCCAGCGATGATTTGCTGAAAGATGAATTGACAGAAAGTAAAAAATACCTCGAGCAGGTGACTGGCAAAGCAATAAATGATTTTGCTTTTCCTTTCGGAGCTTATGATCGCCGCGTTGCTGAAGCCGCAGTTTATGCCGGTTATCATAATTTGATTGGTGTTGAACCATGCGCTGGCGATCTTCCAATTTCAAATTGCCCCGCCTCACGTTATGGTATCTATAACGATATTTCCACCACAGAATCATTGCATCGAATCAATCAGTTGTTTTCATGAAGAAAGAATCAGAATGGAAAGCTTCACTTGTTGTTTTCGATCAGAATAAAAGGGATTTTGATCTGAATCTAAGTGCCGTCTATGCCGGTTCATGGCATATTGCTTCACTGCAGTGGAAGGCTTATCGGCCGTTGTTCGATCAATATGTACACGGTAAATTACTCGATTGCGGATGTGGAAGAGTGCCATATCACAATCTGCTGCGCAGTAAAGTGGAATTGCATTATACCATCGATTGGAGTGAAAATGAAGATGTGAGAAAACACCTTGATGAAATTGTAGATCTCAATCGGAGTTTTTCTTTACAAGAAAAAAACTTCGACACCATTCTCCTTTCTGATGTGATTGCTCATGTGAAATATCCTGCATTGCTTATTGCTACATTGTCTGATCATCTCAAATCAGGTGGTCATCTCATCGTTACAACTCCATTCATCTATTGGTCCTCTGAATATCCCCACAATTACTACAATCCTTCTGAATTTGGCCTAAAACAAATGTGTGAAGATGCAGGACTCGAAGTGGTACACCTCGAACCTTATGGTGGAAGGGCAGATGTATTGCTGGATACACTCAACAAAGGAATGACAGGCAAGTGGTCACATCGGTTTTTTCTATTGTTGGCATCTGTCTTGAAAAGTTCCGGATGGTATAAAAGAACGAATGAAAAAAGCCGGTATTCTTACGCTTTAGGATACACCCTCGCAGCGCGTAAACGATGATCACTGGTCAAGATTGGACAGCACACATCTGGGAGTTTTTTCTTTTCGATCCGAAGGCACCGTTCATATTCACGGTAACCTCTTTCTGGATCTTCTTTGCGCTTGTCTTAATTGTGGATTCATTCCTGCATCGAAAACGGGGTTTGCGACATGCGTTCCTATTTCTTGCCAGTGTATTCTTCTATTATAAAACTACAGGTTTCTTTTTCATCTTGCTGGTCTTCACGGCATGCTGGGATTTTTTTATCGGCAAAGTCATCTACCGAACAAGAAAAAAGGCTCCAAAAAAAGCATGGCTGGCGGCAAGTATTGTCATGAATTTGGGTGTGTTGTGTTATTTCAAATATGCTTATTTCTTTACCGACATCTACAATGCAACACTGAATAAACAAGCTCATGTATTCAATTGGATGGCGCATTGGAGCAATGGTTTTTTCGGAACGCATTTCGAGATTGATAAAATTATCCTACCCATCGGTATTTCGTTTTTTACTTTTCAAAGCATCAGTTATACTGTTGAGGTGTATCGTGGCACGCTGAAACCAGTCAAACAATTCACTGACTTTGCATTTTTCGTTACTTTCTTTCCGCAACTGGTCGCCGGACCTATTGTGCGTTCCACCGATCTGATTCCACAACTTTACAAGGAATACAGTCTTTCCAAACAAGAATGGGGTCTCGCTGTTTTCTGGATTTTAAATGGACTGGTCAAAAAAATTCTGCTCGCGGATTACATCGCGGTCAATTTTATCGACCGCATTTTCGCCAATCCGGTTTCATATACTGGATTCGAAAATCTGATGGCGATCTACGGATATAGCCTTCAGGTGTATGCAGATTTTCGGATATACGGATATGGCCATTGGCGTGGCATTGCTCATGGGCTTTCATCTGACCAAAAATTTCGATTCTCCATACAAGGCCATTAACGTGAGCGATTTCTGGAGACGTTGGCATATGTCACTATCGAATTGGCTGCGCGATTATCTCTATATCCCACTGGGTGGGAATAAAGGTGGGAGCATTGGTTCTATCATTGTCATGGTTATCATCATCCTCGTCATTGCTGGTCTTGCCGGTTCTTGGATGGTTCTTGCCATCAGTGCACTCATTATTGCTGTTTGTATCCTCCTTGCTCAATTTGTCAAACCTTTTGCCTCTTGGGTTACGACGAATCTCAATCTGATGATCACCATGGTGATCGGCGGTTTGTGGCACGGTGCATCATGGAACTTCATCATTTGGGGCGCATTGAATGGTTTCGCACTTGTCTTCTACAAACTTTGGAAACGCATCAGCCCGTGGGAAAAACACAAGTCCAAATGGGTCATCAGAGCTTGGGCCATTTTCCTCACGTTTTCATTTATCACTTTTACCAGAGTCTGGTTCCGCGCAGGCAGCAATTCATCTTGGGATGGACTGAATGAAACGCATGACATAGGGTCTGAATTCTTGTCTGCAACAACCATGTTGCAACAGATTTTTTTCCATATGGATTGGTCAGTGGCTCCACTGGTTATTTCTGGTTATCTGAATGTTTTTGTGGTGATTCTTATTGGTATGATCATTCATTGGTTGCCATCAACTTTCAAGGAAAGTTATAGGCAAAAATTCGCAGCGCTACCCATTCCAGTTATTGCCTTGTTCTGCCTCATCACGATCTTTTTCGCGTATCAGGTCATGTCGGCGGATATGCATCCATTTATCTATTTCCAGTTTTAAAATCCTGACGCTGATGTCAGCAAAGCAACATGGGATTCTAATCGATCTTGCAGATGATGGGAATCACCGTGGGAAGGGTCATTTGGAGAATAACCTCATCTGATTTTTCCATTTCGTTGATAATGTGGGCTTTTTGTGGATTTTAGGCGGGAATATTTCACCTTTTCTTGAGGTGAATCAAGGCACCCGATCAACTAAGTTTGCACCGCCGTAGAATTCAAGGAAATTTTGAAGCGGCACGATGAAATGGAACAAGCATTGAAGAATAGTACTGGCCGTGTATCTGAACTACTCAGCCAATTGAATGAATCAGCCACGCTGGCCATGGCCCGCAAAAGCAGGGAATTGGCCCAGCAGGGTGTTGATGTGGTGAGCCTCTCATTGGGAGAACCAGATTTTGATACACCTGAATTTATCAAAGATGCAGCGAAGACTGCTCTAGATAACAATATTACTCACTATCCACCGGTCAATGGTATTCTCGAAGTAAGGCGTGCCATTGCGGAAAAATTCCGCCGTGATAATGGTCTGCAATACACTGCTGAGAATATTGTGATATCTACTGGTGCAAAACAAGCCATTGCCAATACGGTTTATGCTTTGGTAAATCCTGGCGATGAAGTCATCATGCCAAGCCCGTTTTGGGTGAGCTACGCAGAATTGGTGAAACTCGCAGGCGGTATTCCTGTGATGATCAATGCTACCGTAGAAAATGATTTCAAGATCACGACTGCCCAACTCCAAGATGCCATCACCGATAAAACCAAACTGATCATCTATAGTTCTCCTTGCAATCCAACTGGATCTGTATACAGTCGCAGTGAGTTGCAGTCTTTTGCCGATGTCATTCTGGCGAAGGAGGAATTGTATGTCATCAGCGATGAAATTTATGAGCTCATCAATTTCAATGGTAAAACTGAAAGTATCGCATCTATTCCCGGCATGGCAGAAAGAACCATTACAGTGAATGGTGTTTCTAAAGCATTTGCCATGACTGGCTGGCGTATCGGATATATCGGCGCTCCAAAATGGATCGCTGAAGCCTGTAATAAAATGCAGGGACAAATTACCAGCGGAGCCAACAGCATTGCTCAAATGGCTACGAAGTCTGCTGTGGAAGCTGATCCATCAGTGGTGAAGCCGATGATAGAGACTTTTCACAAAAGAAGAGATTTGGTTTATGGTCTGCTCAAAGAAATTCCAGGTGTTGTGACCAATCTTCCTGAAGGGGCGTTTTATTTTTTCCCGGATGTGTCTTCATACTTCGGAAAAACAGATGGTCATGTTACCATCAAAAATGCAACTGATCTCAGCGAGTTTTTATTGGAAAAGGAACATGTTGCGGTGGTGACTGGTGAAGCATTTGGTGATGCCAACTGTATCCGGATTTCATACGCGGCTAGTGAAAATGTTTTGCGTGAAGCACTCAAAAGAATTAAAAATGGTCTTGGCCGTTTGCATGCATAAAAAATGAACAAGGAAGAGATACAACAGCTATTTCAAAAATTCAACGGACTCACTGTACTCATCGTAGGTGATGTCATGATCGATGCATACTACTGGGGAAAAGTAGAACGTATCTCACCTGAAGCGCCTGTACCGGTGGTGCAGGTCAATAAAAAGGAAAATCGCCTTGGTGGCGCAGCAAATGTTGCACTCAACGTAAAAAGCCTTGGTGCCAAAGCAATCATTTGTTCTGTGGTTGGTGATGGAAGCAAAGGCGATATTTTTAGAACAACTCTGAAAGAAAATCATTTCACCACCGAAGGTATCATCGATTCACCCGAGAGAATGACCACCGTGAAAACACGTGTGATCAGTCAAGGTCATCATCTTCTTCGGGTGGACGAAGAAATCACAACACCGCTGTCCGCAACGGATGAAAGACATTTGTTGGATTGTATCAAAGGGATACTCAACAGGCAGAAGGTCGATGTCATCATTTTCGAAGATTACAATAAAGGTGTTCTCACTGAAAAGGTTATTTCTACGGTAATCGGATTTGCACAAGAAAAAAATATTCCTACAACGGTTGATCCGAAAAAGGACAATTTTTTCGCCTATAAAGGTGTCACTTTGTTTAAACCAAATCTGAAGGAATTGCGAGAAGGATTGAAAATTGATTTTGATAAAAACAATTTTGATCAACTCAAACATGCCATCAGCAATTTGAAGGAAAACTTGCAGAATAAAATTACCATGGTGACCTTATCCGAGTTAGGAGTTATGTCATCGGATGAAAAAGGATATTATCATGAAAAAGCACACCATCGTGAAATTCTGGATGTGAGTGGGGCGGGTGATACCGTCATCAGTGTTGCTTCCCTTGCACTTGCTGCAGGAGCAGATACACATACTTTTACATCGCTTGCAAATCTTGCGGGCGGATTGGTTTGCGAAAAAGTTGGTGTGGTTCCGGTTGATAAAGAACAACTGCTCACCGAAGCTTGTCATAAAATTTCAACCGAACAATTAAGCCTCTGATTTGTCTGTGTCTACAATCGTGAAAGAAGTCAAACCATATTCTGAAGCAGAAGAAAAAAAGGAACAAGTCGCAAGAATGTTCAATAACATCTCTGGTTCCTATGATTTTCTCAACCATTTTTTTTCTCTGGGAATTGACATTCTTTGGAGAAAGAAGGCCATCAGAATTCTGAAAAAGGAAAATCCAAAACAAGTCCTCGATGTGGCTACTGGTACGGGTGATTTTGCGCTCGAAGCGGTACGCATGAATTTGGGTGCTGAAAAAATTACTGGTGTAGATATCAGCGAAGGCATGCTCGAAGTCGGACGCAAAAAGGTCAAGGCAAAAGGTCTGGAAAATGTGATTGAGTTGCGATTGGGCGACTCCGAAAACCTCCCATTTGAAAAAGAAGTTTTCGACGGTTGTATGGTTGCGTTCGGTGTGCGCAATTTCCAGGATCTGGATAAGGGACTCGCTGAGATGAATCGCGTATTGAAACCCAACGCACTTTGTGTAGTGCTTGAATTTTCACAACCAACTGCATTTCCTGTAAAACAACTTTTCAAGTTTTACTTTAAATATATCATGCCGACCATCGGACGTTTGATCTCTAAAGATCGTCGCGCCTATGAATACCTTCCGGAAAGCGTTGAGGCCTTCCCTTCGGGTATGAAGTTTATCAGTAGAATGGAAAAAGCAGGATATCGTGATTGCCGCAGTATTTCTTTGTCAGGTGGAATCGCAAGTATTTACCTCGGAAGAAAATGAAGGTTGAAATATTTCCCGGAGAGTTAAGTGGAAATGTAGCTGCACCCGGCAGCAAGAGTATCGCTCAACGAATGGTCGCCTGCGCATTGCTTGCGCGTGGTGAATCTGTGATCAGCGATTATCCTGACAGTGACGATTGCAAAGCGGCATTGGAAATTGCACAAGCTCTTGGGGCAATCGTCACACAGAAAGGAAACGTGGTCACCATCAAAGGCGGTTTTCCCAATGCTTTTTTATCCGGTATTCGTCAGTCCAAGAATGAAGTGTTTTGCGGCGAATCAGGTCTTGCAAGCAGGATGTTTATTCCAATTGCGGCTTTGAGCGAACAACAAATGGTCATCAGTGGTCATGGTTCATTATTGAAACGATCTTTTGAAAATTTTGAACATATTCTTCCTCCTCTCGGTGTAAACATTGAAACGAATCAAGGTCTGCTTCCTGTGCAGGTGAAAGGTCCTATTGTTCCGGGTGAAGTGCAAATGGATGGCTCTATCTCTTCGCAATTTCTCACTGGATTACTCATCGCTCTTCCAAGAGCAGGTTCTACTTCCATCATTCATGTTTCAAATCTGAAAAGCAAACCATACATCACCATGACTTTGGAAGTCATGGAACAATTTGGTGTGAAAATTCAGCATGACAACTTGGAGCACTTCACCATAGAAAATGCCGTATATTCTCCAAGGGAACTCACTGTTCCCGGCGATTGGAGTGGCGCAGCTTTTCTGCTTGTGGCCGGCGCCTTGTGCGCTGAAGAAGGTTTGCATATCACCAATATTGATCATCGGATTACTCAGGCCGACAGTGCAGTTTTGGATGTGCTCAAAATGGCTGGAGTAAAAATGGAAATCACTTCGAATGGTGTGAAAGTTTTTGCTTCGGATATTTCTGCATTCGAATTCGATGCAAATGAATGTCCCGATTTGTTTCCTCCTCTGGCTGCTCTCGCTGCTTTTGCAGATGGCGTGAGTACCATTTATGGTGTGAAGCGCCTCATCCACAAAGAAAGCAACCGTGGTAAAACACTACAACAGGAATTTGCCAAAGCCAATATCCGAATCGTATTACGCGATGATGAAATGAAAATTTATCCTGCGCCGGTTCGCCGCGCTGATATCAATTCGCATCAGGATCACCGTATCGCGATGGCCGCAACCATTCTCGGTCTTGCTGGCGGACGAGTTACCATCCGCGGTGCAGAATGTGTGTCCAAATCTTTTCCCACATTTTTCGATCTCGTGAGTAAATTGCAGGGTAAAGTTCAAATCACCTCCGCTGCCAATGCTCAGAATTAAGCATCGAATACTTTTAGTCTTTTTGCTGTTTGCTATTATCGTGTTATCTGCGTGTGAAAAGAAAGCGGATCCAAGACATTGGAAACTCTTTACAGCTCCACTGATGTCGTGGAATAAGGTTCATGAATCCGATCACAAAAGAGACTCTACAGCTTCTTCATGGAATGGCACACACTGGGAAACTACTTTCAATGAAGCTTTGGATTCTGTCTCAGGTGAACTCTTTTTCTTTGCACCGGATACACTTGATTTTGAATTGTTGTTGAACAACAAAGTTTTGATTCATACCAATGCACAGGGAGCAATTTGGCCAGGTGTAGTTGAATCAGGTGAAATACCTGTGTACTCCTGGAATAAATCATTGAGGCCTTTCAAAATTGACCCTGTACTTTGGATGAAATTTCAAAAACAGGGCGAAAACAAATTGTTGCTGAAAATCCGAACTGCTCCGCGTGACGGTGGGTTTGCATCACAGTCTGGAGTTTATGTCATGGCTGGAGAAAAGGATCAAAATGCCATGTTACTTCAATATCCACAATATGAGAATGGAGTATTGCCGTGCATTGTGATCGAAGTGAATGAAACACTTCTGAAACAAAAGGAAAAGGGTCATGCGAAAATGAAACTTCAATGTAATGGTACTTCATTGGATTGCGGTGAAATGGAACGTGAAATCGAAATGGGGATTCGCGGATTTTCTTCAGCACAATTCCCCAAAAAACAATTCAGCATTCGAATGAGTGGCGATACTTTGAAAAAAGAAAAAGTTGCGCTCCTCGGCATGAATGCTTCTTCGAAATGGATATTACAAGGACCTTATTCTGATCCATCTCTCATCAGAAATGCATTGTCTTATGAACTTTGGAGAAGCATGGGCTATCATGCACCTCAAAGTAGATATGTTGAAGTGGTGATCAATGGTCTCTATCAAGGTGTCTATCTCCTCATGGAAAGAAATGAAATAAGTCCTGGTCGATTGGATCTGAATACAAGGACTCCGGGAAGTGATGCTTTTTTGGTGCAAATCAATCGTCCTGATAAAATGGATGTGGTCCTGTTTGCAGGTTCTACTTCTTTTATTGTTGATGATCCTCCTGGTATTGAAATGGACAGCCTTTACCTAAAACAGATCAGATGGAGTTTGGAAAAATTTGTAACGAAATGTGAGGCGCCAGATGTAAATGATCAGGAGATAGATTGGAACTCATGGGCGGATTATTACATCTTACAAGAACTTTCTAAAAATCCTGATGCATACATGGTGAGTACTTTTTTGCATCGGGGCAATACCTCCGAAGGTTCGAAATTGAAAGCTGGACCAGTTTGGGACTTTGACATTGCATACGGTGGTACACAAATCATGTCATGTGATCGCACGGATGCTTTTATTGCAGAAGTCTCAGGACAAGCCAATGCATTATTCAAACATTTGTTTCAAAAGGAATCATTTCGGAATTTGGTGAATGAAAGATATCGTTTGTGGCGTCAAAATGTACTTTCTGATGCGCATTTGAATCACCTTGTTGATTCACTTTCCGCTTTGGTAGATGAACCAGCTCGCCAAAGGAACTTCACACGTTTTCCGGCTTTCGGTCTCAACAAATTCCTCACTCACCCTGCACCCATAAAGGACTATGCCGAAGAATTATCCAACCTGAGACGTTGGCTGCAAAACCGCTGTCAATGGCTCGATTCACAATTTAAACTGGATCACGCAGTCGGAGTCTCTTCCAGCACTGAAAGCCATAAATGACGTGTATTATCCCGAATCATTGCTCTCTTCGAAAGCCGCAATTTTTTTTTTTCAGATGTATGATACGGTTTCAAATAATTATCCTTTAGGCTTATCCCAATGTAAACGGGGAGCGCCCGTCCTTTTTGGCTTTCAGCGCTTCATAACGATTCCGGTTGCATATTCTGGGTTTATCGGTGAATGGAAATTAGGGTAAAACGTCTTTTGGCTGTCTTATCACCGATATATTCGCCCTTGAGAATGAAATCAGGATATCCTGATCAAACCCAATTCATCCATCATGCAATTCACCGCATCTCAAATAGCCGCCATGCTTGGTGGAAATGTGGAAGGTAATCCTGACACGGTTGTGAGTAGTTTGTCTAAAATTGAAGAAGGCAAACCTGCAACACTCACGTTTCTCGCCAATCCAAAGTACACAGAATACATTTATTCCACCGGTGCTTCAATCGCCATCGTTGGTGATGATTTTGCTCCTGAGAAACCTTTGCCAAATACGCTTACACTCATTCGTGTGAAAGATGCATACGGAAGTTTTGCTAAGCTTCTTGAAGCATACAATCAATTGAGAAAACCTAAACCAGGCATCGATGAAAAAGCTGCAGTGAGTGCTTCTGCAAGCATTGGTGAAAACGTTTACATCGGTCCTTTCTGTTATATTGGTGAAGGTGCCGTCATTGGTAATGGGGTGAGTATTTATCCCAATTCATACATTGGTGATGGTTCAAAGATTGGTAACAACACTGTTGTTTATGCAGGTGTGCGTGTTTACTCTGATTGTCAGATAGGAAGCGATTGTACTTTGCACAGTGGCGTGATCATCGGTGGTGATGGTTTTGGATTTTCACCCAATAGTGAAAACAACTACGCGAAAGTTCCGCAAATCGGAAATGTCATCATCGAAGATCATGTGGAAGTGGGTGCAAATACAACCATCGATCGCGCAACTTTAGGATCCACCATCATTCGTCGTGGTGTCAAATTGGACAATCTGATTCAGATCGCTCACAATGTTGAAATTGGTGAAAATACCGTCATCGCGGCGCAAAGTGGTGTGGCGGGTTCTACACGTATCGGTAAGAATTGTATGATAGGTGGTCAGGTCGGAATTGTTGGTCACCTCACCATTGCTGATGGGACCAAAATCGCTGCTCAAA
This sequence comes from Flavobacteriales bacterium, assembly GCA_016722445.1. GTDB lineage: Bacteria > Bacteroidota > Bacteroidia > Flavobacteriales_D > Sanyastnellaceae > JAIBBG01. The sequence goes on along the minus strand of JADKIZ010000009.1, from coordinate 77,462 downwards.
GTGGCGTGGGACACGATATCAAAGAGCCAAATACCATCATTCAGGGTTCTCCTGCATTTGGTATCATGGATTATAAAAAGTCTTATGTGGGATTCAGAAAATTGCCTGAACTCATGCAACAGATTCAGGAACTTCAGAAGAAAAACCAATAATCGGAATTGTTATTCGAAGCAAGGGCATATCTGCGTCATCTGATTTCAGCGAAAGGCCCGCATGGTGTTCATTCGCCAATGGTGTTCGATTTGATCACCAAAATTCTTATTCAGGATAAATCATTTTATGTGTTTGATGCCATCGAAAAAGTAAGGGAAGACTTACTCCAAGATGAGCGTGTGATATATGTCCAAGATTTTGGTGCAGGTTCTAGAAAGATGAAAGGTGATCAAAGAAGTGTGGCACATATTGCGAAGTTTGCGCTGCAACCGGCCTCTCATGCACAAGCGTTGTTCAGACTCATCGATTATGTGCGACCCGAAAACATCCTCGAGTTGGGTACAAGCCTCGGGATAACCACGGCCTATCTCGCATCTGTTGCTGCAAAGACTAAAGTCTGGACATTGGAAGGTGCTCCGGAAATTGCGCGCATCGCCAAGGAGGTTTTTGATGTCCTGAACCTCGGAAATGTCAAAGTCATTCAAGGAAATTTTGATGATCAGCTCAATATGGTCTTGCAAGAAATGGGTAAAGTGGATGTTGCAGTCATGGATGGAAATCATCGTTATGATCCGACAATCAGGTATTTCAATGAAATCAGTCCTTTTCTCCACGATGATTCTGTCGTGATACTCGACGATATTCACTGGTCGGCTGAAATGGAAAAGGCATGGAACGAAATCTCCCGCAATCCGAGAGTCACGTTAAGCCTCGATTTTTTTCACTTCGGAGTATTGTTTTTCAGGAAAGGCCGTGTAATCGAACACTTCAGACTCAAACTGCCCTAATCACACTGCCAGCGGTAGACATATTCTGCATCCCTGATGTCTATTACGCCAAGCCTTTATTTGATTGAGGTAAGTTGAATACATTTTCAAGGAAAAATCAGCGTTCAGCATGCGTCCTTTTTAGCTTTCGACCTTTCGTTAGGATTCCATCGTGATTTTCGAGATAAATCGGAAGAATTTCTTTTTAACGTTTCATTGCCTCGCTTCTGGCACGATTATTCTACTTTTGGCAACCTCAAAACAATTATTAGTTAACCAATGAAAAAACTCCTCATGATCGCCCTTGCGGCACTGCCATTCTTCGCGAATGCACAAGACAAAGGCACCGTTGCTGCTACCTCAGCTCCAAAACCAAATGAAAACAAATTCGCCATTGAAAATCCTGAAGTGATTTTTGTGGAATTGATTTCAAGCACCAATTCTGCAGGTGCACAAGTCATCAAAGCAGATTTCGGACGTGAAATTCTTTCTGCTCTTACTGATAAAGAACTCGCAAAACAACTTACTGAACTCCGCTCGACTACTTTTCCAAGTATGCCGGATGCAATGAACTACCTCGCTTCTATGGGTTACAAACTCCAACAGAACTACGTGGTAACTGACAAAGATGGCAAAACAGAAACTCACTTTGTATACGAAAAACGCCTTCCACGTAAACCAGCTGATGGTGCGCAAGGAAAGCCTCGTCCAGAGCGTCCAACAGGTGATAAGCCAGCTACAGATGTGAAGCCTGCGGATAAAGCACCAGCGGCTAAACCAGCGGACAGAAAAAAATAATCTGATATCAATCAGTATGGAAAGGCCTCATTTTGAGGCCTTTTCTTTTGACCGCAATTTCTGCGATGATGTTAACTTTGCAGATAGCAATCACAAATGAATATTTCGATTAACCGGCGTAGTCGATCCGGACGCATTCTCGCTCTCCTCTGGATACTTGCGGTATATATTTTATTCCAATTGTGTTGGTGGGGATATGAGCTCATTCAATTACATCGTGAAATTCTTGAATTAAGAACTGTTGTACTTGGTCAATCTCAATTGCCATTGCTGCATTCAAAGGTGTGGATGGTGGTTGGTGAAGGTGCTGTTTTTATCTTGTTGCTTGTACTCGGTTTTGCTTACATCCTGAGCATCTGGCGGCGGGAAATGCGATTGGCCGAATGGAAAAAACATTTCTGCTTTCTGTGACGCATGAATTAAAAACACCTGTGGCTGCCGTCAAGTTGCAACTGGAAACCCTGAATTCTGAAGGACTTACCGAATCACAAAAAGCGCAATTGCTCAAAACAGCTTTGAGAGAAACACGCAGACTGCAAGATCTTACTGAAAATATTTTGCTCGCAACCCGACTGGATAACAATCATCAAGGTATACATAAAGAACTAATTTCCTTGCGCACCATTGTATATCAGGAAGCTGAACGCTATCGAAGCTTACATGGATTGAAGGTTGAGATAAATGACGAAGATGAGGGACGTATGCATGGTGATTTTCAAATGATGACTTCCCTCGTATCTAATCTTCTTGATAATGCGACTAAATATGGCGGGCGTGAGTTGGTCAAAATTCATTTGTCAAAAAAAGATCACCATGTGATTTTGACTGTGGCAGATCAGGGTCAAGGTATTCCTGATAATGAAAAGGATAAAATCTTTACACGATTTTATCGAATTGGCAATGAAGAAACGAGATCTTCGAAAGGTACCGGGCTTGGTCTTTTCATTTGCGCCACGGTCGTCAGATTGCATCATGGCCAGATCTCTGTATCTGATAATCACCCGAACGGAAGCATCTTTGCAATAACATTTCCTGCATAAGCAATATGAGTAACGGTAAGAAAGTATGCCTTGTTATTTTGGATGGCTGGGGCAACGGCGATCACAACGGAGGTAATGCTGTTTTTATGGCAAATACGCCATTCGCAGATTACCTCAATTCCAATTTTCCTCACGCACAACTCCGCACCGATGGTGAAAATGTTGGACTACCAGAAGGTCAAATGGGAAACAGTGAAGTGGGGCACATGAATATCGGCGCCGGTAGGATCGTGTATCAGGATTTGGTAAAAATCAACATCGCTATTCGCGATGGATCATTTCAACAAAATGCAGTGCTGCAAGATGCTTTTCGTGATGCAGCAAACAGAAATGTAAATCTGCATTTGATGGGTTTGGTGAGCGACGGTGGAGTTCATTCGCACCTCAATCACCTCCTCGCTCTTTGCGATATGGCGAAAAATTTCAACGGATTGAAAACATTCGTCCATGCATTCACCGATGGTCGTGACACTGATCCTAAAAGTGGTGAAGGATTCTTGCAAACTTTGGAAAATCATATACAGGATTCAAATGTTAGAACGGCTTCCGTTATCGGTAGATATTTTGCAATGGATCGCGATAAAAGATGGGAACGTGTGAAAAAGGCTTATGACTTGCTCTTGGATGGGGCAGGGCAGAAGTACAAATCATCGCTCGAGGCCATCAGTAATTCATACGAAAAGGATATCACGGATGAGTTTATTGAGCCTTCAGTGATCGTAGATGACAATGGTGAGCCACTTGCGAAAATTCATGAAGGCGATGTTGTTATTTGTTTCAACTTCAGAACAGATCGTTGTCGTGAAATTACCCAGGTATTGACACAGGCCGATTTTCCGGAATTCGGAATGAAAAAAATTCTTGTGAATTATGTGACCATGACGAATTATGATGATTCGTTCAAAGGGGTAAAAATCGTTTATGATAAAGACAACTTATCCATGACACTTGGTGAGGTGCTGGAAAAAAATAATCGCACTCAGATACGTATTGCGGAAACTGAAAAATATCCCCACGTTACTTTCTTCTTCAGTGGTGGTAGAGAAAAAGAATTTATGGGTGAAAGAAGAATCATGATCCCTTCTCCGAAAGTGGCTACTTATGATCTGCAACCGGAAATGAGTGCACAGGGTATTGCTGATGCCATTTGCGAACAGATGACAACAAATCCAACTGATTTTATATGTCTGAATTTCGCTAATCCTGATATGGTCGGTCATACTGGTGTCTTTGAAGCGATCGTAAAAGCTGTTGAAACAACAGACCGTTGTTTGAAGCAAGTAGTAGAAACCGGACTAGCTTCGGGATATTCATTCATCATCATTGCAGATCATGGAAATGCAGATTTTGCGGTGAATGAAGATGGTTCACCAAATACTGCTCACTCCACTAACCCGGTCCCTGTATGGGTGATCGATAGCGAAGTGAAAACGGTGAAGAATGGTATCCTTGCGGATGTTGCTCCAACTGTAATCAAAATATTGGGACTTGAAAAGCCCGCAGACATGAATCGATCAGCGATTTTTTAATCGAAGATTTTTTCTTCAATCACCCGACCAGTCGATGGACATTCGTTGAATTCTCTCAGTGAGGGATTCAGAACTCATGCGGTCGCGCAACCGATCAACCATCACTGGAAAAGCAAATGGGGATGGTTTCTCCGGTGTCTTGATCACGATGTGTTGAAGACTCATTCTTTCCAACGCTTTTCGCATACGTGGCAATTCTAGTTGATGATGTATCACTTCATCATAAGATTGCCGGAGCAATAAATTGTGCGGATCATAATCTTCGAATACCTGAAAAATAAGTTGCGATGAACTTTGAAGATGGCGCTCTTTGATGGGTTGTCCTGGAAATCCTTTAAACACCAATCCTGCTATCGCTGCAATATCCCGAAACCTGCGGTTGGCTAATTCTGAAGAATTTACACCCTGAAGAACATCGCGTTCAAGATTTTCGGTTTCAAGCATGCCTTCGCCCAAGGCATCTTCAATTCTGATCGGCTGATCACTTAATAATTCAAGGGCGTAATCGTTGTAAGCAAACGAAAATGTAATGGGATACATCCTGCTGATGCGCAATGCAAACAATGCCGCTAATCCTTCGTGCACAAATCTTCCCTCAAATGGATAAATCACGACATGGTAGCCATCTTCAGTTTGGAATTTTTCAATGAGCAATTCATTTTTTGCCGGAACATGAGATCTTTCTTTCTGTAATTCGATGATGGGTTGTATAAACTTCAACTCAATGTCTGACCATTCTTTTTGTTCTGCGGCTTCTTCCATTTTATAACGAAGCATGTCACTCATTTTGGATGAAAGGGGTAATTTTCCTCCAAGCCATGCCGGACTTCTGCCGCCGGGTTTGTTGCTTTTTTTGGTAAATGCAGTGAGTTCTTTCACTCTTGTGAGCTCAAGGTTTATTCCAGCGAACCAGAAATTATCTCCAATATTCAACGATGAGATGAATGATTCTTCGATATGACCGAGCAAGCCGCCTCGGTTGAGTCGAACCGACATCATGGTATCGCTCACAATGGCACCAACTGACAATCGATGTCTTCTGGCAATGCGTTGTGACGTTACGAAATATCTTCCATCTATTTCCTGTATGCGATGATAATCGTTATACGAACCCAACGATTCACCACCGCTTGATGTGAATGCCAATGCCCATTTCCATTCTGTTTCAGTTATGGTAGAAAAGCAAAAGGAGGTTCGCAATTCGCGAAGTGTTTCATCAGCCGCAAATCCATCACCTACTGCAAGGGTCACGAGATATTGTACAAGGACATCAAAACACAAGGTGAGTGGTGTTCGGTCCTCTAGGTAGTTGTCCTCGACTGCTTTGCGCAATGCCGCTGCTTCAATCAATTCCAATGAATGTGTCGGCAGGAAATAAATTTCTGATTTGGAATTTGGTCGGTGGCCGCTTCTTCCTGCACGCTGCACGAATCGCGCAATGCCTTTTGGTCCGCCGATTTGCACAATGGTTTCAACAGGTGCGAAATCAACACCGAGATCCAAACTGCTGGTGCAGACAACAGCCTTCAGTCGACCTTCATACAATGCATCCTCAACCCAACTTCTTATTTCTTTGCTGATGCTTCCATGATGCATCGCCATCACACCGGCAAGTTCATCATCTGCTTCTAACAATTTTCTATACCAAATTTCACATTGTGATCGCACATTGGTAAAAATCAACGTTGAAGTGCTTCTATGAATGACGGGCAACAACTGAGGAAGTAAGTTGGTACCAAGATGTCCCGCCCACGGCATACGTTCTGGAGCATCAGGTAATACCGAGATGACTTCTATTTCTTTTTTGATATCGGAACGAATCAATTGGGCTTGTTCGCAACGATCAGTGCCGAGCAATGTTTGAATGGCTTCATCTAAATTGCCGATGGTGGCAGATATTCCCCAGATTTGAAGGGACGGTGAAATTGTTTTGAGTCTGCTGATAGCAAGCTCCAGCATCACACCGCGTTTGGTTCCCAATAACTCATGCCATTCATCGGCCACAAGCAATTCGAGATTTCTGAAAAGTTTGCTCATGCCTTTGGCGCAAAACATCAGATGTAAACTTTCAGGTGTCGTAATCAAAACATTCGGCACTACTTTTTTTTGCCGGTTTCTTTCTTCTGTGGTGGTATCACCTGTCCGGATTGCTACAGTTACTGGCAGGTCGAGGTCTTTGATCACCCTGGTAGCCGCAAGTTGAATTTCTTTGGAAAGCGCCCGGATCGGAGTGATCCAGATCAACCTGAGGCCTTCTGGTGCCGACTTTTTCCCTGCAAATTTTGCCAAAAAGGGTAAGAGCAGGGAGTAGGTTTTTCCACTACCTGTCGGGGCATTGACGATACCCTCCCCACCTTCGGAAAGCACTTGCCATGCCGCTTCCTGAAAGGGTTGGGGGCGCCAGCCTTTCTGCTTCATCCATTCCCTGGCTATGGCTAGTTCGTCACCCATTTTGCATTCATTGGTGGAATTTCCTCATTTTTGCCCGAAATTAGCGGTTCTGTTAGTTTGGCCCTGTTTTTGAAAATTGCCGGACCGATTACAAAATAAATACTCATGAAAAAATTCATCGCGCTGTTATTTTTTGCTGCTGCTCTTGCCAGTCCATCTTTTGCTCAACCTGGAAAGAATTACGAAGATCTTCTGAAACTTTTCGTTGACGATAAATTCGAGAAATGTCTGTACAAGGCAGAAGGTTATACCCTCGATGAAAAAACCAAAAAAGATCCACTGCCTTATCTCTATGTGAGCCGTTGCTATTTTGAAATGTCAAAACGTGACGAGTTCAGAGAAAAATATCCGAACTCTTTCAAAGATGCCATGAAGTATCTTTCTAAATATGGCTCTAAGGATAAAGAAAAACAGTTTGCTGCTGAATTTGAAGATTTCTTCGCTGCGATACGCATGGCTGCTATGGCCGAAGCGGAAACCATGATGGAAACCAACAAGGCTACCAAAGCAAAACAACTCTATGACAATCTTCTTGATCTTGATCCAAACGATGCAGGTGCTCAACTCGCATTAGGATTGGCATTTCAATCTTTGAAATCAAAGAAAGAAAGTGAAGATGCATTCAAAAAAGCTAAGGCAATTCTCACTGAAAAGAAAGCCGGTACTACCAAAGAACAATTGATTCTATTGAAAGATGCGATTACGAAACACGCCACAGCTTTGGCGGGTACCAGCAAGGAATCTGCTAAGGAATGGTTGGAATTGGGAATGGAATATTTCCCAGACGATAAAGAATACAAATTGACTTACGATACGATTGTGGGATAAAATACCCATCATGGATAAAAACAAAAGCAGCTCAATTGAGCTGCTTTTTTTATATCAAATTTTTCCTGTGAGCTTCAGAATCCAAGGCCATGGTTTCTTTCCACCACAGACCGAAAAGTAGGGGACAAGTGATCCACCAAACGATCTGAAATATTCCTCTATCTCAGGTACTCCCGATCCTTCAAAATCGAATACCCTTAAGCCCAGATCACGAGCATGTAAGATAGAGTAATACAAACTCATTGTTCCCGCATTCGTCACAGCTGATGTGCGATCAACTGCACTGAGCAGATTATAACAAACTTCCTGATTGGTGATAGAAATGTTCACAGCAAGTTTTTTTTCTGCAATTTCACTGAAGGTGAAAAAGCAGTTTTGATGTCGCGTTGCAAATTCTAAAATGCCTTTCATGATTTGATCATGGGTGGCAATTCCATTGACCTTAAGGTTGGAAGAGATCAGTTTCCATGCGATTTCAAGATCAGGTTCATGTGTCACCGAAAATCCTTCTCTTTCTGCTTTGTTGATTTTATTTCTTTTTGATGAATCGAGATTTCCGGTGATGACCTCTACAGTTTGTTTCAGATCGAGGCGATAAGTATATCTCACATTGGTTTCGATACTCTGCCACAACATCGGTTGCATGTCCACCCAATCGGGTGAAAAATCAAGTTTGAAATAAACGTACGACGATGATTTGAGGAATGATGCAATGGCATCAATGATATCTTTTCTGAATGAATTTTTTTTGACCGGATTGTTTTTTTGGTCCAAAGCAAAAAGGCCACAATGTGGAGCAAATGGCGGTGTGATAAGTGTTTTCAAACCGCGTTTCCCGCCTTCGTATGCCACAAAACCACCAATGGCTTTGTCTTGATCGTCCACTATCATAAAACGGATGAGTGCATCAGGATAAATGTCACACCAGTCTTGAGAAGTAAAAAGACCTGAAGGATGAAGTGAATGAAACTCCTCCCGCCTGTCTTGTTTGACCTCAATTACTTTCATTGTCTACGATTTATTTACGCGCCTGCAATTTCGTTGAAGAAATCCAATTACCACAAGTCCATTCAATACGAGATAAAACACTTTGGCAATCACCATCATTCTGATGGCTCCCATTTCATCTTGTCCAGTTGCACGGGCAAACCAAAATGCTGCTATCACAATGAGGAAATGAAAGATATCTGCAGCCAACGTGAGCCATTGCAATTGAAGTCTGTAGAAGATAAATGACAAGGTGCCAATCACAAAATTCAATGCATACCAGTAAGAGAGAATTTTTAAGATAGGGCAGCGCATCAGTCCATTCTTCACCGAATATGATGCCCAATGATTGATCTGGTAGCAATTGAACACCGACCACCAGCATCGCTGAAAAAATTAAAAATCTAAATAAATTTTTCAGGTAGAAATTTCTCAGTTCAACGGGTGAAGTGATTTCTGAAATTTTCTGGTAAAACACTTGTCCGTATGATGTAGAAAGTATTCCCAATGGATTAAAGAAGATTCGTCGGCTCAATGCAATCATACCAATCGGGATGATGGCTTTTTCACCATAAAATAGTGTGAATATGGCTACGTGTGCCCACTGTGCGAGGTTGTTCAATATCCCACCCCACACGGCATAACGGGGATATGCACTGTGTTCTTTGGCAAGATCTCGGAGTTTCTGTGGATCTAATCCTGAGAGTTTTTTGGCTTCACTGATCACAAACTTTTTCCATGAATACCATGCTGCTACCAAATGGCCAAGCACTGTGCCTCCAATCAAACCTGCGGTTCCTGTTTGAAACCAACCGGCGGCAATTTTGATGGGTTCGCCGGTGAAGGAATAAAGCATTTTGGAAGTTGCTGCCACCCGATAATCTTTTTCTCTGCTGAACCAAAAGTTGGTGGTGTTGAATAGAGCTATTGCGAAAAGCGCAATGGGTAAAGTCCATAACCACCATTTCAATTCATCCTGATGTAAGTAGTTTGCGATGGCACCGGGAAAAATGATGAGCAACACGAGCATGACAACACAGATTTTAACTGCAGTGCGCATGGCCAGTGCAGCGATGTGTCTGGCATCTTCGCGATTGGTTGGATGTAAAATGGCAAATTCATAACGGCCTGTAATGACTACTGTAAATACACTCAACAGCAAAGCATACTGTTCAAACGCCGAGAAATCTTTTGGTGTAAATAATCTGGTAAGAACTGGTGACAGCAATAGTGCAAGACCTTGACCTAATGCAGTACCTGTCATCAGGGTGAGAACATTTCTGATGAATTCATTTCGGTAAACCGACCGGAATTTATTGACCAGATTGTTCAGCAAGGGTATTCACTTTCTGATTTTTGATTTGTCGTGGCGATGACTGATATATCCTTTCAATGATGTCCACCACTTTCAGTCCTTCCATCGCATTTGTCGTGATATTGGTTTTACCTTGAATGGTTTCTACCACATTTTCGATGATGTAAACGTGATTCGCTGCCGACCCTTTGTAATCACCATAGTCATTGGCAGGATTCGCTTCAGGAAGTTGAGGCATCGTGTAGTTTTCTATTTCACAATAGGAAACTTCATTCATGTATTGACCACCAAGTTTTACCGTGCCTTTTTCTGCAACGATGGTAAGACTGCTTTCAAAGTTGATCTGGTGGATGCTGGTCGAAAAGTTTATGGTGCCGATACCTCCATTTACAAAATCAAAACTCACAACTCCTGAATCTTCAAAGTCGGTATTGTCATTGTGATTGAAATCTCTGAAACGCGCCTGAATATTTGTAATGTCACCAAACAACCAATACATGATATCGATGAAGTGAGAGAATTGTGTAAACAATGTTCCACCATCCATTTGCAGAGAACCTTTCCAATTGCTTTTACCATAATAGCGTTGATCGCGATTCCAGTAACAATTGATGTTCACCATGTAGATTTCCCCCAGTGTTTTGTTCTGAATGATTTCTTTGATCCAGACACTTGGCGGACTATATCGGTTCTGCATCACACAGAACACTTGTTTGTGAACATTAAGCGCTCCGAAAATGACTTTCTCGCAGTCGGCTTTGGTGAGCGCCATTGGTTTTTCAATCACCACATGTTTTTGATGCTCTAATGCCAACAACGCATGTTCTGCATGAAGTCCATTCGGTGAACAAATGCACACCACGTCGCATTCATTCATTTGCTGAAGCATTTCTTGAGGTGACTGAAAAAAGGGAACATCAAACGGTATCGCACAATCTTCTTTACTTCGAACATCGCACATGGCAACAAGTTCTGCTTCCGGATGTCTGGTTACCATCTCGGCATGTCTTTTTCCAATATGCCCACCGCCAATAACGGCGAATTTTATTTTTTTCATATCGAGTCGTCTCAGATGAAGGCGTGAAATTAAGGCAGTTTTTGTGGAAGTTCTTTGAAATAGCTTTGCTCAGATTCAGTTTCAGAGTTCTTAATCGCGTGATGAACGATTGAAGATGATATACCCAAAATTGAACAGAAAACTCCAAGGTTCTTCCTTCTTGTCGTAATAGTTTGCTGAAATTGATAGAGGGCCAAGAGGCGAATGTAAAATGAGTGAGCCAGATCCGATGAAATACTGTTGTTTCTGCCAGTCGTATGCTGCTTCATTGAATGAATTCCGGACAATGGTTCCAAATGGATTGAACATATAACCTTCCATACGAATGTCAAAGTTTTTTCCAGGTGAAATCACGAACATCATTCCTCCGGCTGCATAATTGTGCGCGCGAAATTGAGGCATGAATAAAGTCCTGCTTTCAGGAATGGGCGTATAGGCAGGTGCTGCAATGGATGATGCAATGTAATTGTGAAAGAAATCTTGCGTACTCGCAACTGCTTCAAGACTGAATCCTAAATGAAGTGCGTTGTGATTCAAAAAGAAATTGCTATATTGCATCTTCATACTATACCAAAGATGATCGGTTTCTGTGGTATCACGAATCACTGATGTGGAACCTGGTATGATGGTCTCAACACCCAAAACGCCTTTACCGCTGACGGAAAAGAAAGTGCCGCGATTGGCATATTGTTTCTTGTTGAGGGTATTTCTTTCCCATGTCAGGCGCAAAATGCCTGCGTCAAAATCTGTTCTGTCTGCAGTATCCGTGCTGATAAAGTCTGGTGTTTGGTAGTATTGATCGAACATGTAACTATAAATCAAATCCGTTCGGATCATGCCTTTGTTACCTGCTGGTGTGGATATACTCAGGTTTCCAAATCGTTCATTCATGAGTACATAAGATGGTTTTACATCTTCAAAAAAGGTTGCCAGACTCTTGTAGAAATCCCAACGGTTCAATGTAAATCCTCCTTGAATAGAAACAGGATATACTCCTGATATATCCCAACGAACGTTGCCGTTGACAGATCCATAAAATCGTCCGAAATAAGTGTTAGCTGATAATGTCGCCGATGTAATGCCAAAGACATTGTATCGGAGTCCTATATAACCTGTATTGATGGATCGCGAGGAATAGTTTCCTCCAAAGGAAAGCATCAGGTCTTTTTCTTTTTTCACATCGAGAATGAGAGAATACATCCCCGTCTTGTTATTGTATCTGGCAACAGGGAAAATGGATTTGATTTTATCGTCATCGAAAATTCTGAAATAAGGCTTTTTCAATTTTTCAAGAGCAATCGGATCGCTTTTTCTGCCCATGATTTTTCGAACATAATTTCTTTGTGATTTATCCAATCCCTCAATTTCAATGTGCTCAATGACGATGGGTTTAAATCGTGCTCTGAATTTTTTTCTGGCTTCATTTTTTTCTGCCAAAGTCACACGGCGTTGAATCATGTTTTGAATCACGCTGATGCTATCTATCGTGGTGGTGTAGCCGATTTGTGTCGCCTCTGACATGAGCTCAAAATCAAATGTGCCTATGTTCTCCAGCCCGGGTTCAATAACTATGGTGTTTTCACACAATCGTGTGTATTCCGACCTGAATAGGATCATGGATTGTAACTGAGAAAAAACATCATCTTCATCTGGACCTGCCACAATACCGGACACATTGCAACCTAAGATGACATCGGGTAAAAATTCAGTGTAAATCACATCGACTGGAAAATTGTTATAGATACCACCATCAAATAACAAATTGCCATCTACCCTTCTGGGTGGTAGATAAAAAGGGTAGGTGCATGAAGCTCTAGCGGCAATATTGATCGGCCCATTCCGAAAGATGATTTGTTTTTTATGCTGCACGTCAGCAGCGATGCATCGAAGTGGAATAAATAAGCTGTCGAAATTGCCAGACGATGCAGCATCCGCCTGACTGAAGTCTTCCATGAAATTCCAATCCATAAGAACTGGATTGATCAGATTGGTCGGTAAAGAATTGGTGAAGTTTTTACCCCCGCCATATTTCAAATTGACAAAACCTGCATCCGAATCATAGTGTTTTAAATAAAACTGCAGTTCATCGGGCATGAATCCTGTGGCCATATGCATGAATTCATCTGACCTGACCAAACTATCGAGTTCGGCAACACTGTAACCACTGGCATACATGGCGGCAATCACCGCTCCCATACTCGTCCCTCCAATGTAATCGATGGGAATATCATGCTCTTCGAGTGCTTTTAAGAAGCCAACGTGTGCTAACGCAGTGGCACCGCCACCACTCAACACCACTCCAACACTTTGTCCTCGGCTTTCAATGACAGCAATCAACACCAACAACCAGGTTGTGAGTGTCATTTTTCTGTGCATCAATTTCATCAAACGTGGCAAGGGGCTGGGTAAAATGGTTTGGTGCGAATATCGTTAGTAGCTATGTGCTTCATTCAATTTCTCTGATGAATTTTCAACCCGAATCGGGGAGTGGTATTTTTTGAGGGTTGAATTGTATTTGGGCAAGGACATTCTTACCGAACAAAGTTTAGTGGGAAACATGAAATAAGACTTTATGAAACAGGGCATTTTGAATGGAGCAAATGAATAACGGACCATGAGTGGGCTTTTTGCTCATCCTCATGTCCTTGAAGGTGTGTGCCTAACTCCGAATGCTGTTTTTTATTTTAATGGATCGAATTCCAGCAGTGCAGACCCATACCAACTCCAGTTTCTGCCATCTACCATCCGTATCTCTGTTTCGGGCAATAACCTTTGAAAATCCTCCTTGTGACTGGATTGAAAGGGAAATGGCTCAGATGAAAGCATCAACAGATCAGGTTGGGCCATTTGCAAATCTTCTGACGTAATGATCGGATACCGCCAGGTGGATGACCCAAATACGTTTTCATATCCTGCATATTCCATCAATGCATGTATGAAGGTGTCATGACCAACAGTCATCAAAGGTTTGTTCCAAATGAGATAAGCAGCGCGAATTGGTTTTTGTCCAGAAACCAGTTTGAATCGAGTGCCAATCTGCATCGCGATATGTTCTGATTCAGCCTGTTGGCCTGTCATTTTCCCAACCTCCAAAATCATCTGTATGGCTTGGTCTATTGTTCTCACATCACTGATCCAGACAGGAAATTCTGTGGCCAATTGTTCAATTTTTTCCCGATCGTTTTCTTCTTTATTCGCTAGAATGAGGTCAGGGGTTCAATGACCTGATTTTTTCCAGATCAAAGTCCTTTGTACCGCCTACTCTGGTCTTCGAGCGATACCAGACATCAGGATGGGTGCAGAATCTGGTAATGCCTACAACCCTTTCATCAAGGCCTAAAGTGTGGAGTAGCTCGGTTTGAGAGGGTACTAGGGATACAATTCGTTGTGGAATGCTACTTAAGACAAGCGTGCGTTGGCATTGGTCTGTCATCTCTCGGATCATGCCCCAAATTTCGGGATGGATACAATTTGTCACAGTTTTTTGTCAGGCAATCCGCAAGCTTCTGACATGTTGTTCGGGTTGGCGAGGTTTTCTGTCACAATTTCTGCCATTCGGTCGTGTTATCCCAAGTGGCACCAACATTGAAAATCGGGAGCCGCCCACGGGCAATAACATTTGAAATCCAACAAAATGAGTAAAGTAATAGGAATCGACCTTGGAACCACCAACAGCTGCGTGGCTGTGATGGAAGGTAATGAACCAGTAGTTATCGCTAACAGCGAGGGAAAACGCACTACCCCATCTGTAGTGGCCTTCGTCGATGGCGGCGAAAGAAAAGTGGGTGATCCTGCCAAACGTCAGGCTATCACCAATCCACGTAAAACCATCTATTCCATCAAGCGTTTCATGGGAAGCAGCTATGATGAATGTTCAAAGGAAGCCAGCCGTGTACCTTATGAAGTCGTTCGCGGTGATGGAAATACGCCTCGTGTAAAAATTGACGACAGAAATTATACGCCGCAGGAAATCTCTGCCATGGTTCTTCAGAAAATGAAGAAGACCGCAGAAGACTACCTCGGACATGAAGTAACTGAGGCCGTTATTACGGTTCCTGCCTATTTCAATGATGCGCAGCGTCAGGCTACCAAAGAAGCTGGAGAAATTGCCGGTCTTCAGGTAAAAAGAATCATCAATGAACCGACCGCTGCCGCTTTGGCTTATGGTCTGGACAAAAAAGCACATGATATCAAAATTGTCGTGTTCGACTGCGGAGGTGGTACACACGACGTTTCTGTTCTTGAGCTTGGTGAAGGCGTTTTCGAAGTTCTTTCTACTGATGGTGATACTCACCTTGGTGGTGACGACTTCGATCAGGTGATCATCGATTGGCTCGTACAAGAATTCAAAAACGAAAATGGAAGTCAGTTCGATCTTACCAAAGATCCTATGGCACTCCAGAGATTGAAAGAAGGTGCAGAAAAAGCAAAAATCGAATTGTCGTCTTCCAGCAGCACTGAAATCAACCTGCCTTATATCATGCCAGTCGACGGAATTCCAAAGCACCTTGTGAAAACTTTGAGCCGCGCGAAATTCGAACAACTCGCTGATAGCCTCATCCAACGCACCATCGCTCCTTGCGATAGTGCCATCAAGAAAGCAGGTCTTTCAGTAAATGATATCAACGAGATCATCCTCGTAGGTGGTTCTACCCGAATCCCTGCTATTCAGGATGCCGTTAAGAAATATTTCGGAAAAGAGCCGTCAAAAGGCGTGAATCCTGATGAAGTTGTTGCCATCGGCGCTGCAATTCAGGGTGGTGTACTCACTGGTGAAGTGAAAGATGTACTCCTTCTCGACGTAACTCCTCTTTCTTTGGGTATCGAAACGATGGGTGGTGTAATGACCAAACTCATCGAATCCAATACGACTATCCCAACGAAGAAAAGCGAGACTTTCTCAACGGCAAGTGATAACCAGCCAAGTGTTGAAATTCACGTGCTGCAAGGTGAACGTGCGATGGCAAAGGATAACAGAACCATCGGTAGATTCCACCTCGACGGTATTCCTACGGCACCTCGTGGTGTACCACAAATCGAAGTTACCTTCGATATCGACGCGAATGGTATCATTCACGTGAGTGCAAAGGACAAGGCAACTGGTAAAGAACAGAACATCCGCATTCAAGCATCATCTGGTCTAAGCAAAGATGAAATCGAGAAAATGAAACGAGAAGCTGAAATGAATGCTGATGCCGACCGTCGCGCGAAAGAAGAAGCGGATACAGTCAATCAGGCCGATACTCTCATCTTCCAGACTGAAAAACAGTTGAAGGAATTTGGAGATAAAATTCCTGCAGATAAAAGACAGCCTATTGATGATGCATTGGCTGAGTTGAAAAAAGCTCATGCTGAAAAGGACATCAACAAATGCAAAACGGCTATTGAAAACCTGAACAACGTATTCAGCGCTGCTGCAACGGATATGTACAACGCAGGCAATCAAGGCGGCGCTGCAGGAGCTGATCAACAACAATCTCAATCTTCTTCTGCCAGCGATGCAGAGGTAACTGATGTTGATTTTGAAGAAGTAAAAGACGATAAGAAATAAGCCATTTATTTTCTAAGCATATCTAGCCACCCCATCCAAGGGGTGGCTTTTTTTTGTTTTAGGTTTTCAGAAACAGTTATTGTTGTGGCTGAAATGAGCGTGTAGTCTTCAATCTGCGTGATGTCTGAAAACATGATTGAAACCATATAGGCCGTTCTCCGTTAAAACGAATCGGTTCCAGTGTCCCTATTAACCTGAACCCGACCCCATGACACCCTATACTATTAAGTCGATTTTACTATCGATAGCTGTTGTATTGTCTATTGCTGCAGATGCAGCTTGGTCAATCAGGCAGTCTACTATTCAGATCAACTCAGGTGCAGGCATCACCGAGATGGCCGGTTCCAAAAATTATTTGAGTCAAACGCAGTTCAACAAAGCTTACCTAGGAAGCTTTACCGAAGGCGGTACTTTCACCCTCAATGGAGGATACATGCATGTACGGCGCACAAATACTTCAAATGTTTGTGTTGGTACAATGTACTATCGGATATATAAAGCAGGTACTGCTGCTGGTGCATGGATAGCGGTCTCCTTGCCGAATTCATCGGTTGTCGATGCCAATACCGGAAAACTGGCTTCCAACGCAATGAGCTTGGATATTCTCGCATCACTGACTCCTGCAACGTACTTTTTAGAAGTGTATTGGTCTGTAACTGGTCACTCAACATGTAGTACTTGTTGTTCTTCTACATTGAATGATTTCAATGGCGGATCGGGATTCCGTGGATATTTCGATTATGAAATGTTCGATGCTTTCACGGATGGCAATTTTACTGCTTCACCAGTTTGGTCTGGTGATGCTACTGCATGGAGATTCCAAGAAACTTCAGCAGTCGCAGCAGGTGCAACAAACGCGAAATCATTGCGCTTTCGGGGACCGAATTCTACAGGTACCGAATACCTCAGTACGCCAAATACAACATGGAGTGCCACAGAACAACATTGGTCTTTTTGGTTGGGAAGAAACGCACAGAGCTATACCACTTCAAGCAGAGTCATGATATGGCTGTATGCCAATGAATCAAATCTTGAATCAGGCACAGTCGATGGTTATAGAATTTCCATTGGAGATGATACTGGTGGTGACGAATTCATTTTACAAGTCGTGACCAATGGTGTCGCTACCAATTTGATCACGTCTTCCGCATTGACGAATGGACTCACCGACATTGGTATATCGTTGCATGTGAAACGTCTTACTGGTGGTGCTTGGACCATGTATACTTCAACTTTGCCAACATCGAATGGTGGTGGTCAAACAGCATTCTCTGACGCTGAATTGGTTGCAACAGTTAATCAAGGTACTGCTACCAACAATACGTATATACCTTCAGGAACTGGATATTTTGGTTTGGTGGCAACTCATACCACTTCCAACTCTTCGAGGAATACAGTTGAACTGGATGGCATCAATATTCGAGCGGAGTTTCCGGCACAGACTACTGTGCAATTTACTTCTGCATCAAGCGTGGCAGATGAAACAAGTGGTTCTATTGCTTTGACTTTGACTATTGCAAACCCTTCTGTTTTATTCGCAACAAATGCTACCATCACACTTACTACCGGAAGCAGTTCAAGACTTGGTGGTTTTACCTCACAAACGGTGACATTCCCAGCAAATAGTTCATCTAGCCAGACCATCAATATTTCCATCACTAATAATACAAATTGTGATGACCTTGCGAATTTGGTATTTAGCATTACCACTGTGACTGGTGGTTCAAGTGCAGTGGCCAATTCACCTTCGCAAAACACATTGATACTTTCCGATGATGATATGGAATATCCCGTTTTCAAATCGGAAGATGCTGAATCTGCTGCTTTGACCGATTGGACTTTGGCAACCTCTGGATCTTGGAATGCAAGTAATAGCGCACCAATCAATGGTGTTTACTCTGCAAGACATGTTTCAACAGGAAGCGCTGGTCAATCATATTTGGTTACATCGCTGGACGATCAACCACTTGATGGTGGCACAACCACTTGGCAATTCAATCTTTCTCATTTCGGTATTGAACCAGATCAGAACGATAAATTTTTGTTCTTTCTTGCTGCCAATGAAACAGATTTATTCAGCAGTACTGTCGATGGGTATGCAGTAGGTATCAATCCTGCCAATGCATTCGCCCCAGATTATATCACACTGTGGAGGGTTGTGGACGGATCTCCAGTGTCTGCGATTGTTATTTCAACTGTCGATGTTGGTTCTGCACACAACGAAATCGGATACCGAATTACAAGAAGCGAAAGTGGTTTGTGGAGTCTTTATCTCGATGTCGATGGAGGTTTTGATAATCTGGTGAGCTACGGTTCAGGTACGGATGCCACATACGACAAAATTTCATATGCCGGTTTGAGATATGTATACAAATGGAGTACTTCTGGCCAATTGCAGTTTGACGATTTGATCATCTCACAAAAAGGCTGCAAGGCTGTTTATTATAGTCAGTCTGTTGGTAATGCTGAAAGCGCGATCTGGTCTACTGCACCGGTTGGAAGTCCTCAATCTGTTATCTCATCGAGATACGCAAGTTTCATCGTACAAAATACACATGCTGTGACCACAACGGATACTTGGCTTACTAAAAATCTAACTGTGAATTCAGGTGGAAGTCTTGCACAAGGCGCACAAGAATGTGTGGTTTTTGGTGATCTTACCATCAATGGTTCATGGAATGCTGGTACTGGAACACTCACTTTCAAAGGTGAAGTGGATCAAAACCTGGTTCTTGGCAATCACACTTCTCTTTATCATCTGAAAGTTGATAACGATGCTGCACAAGTTAACTTAAGTGCTTCATTTGAAACAAGAGTTTACGGTGTTGTTTCCATCCAGGAAGGTTTGCTCGAAACAAATGATATGTTGGTTTTGAAATCAGCTTCTTACGCCACCGGTTCTATTGGCGAAATCGCTTCTGTTGGTGATATCAATGGTGAAGTTACCATTGAAAGACATATTCCTGCGCTCACCAATTATCCTTATGGAAGTTGGATGGCAATTGGTTGTCCGGTACAAGGTCAAACGATGGCAGCATGGGATGATGATTTGGTAACAACAGGTTTTTCTGGTGCCGATTATCCGTTGCCATACGACTTCAACAATATCGCATATTATGATGAGTCTGTTGTTGGTGGAATGAATACCGGCTATGTATCCATTGGTTCGGTAACCGATGCCCTAGACTCTGAAAGAGGTTACATGGTTTACGCCCAAACGCCTTCTCAGTCTGTTGATGTGAAAGGTGATATCTATAAAGGTTCTTTCAATAAAACACTTTCTTATACCAACACGGGTAACGCCGATGATGGCTGGAATCTATTGGTGAATCAATATCCATCTCAAGTGGATTTCAGAGAATTGGTCATGAACGGAAGTGGTGTTGCGTCTTATTACCTCTATGATGCGGAAACAAATAACTACAAACCTTACAATGGCATCGTTCAAACTGGAACCGCTCCGCGTTACATCAATAGCAGTCAGGCATTTTTTGTGAAAGCTGCTGCTGCAGGTGCATATCTGCGTTATGAAGAGAGATTCAAAACCAATCAGAATGTTGCTTTTGAAAGAAGCCCCGAGGAAAATTCATATTTCTCCATGGCTATTTCGAATGACAATGGTGGCGGTGATGAAATCATCATGTTGTTCATGGATGAGGCCACCCCAAATTTTGAATGGAACTTTGATTCAGAAAAACTTGTAAGTGAACAACCAAACGCAATTACCATGGCTACTGTGGCTGGAGATAATCATCTTCTGTCTGTGGATACCAGACCATATGATGAAAGCTACGTTGTTCCGGTATTTCTCAATATTCCTGCTGCTGGTAACTATGTCTTGAAAGTGACTCAGGTGAATAATCTTCCAATGGCTACTTGTATCTATGTGGAAGATGTTGTGAATGGTCAAATCATACCACTGAATCAAGATGCCGAGTTTTCATTTAGTCTTGATGAATCATATTCAGGTCAGCGTTTCTTTATACATTTTTCACCATCAGCAGCAATCACTACCAATGATGCTACGTGCTTTGGAAGTGAAAATGGTTCTGTAATCATTTCAGGTATTTCACCGGAATGGCATGTTCAACTGGAGAATGCTGCTGGAGTAATCTTGACCAATGATGGTGGATTACAAGCGGAACATCTCGCAGCGGGAAATTACCATGTTTACTTTACTAATGATGATTTGATGTGTCAATCATCTCACGAAGAAATCGTCATTGCAGAACCTGCTGAAGAGGTGGTGAGCATTCATGAAATTGCTGCCGATCAATGCAATGAAAACAACAATGGAAGTTTTAGCCTGATGATGGATGGCATCATTTCTTACGAATATGAAGTGTATAATTCATCGGGAAGTCTTGTAAATACGGGCAATGCGGTAAGTCAGGAGTTTATGCAGGAAGGACTTGTGGCCGATATCTATGAGGTGATGATTACCAGCGAATGTGAAACTCACGAACTCACTGTTGATGTGAAGGACCCAAATGCCATTGTGTTGAATATTGGCGATGAAGACATGCAACTAACGGTTGAAAATGATGAATCTGAATGGGTGACTATTTTACCTCAAACAGAAAATGCGACAACATTCAATTGGTCTATGGACAATGGTTTTACTTCTTCTGATCTAGCTTTTGAATATGCATTCACTGAATCTGGAAATTATACTTTGATGTTGATCGCATCCAACGAAGACTGCCAGGCCGCTGATTTTGTTCAAATCAATGTGAATGAAACTGTACACGTGAATGACAATGAACTCAACGCTTATGTGTCTATGGTTCAACAACAAGATCAAATCAATTTTACTTTTCATCAGTTGAATGCATCTGATATGAAAATCTATATTCATGATGCTGCTGGAAAATTGATTTGGTCGGATGCTGGTCATGCTGAGCAGGGTTCTGCTGTGACTGCTGATATTTCGACATTCTCCAAAGGTGTATACACTGCATTGGTTCTGGTGAATAATCGTCCAATCTTAAGCAAAGGTTTTGTGAAATGATTCGAGGCATACTTACTCATAATTGTTAAATTTGCCGCTGAAACGTAATCAAAACCCCAATCCTATGTTCAAAGAATTCAGAGAATTTATCAATCGCGGAAACGTGATGGATCTGGCAGTCGGTGTTATCATCGGTGCTGCTTTCGGTAAAATCATCGACTCCATTGTAGGTGATGTACTCATGCCAATCATTTCCAAAGTGATACTGAGAGGTGTCAGCTTTGAAAATGCCATGATTGCTCTTGATGGCAATGAATACCCGACACTTGAAGAAGCAAAAAAGGCCGGTGCCGCTGTCATGCTTATGGTAACTTCATTCAAGTGGTAATCAATTTCGTGATCATTGCTTTCGTTCTTTTCCTCATTGTTAAAGGAATGAACAAAATGAAGAAAAGAGAAGAAGCTGCAGCCGTTCCACCTCCACCACCGGGCCCAACAAACGAAGAAAAATTGTTGATGGAAATCCGCGATGCACTGAAAAAATAATCTTTTAGAAAGTCTGATAAACAGAAGGGGCCGGATCTTTTCCGGCCCTTTTAATTTTTGTTTGGAAAAACAATGTGGGTTATTTCGTTGTTTTGTACAGGAATGAGGAAGCAAAGTTTATGAATCCAAATCATACGGTACTAGATCACTTTTCACGTCGAATTTGCCGTTGCACAGTTCAGTGCCTCCTGAAATCGCTATCGTCTAAATTCTTTTTAATGAAAATTTCAGGATGAACAAGCGGACGAGCATTCTGGTCATATCAATCATAGTTCTTATCACAGCCTTGGCTGCGTTTTTTATTTCAAGATTGGGTTTTAGTTATGACTTTGAAGCATTTTTTCCTCAAGGTGATCCTGCAACGGATTACTATTATCAGTACCGCAAACAATTTGAAACTGACAATGACTTTTTCATCATTGCCTCGAAAATCAAAGAAGGTATTTACGATCAGGAATTTTTACAAAATGTCGACAGCCTTACCAATAAACTTCGAGAGGTCAATCACATCATAGAAGTAATGGGGCCGACTCAAATCACCACATATGTGCGTGATCCTGTCATGGGGCAGATTTTCAAATTTCCTTTGTTGCGCTGGAATGAGCCGGAAAATTATCATGCGGATTCACTCAAAATCGCAGAGTCTCCAGGAATGATCGGTTTGTTTTTTTCCGCCGATGGTAAATCTCTTGCGATCAACATGAAACACGCACAAAGTCTCTCCAAAGAGAAGTGCGATCAGTTGTCGCATGATATTGAAAATGTAGTAGGGAGTTTTAAGTTTGATCGGACTCATATCATCGGCAGGGCATTGGGGCAACGATTGTATGTGGAAATGATGCTGCAAGAGCTGGTCTTGTTTATCAGCATCAGTTTATTGTTGACAACTGTTTTTTTGTTCATCGCATTTAGGTCGGGTTGGGGTGTTGTTATTCCAACACTCGTTGTCCTCATTTCAATCATTTGGACGCTCGGTTTCATTTATCTCCTTGGCAAGGATCTCGATTTGATGCTCACGGTATTACCAACCATCATTTTTGTGGTTGGGATGAGTGATTCGGTCCACGTTCTTACCAAATACATGCAGGAACTTCGCAATGGACGTGATAAAATTGAAGCGATCAAATACGCCTTTAAATCTATTCGACTAGCTACTTTTCTAACCGCCTTTACCACCTCAATCGGTTTCCTTACACTGATATTTTCGAATATCAAACCCATTTCTGATTTTGGTATTTATACCTCAGTAGGTATCATGTTGGCATACGGTCTTACCTATACCATGCTGCCGGCGGTGTTGTTGTTGGCTAAACCAAAAGAAACTTTACATCTATGCAAGTTCAGATGATTTCTGGACTTCAAAATTGCATACTGCTCTCAGATGGATCATCCGCAAAAGAAGATATGTCTTTGCAGGAACAGCAGTCGTTTGTGCAGTGAGTATCTACGGCATTTATACCATCAAAGTCGACAACAAAATGTTAGAGGATCTCAAAGATTCTCACCGTTTGAAACAGGAATTTTTCTTCATGGAAGATCACTTTTCGGGTTGTCGTCCATTCGAAATGGCCATGGTATTCGATGCGAAAACCAATGTCTATTCCCCTGAGGTTCTTGATGATCTGGATACCATCAATCAATTCCTTCAGCGTGAATACGGTGTTGGAAGTTTGATTTCGGTTTCTGAAATTATGAAGTCTTCTTACCAGGCTTTGAACGCTGGTGACCATGAATTTTATGTCATTCCAACGGATAGTTTAGAGTTGACCAAAACTGCGAAATTTCTTCGAAGAAAGGATATGGAACAACTTGTCGGATTGTTCGTGGAAAGCACCAACACCATCCGAATCAGTGGTAAAGTCGGCGATTTCGGACGACAGCACTACGATAGTCTGAATGTTCAACTTGATGCATTTATCGCTCAAAATTGCCAGACGAAATTTCAACATCATGTCACCGGTACAGCGCACTTGATTGATCTCAACAACAAATATCTGGTCGAAAATATGTTGTGGGATCTTTTGCTTTCGGTTGTTGTAATCGGATTGGTCATGGGAATCGTATACAAGTCACCCAAAATGATTTTGCTGACGATCATTCCGAATATGGTGCCGTTGATCATCGTTGGGGAATCATGGGAGCAGTAGGTATTCCTCTGAAAGTTTCGACTTCTATTGTATTCAACATCGCTTTCGGAATTGCAGTGGACGATACCATACATTTCCTCGCAAGGGTACGAACACTGCTGGGTGAAGGAATGTCCGCGCTTTACGCTGTGAAAAGAACTTTCCTCACCACCGGAAAAGCCATGGTTGTCACGACCCTTATCTTGAGTGGTGGATTCCTCTCTTTGATACTATCAGATTTTATGGGAACTTTTTATATCGGGTTTCTCATCAGCCTTACGTTATTCATCGCTCTCATCGCTGAGTTGTTGCTATCGCCACTCATTGTGATGTTTTTTTACCATAAGAAAAAGAAAACGGAACATCTTTGAACAACTAAAGGTGACTCATTTTTATTCCTGAAATTTATATGGAACCCATTTACAAAAGATTGATTTATTGGCTTATCGCAACTTTTGTGGTGGTGTTCTTTTTTCTCTTTATTCTTTCCGATAAGGTCAAGCAGGAATATCCAGTGGGTATGGCATTGCTCGGTGGTTTTCTTTCGCTGATCGTTTCTATGGGTGCAGTGGTTACTTTTCTAAATGCTTACCCATTCAAAAATCAAAAGCAGGAAGGTGATTATTCTATCGTTCTCGGATTGTGTTCTATTCTTTCATTGTTTGTGGTTGGCGGCATCATCATCTATCAAGGTAGTTTTTATGAAAAGAATGAATTGGGTCGAAGTGGTGTGCCTACAACGGGTTGGGTTGTCGGTAAATTATGTGGTACACCTTACTATGAAGTCAAAAATTGTAAAGTGGCCATTCACTATGTCAACCATAAAGATGAAGTTGCCGAAGGCGAGTTGATAGTTGATGCACCCCTTTGCAAATGTTTAGCATTCGGAGATACCATGGAAATTATCTATTCTCCAAAATCGAAATCAACCATCAAGTTCAGTCATCTCGATGTGGATCGGGAAAGGATCATTTCTATTTGTGATGGATTGCAATGGAAGGGAAAAGGGATGTCTGGCCAATAAGACCATTCTCAAATAAAGAAAGCCAGGAAGAAAGGAAGTTTCTAATTTTTTTTATTCCCTAGTGCAAGGTCGTACACGGAAGTATAGAGTTCTGCGACGCGTTCATTGCTGAAGGTATGATTGCCATATTCGGTGATCTCTTTTCTATCGAATCGATGGTGGTGTTGCACCATTTCTGAAATGGCTTCTTCAAGTGCATTTTCGTCACCTCTAGGAATAAGTATACCATGGTCTGATGTGACATGTTCTTTGATGCCACCGACATCAGTTGAAATAATGGTCATCCCGCTGGCCATGGCTTCTACAACTACGCAGTGCAAATTTTCATAGTTGCTGAACAATATGAGGGTGTGAGAGACAGACATCATCTTCGCGATTTCCCGCCATTTCTTTTCTCCGAAAAAAGTGAGGGATGTTTTTCTGATACCCAGTTTATCTGCCACTTGGCTGTAATGCCGAATATCACCTTCGCCACCAATTTCAAGATGGATGTCAGGAAAGCGGTCGCTTACTTTTTTCCATACCCGAAGTATGCCACTGATGTTTTTATGAGCGTCATTTAATGTGCTGACGTGAAGGAATTTTTGCGTAGATCCTGAGATTTGTGCTGGGTGAAAGATGCTTGTGTCCACCACATTTGGTACGATGACATATCTGCCCTGAAGACCAAATTTTCGCATAACGTCGGCCAGGTTGTTCGTAACCGGACAAATGGCAGATGCGCCACCTGCAACGAGTTTGGAGAGTGGTTTCAACAATGCGGACTGATCATTTCTGATGGATTGGTCAAAACCTGTCCAATGTTCAGTGATCACGTATGGAATGCCTTCTTTTCTTTTGAGCCACCATGCCTGCCAGCCATCCGGCCAAATCACATTCTGATGAACCAGGTCGAATTGAAACCGATTGCCTTTTTTGAGCCATTCGATGCCTTTTCTAAATCCCAGAAATTTTTTCCACCACCCAAATTTGCCCTTTTTGCCATAAACCAATATGGTTCGAACCCCATTTTCGAGACTTTCCTCCACTTTCCATTTTTCTTGTTGATTGGCCAAAAGGCATACATAAAGCACCGTCACATGATGTCTTGTGGCCACTGCTTCGGCATGGCGTTGAATGAAATTTCCCAGTGTGGGTATGGCTTTGTTGGGATACCAGCTAGCTAGAAAAAGTATGTTCAGTTGTCGATTGGACATGATTTTCTTGAGGCCGCAATCTACGATTCAGGAGGGTTCGAATTTTTCCTATTGACTACACAACATTTTCGCCGTTTATTTGCGCCCGCTTTTTACATGGTGGTCGTAGCTCAGCTGGTAGAGCTCCAGATTGTGGTTCTGGCTGTCGTGGGTTCGAGCCCCATCGATCACCCTCCTGAAACCGTCGGCTTGTCCGGCGGTTTTTTTTATCCTCCTAAATGGTTCAAAAGTCATCTTTGAACACTGGTAACAACCGCTTTATCTCGTTAAATTCGCACGATAATCTTAAAACAGAATACCTTGGATATTTTCGAACGTATCAGGAAGAATCGCGGTCCACTTGGACAGCATTCCAAAGAATCACACGGATATTTCACCTTCCCAAAATTGGAAGGCGAACTCGGTGCTCACATGACATTCCGTGGTAAGCCGGTGCTCGTGTGGAGTCTCAATAACTATATCGGTCTGGCAAATAACCCGGATATCAGAAAAGCTGATGCTGAAGCTGCTGCTCAGTGGGGTATGGCCTATCCAATGGGCGCCCGCATGATGAGCGGTCAGACCAAATACCACGAACAACTGGAAGCTGATCTCGCTTCTTTTATGCAAAAAGACGATGCTTTCCTCCTCAACTTCGGTTATCAGGGATGCATGAGCGCCATCGAAGCCCTCGTTGGCCGTCATGATGTGATGGTATATGACAGTGAATGTCATGCTTGTATGGTGGATGGCGTTCGCCTGCACCACGGCAAACGTTTCGTTTTCCAGCACAACGACATGGAGAGTTTCGAAAAACAATTGAAACACGCCAAAGCAGTTGCTGAAAAAACAGGCGGTGGTCTTCTGGTTCTCACTGAAGGTGTCTTCGGTATGGCCGGCGATCAAGGAAAACTCAAAGAAATTGTCGCCTTCAAAAAGGAATACGGATTTAGACTTTTCGTAGATGATGCGCATGGTTTCGGTTCTATTGGTGAAAATGGCCGTGGTACCGGTGATGCACAGGGTGTGCAAAAGGACATCGATGTTTATTTCGGCACATTCGCAAAAGCGATGGCTACCATCGGTGCTTTCGTGGCCAGTGATGAACACGTGATCGAATACCTGCGATACAATATGCGTTCGCAGACCTTCGCCAAAGCACTTCCTCTTCCCATTGTGATCGGTGCCATCAAACGTCTTGAAATGCTCCGTACTCAACCGGAATTGCAACAACAACTTTGGCACATCGCCAAAGCGTTGCAGGGCGGTTTGAAAAACGCAGGTTTCGATATCGGAAGAACGAATTCAGTAGTTACTCCAGTATTTCTGAAAGGATCTCTGGGCGAAGCCACTAATGTGACTCTCGACCTGCGAGAAACGTATGGCATTTTCTGCTCCATTGTCGTTTATCCAGTGGTGCCTAAAGATGTTATCATGTTGCGTTTGATTCCTACTACTGTTCACACGTTGAAAGATGTAGAATACACGATCGAGAGCTTCTTGAAAGTGCGCGAAAAACTCGAAGCAGGTGCATACAAAGCCGAGAAAATCGCAAGTTGGGCTTGATCGGTTCGCTATGAAATTCACGCAATAAATATCAGGCCGCTCCATAGGAGCGGCCTTTTTTATGACCAAGGATCAATTACAACCTGAGCTCATCGATTTACTTCAACGGGCCTATTCTGCAGAAAAGGCTGCAGCATTCGCATATCAAGGTCACGCAGCTTCACTCCGAAACAAAGAGGAAAAAACGCGTATCCACGAAATTGAAAACGATGAATGGATTCACCGAAAAGAAGTTCTCGAAATCATGAATGTTTACGAGATACCTGTGTCGCGTTGGTATGAAGTGAAGTTTTATCTGATTGGTAAAGCAATTCATGTCAGCTGCTTTATCATCGGCAGATTTATGCCATTCTATTTTGCCGGAAGCCTTGAAAGTGGCAATGTGTGCGAATATTTTCGGATGAAACAATTTTTTAATTCCAGAGGCATTCGTAAGCACGATCAAATTCTCTATGATATGGGAATGAAGGAAAAAGAACACGAGGTTTATTTTCTTCAGAAAATCAAACATGATCCATGGCTTCCTTTTTTTGAAAAAGTCTTCTCTTGGGGAAATAGAAAGAGTTTCAACAATATCGATCTTGATCAGAAATATCCGGTAGAAGAGTCGGATGGTTATTGTAAGAAATAATAAGTGAATGATTCGATGTATGAATACATCGATCACTTCATCGGGTATTATTACTTTCCAGAGATTAAGCGAAGAACTCGTTCCGGATAATCAGAAATAATTTCTGTGACCCCAAGTTCAATCATTTTGCGTATGTCTTTTTCGTCGTTGACAGTCCAAGTGATGAGCTGAATGTTTTCATGTGCACACCATTCCACCATTTCCTGATCTACAAATGGAAAATACGGACTAAAACCATATGGTTTGAATCCAAGTACTTTGTTCAATTGATCCATTCGAAATGATTTTTCTTCGGTAAGAAAAACCAAATTAAGGGCAGGATCTATCTGATGCAACGCGATGAGTATTCTTGAGTCGAAACTCTGTATTACAGCAAAGTCCAGAATACCTGCGTGTTTCAGTTCTTCATAGGCAATGCTTGCGTAAACGGTAGGATTGGGATGATAGATTTCATCCCATTCTGGTCTGGATTTGATTTCGATATTCCAGTGAATGGCTAGCCGCTGTTGATCTGTCAGCAAAGGTTGTACAGCATCCACCACTTCACGAAGTGTTGGTTTATGTGAAGCTGTAGATGTTGTTCCGGAAATCTGGGATGAATTTTGTCCCGATGACATACTGTTGTATGTCCAGCAAATTCATCTGATAGATATTGAGTTTTTCTTCTTCTGATGCACTAATGGCTGAACCATCTGGTTTGGTGCAAATTTCATGGTGCATGAACGGATCATGTGAAACGATCAGTTGGTGATCTGCGGAAAGCACCACATCCATTTCGAGGACATCTACACCCAATTTGACGGCTTCTGTAAAAGCGATCACCGAATTTTCAGGATATTGACCGCGCCAACCGCGATGTCCGTGAACATGGATTTTCCCGACAGATTTCATGTCGTGATCAGAATTACTTGAGGTTTTTGGCGAGGAAAGCCTGGACCTCTTTGATTCCTTTGGGCTTGAGCACGATATGCTTATCACTGTCAAGCAGGAAAAAAGTAGGAGTACGCGTAACACGGTAATCTTTGGCTACTGGTGATTGATATTCTTTCATACCACAGACATTCGGAAATACGAATGCGCGGGTTTTCACCGCTTCCTGCCATGGCAGTTTGTTGCGGTCAATAGATACACCTACAATGTCGAATCCTTTGCCATGCCAGTCTTCATAGCATTTTTTCACTTCTGGTGCTTCGCCTTTGCAGTGTTCGCACCAGCTACTCCAAAACATGATCAGCGTGTATTTGTTTTTGGATGCATTGGCATAGAGATCATATGTGCCACCATTCATATTCTCCATCACGAAATTGGGTGGGGTTTTGCCGATGCTGAGGTTCTGAATACTCTCTGCTGTGCTTTTGATGATATTGCTGAGATCTGCGTCACCACATGCATCACCATTCACATAATTGTCGATGATGTATGCACAAATATTTTCCATGTTGCTTTCATAAAATCCGGTGAGCATTTGATTCAATGAAAATTCTAAAACTTTATCACTGGCTTTGGCATTTTCCGCTACTGTCGCCACACAATTGATGAATCCACTTTCTTCACCTTTTGAAAAACTGCGCATGAAGTTTTCAATGCGATCTGTCAGGACTTTTGTTCTGATGATGCTCTCGTCGGAAAAATCAATATTGCTCCAATATTGACGAATATCTGTCTTCGATGGTTCCTGTTTCCAGGTCAATATTTTCGCTGTGAATGTGCCCGGATACGCTTCAATCAATTGCTTTTGTAATTCCCATAGTTCCATCTCTTTCGCCGCTGCTTGCTGATCGTATTGGATTTTCAATGAGGGTGATTTGGCGCCTGCCACACGCGCATCTTTGATCGCCTTGAGCAAACCGGCTTCTTTCGAAAGGTATTTGGCCCATGCTTCATTTTCCCGAGATTGGATGGCATAAAGTCCGGCTTCCATATTACCTGCCTTGAAACCAACTTCACAAACGGGTTCGGCCGGATTGATCACGATCGGACACATGTTGTTGTCGTTTGTTCCGAGCATGTAAATACCAGATTCGTAATTTTTCGAACCGAAATTGAAGGTATTATTGGCGATGGTCGCACTGTCTATTTTATTGGTCAATCGACCGGTTGACTCCCAAAGGTAGATTTTGCCTTGCTTGAAGGCGGCCATTTGGCCTTTTACTTCTACTGGTCCGGTTTTGCTGCCTTTGTTGGCTTCTGTAACGCCATTGACAAAAACCGGGGTTTTAAGACTGTCCGGTGCTGCAGCAGTTTGGGTGTTATTGGCTGGCGCATTTTCACAACTCATCATGGCGAAGGATGTGAGGATTGCCGCTATCGTCAGATTCATCAGATAATGCTGTTTTTTCATGAGGATCGCAAATATAAGGCCGCAATCGACCACACATTTTCTGTTTGGAATTTGATAAGAATTTTCTCCGGAGGTGGAACGTTGAGAAGAATTGTCCGTATACGTTTGACTCATGGAAAAAAATCAGGCTTTATCCATATTCGGATTGACGGAATCTTCTGATCAGGAAGAATTGTTCAATGCCATTGAGGAGAAATTGTTCGCATTGAAAAACGAAGTCCTCCAGAAGTACATGGTTCCTACTTTGATCAACAAAAAGATCAATTCCATTCAGGACATCATGGTGGCTGAATTCATTTTGCTGGGTGGGCAAATTCCTGTGGGAAATGAAATCAGACATTGGAATTCTTCTCCCGGCGACAGAATAGCCATGATCAGTCAGTACGAAGAACAAATTAGCCATCTCAAGCTCGAAACCATGAACAGCAGGACTTTTCAGCAATTGCACAAAGTCATGCAGGCTTTTATCCTCACTCAAGAATACTACATGGTCCTGTTTCGAATGCTCTACAACGAATTCAGCGAAGCATTACCCGAAGAAGTGAATACCCGCGAAATGATCGATACAGGGAAACTTCTGCTTGCACTTCGATCCGGAACTTTAGATGAAAGAACCGTGTGGGATATCGAAAGGGAAATCGCCAGAATTGAGAAGATTCAGAAGTTGGCTTAGGAATAATAATAAATCTATCGCTTCTCAAAAGATATTTCAAGGGCGATTTGATCCGAAGTTATTGCTTCAGCAACTTTTGTCTTGAAACCACACCATCTGAAATAATTTGTACGAAGTAGATTCCGGAAGCAAGGCCTGCCAATTCAAATCTGATTTTTCGTGTTTGTCCTGTTTGAAAAACAATTTCACCTGCTTGATTTGAAATGGTGAGTTGATCTATCCATTGCTCCTGTGGCAAGTCGATAGTAATTTGGTCATTGAAAGGATTCGGATATGCGTAAAACGAAACTTCAGTTTGGTTTTCGTCCACTCCCGCAGGTAACTCGAATGCCAGGTTGTCCACATACAAAAAGCTGTTGTTGGCTGGAGTCGTTCCACTTGCCGACATCACAATCATGCAACTGTCTGAAACAGATCAGAGGTGTAGTCAATCGGAATACTGAAATTAACCCAACTCATTTCCATACCAGTGAGATTTGCGTAACCGGTACCAATTGGAATAGATACGGAATTCAAATCATCCCATTTGGTGAGTGAAATAGAAACATAACCGATGTCATTCGCCGACATACCCATGTATTGCCAAGCACCTGTCAACGCCAGTGGTCGTTGTGTATAGGCAAAACCTGAAACTGGTTGAAAAGTGGTGACATTCACTATACCGCTCACCGCAATACCAGGTATCACACCGAAGCCTGAAATATTTCTGGACGTGAGTTTAAGGTAATAGTCACCGGGATTGCCAGGTGCTCCCTGTGCACAGGTAAAAATATCTACTTCCGATGTGGCATCATTCAATGTTCCCCAACCTTGTGGTACATTGTATCCGTTGGGATTGCTCCAGGTTTCAAATCCAGGATTTGGAATGCTCTGGGCTTGACCAATTGTGTATGCAAAAATGAATGCAAGTAGAGGGTAAAGTTTTTTCATGTGGTTTGAATGAATTGACGGTTTGTACAAATTTAACTGCACAGACATACGAAAACAAAAATCCTGATGCTTTCACGAATTTTATGCCTCGAAATGGGCAAAATATCACTTACTTTACTGCTCAAATTTTTCTCTTCCATATGTATATCATTATTTTTTTAGTTTTCATCATTGTCCCAGTCATTTGGGTCATTTCAACCTACAATGGACTCGTGCGATTGCGCAACCGACGCGAAAATGCATTTGCGGATATCGACGTTCAACTACGTCAAAGACATGACCTCGTACCTCAATTGGTTGAAACGGTGAAAGGATATTCATCACATGAAAAGGATATTTTGATCCGTGTCACTGAGGCAAGATCTGCCGCCATGAGCGCCAAAACCGTTGATGATAAGATTGTAGCTGAACAACAACTTACCAATGTACTCGCAGGTTTACGTGTTCAAATTGAAGCTTATCCTGAACTGAAGGCGAATGTCAACTTCATGCGTTTGCAGGAAGAGTTGGGTGACATTGAAAATAAACTGGCCGCAAGTCGTAGATTTTTCAATGGAGCAACAACTGAATACAACAATGCGGTGGAAACTTTCCCCGGAAATATGGTTGCAGGTTTTGGCAATTTCAAACGGGAATTGTTTTTCGATCTTGGAAAGGACACCAGGCAGCGTATGGAAGAACCTCCTGTCGTGAAATTCTGATCTATTCTCTCCACAAACTATAACGCTTCATTCATATTCCTTGAAGTACATCGGAATAGAATCGCAACGAAGAAGGAACAATGTGCGTTCGGTTCTATTGTTGATATCGTTTCCCGTGTTGTTGCTTTCAATCGGATATGTGGTCCTGTTGGCTATTTCTTATTGGATGGATACAGAACTGACTGATCATGTCTTTTCTTGGTATTGGATCAATGAAACTTTTATTCCGGTTAGTATCATCATCTTGCTTTTTGTAAGTCTTTGGTTTCTCATTGCATGGATATTTCATGCATCGATGATCCGCAGAGCCACATCTGCCAAACCTTTAGCGCGATCCGAAAATTTGAGGGTATACAATCTTACGGAAAACCTGTGTATTCAAATCGGCATGAAAATGCCGGCAATCAATATCATCGAAGACGAATCTTTGAATGCCTTTGCAAGCGGTATTGATCAGCGTACTTATGCGATTACTGTTTCCAGAGGACTCATCGATGAACTTGATGATGACGAACTAGAAGCTGTTATTGCACATGAAATAACCCACATTCGAAATGGTGATGTAAGGCTACTCATCATTTCCATCATTTTTGTGGGAATATTCGCATTTATTACCGAAGCGGTCATGCGCCTTTTTCGGTCGGACAAAAGC
Organism: Flavobacteriales bacterium; assembly: GCA_016722445.1. GTDB lineage: Bacteria > Bacteroidota > Bacteroidia > Flavobacteriales_D > Sanyastnellaceae > JAIBBG01. Next base: position 43,670 of record JADKIZ010000009.1, on the reverse strand, counting down.
GATCGTGGAGGTGTGCCCATTTTATTGTTCGTCATGCTGGTGAGTGTGGTGGCCTATTTTATTTCACTGTTGCTTCGTTTTGGAATCAGCCGTAGTCGCGAATATCTTGCTGATGCGGGAAGCGCCGAATTGACCAAAAGACCATATGCTCTCGCTATGGCTCTGCGAAAAATCAATGAAAATCCATCTATAGAAGCAGTGCAGCGTGAAGATGTTGCGCAGTTATTCATTGAACATCCAAAGTTGGGAAATAGAAGAAAATTCGGTATTGCCGGATTGTTTGCAACGCATCCTCCGATTGAACGCCGGATTGAAATCCTGGAACAATTTATTTGATGGTGGAATGCACCACTGACGTCTCGTTTCTGTTGCCTACCCACAAGGTGATCAAACCGATCATCATCAGAAAGGCTGCAAACAACAACAGGTATCCTGCATATGAGGCGTCAAATAATGCAATCGCAGACAATCCTTGAATAAGTAATCCAAGCTCATTGAGAATCAAACCCGAAATAAATACAATCATTCCGGTTTTGGTGATGACATGAATTCTGATCCATTGCCAATGAATGGCGATGGCAAGAAGGAAAAGAGTGATCACCCCCAATAATACAAGGTGTAGATATCCGATGACGATCGGTCGGTATCCATAGGCCCAAGTACTCAAAGCTGGTATGGTCGATCCAAGTTGGAGAATGAGTTTGATGATGAATGCTGCTGTGGCCAACAATATCACTGTCTTATTGAATGGACTGAAACGTTGAGCGATGAATTTTCTTTGACGGTACACCGTAAAAATGATATACCCAATGACCAATGCTTGCACCAGTGCCGCCGCAACGACCGTTAGATACAATATCATTGGCAATGGCGCCCATAAGACAGAAAGGAAATAGGAAGGAATCACCGATAAGATCATCAATCTGCTGAGCATTTTGATACGGGGCAAAGTGATCTCAGTTTTCTCCAGTATAAATAGGAACAAGCCTATGCAGGTGAGAATGAAAAATCCATTGTATTGAAAATGAAGAAAAAAGTACAATGCAAAGAGATATAATTTTTCATCCGCAGTTTTCGTCATCATCAACATGCCCAAGGCGAAAGCACCTACTGATGAAAGAAGACCATAAATTACTCCCGACGAGATCAATTCGCCAATGTGACTTCGCCGAAATGTTTGATGTGAATCTTTGAAATATATGTACCCGAACGCAGCCAATACAAGAATGGAAAGCGTCGAAAATGTTGTAGATATCGTTCCATAACCTTGTATCGAGAATGAAATGAGCATGCCATAGGCAGCAAACAAATTTGTGTTGAGCAATAACCTGACAATCTTCGATTTTACACCGGACGAACCGATGCAGGAAACATGAATGATCATGACCATTACTGCCTGAGCAATCCAACCACTGAATGCGAAATGGGAATGCGCGTGGAGGAGATGTTTTTGATCTATCCAAGGCAAACTGAAAACTATTTTATATCGCAGAATAAATCCGATGACGGATAATAGTGCAAGGTTTAACAACGCGTATTGGAAGTGTCGGCGATTATTCATATCCTTAATGGATGCGAAATAATTTTCTGTTGAGCAGATAATTTATGACTGGACTCAGTTGGGTAAAAATATTCTACCGTGTAGAATCTTAATTTCTCCGCTATCATTCATTTTCCTGACCGTTCTAATCACGGTTTCTACTCGCAGTCCAATCATGCTTGCTATTTCTTGTCTGGACAATGTGATTTGGTTACTGTTTGGATCCAAATTTTTTGACGACTCACGTAAGTATTTGAAAAGTGATCTTACCCTGTTTTCCGGCTCTTTGCCTAAACATTCTCTGAGCATCATGAATTTGAAGCGCAGACGTTTCACAAACAGTTGTGTGAGTTTTTTGAGTTCTTGTGGATTCTCTTCGATTAGCTTATCGAATTTTTCTTTAGGCAATCGATATAATTCTGAGATGGATTCGGAAATTGCAGTTGCTGCGTATGGCAAACCATCAAACAAGGGGAGTTCACCAAACGAATTTCCTTCACTGATGAATTCTTGAATCATTTCTCCTCCATCGGAATCATAGTTTGTCCATTTCACAGTTCCTCTGATTAGTTGATAGAAATAATGGCAATCATCTCCCTCTGCGAAAATGACTTCACCTTCTTTGAATATTTTGATTGTAGCACCGTATTTTATGAGTATGTCTGAATTTAACATGATGGGGATTGCTTGATACAAAGTTTATATCTGAAAAAATGGTACGTGATGAGTACGATGAGTTGGACTGATGATAAATATCACACGGTGCAGTGACAACTGTTCAAACTGCGTGAAATGTACGTTAAATGTACGTTAAATGGGGGTTTATATCACGTTGAGGTCTGAAAATCCAACCTTCTTTAGAAGCCGAGGTTAAAAACTGATTGAACGCATTTTTGACCAAAGGAGTGCTTTTAATGTTGCAAAAATTCAAAACAAAAGAATATGAAAGCCTTTTTGAAATTGATCATTGTATCCATGGCTTTTTTGATGATAGCCTGTGGGAAGTGATTCTGGAATCACCCCTGCGGCTGACACAAAATCTACTCCAGCGGAAGAATCTAAACCAAAGGAAAATCCGAGCTATGATCCTGAACGAGGAATCGGAAAATTCCAAAATGTAACTGTTAATCCTGATTTGAATGCCAGCCTTGCGACAACTGGAGAAAAGTCATTCAATGTGAAATGTGCAAGTTGTCATAAACTCACGGATGAAAAGCTAGTTGGACCGGGATGGAAAGGAGTCACAGCTCGCAGGAAGGCTGAATGGATTTTGAATTTCATGACCAACACGGATGAAATGCTGAATAAAGATCCACAAGCACAAGCTCAACTAGAAATTTGTCTGGTGCGAATGCCCAATCAAAGTTTAGCTGATGATGAAGCTTTATCTCTTTATGAATACATGAGGAAGAATGACGGTGTCAAATAGGTCCTCCTCGAATAAGTAACTAAAACAAAATAATCATGAACAATAGATTTTTCATGGCTGGAGCCATGATACTGGCTGGCGCATGTCTTTTTTTAGGTTGTAAACCGAAGAACATGAACAATGCCGTGAGTGCTGACGCTGCTATCAAAGCCTTTGTACCACCCGGGCAATATGACGAATACTACAATTTTGTCTCTGGTGGTTTCTCTGGACAAATGGCCGTGTATGGAATACCTAGTGGTCGATTGTTACGTGTCATTCCTGTTTTTTCAGTAGATCCTGAAAAGGGATATGGATATGCGGAAGAAACAAAAGGTATGCTAAATACTTCACATGGTATTGTTCCATGGGACGATCTTCACCATCCCGAATTATCTCAAACCAACGGTGAAATAGACGGACGTTGGGTTTTCGGTAATGCCAATAATACACCGAGGGTTGCGAGGATTGATCTCACCACCTTCCGGACCGCAGAAATCATCGAACTACCGAATAGCGCTGGTAATCACTCATCGCCTTTCGCAACAGAAAACACAGAGTATGTTGTGGCAGGAACACGATTTAGTGTGCCCGCAGATGATGTCAATGGTGATATTCCTATTTCGACTTATAAGGAGAATTTCAAAGGTTATATCAGTTTCATTTCTATTGGTAAAGAAGATGGCGCCATGGATATCGCTTTTCAATTGCAATGTCCGGGAGTGAATTTCGACCTCGCTCGAGCAGGTAAAGCGAAATCTCACGGTTGGTTCTTTTTCAGTTGTTACAACACAGAACAAGCCAATACGCTTCTCGAAGTGAATGCATCTCAAAGAGACAAGGACTTTATCATGGCGGTGAACTGGAAAAAGGCTGAAGAATATCTGGCTGCAGGAAAGGGCAGGAAAGTGAAAACGAAATATGCGCACAATCGTTATGATGAAAGCACGCATTCTGCTGTTTCAGAAATTCGCGATGAGGTCATTGTACTCGACACAAAAGAATTGAAAGATATCTGTTACTTCATTCCTTGTCCAAAATCTCCTCATGGTTGTGATGTAGATCCCACAGGTGAATACATCGTTGGAAGCGGTAAATTGGCTGCAGTCATTCCTGTTTTCAGTTTTGATAAACTACAAAAGGCCATTGCAGATAAAGCATTCGATGGCGAATTCGAAGGAATTCCGGTCGTGAAATATGAAGCTGCACTCTATGGTGAAGTACAAAAACCCGGTCTCGGACCATTACACACCGAATTTGATGGAAAAGGAAATGCATACACTTCGTTTTTTGTGTCGAGTGAAGTGGTGAAATGGAATATTCAGGAATTGAAAGTACTTGATCGTGCACCAACTTATTATTCTGTCGGTCACTTATGTGTGCCTGGCGGAAACACACGTAAACCAAGTCCAAAGTATGTGATTGCTTATAATAAAATCACCAAGGACAGATATCTGCCCACTGGTCCTGAATTGGCCCAAAGTGCTCAACTTTATGATATCAGTGGTGATAAAATGACGTTGATCAACGACTTCCCGACAATTGGTGAACCGCACTACGCCCAGGCTGCGCCTGCTGAACTCATCAAAAATAATTCAGTGAAAATTTATAAGTTGGAAGAGAATCACCATCCATATGTGGCAATGGGAGAACCAACTGCTAAAGTTGTACGCGAAGGAAATCAAATACATGTGTACATGACATCCATTCGCTCACATTTTGCTCCAGACAACATTGAAGGGATAAGAATGGGAGATGAGGTTTATTTCCATGTTACGAATCTCGAACAGGATTGGGATGTGCCACATGGCTTCGCAGTGAAAGGTGCGCAAAATGCTGAATTGCTGATCATGCCGGGCGAAACACAAACCCTGAAATGGACGCCGGACAGGGTCGGAATATTCCCGATGTATTGTACAGATTTTTGTTCTGCACTCCATCAAGAAATGCAGGGATATGTGCGAGTTTCTCCCGCCGGCAGCAATGTTCCTTTGTCATTTAGCACCGGTGGTTCAGCTGAATCGAAAGTAAATTAAGAGCATAGGGGTGCCCGTCAAGCGGGCTCCCTTTCTATTCATGATTTAAAATTTTATCCAATGAAAAAATACTTTTCTTCAATCGTTGTCGTGGTTTCACTATTGATTACATCATGCAGTGATGTCAAAAACAATAACAACAATTCGGAAACTCAGGGATTTGAACATCAAGGTGGACAGGAAGCTGTTGTCGATGATGAATCCCAAAAAGATGTTGTAAAAGTTGCTGCAGGATCTCCTGATCATACCACTTTGGTAGCGGCTGTGAAGCAAGCAGAACTGATCACTTCTTTGTCTAATGCTGGCCCTTTTACTGTTTTTGCACCGGTGAATAGTGCATTTGATAAAATTGACAAAAGCACGCTGGATGCTTTGATGACGGATGATAAGAAAACAGATCTGCAAAATATTTTACAATATCACGTCGCTGTTGCTGCACTGAAGGCAGAGTATTTCAGAGATGGACAATCACTTGGTATGGTGAATGGCGACAACGTCACCGTAAATATTGTGGATGGCAAAATCCGGTTGAATAATACGGCGACCATCATTGCTTCTATACCTGCTTCAAATGGTATTGTTCACGTGATTGATGCGGTGCTTTTGCCACCGGCCAAATAAGGGATGAATGTTTATCAACGATAGATTGGAATGAATAAACTAAAAACGACTTCAAGGATTTTGCTGATAGTATGTTCGGTTGCGCTCGTTGCAGTCAATTTTCTACCGATGTGGAGAATTGACCTGGAAGCACCTCAGTATCCTGAAGGTTTAAGTCTTTCCATTCATCCTGATGGTCTAGGTGGAAGTGTTGATATTATCAATGGACTCAATCATTATATTGGTATGAAAACACTGCATTCGGAAGATTTTCCTGAGTTTGTCATTCTTCCTTGGATCATTTACTTGATGTCATTTTTGTTTGCTCTTGTGGTTTTTTTGAATCGACTGAAATGGCTCAAATACCTATTTGGTTTTTTTGTCGTGTTTAGTTTGGTATCCATGGCGGATTTTTGGAGATGGGAGTATAATTATGGGCACAATCTTGACCCAAATGCAGCCATCAGGGTTCCCGGAATGGCTTATCAACCGCCACTCATTGGATACAAACAATTGTTGAATTTCAGCGCGTATTCTGTTCCGGATGTGGGTGGGTGGATTTTTATCGCTGTCGGATTAACACTCGCCATTGTTCTTTTGCGTGAATGGAAATGGAACAAACAACCGCTCAAGGTAGGGCATCCAACTGTATTGGCTATTGCTTTAATGTTGATGCTTCCTTCATGCAGCCCGCATCCCGAGCCAATTATTTTGGGTAAGGATGAGTGCGCTTTTTGCAGAATGAAAGTGAGCGATCCGCGATTTGCAGCAGAAGTTGTGTCAACAAAAGGAAAGGTTTTCAAGTTTGATGATATCTCATGTGCAGCACAATTCATTCAAAAGGAGAACCTATTGGCGCCCGAAATTTTTGGTGTTTATTTTTCTGATTACACCAACCCGCAGTCATTGTTAAATGCGGATAGTTGTATTCTCTTTCAATGTGATGAATTGCGCTCACCCATGAACGGTAATGTGGCAGCACTATCAAGTAAGGAGGAGGTTAAACAATTGCCTTTTGCTGCATCAGGGAAGATTACGAGATGGCAAGAATATCTTACAGGTTTTGCAAGATGACAGTCAAAACTGGTATTCTCAAATGGCTTGTGTCATGTTGCATTTGTTTCTTTACATGCATATCGCATGCGCGTGTCATTGAAGTTAGTGTAAACGCCATTGTTCAGTCTATTGCATCGGCCATTCAATTGGCAGATCACGGTGACACCGTGATGGTCTTTCCCGGTATTTATCGAGAAGGGAATTTGATCGTCAATAAAAGAATTTCACTCATCGGAATTGACCATCCTATTCTGGATGGTGAAAATAAGTTTGAAATCATTTCTGTGACCAGCGATTCAGTGCTGATCCAAGGTTTTCATTTCATTGATTCTGGTATTTCAGGAACCGTAGATTTTGCCGGGCTCAAAATTTATGATGCAAGTCATGTGGTAGTTGAAGAGAATATTCTCGAACGTACTTTCTTTGGAATCTATTCCCAGCATGCTAAAAATTGTATCATAAAGAATAATGAACTACAGTCTTTCGGGGGTGATGAACTACAATGTGGTAATGGCATCCATTGCTGGAAATGCGACAGTATGCAGATCATTCACAACACCGTGAAAAATCACCGTGATGGTATATACTTTGAATTTGTTACCAACTCCATTATTTGGAGAAATGTGTCTGAACAAAACGTCCGTTATGGATTGCATTTCATGTTTTCAAATGACGATACTTATGTTGCCAATTATTTTCATCACAATGGAGCTGGTGTTGCTGTCATGTTCTCCAATCATGTGAGTATGCTTGGTAATCACTTTTCTCAAAATTGGGGTGATTCGGCGTACGGAATTTTACTCAAAGAAATTTCGGATGGATTCATCATCGGAAATCAATTTGACGAGAACACTACAGGTATCGTCATGGAAGGTGCAAACCGTATTGAAACCAAAAGGAACCTCTTTTCATCCAATGGTCATGCACTGAGGATTCAGGCGAGTTGTATGGATATTGTTCTTGAGAACAATGAATTCATCGCGAATATTTTTGATGTTTCAACCAATGGCAGTCTTGTGATGAATTCATTTCATCGAAATTTTTGGGATAAATATGAGGGATATGATTTGAATCGAAATGGGTTGGGTGATGTGCCATTTCATCCTGTAAGTCTATATGGTATGATCACTGAAAAGAATCCTCCTGCGATGATGTTATTCGGAAGCTTTTTTACCAAATTACTGGATCGCACAGAACGTGTCATGCCTGGACTCACGCCAGAAAATCTCGTTGATCATGAACCACGAATGAAAAGATTTTTGATGTGATAGAAATACAGCATCTTCATAAATCATTTGGGAAATTTCAGGCGCTCATTGACGTGAACCTGCTATTTGAACAATCACACTGCTATGCTTTGATTGGACCTAACGGCAGCGGTAAAACTACGCTCATCAAATCCATACTTCGATTGGTCATTCCAAACTCAGGTGTCATTGTAATAGATGGTAAACCTTGTGGCAGTGATCCTGAATTTCGCCGGTTGATCGGCTATATGCCGCAGAATCCACGTTTCCCTGATTCGATGACTATCGGTCAAATCATTGCTATGATGAAAGATGTTCGTGGTGATCAGCAACCGGATGAAGAACTGATCAAGAATTATCACATCAGGGAAATGTCCAATAAAAAACTTGGTGCATTGAGCGGAGGAACGAAACAAAAAGTCAATGCGGCATTGGCCTTTCTTTTTTCTCCTAAAATTCTCATACTGGATGAACCTACGGCTGGACTTGATCCTCTCGCCGCAGAAATACTCAAAGAAAAAATTCTGTTGGAAAAACAAAAAGGAAAATTGATCCTCATTACTTCTCACATCTTGAGTGACCTTGATGAATTGGCCTCTGATCTGGTTTATATGCAGGATGGAAAAGTATTGCTGCAGCAAAATACGGCTATCTTGAAAATGGAAACAGGAGAGTCTTCTTTGACGAAAGCAGTCGCATCTCTGATGAAAAATCATGATGAACCATCACTGATCAGCAATGAATAAAATGCTGAAATACATCATTGCAGATATACTGCGAACCAAAGTCATGATTGGCTATATGGTGTTGTTGTTTGTGATCAGTTTTGTCGTTTTTGCTTCAGAAAGTAATGCTTCAAAGGGTGTATTGACCATGATGAGTATTGTGCTTTTCATGGTGCCTTTGGTGTCTGTGTTGTTTTCGGCTATCTACTTATACAATAGTGCAGAGTTCATCGAATTGATGTTGTCACAACCCATTAATCGAAGTCAGGTTTGGATTGGAATGTACACTGGTTTAGGACTCTCTCTCATCATTGCATTCTGTGTTGGTTTTGGTGTCCCGATGCTCCTCTTTGCATCAAATCATGGTTGGGTACTTTTTGTGTCGGGAATATTTCTGACAGCTTGTTTTTCGGGAATCGGTTTACTCGCCTCGGTGAAGGTGCGTGATAAAGCGCGTGGTATCGGCACTGTCCTGATGATATGGATTTTTTTCGCCATCATTTTTGACGGCATGGTCTTATTTCTCAGTTTTCAGTTGGCAGATTATCCTTTGGAAAAACCAATGATGATAATGAGTGCCCTGAATCCGGTAGATCTCGCCAGAATTTTTGTTTTACTCGCCATGAATATTTCGGCTTTGTTGGGTTATACAGGCGCTGTATTCAATGCATATCTGGGCTCAGGTTTGGGTAGATTGATTTGCGCTACGGTACTTCTGGGATGGTGCATTTTACCCTATTGGATTTCTCTGAAATGGTTCAAGAAAAAGGACCTTTGAGCTGGGTATTTTACACTATGGAAGATTAACATTCATGATGCATTGACGAATGCATCACTCATACCTCAACGCCTCTATCGGATCAAGTGCTGCAGCTTTTCGTGCCGGATAATATCCGCTCAATACACTCACGATAAAACAAAGGGTTACACCTATCATGATCCAGCCCCACGGGATGGTAAAACTGGTGGACAAGGCAAGTGATAATCCATTGCCGACCAAAACTCCCAGAATGATTCCGATGATGCCCCCGATTTGTCCAATCATGATGGACTCGATGAGAAATTGTTGTCGGATAATGCGCGAACTGGCACCTACTGCCTTGCGTGTCCCGATTTCTCTGGTGCGTTCTGTTACCGAGACCAACATGATATTCATTAATCCTATGGCTGCACCTAACAAAGTGATAAATCCAATCACCGAAGCTCCCATCGTAATATTCCCGGTCAGTTCATTCAAATCTTTCGCCACCTGATCGCTTTTGATGAGCTCAAACGTGTCCTCTTCTCCCAATCCATTTCCTCGCACGACACGCATCATCCCATGTGCTTCCTGCATCGCATCATCCAATTTCTGGACATCATACACCCGTATATTCAAAGTGAATTCTGTGTCATCTGTTGCGAAATTTTTACGCACATTACTGACAGGTATAAAACACTGATTGTCTCCAGAAAATCCAAGTGTATTTCCTTTGCCTTTTAATGCACCGATCACTTCATACTTGAAATTTCCGATGTGCACTTCTTTGCCAACTGGATTGGCATTTTCTCCAAATATTTTTTCCACAATGTCCGAACCGAGAATCACCGTATTCGTTCCATTGGTCACATCTATTTCACTGAAATTTCTTCCGGATGTCAATTCATAACCCGATAAATCAAGGTAGGGAATGTCACAACCGATCACCCGAATATTCGGATTGGTTTTTCTGTACCATATTTCACAGTCGCATTGAAAGAACCCATGGCGGTGATGGATATGATGGAAGGAAATTCATATTCTTCGATGAAATCCATCGCATCCTGATATGAAATCGGTTCGTTTTTCCTTTCCGCTCTGCCGTGTCTACCACCATTCCAGCCTCCGCGAATCGTGAAGGTATTGCTTCCCAATCGAGAGAATTCAGCGATCACTTTATTCTCCAAAGCTTTGGTTGCCGTATTCATTGCTACCAAAGCCATGATGCCAAAAGCGATGATACTCACCGTAATCACGGCACGCACTTTCTGACTCCCGATAGCCAGCCAGGCTGTGCGGATGTTTTCGACGAGAGAGGTAGAAAATATTTTCATGGAATCAGTCCGACAAACCTAATCATTTGTTCTGTCACTTTTTTTCGGATAAATGATCAATGGCGTTTTCAACGGCTGTGCGGAAGACAATGAGGATCATGTGACTATTCTTACATTGAAAAGCTACTCATCATTCCGCTGGGTATATTTGCGCTCCCAAAAAATGCTCTCACAATGAACGAAGCGAAAGAACAAGTAAAATGTCTCATCATTGGCAGTGGTCCTGCCGGCTATACCGCAGCGATTTATGCTGCCCGCGCAGATATGAAACCGGTCATGTATGAAGGTACTCAACCGGGTGGTCAATTGATGGATACAACAGAAGTGGATAATTTTCCAGGTTATCCAAAAGGAATCAATGGACCGGCTATGATGGAGGATTTGAAAAATCAGGCTTTACGTTTTGAAACGCAAATCAGAAGTGGTTGGGTTACCAAAGTGGATTTCTCTGGTCCAAAACATTGGGTGGAAATCGACAATGGCAAACACACCATCTCTGCAGATGCGGTGATCATTGCTACTGGTGCGAGCGCTAAATGGCTCGGTCTGCCAAGTGAAACGCGTTTGCGTGAAGCAGGCGGTGGAGTTAGTGCTTGTGCTGTATGCGACGGCTTTTTCTACCGCAATCAAGATGTGGTGATCGTTGGCGCCGGTGACACTGCTGCTGAAGAAGCTACTTATCTGGCCAAATTGTGTCGTCAGGTCTATATGCTCGTGAGAAGCGATAAAATGCGCGCTTCCAAAGCCATGCAACACCGCGTTGAAAACACTGCTAATATTGAAATTCTCTGGAATTCTGAAACAGTTGAACTCCAAGGTGAGCAAGGATTGGAATCTGTTCTGGTAAAAAATCGTTCGACGAATGAAGAGCGTTTGCTCAAAGCAACAGGATTCTTCGTTGCCATCGGCCATAAACCAAATACAGATGTATTCAAACCTTGGATCAACACCGATGAAACAGGTTATATCTTGAATGTTCCCGGTACTTCAAAAACAAATGTGGATGGAGTATTCGTCGCTGGTGATGCTGCCGATAAAAATTATCGTCAGGCTATCACGGCTGCCGGTACTGGATGCATGGCTGCTTTGGATGCAGAGCGCTATTTGGCTTCAAAAGGTGTTCACTGATTTTTCCTAAAATCTTCTTTTCGGAATGATTTTTTGTGCCAGAAATGGCATTACATTGCCTTATGCTCAGAAATCACTTCGTTGGGTTCTTTGTTTTAATTGTCCTGCATTCCTGCGGTCAATCGCAAAGTCCAACATTAGAAATGCCAACAGCACCGCCTTCGGTTGATGTGAAACTGGAATCTCCCGATTCCATCACTGCGAAATCACTTTGGTCTGTGGATGAATTAACAGGTCGGTTCGATCCTTCCAAACATCATGATTTTGTGCGCATTCAATCTGCTCACACTTCAAAGAAAAATATTTATTTGCGCAAGGAATCGTATGAGGCTTTTGTCAAAATGTACGACGCAGCAAAAAAGGAAGGTATTCGATTGACCATCATTTCTGCCACCAGAAATTTTGATTACCAAAAAGGTATTTGGGAAAAAAAGTGGTTGAGGGAAAAATACAAGGGGTGGAGCGACTTTGACAAAGTGAAAGATATTTTGTCCTACAGTTCTATGCCGGGAACCTCTCGCCATCATTGGGGAACCGACGTCGACTTCAATAGTGTTGATCCCAAATTTTTCGCCGCTGGTGAAGGTAAAAAACTCTATGACTGGCTTCTGTTACATGCGTCGGAATACGGTTTCGCCCAGACTTATACCCACAAAAAATCGGGTAGAACAGGTTATGAAGAGGAAAAATGGCATTGGAGCTACATGCCCTTGTCTTCTGAGATGCTCAAGGATTACAATACCAGCGTGAAGTATGAGGATCTACACGGGTTCCATGGAGCCGAACAAGCCGATGAGCTAAAGGTATTCGAAACCTTCGTCAATGGAATTGATGCTTCATTGAAATAATTTTTCGATCTCGGGGTTTGATCACATTTTGATCACCCATTGTAGCATTTTTGCGCCTTCGTTCGTCTCACCAGCAATGTGTTATTTTCGCAACCCGAAAAATCAGTGAAATTTCTACGTCAGACATATTTTATCCTTCTTGCAACGCTTGTAGTCATTGTCAGTTCATGCAGTGAATACAACAAAGTGTTGAAGAGCACGGACATCGACTACAAATACACCAAAGCTGTAGAATACTACAACAACAAGGAGTATTACAAAGCTTTGCCGATTTTGGAAGAGTTGATTGGTCTCACTCGTAGTACACAGCGTGCCGAAGACGTTTATTACTATTATGCCATGGGGCAGTATGGGGTGAAGGATTATTACATGGCCAATTACTACCTGAAGTCATTTACCAAAACTTTCAGTCTGAGCCCGCGGGCGGAGGAATGTCTTTTCCTCGCGGCACAGTGTAGCTTTGAATTGAGTCCATCATTTTCTTTGGATCAGGCGGATACGAAAAATGCCATCAACGAATATCAGTTGTTTCTGGATAAATATCCGGGCAGTAATCTGAAAGATTCTGCCAATAACCAAATTGGCCGTCTCAACGCTAAATTGGAGACAAAGGCTTTCGAAAACGCCGCGATTTACGAAAAAACCATGCGCTATAAAGCGGCTTCATCGGCTCTGAAGGAGTTTTTGAAGGATTATCCCGAATCCAAATACAAAGAAGAGGCTATGTTTCTGATAGTCAGGAGCAACTACCTCTTCGCCGAAGGCAGTATCGAAGAGAAGAAATTGGAGCGATTGCGCGCTACAAGCGAAAGTTATCGTACATTTGCCGCCGCTTTCCCTCAAAGTAAGAGGTTGAATGAAGCCGAAGACTTTTACCGGAAAAGTGAAAAACAGATCGAAATTCTCAACAAGAAATAGACGGTACAGACATGAGTAATTTTAAAAATACAAACGCTGCAAAAACCACCGTAACTCGCAACACAAGCGAACTTTATGGAAAGGTGGATGGTAATCTTTTTGAAACTATTGTTCTCCTGAACAAACGCGCCAATCAGATCAGCCGCGAAATGAAAGAGGAGCTCAACCAGAAATTGGAAGAGTTCGGAAGTCACAGCGACAATCTCGAGGAAGTTTTCGAAAACCGTGAACAAATCGAGATCAGCCGTCACTATGAAAGACTTCCAAAACCACATAGCATTGCTGTGCAAGAATTGATTGATGGTGCTATTCACTACCGTTATCCGGAAGAACCAGCCAATTGATCTTTCTTCAGCGAAAAAAATAAAAGATGGCTTCGGCCATCTTTTTTATTTCCAAGAGCCTGTTGCGATTTTGACTTGAGATTGTAATTCGGTCGATAAAAGTGTAGACAGGGCTTTTTTCATGAATAGTCGGATCTATTGAGGAAAAAAATATCTATGTAGACACGGAAGTTGACCATAACGGGCTCTAAGCCGCCCTACATTTGTCTGTTCACGTTGAAATTTCATGTTGAAAGGAAAAAAAATATTGCTTGGTGTCACCGGGAGCATTGCGGCCTACAAATCTGCATTTCTCACCAGATTGCTTATCCAGTCTGGTGCTGAAGTGAAAGTGGTGATGTCGCCCGGAGCGCTCGAATTCGTGACACCATTGACCTTTTCAACTCTTTCTAAGAATCCGGTCTTCTCTGATTTTACCCAAAATAAAGATTCTGGCGAATGGAATCATCACGTGGATCTTGCCCTCTGGGCCGACCTCATGGTTTTGGCGCCACTTTCCGCTGACACACTCAGCAAAATGGCAAGCGCTCAATGCGATAATTTTCTGATGGCGGTCTACATGAGTGCAAAATGTCCTGTCATGGTCGCACCAGCTATGGACCGTGATATGTTTTTACATCCGGGTACTCTAGAGAATTTGAGAAAAATAAGATCGTTTGGTCACATCATCTTGTCGCCGCAAGAAGGCGAATTGGCCAGTGGTTTGAGTGGAAAGGGCAGGATGGAGGAGCCGGAAGAAATCTTCGCTGCTGTGGTGAACTTTTTTCATCCGGTTCTGCCTTTGAAAGGTAAAAAGGCATTGGTAACAGCGGGTCCTACTTTCGAAAAGATCGACCCGGTGCGTTTTATCGGCAATTTTTCTTCGGGGAAAATGGGATTTGCACTTGCACTGGAATTGGCTAACAAAGGAGCGGATGTTACGCTGGTTGCCGGACTGGTGAAAGAAACGATCAGTCATCCCATGGTGAAGCTCAAAAAGGTGATGTCCGCGGATGAAATGTTTGAGGTATGTAAAACCGAATTCGACCATTCCGATATCACTATCATGGCAGCCGCTGTTGCCGATTATAAACCAGCTTCTATTGCGCCGGAAAAAGTGAAGAAGAAGGAGGAGTTATGGTCATTGCCTATGGTCAAAACAGTGGACATCGCTTCTTCTCTTGGTGCCATGAAAAGACAAGATCAAATTTTGATCGGGTTTGCCCTGGAAACTGAGGATGAACTGAAAAACGCAGAAAAAAAACTTGAAAAGAAAAACCTCGACTTCATCGTCTTAAACTCATTGAAAGATGAAGGTGCGGGTTTTGGAACTGACACCAATAAAATCACCTTAATTTGGCCGGGCAATAAATCCAAAGAATTCGGGTTGAAGGCCAAGTCAAAAGTTGCGGAGGATATCGTGCAGGAGATTTGCCAGTTGATTGAAAAATGAAAAAGACTTTTATCATCATCATCATCGCTCTGTTTTGTGCCATTTATTCAAATGCACAGGAGCTAAATGCATCCGTTAATATTCTGCTGCCTCAACAGGTGATGTCGCCACCGGAGCTGTTCCAGACGATGGACGCTACCATCACGGAATTTCTGAATAGCCGGAAATGGTCGAAAGATCAATGGACCCAGGATGAAAAAATCGACTGCACATTTCAAATTACCATCGAACAACAAGTGGATGTGCGTTCTTTTAAAGGTAGCATGCAGGTGACCAGCAGTAGGCCTGTCTACTATTCTGATTACAAAACTTCAGTACTCAATATCAACGATCGCGATTTTGAATTTGTTTTTCAGGAAAACACCATGATTCAATGGAGCAATGATCAGCATCGCGATAACCTCAGCAGTGTATTGGCTTTCTATGCCAATTTGATACTGGCCATGGACTATGATACATTTTCCATGGAAGGTGGCACTGACAATTATTTGCTTTGCCAGACCATTATAAACAATGCGCAAAACGCCCCTGAACCGGGCTGGAAAAGCAACGAGAAGGGTAGACAGAATCGTTATTGGCTTATTGAAAATATCCTGACTCAAACTTTTAAACCGATTCGTGAGTGTTTGTACAATTATCACAGAAAAGGACTGGATAAATTTTATATCAATCCTACTGAAGCCAGACAAGCGATTTCGGATGCTATTGTGGAATTGAAAAACGTTCATAAGATCAAACCATCATCTTACAATATGCAGATCTTTTTTTATGCAAAGGGTGATGAGATCGTCAATATCTTCAAACCTGTGCCTCCTGAAGAGAAGACCCCGATAGCGGAAACCTGCAAACTCATTGATCCCGGTAACATCGGGAAATACGATAAAATTTTGCAGTAGCCTATGCAGGCATGAAATATTCCTGCTGTGCATAATTATTCTTTCGGAATCAACCTCCAATAGCTGAAATTTGTCGGTACAGCACTGCGGTTATGCTCAAGTCTCTATTTATCTCCAATTACGCACTCATTGATGAAGTGCAACTGAATTTCCACAAGGGAATGACAGCCATTACCGGTGAAACCGGCAGTGGTAAATCTATCCTCCTTGGAGCATTTGGAATGCTGCTCGGTGAGCGCGCAGATTCAAAGTCTATTCGTGATGAAAAACAGAAGTGTATTGTCGAGGCTATTTTTGACCTGAAGGGTTATGGTCTCAAAAATTCTTCAAAGAGGCGGATCTTGACTATGAAGAACAAACTACCATTCGCAGGGAAATATCTCCTGGTGGTAAAAGCAGAGCATTCATCAATGATACGCCAGTGCAATTGGCAACATTACGCACATTGGGTGAAGCGCTGGTAGATATTCACAGTCAGCATGAAAACTCTTTGCTTGGCCAACGCGATTTTCAGTTTGGTGTAGTGGATGCATTCGCTAAAAACGTTGAATTGATACGTGAGTACAATACTGTTTTTGATCAATACAAGGAAGTAAAATCTGAATTGGAAAATGTGTTGGTGAATGAAGCATCTCTTCGAAGAGAATTAGACTTTGTTCAGTTCCAACTTGGTGAACTAGAAAAGGCCAACCTGGATGGTTTGGATCAACAAGCACTCGAACAAGAACTCGATACATTGAACAATGCGGAAACCATCAAGTCAACACTCGATGGCGTATGCAGGTCATTGGACCATGATGTACAAGGTGTTTTACCAGCGCTCAAACATGCGAAGTCTTCGGTTTCTAAAATCGAATCATTCAATCAATCATTGGGAGAATTTTCAAAACGTCTGGATAGTTGTTACATCGAATTACAAGACCTCAACCGTGAAATGGAGGCGTTTGGAGAGGGTATTAGCACCGATGACAGGCGCACTGAAATCATCAACGAAGAACTTTCTCAGTTGTATCTTCTTCAGAAAAAACATGGTTTGAATTCTGTGGAGGAGTTGATTCGTCTTCGGGCAGAATTGGCGGAGAAGTCACAAGGTTTTGGCAATTTTGACGAACGCATCGACGAATTAAAAAACAAGGTTGATGGTTTCAAAATTGAGATGACAAATTTGGCAGGTCAAATCACCGCTACCAGAAAAAAGGCGGCCATCGCAGCTTCAAGTGAAGTGAAAAAATATTTTACAGAATTGAGTCTCGAACACGCCGAATTGGTCATCGATATTTCATCCTCCAAAGACTTTCATGCTTTCGGTTTGGACGAAATCAATTTTCTGTTTCGAGCCAATAAAGGCGGACAATTACAGCCAGTGAAAGCGGTGGCCAGCGGCGGTGAAATTTCTCGCGTCATGCTCGCCATCAAAGCTTCTATTTCTAAACACAAACAATTGCCTGTTCTGATTCTCGATGAAATTGATCAAGGTGTGAGCGGTGAAGTCGGGAAAAAAATTGGTTCTATTTTGAAGGGAATGAGTGAAGGTATGCAATTGCTCACCATTACTCACTTGCCGCAAATTGCAGGTAAAGCAGAGCATCACCTGAAAGTCTTCAAAACCACAGATAAAAATTCTACATCAACGTTTGTCAAAGAAATCACGGGTGAAGATCGCGTGAATGAACTGGCTGAAATGCTCAGCGGAAAATCGATTTCAAAAGCCGCCATCGAAAATGCGAAGGAGCTGATGAACAACTAGTATTCTGAAATTCAAAATTTAAGATTTAAAATTTAAGATTGGCCTCCACCATTCAAATATTGAATTCATAATTCATAATTCATAACTCATAATTCATAATCAGAATTCCGCGTTTTGCGGTGTCCTTGGAAAAGGAATCACATCGCGGATATTCGTCATTCCGGTGACGAACATGATGAGTCGTTCGAAGCCCATTCCGAAACCAGCATGTGGACATGTTCCGAATTTTCTGGTTTCGAGATACCACCAAATATGGTCTTCAGGAATATTGAATTGTTTGCATTTTTCAAGAAGCACTTCATAACGTTCTTCACGTTGTGAACCGCCTATGATTTCTCCGATGCCTGGTACAAGAATGTCCATGGCCGCAACAGTCTTGCGTCCTTGTGCATCTTGCTCATTCATGCGCATATAAAATGCTTTGATGGCAGCCGGATAGCCTGTAATGATCACAGGTTTCTGGAAGTGTTTTTCCACGAGATATCGTTCGTGTTCACTCTGCATATCAATTCCCCATTCTACAGGGTATTTGAATTTTTTCTTTTTGTAATGGTTAGACTGTAGCAGGATTTCGATTGCTTCTGTATAAGAGATTCGAACGAAGTCATTGTTCACGACCATGTGCAATCTTTCGAGCAATGGCATGGACTGTCTCTCATCTACAGGCTTTTGTTTGTCTTCATTGGTTTCACGTTCCTGCAGAAATTCAAGATCGTCTTTGCAATTTTCAAGGGCATATTGAAGACAGAATTTTAAACAGGCTTCACCGAGGTCCATGTTGTCATGGATGTCATTGAAAGCGACTTCTGGTTCGATCATCCAAAACTCAGCGAGGTGTCGACTGGTATTGGAATTTTCTGCACGGAAAGTTGGACCGAATGTGTAGACTTTTCCCAAAGCAAGGGCAGCAAGCTCAGCTTCAAGTTGACCACTTACTGTGAGGTTGGTGGTCTTGCCAAAAAAGTCCTGGCTGTAATCTACTTTGCCGGTTTTGGCAATTTCGTCTAGATTGAGATTCGTCACGCGAAACATTTCTCCGGCACCTTCTGCATCACTTCCGGTGATGATAGGGGAGTGGAGGTAAAAAGAATCCACGGTCATTGAAGAATTTGTGTATAGCAAAAGCGAGGTGATGCCGCACGCGGAAAACTGCACCAAAAGTGTTGGTACGAAATCTCAAGTGTGCTTTTTCTCTCAAAAATTCGAGGGAGTGGCGTTTCATCTGAATCGGAAACTCGTCAGGATTGCAATCGCCCAAAATTTCCAGTGATGAACAAATGAGTTCAATGTCTTGTCCTTTTCCAAGACTTTTTTCCAATCTGCCGGAAACTGAAATGCATGTTCCGGTTTGTATCCTTTTTAAGGTAGAATCGTCATAATTTTCTTTGTTTACGACAACCTGCAAAGTGCGGATGGTACTGCCATCACTCACTGAAATAAATTGATCATTGCGGAAGGTACGTACCCAGCCTTTTACTGTTACTTCTGTCCCGACTGGTTGTTCTGCGAATAGTTTGACAATTTCTGACCTCATCTTTCGAATGGATTTTTGAGGCCGCGAATTTAGCGTTTAACACGAATCATGCTGATTAGGATCGCCCAGAAGTCATGAAAGCCAAAAATGACCAGTATTCCCTCTCGTCTTCTCTGAATTTTTATTCCCAAATTGTCTCATCCAAACCCATTCAGAAACCACGATTCCCTTTTACAACCCACCCTTCCCAAATTCATAATTCATAACTCATAATTCATAATTCAAGCGCGCGTATTCGCTGCATCACTCTCCACTACGCCATCACGCAGTCGCACAATGCGACGTGCCATTCGAGCGATATCTTCTTCGTGGGTTACGATAATGATGGTATTTCCAGCGGCATGAATCTCGTCGAATAGATTCATGATCTCATGACTGGTCTTGGTGTCAAGATTACCGGTTGGTTCATCGGCAAGTATAATCGAAGGCCTGTTCACTAAGGCTCTCGCAACTGCAACACGCTGTCTTTGACCACCTGACAATTCATTCGGTTTGTGTTTGATTCTTTCTCCTAAACCAACTTGTTCCAGCACAAGTTTTGCTCTTTTGTTCCTCTCTTCTTTGGGAACACCTGCGTAAACAAGCGGCAATGCGACATTGTCCAATGCGCTGTATCTGGGTAATAGGTTGAATGTCTGAAAGACAAATCCAATTTCTTTATTGCGAATTTCTGCGAGGTCTGAGTCTACCAATTTGGCTACATCAGGACCATTCAGAAAATATCTGCCACTGGTTGGCGTGTCTAGACAACCGATGATATTCATGATGGTACTTTTTCCAGAGCCAGAGGGCCCCATCAAGGCTACATACTCATTTTTGGAAATGGACAAATTGACGCCATTTAATGCTTTAATGACTTCATCTCCAATTTTGTAGAATTTAGTAAGGTTTTCAATTCTGATAATTTCCTGCATAGGTCAAAGATAAAACCTTGCAACCAAAACCCACCGCCGTTGGTCATATTACCTGAAACCTGACTACTTTAGCAACGGTGCTTTTTAACCAACTTGTGATGAAATCAAATTACTTCCGGCAGAGTTCTCTGGTCGCTACATTTTTCCTTGTGTTTAGCGGCTTCCTTCAATTAAATGCTCAACTTACAGTTGACAATGTTGTCAACGCTTCTGATGGTGTACAAAATGTCTTCCTCGGACCAGGTGTTACCGCTAGTAATATTACTTTTCAGGGATCAGCCGATCAAATTGGAGCTTTCGATTGCAATGGTTGTGGATTGGGAATAGGTTATGGATTGGTAATGGGAACAGGGAATGTTTCTGGAGCCGCCGGTCCAAACAATGATCCCGGTTATGCCGGCGGACCTCCTGATCCTACTGTTCTCGATGGAGTAGGAGATGCGGATTTATATGAATTAAGCGGCATGGATTTGAACAATACAGCCGTGCTCGAATTTGATTTCATCCCAACTGGTGATAGCCTGAGCTTCAATTATGTCTTCAGTTCTGAAGAATACCTCGAATGGGTTGGTAGCATCAATGATGCTTTCGGTTTTATCAGTGGTCCTGGAATTTCTGGTCCTTTTTCCAACAATGCCATGAGTATTGCTTTGATTCCGAATACCACGATTCCTATCACCATCAATAACCTGAACGATATTGACAACAACGAATATTTCGTGGACAACGAAGGTGGTGGGGCCAATATTCAAGCAGATGGTTTTACCGTAGTACTTACGGCATATGCAGAAGTTCAATGTGGACAAACATATCACATCAAATTGGCCATTGGCGATGCCAGTGATGCATCATATGATTCCTGGGTATTCCTCGAAGCAGGAAGTTTCATGAGTAATCAGCTATCTGCTGCGTACAATGCTCCGAATATCGCCCCAGCAAATGGTGGAATGTATGAGGGTTGTGACCCCGCTTCTTTGGTATTCACTAGAACAGGTAGTCTGGATCTGCCACAAACATTCGACCTAAATGTGACCGGAACGGCACAAAATGGCATTGACTTCGAAACCCTGCCAACTCAGGTAATCTTTGATGCAGGTGTGGATGAAGTGACCATTCCTTTGGTGGCCATACAAGATGGTGTGCTGGAAGGAATGGAAACATTCACCGTTGAACTTTTAGGTGTTGTTGGTTGTGGAAATGGTGCGTCAACCACAGTGGATGTAGCGATATCTGACCTGCCAAACTTGCAAGTAGTGATGGATGATGTTTACATCAACTGTGGTGAACAGGCAACTTTGACACCACAGGTCACAGGTGGCTTAGGTAATTATCATATTGCGTGGGAATCTGGATCGTCTGCACTTTCCATCAATGTTTCGCCTATCACTGCAACGTCTTACAATTTCACTGTCAGCGATACTTGTGGTGTTACTCCAGTGAATTCAACAGCCAACGTACTTTTTGTTGTGAATCCGGCCTTGACTGTCAACATTGGTGCTGATATCAGTGCAACTTGCATTGATCAGATCGATATTTCATCCACCGTTTCAGGAGGTTTTGGTCCATATGAATATTCTTGGACAGCCAATAGTGGCGCTCCTTTCGCAACTACTCCTGATGTTAGTTTTACCGATAATCAAGATCAAATCATCAATCTTACAGTAACCGACGCCTGCGATATCTCGGCATCGGATAACCTGAACTTGACTTATCCCGCTGTTCCTGTCAATGTGAATCTGGGTGCCGATTTTACTGCGACTTGTATTGATAACAATGTGATCAATCCGGTGGTTAGCGGCGGTGTCGGAACTTATTCTTACACTTGGACCAACGGTGCTTTCAACGTGGGCATTGCTTCATCATTGACCATTCAGTTGTCACAAGATGCGACCATCGAATTGATGGTGGAAGATGAATGTGGAAACACTCAATCTGATGAAGTTGAAATCAGCATTCCTGCTGTCCCTGTTCTTCTAGATCTTGGATCGGATTATACGGTGACATGCACCGATGAAACCCTCATCACACCGGATGTTTCCGGTGGAGTGGGTGCCTATTCCTATGAATGTACTTTGCAAAGCGGAATCATTGGAAACGGCTCGACTTTATTGTTCCAAACTGAACAAACAGAAACGGTCGTTCTCAGTATTGAGGACCAATGCGGAAATACAGCTGAAGATGAAGTCTTATTCACCATACCACAACTTGCTTTGAATGTAGATGCTGGATCGGATCTCGAAACCATTTGCACTGACCCTGTGACCCTTGAAGGTTCCGTTTCTGGCGGTGTGGGAGGTTATTCTTATCAATGGCAAGTGAATGGGACTACCATTGGCAATGCGGCAGCTTATTCAGGCCAATTTAACGGCGATACCGTTGTGGAATTGGTGGTGACCGATGATTGTGGAAATGAAAATACGGATCAGGTGAATATTTCTATTCCTCCTGTTCCTGTCATCGCTGATGCAGGTGCTGATCTAACCATTACTTGTCTAGAAATGGCTGAATTGAACGGTGCGGCTTCCGGTGGTATTGGATCTTTCAATTATAGCTGGTCAGATGCAACGGGTGCGCTTTCTGCTTCTGCAAGCGCATTTGTAAGCACTCCAGTGAACAACACTTATGTCCTCACCATCGTTGATGAATGCGGCAATACAGATGCGGATGAAGTAAATGTGCTTGTTCCTCCTGTTCCGGTGGAATTAACCATGTCTCCTGATGTTTCCATCTGCCTCAACGATGTGGCTTATTTATCGGGAGTTGGAACAGGTGGTGTGGGCACCATCTCATACACCTGGACCCATGATCAATCTACTTCAGAAAATATTTCGGTAAGTCCTGAGTCATCTACTTCCTTTGTTCTTGTTGCGGAAGACCAGTGTGGTAATTCCGCTACTGGTGAAACCGTCGTGATGGTCAGTCAGATTACGCCCAATTTCATGGCGGAATATGTGGATGATTTTACGGTGGCATTCACCAATGCCAGCGATAACGATGTCTGGGTAGAATGGTCTTTCTCAGATGGGGCCACATCCAATGAGGACAATCCGGTGCACACATTTACTACGGTTGATACCTGGGAAGTGACACTCACAGCATGGGCTGCAGAAGGTTGTAGCCGCAGAATCACGCAGGAATATTATCCCACTGGTGGTCTATTTGTCCCAAATACTTTTACCCCTGATAACGATGGTATCAATGATGTTTTCTTCTGCTACGGCCATGATTTAGCCTCTTTCGAAATCATCATTTTCAATAAATGGGGTGATGTGGTGTATCAAAGCACTGATATCACCATGCCTTGGGATGGATCAGCTAAAGGTGGAGATTACTACGTTCCGGACGGAGGGTATCCATACATCCTTAAAGCTATGGATAAAAAGGATAAAGTCATAGAAAAGAAGGGTTCAGTGCAGATCATCCGCTAGGGTATTTTGGGCTAAAAGGCGTTTTCAGTCATGAGTTTTGACCTCGGGCAACTATTTTAGCGAAAAAATCGCCATAGGTATAACAGTATTCATTATTCATATGAGAAGCATATTACTATCAGCCTTTGTATTCGCATCTGTGTCCATGTTTTCACAGATTACAGCGACAGTGATCACCCCAGATGAGGCGGTTGCTCTGCTGTGTGGACCTAACGTCGTTTACAGCAATATTACTTTCACCGGCGGTCCTGAACAGCTTGGCTCCTACCAAAATGCAGCAGGTTCTTTTGAAATTCCTGAAGGTATCATCCTCAGTTGCGATGGTGCAATGGATATCGTTCCAGGGGTTGGTACAACCCCTATCACTGGGCCAGTGAGTGGTGAACCTGACCTTTTGGACGTGGCGAACTCTGTTCCCCCACTCATCAACCAAACATTTGTTGTTTCAGCTGTGAATGATGTGGCCATTCTTGAATTTGATTTCGTGGCTACGGGTCCAAACCTCAGTTTTAACTATGTCTTTGGATCAGATGAATATTTAACATATGTGAATTCTTCTTTCAATGATGTATTCGCATTCTTTATTGCAGGTCCTGGTATTACTGGTGATTATTGGGCACCAGCTGGTTTTCCTGACGGTTCTGCCAATATTGCTATTGTGCCGAATTCTGTTCCACAATTGCCTATTACGATCAGTTCTGTAAACAACGTTTTGAATTCAGATTACTACATTGATAATCCCGGCGGCGCAGATGGCAATCAGTTGAATGGATATACCACCATGATTGCTGCGACATCTGATTTGCAGTGTGGCGAGATTTATCACATGCGATTGGCAATTGCCGATGGTTCGGATGATTTTTTGAAATCGATTGTAGCCCTTCAAGCAGGTAGCTTCAATGTATCGGGAACTTTTATCGAAGCAGGCCCCGTGAACCCTCCAGCTAATTTTTCTGGTTCTTCTGTTTTGGAAGGATGCATCGATGGTTTCCTCGAACTTCATGCACCAGCTTGTTCACAGGATGCTACAGTGAGTGTTATTACTGGTGGTATTGCTATACCTGGCCTGGACTATTCTGCAATTCCTTCTACAGTTACTTTCGATGCAACAGGTGTTACTGTTATTCCAATTGAAGTTTATGAAGATCCACTGATTGAAGGTACCGAGAGTATCACCATCATGATGATTTATACGAATCTGGATGGCGAATTGGATACTGCGAATATTGCACTTGATGTTTTGGATTATCAGCAACCTTTTGTGGTTGTGGATGATGTTTACATCTGTGATCAATCTGCCAACGGAATTGCTGAAGTTTCGAATGGTTTTGGTCCGTTCAGCTATGCTTGGTCAAGTGGTGGTAATGCGATGACAGAAAACTATGTGGAAGGTGATGCAGGTGAATACTCACTTACAGTTACAGACTACTGCGGAACTGTGTTCGATACAACATTCACTGTTATCGAACCTACACCTTTTGTAGTTGATCCATTCATCGATATCTGTTTTGGAATCGCTTCCAATACCGTGGCTTCTGGTGGTGCTGCTCCTTACAACGTCTCTTTTCCTGAAGATTCACTTTCACTCACCGGAGATTATCAACTGAATGGATTATTCTACGGAGTTTATGAAATTTATGTAGAAGATCAGTGTGGTTCCAATGGATACAGTGTCGTTACTGTTTCTCGTTGCGATACGAAAATTCCGAACATTTTCACACCGAATGGCGATGGTGTAAACGATAATTTCCACATTTTCGGTTTGGAAGGTTTCCCAAAAAGCCAGGTGATGGTTTTTGACCGTTGGGGAAAGAAAGTACTTGATGACGGAGATTATAAAAACAACTGGAATGGTGCTGATCTCGCAGATGGAGTATACTACTACATACTGAAGCGCAGTGACGGTAAGAGCTATGAAGGTAATGTGCACAAAATTGGAAGCAAATAAATTGCTTTCAACCTTTTCTGCCCAACAACATATTGGAGATTGATTTCAATTCTGTTTTTCTGAAATCATCGACATTTATTTGATGAAGACATTGAAGTGCTGTATCATGATGATGCAGCACTTTTTCTTTGAGGTCATCTGCAACTTTCAATTTCTCATATACACTCAACACGGAGTTGATTTTTTCTTCTTCCTGAATAGAAGAATTGCCGATATAGGTATTCAACACTTTCATCTCTTCCGGACCAGCTTTTTCATATGCCCGAATCATCAGCAATGTTTTTTTGTCTGAAAGAATATCGCCACCTCGGCGTTTTCCGGTTTGATCTTCTTCTCCGAATGTATCGAGGTAATCATCTAATAATTGAAATGCAAGTCCGAGATGTATCCCGAAGTCGTAAATATTCTTTTGGGCAACATCATCTGCACCTGCTATCAATGCTCCGCTTTGCATAGCGGAGGCCAGTAATACGGATGTTTTTAACCGGATCATTTCCTCATACTCCTGAACAGTCACCTGTTTCTTCTGTTCGAAGTCCATGTCCATTTGTTGTCCAATACAAACTTCAAGAGCGGTCTGATTGAACAGCCTCATAAGTGGGATTACTTTGGATGGCTCAGTTTTGATCAACAACTGATACGCCTGAATCATCATCGCATCACCACTCAGTATCGCCGTGTTGGTGTCCCATTTTTCATGAACAGTTGGCTTCCCGCGACGAAGCGGTGCATTGTCCATGATATCATCATGCATCAATGTGAAGTTGTGAAAGACCTCAAATGCAATTGCTGGATAGATCGCGTCGTCCAACTCATCGGTGAAGAGGTTCGCAGACATCAGTGACAATGCAGGGCGAATTCTTTTTCCTCCGAGTTGCATGATGTAATTCACGGGTTGGAATATTCTTCCTTCACCGTTTTTGTCACAGAAACCGTTGATCTTTTTGGTGATGAGTTGCTGTAGCTCGTCGATGGTTTTGACTGTCATCAGGCGTTTTTCCCGGCTTTGAGTTGTTCGAGTATGTATTTGCCATAGCCACTATTGATAAGTGGTTTGGCAAGAATTTCAAGTTGGGCGTCATCCACAAAACCCATCCGCCAAGCGATCTCTTCTATGCACCCGATCTTGAGTCCTTGGCGTTCTTCGATTACTTGGACATATTGTCCGGCTTGCATGAGTGAAGCGAATGTTCCGGTATCGAGCCATGCTGTTCCGCGATCCATGCGCTGCACTTTGAGCTTACCCATTTCAAGGTAAACTTTGTTGACGTCTGTTATTTCGTATTCACCGCGTGCACTGGGCTTGAGGTTTTTAGCAATTTCAACCACATTGTTATCGTAGAAATACAAACCCGGAACGGCATAATTGCTCTTCGGAGTTTTTGGTTTTTCTTCGATTGAAATGGCGTTGCCCTTTGCATCAAATTCTACTACACCATATCGCTCAGGATCACTCACGTGATAGGCATAGACAAGTCCTCCATCGATATCGGTATTGTCACGCAAAATTTTTCCGAAGCCTTTTCCGTAAAAAATATTGTCACCCAAGACCAGCGCCGCCTTGTCATTTCCAATGAACTCGGCTCCCAATACAAATGCTTGTGCAAGTCCATTCGGAACTTCCTGAATTTTATATTCGAATCGACAACCAAGTTGAGAGCCATCACCAAGCAATTTCTTAAAGCCGGGCATATCATGAGGTGTCGAAATGATCAGTATTTCACGTATGCCAGACAGCAACAACGTCGACAATGGATAATAAATCATCGGTTTGTCGAAGACGGGCATCAACTGTTTGCTGACTGCCAAAGTGAGTGGATACAATCTCGTTCCACTGCCTCCTGCTAGAATAATTCCTTTCATATTGTAAGATGTTAAACAGTCATATAGGCAAAAAGATCATGGTGTTTCTTTTTCTTCACTGATTTCAATCTTCTTGATTTCCCAATCACTATAGTGAAGATCGTCCTCTTCATCTGTCATCTGGAAGAAAGGTTCCTTAAATGATTTTGTGGTGACACTGCGTTGGAAAGAAAGGAGCAATGCTGGTAATACCAAAAGATTGGTCAACATCGCCACCAATAGGGTCACGGCAGTGAGTATACCCAATGCGCGTGTTCCTTCAAATTCCGATGCTGCAAAACATCCGAATCCAAATAATAACACCAATGATGTGTAAACCATACTCGCGCCGGTTTCACGAATCGCCAGCAATGCCGAATCGCGTATTTTCCAATCGTGGAATTTTAACTCCTGACGATACTTCGCGAGGTAGTGTATCGTATTGTCTACCGTAATACCCAGCGCAATACTGAAAACAAGAATGGTCGATGGTTTCAGAGGAATGTTCATATAGCCCATCAGTCCGGCTGTCATGATTTGAGGAATGATGTTCGGAATAAATGATATGAATACCATTCTCGCACTCCAAAACATAAATGCCATCATGATGGAAATGATGATGACACCAAATAATAGAGAACTGAATAAATCGCCTACCAAATAATTGGTGCCCTCGAGGAATACAACCGAAGTACCGGTAAGGGTTACTTTGTATTTCGCTGGATCAAAAATGCTGTCGATCTGCGGTTTGATTTCACTCATCATACGATCCATTTCCATGGTGCCGATGTCTGCCACCTGGGTCGTAATGCGGGTCATTGATTTGGTGCTGTCCAAAAATGTTTTCTCAACACCATTCGATTGGTAGGAATCTTTCTTCAAATATGGCGCAATGAAACTTTGTTCATCTCTGGCCATTAAAGTATAAAACTCCGGATCACCATCGTAGAAAGCTTGCTTGATGTATTTGCCGGCATCCACGATGGAAAGTGACTTTGAAAATGGTTTGATGAGCGTGTCGCCAACTTTCAACTGATACGTAGATAACAAGGTCTGCAATTCTTCAATCTTCTGAAGATTTTTTTCCTTGGTTATTTGTCCCTTCTTCTGGCCATCTACCAAGATTTCAAATGGCATAACTCCATTGAAATTTGTTTCAAACCATTTCAGGTCGGTAATCACGCGGTCTGAATCCGGAATATCATCCACAATGTTTCCCGTAGTATGCATCAATGAAATTCCGAAAAAGCCAGCGATTGACAATAGAATGGTGACAGCATACACCACTCTTCTTTTATACATCACGAGTCTGACCAATCCATCGAGTACTTTTTCAAGCCAGGGAGAATTGAGGTGACCAAGGTGTCTGTCTGTAGGTGGTGGTAGGAAACTGTAGACAATTGGGAAAATGAGCAATGAGAGAAAAAAGGCGAGCATGCAATTCAAACTCGTAATCACACCAAAATGCTTTAGCAAATTACTCGATGTAAAAATGAAAGTTGCAAAACCCACCGCAGTGGTCGCATTGATCATAAATGCTGCTGCACCGGCTTTCTGCACTACCCGAGTAAGGGCACGCGTTTTATTGCCATATCGTTTGTATTCCTGGTGGTATTTCGTAACGAGATAAATACAATTGGGAACCGTGGTTACGATCATCAGTGGAGGAATGAGTCCCATGAGCATGGTGATCGGATAGTCGAACAACGCAATGGTTCCCATGGCTATCACCACCGAAATCACGACAACACTCATCACCACAAGTGTTACCTTCATACTTCGGAAAAACGTAAACAACAGAACCATACAAATCAGCCCGCTGAGCAAAGTGAAAAATTTCAATTCCTTCTTCACTTTCACAGACATGACAGATCGTATAAATGGCATCCCTGAAACATAAGTTTTGATACCGGTATCTGCTGTGAATTGATCCGTTAGTGCAATCATCCGTTCGACGGCATCTCCGCGGTTTTCAGAATTGAATAAATCCGCATTCACAAATACCATCATCAATCCGGCATTGGTGCTGTCCTGAAACAATAGTCCTTCGTAGAATGGTAAACTGTAAAGCTTGTCGCGAATACTATCCAGTTGCTGCTGGTCTACAGGATCATGATCGATGATTTGCTTGAATTGAAATTTTTGTTCAACCGTATCCTTCACCAAATTGTAACAGTTGCCAGTAGAGAATACACTGTCTACCATGTGCTGCTGCGAACCATCTACATCTACAGTAAGTGATTTTAAATCACTCACCAATTTTCTCCAACGGATAAAATGATCGAGCTCCCAAATTTTTTCATCACGATAACCAATCGCCAATACGTTGCCATCTTCACTGAATTGTTGGATGAACTTCTGATACTCAACATAAGTGCTGTCGTCCTCGGGAAGGATTCCCCCGAACTTGTAACTCATCCTGACATATTGCGACTCCCAGGCCATAAAACCTGCAACTACCAGCATGAATATCCCAAGTGGAATCCGCTGACGGAGTATGAATGCACCAATTTTCGCCCACATAATATTGTCGCAAAGAAAGGAAAGAGAGCGATAAGAATGATGAAATATGAATTTTGAATCAGGAATTATGAATGACGAATGAGCTCCCACGCTCAGGAGGATTATACTTTACCTGCGAGGAGGGCGAGATTCCAGGTAAATGTGACAGTGTCGCTATCTGCTGGCCACCGCTCGTCCAACCCACGCATAAAGTCGGGCATAGGATTCTGACCTGTGATCCGGAGCATCTTTTTCAAACCACTCCATGTATTCAGGTAACCTCCTAATTCTGCCTTGGTCATTTTTTTGATGACCTGAAACGCCGGCATATCAATTTTTTCAAAAGGAAATGGGATATCGAGATATAAATCCGCGACAAGTTGGCGCTCTTGCTCCCAGTAATCCCGCAATATGATGTTGTGAAGATGTCGAATGTGTTCAAGAATTTCTGGGTTGGTCTCGGGCAAACCGTAGGCAATGGCGCAAATCATGCCTCCGGGCTTTACCACCCTTCGTACTTCTTCATAGAAATTTTCAAAATTGAACCAATGCAATGCCTGTGCGACACACACAAGGTCTGCGCTGCTATCTTCAAGAGATGAATGCTCTGCTGTTTCACATCTGTATGAAATATTCGGTCGGATCGTGGCCTGTTTCAATTGTTCGCTACTTGGATCTGTGGCTATGACTGTTTTGAAATATTTGGCCAACTGCCCGGCAGCCTGACCGTTACCAGTTCCACAATCCCATGCTAATTCTGTGTTGCTGCAGTTTTCACCCAACCATTTGAATAGCTCCTCAGGGTATTGCGGCCGAAATGCCTTGTAGTTTTCGGTGTTCTCCGAAAACAAATCTTTGAATGTAGTTTCAGACATTAGTGAAGTGGTCTTTTCTTGATCATACCTCCTTTGGTCTCTTTCACGGATGACATAACCACAAAGGCGTTGGGATCAATTTTTTCTATTTCTGCTTTTAAACGGCTGATCTCAAGTCGGGTGATCACCGAATAAATGATCTCCACGTCAATCGTTTCTCCTTGTTTTCCGAATCCTCTTTTTCCAACATAAACTGTCACTCCACGTCCTAACTTATCGATGATCATCTGTCGCATATCTTCGAAATGCGGCGAAATGATGGTCACCCCAATATACTCTTCGATACCTTCAATCACGAAGTCAACGGTTTTGTAAGCAGCGAGATAAGTGATCATACTATACAATGCTGATTCCACTGAAAGCATGAGGGCTGCAATGGAAAAAACAAGAATATTCACCATCATGATGATGTCGCCAAGTGTAGCGCCCATTCTCCTGCTTAAAAATAAAGCGAGTACTTCAGTGCCATCTAATACTGAACCACCCCGAACGGCAAGTCCAATTCCTGCACCGAGAAAAAATCCTCCGAACACTGCGACAAGTAATTTATCGTGTGTCACTTCACCAAAAGGAACGGTTGCAAGAACAATCGCCAGCGTTAAAATGGCAGTGGCTGTTTTGAACGCGAACATGGGACCAACGATGCGATAGGCCAAATAGATAAAAGGAGTGTTGATCAATGTAAGCCAAACTGGAAACGGTATGGATGTGGCCTCAGTAATCAACATGGCAATACCGGTAGCGCCTCCATCGATGAAGTCATTGGGTATGAGAAAACTCTCTAAGCCGAATGCCGCCGAACTGATTCCAAGTATGATCATGATCGCGCTTTTTACTTGGAGCAGAATATTCAATTTGAATTCTCTGAAAGCTTTCGCAAACCTGAAAGGAGTGATGTGATGTTCATCCTCAGGCGTGTGATTCTTGCCCGCGAGCTGATTATAAATGATTCTGCGTATAAAATTTCTCATGTCGTGGTTCTCACTTTGTCAAAAATGGTTGTTAGAGAGTTTGGTTAGGTTACAAGGTGCATTGTAGGCAATGGTTGAATGTCGTTTAATCCACATTCAATTGGATTTTCGAAAGTGTAACTCATTTACCGATTGAACGAACCAAAACTAAACAATACAAGGGTTTACAAGAGAATTTTAAGTCAAGATTAACCCGGATCATACAATCGGTGGTGTCATTACGGGGTTATCCGGTTTTGACGCCTCAACGGGTTGAAGAATCATAATAAGATCACTTTAGGGTTTGCTCGTTTTGGTGTAGGTTTGAGGCGTTATGTTAAAGCAATCCCTACAACAAAAGCTCCAGGTAAAACTGTCACCTCAGCAGATTCAATTGATGAAGATGCTGCAAATTCCGACAATGGAACTTGACCAGCGTATTAAAGAAGAAATGGAGGTGAATCCTGCGTTGGAAGAAGGCATGGATGAACAGGAAAAAGATGAGGATCAGGATAACAATGATCAGAATGAGGAAACCGAAACGGAGAACGAAAACGATGATGTCGATTTAAGCGAGTATTTCGACGACGATGATACGCCGGATTATAAGCTCAAAGTGAATAATCACAGCTCGGATGATGAGGATCGCGATACGCCAATTGGCGCTGGCCGCACGTTTCAAGACCTGCTCTACGCTCAACTGTCCATGACCGAATTGGAAGAACAAGAACAAATTCTCGCAGAATATCTTATCGGTAACTTAGATGAAAGCGGTTATTTGAGACGCGAATTATCGGCTATCGCGAATGACCTCGCTTTTTCTATGAATATTTCCACCTCTGCTGAAGAATTGGAAGAGATCCTTAAAGTGATACAGGAACTTGATCCTCCGGGTATTGGTGCCCGTGATCTTCGCGAATGTTTGCTCATTCAAATTCGCAGAACAGAAGAAAGAGATGCCACAACGGTAATGGCAGATCAAATCATCAAAAAGTATTTTGATGAATTCACCAAAAAACACTACGAAAAAATTGCCAAACGTTTCGATATCACTGAAGAAGAATTAAAACCAGCCATTGATTTTATTCTCCATCTCAATCCCAAACCGGGAAATAGTATGATGGAGTCTTCCAGAACCATTCAACATATTGTTCCGGACTTTTTGCTAATTGTCGAAAACGACGAACTGAAACTCACGTTGAATAGCCGAAATGCTCCTGAGTTACGCATCAGTCGCGAATACAAGGACATGATGGAACATTATGCCAAATCGAAAGGTAAAGATCAGAAAGAGAAAGAGGCCATGATGTTCGTCAAACAAAAAATCGATGGAGCCAAGTGGTTCATCGATGCCATCAGACAACGCAATGATACCCTCTTGTTTTGTATGCAGGCCATCGTGGATTATCAAAAGGAGTTTTTCCTGACAGGTGACGAAACCAAGTTGAAGCCCATGATCCTGAAGGACATCGCAGATCGGGTGAATATGGATATTTCTACCATCAGCCGTGTGGCCAACAGCAAGTACATTCAGACTCCATATACTACGTATCTCCTGAAGTATTTTTTCAGTGAAAGCCTGAGCACTGATGAAGGTGAAGAGGTTTCTTCCCGTGAAGTGAAACAAATATTGCGCGATGCCATTGGTGCCGAAGCCAAAAGGAAACCCCTCACAGACGAGAAACTCATGAATATTCTCAATGAAAAGTGTTACAACATCGCAAGGAGAACTGTTGCCAAATACAGGGAACAATTGGGTATACCAGTGGCACGTTTAAGAAAGGAATTGTAAACTGTACAGTTACTGACTTATTTTACGCCCGGTATGTATAGACTCGCACAGATTCTTTCGATCATTTTTCATCCACTCTGGATGCCATTGATCATTTACCTTTCTGTGAGGGCCATCGATCCTTACTACATCGCACCAACAGAAGCAGACTATTTTGTATTTCTGCTTTTGGGAATCAACATCATCGCGCCTGCGGTGAGCATGCTCATCATGATCAAATATGGTATGCTAAGCAGCATTGAATTGCGCAACAGAAAGGAAAGATTTGGACCATATCTCCTCGTTATTTTTTATTATGTGCTTTCTTATGCGATGCTCCGTTGGAAAGTGTCGTATTTGCCCGATACGGTTTTCAGTTTTTTCCTATCTGTGATTCTATCTCTCGCATTGAGTCTGACCATCAACATGTATTGGAAAATTTCTGTGCATATGTTGGCTCAGGGTGGTGTATTCGGAACCTTGCTTGCATTGAATGTGATACATCCAAATCTGGATACGATTTATCCGGCGCTTTCGTTGATTATGGCAGGAATCACAGCGTCTTCAAGACTTTATCTCGACGCGCATACACATGGTCAGGTGTATGCCGGTTTTTGCCTCGGGGCGATTATCAACTGGATCGTGATATCAAACACTTTGATGGTCTGAGGTAATTTTATTTTTCTAAGGCAGCCTCAATGGCTTCCATTTTCTTTTCAGTAAATTCTCCTGTCACACTGTGAATAATGTTTCCTTTTTCATCCAATACAAAAAGATAGGAAAGTGACTTGTCTTTCATGTTCAAGGTCGAAGCATAAGGTTCGAGTTCGCCTTTGTAAAAAATGACATAGGGATAGAGATCTTTTCTGTTTTCAGCACGAAGTTTTTTGAGTGTCGATTCGTACAATGATTGTTTGAGTCCGATAAACATCGGAATGAAATAAAGATTCACATCGTACTGATAATCGAACATGCCAACCTTGGCCACAAATTTTTCGAATGCCGGCTCATACCATGTAAGCATCGATTCCTGTGCTTTCTCACTATAAGCCATTCCTATGATTGTTTTTTTACCAAGACAATCTGCAGGTAATGACCGTGTCTTGTTGTCCAGCGTTTCTCCATTGATGGAAGGGAATGGATTTCCTATGGTAAACGATAACATGGCAGCAATCGCCACGAATAAAAGTGCATGGTTGAATTTCATTCCTCTGAGGTTTGGGAGGATAACAATAAATTGAAAGAAATATTTCCCGAATAGTTCAGACTTCCAATTCCTGAAAAGACAATTCTTCTTTTCCTTTTTTGGTGAGTCTATAACCTTGGTTATTCTTATTCATGATATAACCTTCAAGGTAAAGATTGGCAATGCGCTCGCCCAATTGTGCGCTGCGGGTTGCTTGTGCATCATCATGTTCGATGCGGCTCCAGAATGCGGTCTCCAACTGACTCAGCTTGATAAGCTCGTTTTTATTGTTGCGTTTAAAGGCTTGAATTATATCCAGGATGACATAGTCGTATTTATCAAGAAACATAAGGCGGAGAATATAGAAGGGTTTGTTCAAGGTTCACACAGCATGCGACAGCTCATCCATTCAGGTGTGATAACGGTGCTAAAGTATGTGTTTTCACTTTACATTAAAATAATATGGTGAAATTCTTTTGCTGACATTTTATTAACTTGCAGCCATAAACTGCCGTCACTACAGGCTGTATTTTCAACCTGTCTAAGAAAAATTACTTATGAAAAAAATTTACTTCTTGTTGTTCGCACTTGTTTCGATTGTTGCTCATGCACAAATTACAATTCAATCTGCACACTTACCAAACGCCGGTGATACACTCATTTCGCGCAATGCAACTTTCTGGGCGAATTCGATCCCGAAGTGACTGGCGCTAACCTTACTTGGAATGTTGGCTTTGATCTTCTGCAACCTGGAAACCTCAACGCAGGTATTCCTTGTGTCGATGTCGATGATACACCAATCGCTTATCAGTTTATGTTCAACAATCCGTTCGATCCTGATCACAATTCTGACTTCGCTTATGGTGTGGATCAAGCTGCAGTTGCCACCATCACTTTTGAAGATGCCTATCAGTATTTCAAAAACAGTGGTAATGTTTATGCCATGACGGGCATGGGTGCTTCTGTGAATGGTTTGCCACTCGCCGCTCACATGAACGATCCTGATGTGATATACGATCTTCCGCTTACTTTCAATACCAACGGATCAAGCACTTCGGAAATGCAATTCGATATTCCTTCTGTTGGGTTTTATGGTCTGCAACAACAGCGTGATTATGTTTGTGATGGCTGGGGAACAATCAATATTTGGGATCTGACCTTCGATGTTGTTCGCGTGAGATCCGTTGTGAATGCTACCGATAGTGTTTACACTGAATTATTTGGCGGGGGTATTGGTTTTTCATTTCCAAGACCGGAAAGCATTACCTACGAATGGATCAGTACCGCCTATAATGTGCCCATCCTCAAGGTCGTAAGCAATGGTGGTTTCGTTACTCAAGTTCAAACTGCGGATATTTACAATGATCCAAGTTTAATTCGCGAAACTGCGAATCAACGCTTGAATATTTTTCCTAATCCTACTTCTGATGTTTGTAGAATTAATGGGTTGAACCAACAGGCTTCTTTGAGTTTTTATGATGCCACTGGCAAACTTGTTAAACAGGTAACATCTTACAATGGTGAAACATTGGATATCTCGAACTTAAATACGGGTATCTATCAAATCGTGGTGCGTGAGGGTGAGGTGTTCACTTCACTTCAATTGTTGAGATAATAGAATACACGAATTGCTGCTGGATGGGAATTTTCGAAAGAGAATTCCTGGAGTAGTGACGTCTGCATGTTTGCGTATTCAACTGTTATGTTGTGTGCTTGAATGCACTTATGCGCCACAATTCAAAGACTCATGGCCTGCGACTTTAGGGCGCATAGAAAAAGTTTGTTCTGATCTATGGGATTATGGTCCATAGTGATTCAAAGAATAAAATGATGTTCAATCTTTGTTCGCTTCAGAAAGACAGATCAATCGCAGGGAAAATCTGATGTGCCATTCGGATCGCAAAAGTTGAGACCAGAAGTATTGGCGGCAACAACGAGTGCATAAAGGTTTCCTTCATTCGGTATTCCCAATTGACCGTCCACAGCGATGAGTGGGAGGTTTTTTACTCTGCTGATAGCACGAGATGCAAACAATCCAAGTCCGTTGTTGATGTTGGTGTAAACAGGTCTTTCCTGCAATAATACTTCCTGATGGAGTGTTCACTTCTACATAAGTGGCCAACTCCTCATTAGCAACTGTCATGATGGCTTCAAAACAAATTGTTTTGCTGATCGAATTATCATAATGCCCAATGATTCTGCGGATGTTCGGGCTTTTTTCCAAGGTATTGCCCAAGTAATCGAAAAATGATCCTCCGTAAAAACCAAGGGTCATGATTTGACCTGCTTGTGTTTCTCCTTGCTCAATATCGCCGACTTCATAATCAATCCATTTGTCAGTTGAGCTGATAGGCGGCACTGTCCAGTCACTGCTGGCATAAACTTCTTCGGTGTAATAAAGGCGCAATGTTCCGCTATAGAATGCTGCATTTTCCGGTGAATACCATTTATATGAAACCGGATCAACATAACTCACTGAATTGGATCCGGCAATATTGGCCAGTACCAAAGGAAATCCGGTTTGTGGCACCAACCACTGAAATTCATTGTCGATCAGATTGGTTCTTCCGGTGACTTCATGCCCATCCGTGAATTTGACGTAAATCTGATAATCATAATCCTGACTCATTCCATTGTCAGGAATGAAGTAGTAAACTGTCTGTGCTGGACCGTAAAAAATTCCTTCAATGCTCTTGTTGCTCACTTCCACGGAATGAAGCTGATACTCATGCACGACATCGTCCTCATCCATCTGTTGCACCACCATGATCTCAATGTCTTCTTCATCATATTCTGAACTGTCGCGAATTGCTGCGTAGGAAGTGTTGTCGCCATCTCCAAGAAATGTCTTGTTGATTTTGACCCATTGTGTGTCCAGAATAGTCGTCTGACCATCGTTGTTGACATCCGGATTGAGCAATCCAAATACGATGGTCGTGCTTTTATATGGCGCATTCAATTCAACTTCTGAAGAACAAGCCGACAGAAACAAAACGATAGATAGAAGTCCGATGTAATAGTATTTCATAGAAAATTTGCAGGAACGCAAATGTATTCTCACCAGCTCAATTCACCATGGACTATT
The DNA here is from genome assembly GCA_016722445.1 of Flavobacteriales bacterium. Classification (GTDB taxonomy): domain Bacteria; phylum Bacteroidota; class Bacteroidia; order Flavobacteriales_D; family Sanyastnellaceae; genus JAIBBG01. Next base: position 5,637 of record JADKIZ010000009.1, on the reverse strand, counting down.
ACACCATTGGTTGTAAATTTTGTGGAATTGTTGCCGGTGAAGCCTGTTAATGAGGCCTTACAGTTGGGTTAAAAACGCCATGGTATCCACGCCATCAGCATATTCCGACAATGATGGAGACTGGGACGTGCCAAATGGAATGTCCTTTTTTCCCACAATACACTGAATGGATTCCGATTGACTTGCCAATTGATCTCGAAGAACTTTTTCATCCTCATAGTACTCGAAGTATAGACTTGCTGTGGGCGAGGCGAGGGAGCTTTCTTCTTTTAACAGAATAAAACCATTGTCAAGGAGATTTTCCTGATTGAGTAGCCATACCGCTTTGTTGTAATCATAGTTATTGGCGTATTTGTTATGGTTGACAATCGGATGAAAATCGTAAATCGCTTTGAAGAATATATCGAGTTCGTATCCCTTAGGTAGATAAATTTTGGAAATATTCCGGCATCCTAAACCGAAATAGTCGAAGATGTCGTGCCCAAGTGCCAACAATTCCTCTGTCGTTTCTGTTCCGTCCAGGATGGCGACACTGGTTCTTCCTTTGCGGATGATATGCGGCATATGCCCAAAATAATACCTGAAATACCGCGATGTATTGGTGCTTCCCGTGGCTATTGCAGCTTGATGTCCGCTCAACCTTTGCTCTACAAATGAAAATGTTTCTGCCATCTGTGGCTCGATGGTTACCAATGCATGAAGCAGCGCAGGAATCAGTTTGTTGTCGTCAGATGATAATTTGATGAGTGCAATGTGTCCACTCATGATTACACTCAAAATATCATGAAATCCGACCATGGGAATATTCCCGGCACAGATCACTCCCACATTTTTTGGGTTCTCGGAATATTCCGGAATCTGATAATCTGAAAGCCATTTCTTCAGGGAATCTGCCTGTAAAAGCACTCCCCATTCAAGCATTGCCTTGCGAATAAAATCCGCTGTAAACCATCCATTGTAATGGTGGTTGATCTCCACAATGTGCTGTAATTCCTCGTATTCAGACTCTGAAAGCCCAGATGAATAGCCAGGCCAAGCTTCGTTACGGCCGAGTGAAGTCATCACTGTGCCAAGTATCACAAACGCCCCTGATTTCTGATGGTAAGAAACTTTCATACTCTGATTTACTTTTGCACAGCAAAATTAGATAGGAGTTCAGACAATGGCCATTATCATCACAGATGAGTGTATTAACTGCGGAGCATGCGAACCGGAATGCCCGAACCACGCGATCTACGAAGGTGGAGCGGAGTGGAAATATGTTGACGGAACGGGGTTGAAGGGAATCTTTACACCATTGAATCAAACAGGTGAAGTCGATGCCGATGCCAATCAGGAGCCGGTTAGTATGGATGTTTACTACATCGTTCCCGACAAATGCACCGAATGTGTCGGTTTTCACGATGAACCTCAGTGTGCGGCGGTTTGTCCGGTAGATTGTTGCGTCGATGATCCCGATCACCGCGAATCCAAAGAGCAATTGCTCGCCAAAAAGGAATTCATGCACCTCTGATCTATTTCACGATCAGCTCATCACAAAACAACCACGAAGGCTCGCCCGGCGCATCATGCCAGTCGGGGCATTTACCATTGTTGTATGCGACCATTTTAACGTATCGCCCTTTGGTTTTTTGTGGTGAACATGAAAACGGTATGATACTCTCTCCTGCAGTGTTTTCTGGAGTCGTCGAAGCGATGTCTTTCAGTTCACTCCATTTCAATCCATCCTGACTGCTATAAAAAACAACATGCGATGGGCGGAATATCCAGGCATTCGCATAATGGTAAAAATGACTCGTCACCTGGGTGATGTCTTTCGTTTCTCCCAGATCAATCATGACCTCCATGTCTTTTCCTTGAACAGCTTGCCAGTACCCGTCACGAAAATCGACTGTACCAAGATTGCCATCAGCCAAGGCCTGCTGTCCACCTCCAGTGTAATAGGGTGATGGCTCATAACCTAGAGTGATTTTTTTCATCGCACCAAAATGTGGATCGACTATGCGCGTAATTGGTTTGTCATAAGGTTTGTTTCTAAAGGTTGCTTTGAATTCAAACCGCATGGAATCTCTCGTAGTATCACTTGGTCTGCTCCAAATTTTTTGACCTGTCCGTCCTTACCGTATCCTTCGATAGTGAGTTGAACGCCATGAAATGAAGATTGTGGTACGATGGTCATTTCGCCATTCAATTTCATTTCGGTTGTCACACGAGCCGGCACAGAAGGAAATCCTGCGGTAACACCTAGATGATCGAGCCTCTCATAATGTGTCAGAACACGTGCAAAAAAGGCATCGTAATTTCTTTGCTCTGGGTACTTCCACAAAACTTCACTCATCGCAAGAATTCTCGGAAACATTTTGCTGTCCACCAATTGCTGTGGCGCATGTTCCGACCACATATTGCATTCTGCGCCGAGGATACGCTGTCTCTCAAGATTGTTCAGTCCATCTGGAATTGGATCGAAGGTATATACCTCACGGAGGTCAGTGGATTCTAGTCCGTAGTCGAAGTAGCAATGACTGGTCGGTGACATCACTACATCGTGCTCTGCTTTAGCCGCTTTTTCTCCACCTTCCATTCCTCGCCAACTTTGTATCGCGGCTCCGGCTGGAATTCCTCCTTCGAGTATTTCATCCCAACCAATGATTTCTTTCTCTTTGGTTTTGAGAAATGATGCTATGCGTTCTATGAACCAAGTTTGTAGTTCTGCTTCATTCTTCAGAGCATGATCATGAATGCGCTTCTGACATTTCGCACATTGTTCCCAACGGAACTTTGGCGCTTCATCTCCTCCAATGTGAATGTATTTTGATGGGAATAATTCGCAGACTTCGCTTAAAACAGTTTCAAGAAAAATGAATGTGCTGTCATTGCCCGCGCAATAGATGTCCTTGAATACACCCCATTCGTTTTCTACTTCTATCTTTTGTTGGGTACAACTGAGCCATGGATATGCCGCAATAGCTGCCACACTATGTCCGGGCAATTCTATCTCCGGAATGATGGTGACGTTTCTGGAGGTCGCATATGCTACAATGTCGCGGATTTCTGCTTTGGTATAAAATCCGCCATAGGTCGATCCATCTGCTTCTTTGCGCCATGCTCCAACCTTGGTGAGTTCTGGATAAGCATCAATCTGAATCCGCCAACCTTGATCTTCTGTGAGGTGCCAATGGAGCACATTCATTTTGTACAAGGCAAGTAAATCAATGTACCGTTTGACAAATTCTGCAGTCATAAAATGCCTGCAACAATCGAGGAGCATCCCCCGATGTTTAAATGCAGGTTTGTCTCTGATGGTTACCGCTGTCAGTTGTATCGGCAATCGCAACAAGCCTTTTTCTGCCGATGCTGGCAACATTTGTCGCAAGGTCTGACATGCGTAAAAAACACCGGTGTTGTAAGGCGAAGAAATGATGATTCCACGCGCATCTACTTGCATGGTGTAATCTTCATGATTGTCCAAGGGAGGGACTTTGTTCAGATCACCCGGCATTTTTGGCATCAATAATTTCTGTTGTGAATCGAACTCGCGTGATGCACGGAATAGCACAAAATTTTCTGTTGGTCTTTGATCTTCCCCAAGAAGTTTAACTTGAAGTCCAGTGGCATGGTTGAACCAATCCACGAAAAACTGAGCTTCTTTTTTACAATTGTCGTCTGTGATAAAAACAGTCTTCTCATTGAACTCAAAAAGTCCATGTCCTATAGTCATGTCCGCGGGTTCAGGAATGATTTGATAAGCCTGTGAATGCAATGCATGTGACAGCATAAGCGCCATCACTAAAAATAAGACCCTACTTTTTATCATGGCTGTTCTTTTTCCCTGGCCTAAAATGTCCAGCGGATTTTTTTCCTGTAGTGGAACAAATGTGTGAAATGCACCTAAAAACTTATAATCGCCATCCGGAAGCGAAATGGAGTAAACGGAACAGATATAGTAGTTTTTTCGGGTGGTCATTTTTTCCAAGATCTGATCTGTAAATTCCAAACCCATCTCAGCGATGTAGCTAAGCGCTGGATTGTTGGTCTGCTCGTTCACTTTGCTGTTCAATTGTTCTCGTGCTTCCTTCTTGAATTCTTCCATATCCGGATTGGTGAAGAAAGCTAAAACAAGCAATGCAATAAAAATCGCAAATGCTATTTTGAAGATGAGTCGGATGAGTTTAAACATATCAATCTCTTTACTGATGTATGAGTTCAAAAGTATGAACTGCCGCCAATGCTGCAGTTTCTGTGCGTAAACGCGAATGTCCTAAACTTACAGGAATGAATTGGTGTTGCAATGCAAGTTGAATTTCTTCCGTGCTGAAATCGCCTTCCGGTCCAATGGCTATGCAAACTTTTTTATGACCTGCAAGTGCATCACGCAACAAAGATTTTTCGGATTGCTGACAATGTGCAATGTATCTTGACTCTGGCAATTCGCCTTTGATCCAATCTGCAAATGGTATGATTTCACTGATCTCCGGCAGGTGGAATTTCAGACTTTGTTTCATAGCAGAAATGGCCACTTTACGAAGCCTCTCTGTTTTCAGATGCGGTCGCTCGGAATGTTTGCAGTGAATCAGTGTGATTTTTTCAATGCCGATTTCTACCGCCTTTTCTACAAACCACTCTGTGCGCTCATTGTTTTTGGTTGGCGCAATACACAACTCCAGATATTCTGATCTTTTTGCGATGGATGCACAGGAATCGATCATCGCCGACACACTTTTTTTACCCACCAAAATTGTCGCTTTGGCATGATGTCCACAGCCATCGGTAATGTCCAACACATCGCCGCTTTGCTTGCGCAATACCTTGCTGATATGCATGGATTCGCTGGAATCGAATTCGATACTGGTGCCGATATGTACCTCCGGATGATAGAATAAATTCATGTCATTTCTTTTTTTTCAATCTCCAGAAAGCGCCAATTGACCCTCCAAAATAGGGGGCCCGGAAATTCCAATTAGCCGTCCCGATGAGATTGATGCCAAATCGATTCGTCAACATCACGCCAATTTCTGTCTGAAAGGGAATCCCCAATGTGACCACAGTGAGGTATTTGTTCTCGTATAAATTGTGTCGACAAAACATGCGAACATTCAGCCCAAATCCTGCTGAGCCTGTTACATAGAATTTATTTCCCGACCATCCGTCGCCCCACATCACTCCTGCTTCTGCAAGTCGATTGTGGCGCTCGGTGCAAGAATCACCATCTGCTTTCACCAATTCCTGAGAATATGCAAGTCGGAATTGTGTCAATACACTTTCTCCCCGCATGGAATAAGTTCCCATTCCCTGCCAAGAAAGATAATCCATGCTGTTTACTCCGGATGAAATACTGAACCATCTATGGTTTTTCAAAGGATTGTCTTCGTATTGGGCACGAAGTGTCGCGATGAAATAAAACATCGTGAACAGGATAATTCCGAATATCTTATTGATTGGCTGTGGATTCTTCATAGGCCTCCAACACTCCTTCTACAGGTTCCCACAATTCTATTTTATTGCCTTCAGGATCCATGATCCATCCAAAGTTGCCATAATCGTAATGCCCGATTTCTCCCACCAATTGAACGCCATCTGCTTTCAATTGCGCCATCAAAGCGTCGGTTTCATTTTACCATGAAATTGATCATAAATGGC